>DXLX01000004.1 GCA_019414515.1 Collinsella sp.
GCGCAAGACGGAAAGCACATTAAGTGCTTTCCTTTGCGTGCGGAACTCGCGACAAACTTAACCCCCGCCCTCAGCCCCGGAGACCCTCCCTGCCGTCACATTGTTCAATCAGTTTTGCGGGCGTGCGCCGCTGCGCGGCTAGCCCGCATGCTCCTCGGCGGGGTTGGTCTGATGGATCTTGTTGAACTTCCGCCTTTGGCTCAAATGGAAACGGGGGGACGCATCTGCATCCCCCGTTTTTGTTGTGATTACTCTAGGTCAATAAACTTAGTGCTTAGGATCTTGCCGTCTTTTACTAGCATTCTGGCCATGGTGGGGCCTCGGGTGCCTCTGGGGTAGCTGGCGCTGCCCGGGTTGAGGACTAAGCAACGGCCCACTTGGGCTTCTTTGGTTACGTGGGTGTGGCCGTTGATGGCTACGTCTACGGATCCCACCGGAAGGTCTTCGCGGTAGTGGGCTACGGCGAATTTAAGGCCTTCGTAGGTAAAGAGCGCAAGACGGTCTACATCGGGGCCGTAGTCGCGGTAGTAATCGTTGTTGCCCAGTACGGCCCGCACGGGGGCGATGGTGCATAGGTGCTCGTAGTCCATCTCTGACGTGAGGTCGCCGGCGTGGATAATCAGGTCTGCGCCCTCAAGCTCATCCAGGAGCGCAGGCGAAAGATAGCCGTGGGTGTCCGAGATGATGTCGATACGCTTGGCGCTTGCACTGTTCATGGGATCCCTTCCGCAAAAAACGATTCGGCAGATACATACAAAAAGGCCCCACGGCTCCGCAGACGATGGGTCTACAGGGCTGCGGGGCCAGTGTGCTAGAGACTCAGAGCCTTCTTGAGCGGCACGACGCGGCGGCGCGAAACCGGCACGCGTTCGTCGACGCCCGTAATGCCCAGCTGGATGGCGCCCGAGGGCACCGTCTCCACATCCGTGACGCACGCCAAGTTGACGATATAGCGGCGGTGAACACGGAAGAAGCCAAAGTCGCAGAGTTTGGCCTCAAACTGCGCCAGCGAGGTCGTCGACAAAAAGCGATCATCGACGGTATAGATGCAGGAGTAATCGTCCTTGGCCATGATAAAGCGAATGTCGTCCACGGGAATGAGCACCTTGCGGCCGCCCTTTTCCACCGGGATACGCTCGATGGTCACCTTGCTGTCCGTAACCGGCTTGGTGCGTTGCATGACCTTCTCGATCGCGCAATCCAAGCGAGCTTCCTCGACCGGCTTCATCAGATAATCGACGGCATCCACGTCGAATGCCTCGACCGCATGGTCACTATACGCAGTCACAAACACGATCGCCGGCGGATTTTTGAGCTTATGCAGCGCCTCGGCAAGTTGCAGGCCCGAGGCACCGGGCATCGAGATATCGAGAAACACGACATCCACGCGACTTTCCATAAGCATCTCGATGGCGGAGCGGACGCTCGACGCCTCCGTGATCGTGCCGATCTTGCCCGTTTGCTCGAGCAGGAAGCGAAGCTCCGAGCGAGCCGGCGCCTCATCATCCACAATCATCGCACGCAGCATAGGGATAAAACCTTTCGTCAACTAACTACGCCGGGCATCCGTCGCATGACGTTGAGCCCGTAGCCTTTTATTTTACTCTTGAATGTCGAAGATGCTCTCTGACAAATCAAGATGAAGGAGCACTTTGGTGCCCTTGCCCGGCGCCGATTCGACACGCGTATAGGAGTGCGGCCCATAAAAGCGATGGATGCGCTCCGAAATATTGTGCATGGCCACACCGGCGCCGCCACCCTGGGGAGAGCTGGCGTCGGGACGGGCAGAACGCTCGTCAAACAGTCTGGCGGCGGTACCCTCATCCATGCCCACGCCATTATCGGCCACGGCAATCAAGATTGCATCCTCGCCGTCTTGGTGAACGGTCACGTCGATCCTCAGGGCGTCGTCATCGCCCATACCATGACGTACGGCGTTCTCGACAATCGGCTGGATCACGAACGCCGGCACCAGCGTATCTTCCACGTCCTCGGACACATCGAACGTCGCAAGCACGCGGTCCTCGCCAAAGCGGGCCTTCTCAAAGGTAAGGTAGCGCCTGGTCTGTGCGACCTCGCGCGAGACCGGAATAAGCAATCCCGAGTTGTCGAGCGTGGCACGATAGAACGATGAGAACTCACGAAGCAGTTCGCGGGCCCGCAGCGGGTCGGTGCGCGTAAACGATGCAATGGTGTTCAGCGTGTTGAACAGGAAGTGCGGGTTAATCTGCGCCTGCAGCGCACGCACCTCGGCGCGCGCCGTGAGTTCCTTTTGCACCTCGAGCTCGTGGATGGCGAGCTGCGTGGACAAGATCTCGGCAAAGCCCGAGGCAAGCGCGTACTGGGTACGGTCGACGGCGCGCGGGGTCTTGTAGTAGAACTTGAGCGTGCCGACGGTACGATCGCCCACCTTGATGGGGGCGATAATGCCGGCGGGGACTTGGTTGTGCGAGCCGTCCGAGCCCACGACATCCACCATACGGTTGAACGACTGCACGATGCCATGTTCGATAACGTAGCGTGTGGCAAGCGTGTGGATGGGAGTATCGGGCAGCAGTTTTTCCTCAAACTCGCCCGCGCAGGCAAGCACGTTGTCCTCGTCGGTGATGGCCACCGTCATGGCGCGCGTCTCGGGCAAAATGCGCCGGCACACCAAACGCGCCGACTCCTGCGTCAGACCGCCCTTAATGTCCTCGAGCATGGCCGAGGCCACCGAGAGCGTCTCCTCGGTGTACTGGGAGCGCACCGAATCGGGATTGAGCGTCAAAAAGATAAAGATGCACAGAAAGATGCACAGCAGCGCGCAGGCAATCACCGTGGCGATCGGCTCGATACCGGTCACCAAGGCAAAAATAAAGTACACCAGCACGCAAATGGCGCAGGCAACGGCAATGATGCGAAAGATTGATATTGAACTATCGCGCTGGGCGCGGCGGTCGATCATTCGGCCCCCTCCAGGATACTGATCAGTTGTGCGTCACGCCAAAGCCCGTCCATGATTTTGGGCCAAAAGCTCTGGAAACGCAGGTAGCTTGCAGCGTTTTGGCGCGCATAGGCCTTTGCCTCGTCGATACCATGGCGCCAGATGCGCAGGTAGCCCTCATGCTCGCGGGTAAACACGCTGCGGACCATAGCGGTCTTGCGCACGCGGTCGTCGAGCTCGCGCGAAATCCACGGGCCCGGGTAGGGCATGAGCGATGCCGCCGTAACGGGAATGAGCTCCTTTTGATGCGCGGCGAATGTCAACTTGGCCCGTTCGTAGTACCAACGGTATACATCCTGCATAAAGCGCGGTGAGCGCTTTTCGGACTCCGGAGGCAGATGGCGCACGGTCCACTCGTTATCGAACCACACGTCGTAGCCAAACATGCGCATGTTAAAGAGGTAATCCAAGTCCTCGCCGCGGGTGATAAACGGGTCAAAGGCCACACGCGTAAAGGCGCGGGCGTGCAGGGCCATCAGGCCGCCGCACACGTAGTTGGAGCGCGAGATGCGGGTGCCCGAGAGCGCCTTTTTCATCCAACGGTTGAACTCGATGCGCTTGGTCCACCAACGATGGCAGATGCCCGCCTTGTCCGTGGGAGCCAGCGGCGAGCCGTCGCGATCGTAGAAATAGCCGCTCTTGACCAAGATCGGCAAGCCCTGACGCGTCTGCTGCCCCAACGCATAGGTCGCGCGCTTCATGAAGTCGGCGTCGATGACAGTCTCATCGTCATCCAAGAAGATAACCGCGTCATGCCCCAGCACAGCGGCGCAGGCTAGCCCCATATTGCGGATGGCACCGTAGCCTCGCAGGCTCACGCACTCGCCCGAACCCTTGGGCGCGATCTGAGCAACCCGGTCTGCGATGCGCGAGGCCTGGGTGTTGGTGACAACGGTGACCTTGAGCGTGGGATGCGCGTCGACAATCTCGTGCACGCGCAGCGACACATCGGCTGTGGCAGAAACGGGACAGACCACCAAAAGGATGATGCGCGGGATGTCACGTACCTGCTCAAGCGAGGCCAGGCAGCGGTCGAGTTCGGGATTGTCGGCGTTGAGTCGCGTCGAATGGTCATAGGTGCCAGGGGCGTTTGCGCAAGCGTCATCGCCCGCCCAATACGTTGGAATCACGACCGTGGCGTTCATGCCTTACCCTCCCTGCAACACAAAAACGGGGCGCCGCCAAACACAGGCGACGCCCCGCGACCTAGCTGATTCCATCATACCCACTTGGGCAAATCATTGCTCGCAAGTCGCAATGTTTATTGCGGATAACCCCAAAAGAGTACCGTGGACAGGCACAATAGCCGCTCGCTCCTATGCGGCATGCTCTGCCGCCCGAGTCATGCGGGACAGGCGGACCAGCAGCATAAAGCCAACGATCAGCAGCACGCTAATGGAAAGGACGCCCAGCGACGGGTTGCCGGTCAGCGAGGTGACGACCGACACCAGGAAGGTGCCCATAACGCTTGCATAACGACCAAAGATGTCAAAGAAGCCGTAGTACTCGTTGGACTTTTCCTTGGGGATAATGCGGCCAAAGTAGCTACGGCTGAGCGCCTGCACGCCGCCCTGGAACAGGCCGACCATAATGGCAAGCACCCAAAACTCAAAGGCGGTCTTTAGGAAGAACGCGGCGAACAGCACAATGCCCATATAGGCGGCGACTGCCACCAAGATCATGTTGAGCGTGCCCACGCGGCCGGCGAGCTTGCCGTAGATGATGGCGGATGGAAAGGCCACGAACTGCGTGACGAGCAGCGCCAGGACCAACTGGGTCGAATCGATGCCCAAAGCCGAGCCGTAGCTGGTAGCCATGGAAATGACCGTGTGCACACCGTCGATATAGAAGAAGAACGCGATCATGTAGACCAGCACGGTCTTGTTGTGGGCGATCTCGCGCATGGTGTGTCCGACCTCGGAGAACACACCGCCCACGATGTGGCCGATAGTGTCCTCGGGACCGCGCTCGCGACCGTACTTTTGCTTATAGGTGCGAATGAGCGGCAGGGTAAAGATGAGCCACCAGGCACCAGTGATGATAAACGACAGACGCGTTGCCAGCATGGTGGGGACGCCAAGAGCGGGGCCACCCATGATGAGCGCCAGGCAGATGACGAACGGCACGGTGGAACCGATGTAGCCCCAGGCATAGCCCGAGCTGGACACGGCGTCCATGCGCTCGTCGGTGGTAATGTCGGGCAGCATGGCGTCGTAGAACGTCATAGAAGAGTTAAGGCCGATGGTGCACAGCACGTACACGGTCAAAAATGCCATGGCGGACATTGGGATAGCCTGCGCCAGGCAAAGCACCAGGCCCGTGAGGAAGAAGCCCAAGAAGAACTTGATCTTGTTGCCGGCGTAGTCGGCAAGCGCGCCCAGAATGGGCATGAGCATGGCGATGACCAGCGAGGCGATCGTCTGCGCATTGCCCCAAGCGACCACCAGGTCGGCCGAGGAAGCGCCGGTATTGATGGCGTTAAAGTAAATGGGCACCACCGAGGTATTGAGCAGCACAAGGGCCGAATTGCCCACATCATACATAACCCAGTTACGCTCGAGCTTGGTGTATTTCATGGACAGGGACCCTTCGTATTCGCCCGATATGCAGTTAGTTCATCGTACCCCAATTGTCCAGAACCGCCGGTAAGGATTCGGCAAAGGGGCACGCACGGGCCCTATTCCTCGCGGTCGAACTCCTCATCGGCATTGAGCACGCAACCGCTGTAGTTGACGTGACTGGTCACGGCATCCATGTCACCGGTCTCGATAAAACGTGCGACCGTGCACTCGTAATCGACCAGCGCGCGATCAAAGACCTCGGGGAAACTCTCGTTCGAGACCTCGTCGGTAAAGGGATTCTTCCATGTCAGATGGCCCAGGTTACCGGTGCGCTCGGGCAGCTCCGTCGTCACGCGATGGGCAAGGCCATCGAGCAGCGAGTAGTCGTGCACCAAGCCCTCAACCAGCGAGATCGCGCGCGTCTTTGCGGAGCCGGCCGGCTCAATCGCGCGGTAAAGTCGCTGCATATTGGCAACGGCAGCACCGTACTCCCCCGCCGGAATGTCAATGCCGTACACGCGTCCGGCAACATAGCTCATCAGCACGCCGGCCACGCGATTGATGCGATCGGTGGTGACGATCTCGCCCGCCGGCGGGTAATCGTCGACCGTAGCGCCGGCGCGTTTAAGCTGCAGCATCAGTACATCCAGGTCGCTCTCGATCACGGCATGAACCTGACTGCTCGAATCCTCAAGCTCTGAATCGGACTCCACGATGCCAAACTGCTGCTCATAGACAAAAGGATGGGCGTTGCGGTCGAGCACGTAATGAGACAGCAGGCCCAGCGCAAAGGCGCGACCCAAGCTGGCGTCGCGCGGCAGCAGATGCGACACGCCGTCGCGCAGGCACGCGAACTGGCGAGACATGCGCGACCGATGCATGACCTGCGCCAGCAGCGTGCAGTCGGAAACACGCGGTGTCAGAATGTGAAAGAAAAACGGGTCGGGGCCTTGGTTGCCCAAGATAAAGGCAATGCGCTCTTCATCGGACGTGATGACGCCCTGCGGAAGACGGTCGATGCTTTCCTCGCCAAACAGATGATGGGTGATAAGCGCGGGCATAATGATCCTTTCGATTTCATTCGATGCCACCCATTATGCCCACCGCGCGCCCATGCCAAACCTGCGATGGTAAACGACGGCACGCAGACCGTCTACGCAAGCCCCAAGTGTGCTTTAACCTCGGCAGCGCGACGGCGGGACACGGGCACCGTCGAGGTTACGCGATCGAGCCTGAGCTCCATAAGACCGGTGGACCCGACCTCGACATTGTGCACGTCCTCCAAATTGACCAGATAGCTACGGTGGACACGGATAAAGCCCTCGGAGGCCAAGCGACGCTCGAGCGAAGAAATCGACTCATTGATCAGATATGTTCCCTCGGCGCAGACGGCGTTGCAAAAATCGGCGCGCGCCTCAAAGTAGCAGACATCCGCCACGGGGATGAATACCTTTTTGCCACCGCGATCCACCGTCAGACGCAAAGGTTGGCGCGGAGCATGGATAACACGACGGGCACCCAAGGCTGCCTCGATCTTGTCGAGTGCCTTTGACAGGCGTGCGTCCTCGACCGGCTTGACGACATAGTCGACCGCATCGAGGTTATACGCATCGGCGGCAAATTCGGCAAACGCTGTCACAAACACAACCACCGGCGGCGTCTTTAGGTTCTGCAGCGTCTCGGCAAGCTCAATTCCCGAGCGACCGGGCATGGTAATGTCTAAAAACAGCACGTCGGGCTTGTTCGACAGAATCGACTCCACGGCTTCGGTGACATTGCCCGCCTCGGCAATCTGACCCACACGCGCATCCTTTTCCAACAGATAGCGTAGCTCAGCCCTAATGGGAGGCTCGTCATCAACCACCAAGATGTTCCAGCCTTCGGACATATGTGCTTCCCCTCTTTTTCTCTCAATCCAACCGCGTGCTACGCCGTCAACGGCGCCGGCTCATGCGGCTCGCCGTTCAGCTCGACGATGACCTGCGTTCCCACGCCCTCCTGGGACTTCACGCGCATGCCGGAATCTTCTCCGTAAAAGAAATGGATGCGCTGAAGCACGTTGAAGAGCGCCAGGCCGCAACCTCGCTTGACGGAGCCGTCGGCGGTAATGCTCTCGGGCTCCTCCAAGCGATGCTGCTCAAACAGATGCGCGCAGACCTCTTCGCTCATACCGATGCCATCGTCCTCGACGATGATCTCCAAACCGTCATCGGTCTCGAAAGCCCTAACATGAATAGAAAGCGGCTCGGTCTCGCGCTGCGCGTGCTTGATGCAGTTTTCGAGCAACGGCTGCAAGATAAACGGCGGCACCATGCAATCGCGCACCTCAAAGTCGATATCGACCGAGACGCGCAGACGGCCGTCGCCATAACGAGCCTGCATAAGATTGATATAGCGAGTGCCCTGTTCCACCTCGTGCTCGAGCGTTGTGAGGGTATCGGAATCAGAAAGCGTCTGACGGTAGTAGTTGGAGAAGTCGATCAGCAGCGATCGCGCCTTGTCGGGCTCGGTTCGAACGAGCGACACGATGGTGCTGATGGTGTTAAACAGAAAATGAGGATCGACCTGCGATTGCAAGGCGCGCAGCTCCACGCGGGCCGTAAGCTCGTCCTGGCGCTCGAGCTCAAAGCTCGCAAGCTGCGTGGAAATGAGGTCGGCAAAGCCCGAGGCAAGCGCCGTCTGGCGCATATCGATGCTGCTCAGACGGGGATAATACAGCTCGAGCGTGCCCACGCAATGCCCGCGCACGGTAAGCGGTGCGACAATACCGGCGCGCAGGCGCGGAAAGTAGCCACCTGTCTCGGTCGAGGCATCGCGCGAGAACACGCTTTGCTCACCGCTGTTGATCACGTTGAGCGTAGTCCGCAGTACCACCGGGGTGCCCGCGGGGCATTTTGCCGAGTCCTCGCCCCAGCTCGCCAACACCTGCCTGCCGTCGGTAAAGCAGATGGCAGAGGCGATAGTTTCGGACAGGATGATCTTAGAGGCGCCCAGAGCAGCTTCGGGCGTAAGGCCGCGCGACGTGTAGGCGAATATTTTTGATGCGATGGCGAGCGTGCGGTCGGTTGCGCTCGATGTGAGGTCGTCGGGAACGACAAAGACGTACGAGAAGAAGAAGCACAGCATGACCAAGCCGGCAATGACGACAACGGCCGGAACGGGATTGGGATTATCGGTTAGATCCCAGATGAGCAGCAGGATAAGCAGTGGAACGACAATACCGAGCAAGATGGCTTGAACCACATGCTGAGCGGTACGAAAGACCTTGGTAGAGTTGTAGCTCTTGCCCAGAATCAGCCTATTGAGATCCACTGTCATCCCCTTCTTACTGACGCACCCCATAGCAATAAAGAGGGCCGCAAGCGACCCTCTCCATTGCATTATGCAATCAAATACTGTGTTTTACATCAAACCATCGATGAACGGTAGCTTAGGCGCTGTACTTGTTTGCCTCGCCGAAGGTGCCGGCCTCGACAATCCAGCCGTCCTTCATGATGACGTCCATGTTGTCGGTGTTGAGCACGTGGATGTCGGCGGCGACGTCACCGTTGACGACCAGCAGGTCGGCGCACTTGCCGGCCTCGATGGAACCGGTCTCGTCCTCGATATGGCACATCTTGGCACCGTTGAGGGTAGCGCAGGTGATGGTCTCGACCGGGGTGAAGCCGATCTTGTCGACGAACTCGTACATCTCCTCGATGGAGCAGGTGCCGTACGGGGTGACGAAGGAGAAGGAGTCGGAGCCGATCGTCATGACGACGCCGCGCTTCTTGGCCTCGCGCAGGCAGTCGTAGTTGCGCTGCAGCTCCTTCTCGACCAGGGTGCCCTCGTACTTGTCGTGCAGCTCGGGGACGTAGACGGGCGGATAGGTGGCGTACCAGGTGGGCAGGAAGGCAATCGTCGGAGTGAAGAAGGTGCCCTGCTCGGCCATGAGGTCCATGGTGCGCTCATCGATATCGAAGCCGTGAATCAACTGCTCGCAGCCAAAGCGAACGGAATCGTAGGCAGCGGCGTGGTTGTTGTAGCAGTGGCTCCACACGGGGATGCCAACCATCTTTGCCTCTTCGACCACGGCCTGAATCTCCTCGGAGCAGTAGTGCTGGTCGCGGCCGGAGTCCCAGCGCCAGATGCCGCCACCGGTAGCCCAGATCTTGATGGCATCGGGGTTCTCGCGCAGGCGGCGACGGACGGCCTTGCGCAGATCCCAAGGACCGTCGACCTGATCGCCCCAGGGGTGCGATTCCTTGTTGAGCTCCTGGCTGCAGTGATGCGAGTCACCGTGGCCGGCAACGCGGCAGAAGCCGAGGCCGGTGGCCAGAACGCGCGGGCCCTTGAAGACGCCCTTGTCGATGCAGTCGCGGATCTGGATACCAAAGCGGCCGATCTCGCAGACGGTGGTGAGACCGTGGGTGAGGCAGTCGTAGGCCTGCTTGACGGCGACGGCCTGCTTCTCGAGGAGCGGCTGCATGACCCAGTCGGTGTCATCGTCGGTCAGGTTGCCCGAGAAGTGCAGGTGGGTGTCGATCAGGCCGGGAAGGACGGTCTTGCCGGCGGCGTCGATAACCTCAACGCCCTCGGGAAGGTCCTGCATGGCACCGGCGTACTCGATCTTGCCGTTGTCGTCGACGAGAACGAGGGAGTTCTCGACCGGCTCGGCACCGGTACCGTCGATGAGCTTACCGCCAACGATTGCATACTTAGTGGACATGGTTCCTCCTTATGGATCCATATAGTGGGCGAGGCCGTGTTGGGTTAAGGCCTCACAAAGCTACCCAAGTGGTGCCGGGTTCGGTGCGCGGGAGAGAGGGTCCCGCGCACCCGATCCGCCCCGGCTAGGCGCTACTTTTTGCGGGAATTGGTGAAAGCCATGAGGGCCAGGCCAATAGCCAACCAGCCAATCACGATGCTCCACTCCACCATGTTGAGGGAGGCGGGAGAGAACGGAATCACGAGCAGGCCGATGATAATGGCGCAGGCAGCGATAGCGAGGCCGATGCCAAACTTGCCGCCGGGCACCTCGTAGGGACGAGGCAGGTCGGGCTCGGTGAAGCGCATGCGCAGGCAGGCGAGGGCGACCATGCCGCAGGAGAAGATGAAGGCGAGGGCCGACACGTTGGTCAGGGGGATGAGCATGTTCTTGCCCAGGAACGGACCGACGACGGTGATGACGCCCAGGACGACGCAGGCGAGCTTGGGAGCGCCGGACTTGGGGTCGACCTCGGCGAACTTCTCGGGCAGTTGGCCCTTGCGGCCCATGGCGAGCATGATGCGGCTCGTGGCGCCATAGAAGGAGTTCATCGGGCCCATGGGTCCAAGCGTGGCGATGACGAGCATGGCCAGGTACAGGAGCATGTTGATGCCCTTGAGGCAGGCAAGCGCGGGAACCGGGCTCTTAACAAACTCATGCCAGTCGAGGATGGTGCCGAACGAGTAGATGCAGACCATGTAGAAGCCGCCGGCGGCCAGCAGGGCCAAGGAGATGATCTTGCCGAACTTGTTCCAGTTGAGGCCCTCAGCTGCTTCCTCAGCCTGCTGAGGAATGGTGTCGAAACCGGCGTAGAAGAACGGAGTTAGAACCAGGACCGACACGATGCCGGCGAACAGGCTGGTGCTTTCGGTAGCGGCCTTGCCGCCGCCAGCGCCGCTGACCTGGGAGAATACGGGCATGGCGTTGTCCGGCGAGCCGGTGAACAGCGAGACGCCCATGGCGAGCAGCATGCCGCAGAGCAGGGCCTTGGTCAGGAAGGCCTGGAGCTTGGCGGCCGAGCTGGCACCGCGGAAGTTGAGGAAGATGACGTAGACCGCAAAGCCGAGCGCGATCAGCGTCGGGAACAGGTAAACGTCGGCGCCTAGGATGGTGTAGAGCTTGACGGCGCGCAGCCACTCAAGACCGGGCAGGCTACCGAACATCTCGGACACGAGGGTCGAGATGGCGATGGCCTCCCACGGGCACAGGATTCCGTTGCCCAGGGCCAGGAGCCAACCGGTGATGTAGCTCAGCGTACGGCCAAAGCTACGATCGACATACTCGACGATGCCGCCCGAGATGGGGATAGCAGCCGTGAGCTCACCGAAAACAGCTCCGACGGGCACGAGAAAGATTGCACCCAAGAGGAATGCGATCATAGCGGGAACGGGACCGCCGCCCACGACCATCCAGTCGCCGACCTGCAGAACCCAGCCAGTTCCGATGATGGCACCGAAACCGATGGTGAAGAAGTTCCAGAGCGAAAGCGTTTTCTTCATGCCGCCGTTACCTTCGACTGCAACTTCTGCGTTCTTGTCCGCCATTGTTCCCCTCCTTTCCTTATTGACGCCTCTTTGGCGTCACCCCTTGCGCGGTCTGTTTTGCCGCGCGCTTTTATTTCATGGCTTTAAGATACGGCCTTGGCACAGCAGCGCCGCTTGTGGCTCGACCGAAGGCAGAACTGCAAAACGAGCGGCGCCGTTTTTGGGACGAACGGCACGGTTTGCCGCTCATTGTTGTCGCCCGTCCGACGGGCGTACGCTCATCGGACGCATAGAGAGATGTTTTTGAGGCCGTGTGTTTTGCGCCTTTCGTACCGTTTACCGAGCTTTTGACGCGCGGACCCATTTGTTGCACATCTTTTTTGTAGGATAGACAGGTTATACATGAGACAAGGCGGTACGAATGGCATACGGATACAACGACGGTGATCAACGGCGACAAAGCGTTCGCCTTGCTGGCCGCACCACGCCGACGCCCAGAAGTGCCACGAGCAGCAATCCGCAACGCCCTCAAGAGCAACCCAGGCCTTCGTCTCGGCAGCAGACAAACAGAACACGGCAGAGTGGCCGTCCGAGCACGGGCACAAGCGCACAGCAAGATAGCCGCTTGGGCGCGCGCACTCGACAGCGCCAAGCCGAGGTTCCGCAACTGCGCCGCAACGGCGCACGTCAGCCCGGCAGCCATATCAACCGCTTCTTTTCGCATCCCCAAGGCGGACGCGACGGCAAGCCCTACCGCTCGACATCGTACGTGAATGCCCCCGCCCTGCCGGCTCGTCGGCTTTGCCTCGCACTGTGCTCTATCCTCATCTGTCTGGTCTTTGTGCTTATGAGCTCCTGTATGTCCCACGGCTCGGCCGGTCTCGAGCCCACCGCCGAGGACAAGCTGCTCAAGGCCCCCGTCGCGCCCGGTTATTCTTTCGCCTTTTCGACCCCGCGCTCGCAATGGCAAGCCGGCACGATGCCCCATATCTATCAGATCGACCCTGCATGGTCGGAGCTGCCTTACGCCGGCGGTACCATCCGCCAAAATGCCTGCGGGCCTACGTGCCTCACCATGGTCTATATCTTTAAGACGGGACGCACCGATATGACCCCCGTCAATATGTGCGCGCTTTCCGAGGCAGGCAATTACGCCCCCACCGGTGCAACCGAATGGTCGTTTATGACGAGCGGTGCGTGGCAGTTGGGACTTAACGGAACGGAGCTTCATAACAATCGCGACTCGATGACTCAGGCGCTGCGTTCGGGAGCGCCCGTCATCGCCGCCGTTCGGCCGGGCACCTTTACCAACGTGGGCCACTACATTGTACTTTACGGTATTGACGACGCCGACCAGATTGAAGTCTTCGATCCCAACTCGGCCAGCCGCAGCGCCCGCCGCTGGGGCGTCGTAGAGGTCCTCAACGAAGTCGAAGCCATGTGGGCCTACTACTAGTCATCGGGCACTCATTGGGGACAGACTTAAATGAGTGGTCCTACTCATTTAAGTCTGTCCCCAATGACCACCGATAGCAAAAGCCCCGCAGTCGGAGCGGACTGCGGGGCTCATGAAGAGAGGCTAGTTTGTGGGCGCTTTGCCTGGCACCCACGAGAGATGCAACAGAGTAGAGACTACTCGTGGATGCGGGTACCGGAGAGGCCGGCCATGGTCTCGGCGGCCTTGTCCAGAGCACCGATGATGCAGGTGCGGCCCTTGCGGGAACGGGCGAACTTGATGGCAGCGCGGACCTTGGGCTCCATTGAACCCTTGCCGAACTGACCCTCGTCGGCCAGGCGCTCGGCCTCGTCGGCGGTGAGCTCCTCGAGCTCCTCCTGGTTGGGCTTGCCAAAGTTGATGGCGACATGCTCAACGGCGGTCAGCAGGAACAGAACGTCAGCATCGCAGTCCTCGGCCAGCAGCTCGCCGCCCAGGTCCTTGTCGATGACGGCGGGAACGCCCTTGTAGCAGCCCTTGTTCTCGTAGTCGCGGACGACGGGGATGCCGCCGCCACCGCAGGCGATGACGATGAACTCGTTGTCGAGAAGGTTGAGGATGGAGTCGGCCTCGACGATCTTCTTGGGATCGGGGGAAGCGACGACGCGACGCCAGCCGCGGCCGGAATCCTCGACGAAGACCTTGGAGGGATCCTCGGCCATGAACTCCTTGGCCTGCTCCTCGGTATAGAAGGGGCCGATCGGCTTGGTCGGGTTCTTGAACGCGGGATCGTCGGGGTCGCACTCAATCTGGGTGACGACGGTGGCGGCGTGCCAACGCTTATAGCGCTTGTGCATCTCGCGGCCGATGCCCTGCTGCAGGTGATAACCAATGTAGCCCTGGGACATGGCGCCGCACTCGGGCAGCGGCATCTCGGGGGTGCCGATGGCGTCGTGGGCAGCGGCGAAGGCGTTCTGGATCATGCCGACCTGCGGGCCGTTGCCGTGGGTGATGATGATCTCGTTACCCTGCTCGATCAGGCCGAGAAGAGCGTGAGCGGTGTTGCTCACGGCCTCGATCTGCTCAACGGGGTTGTTGCCGAGGGCGTTGCCGCCAAGGGCGACGACAATACGATCGGGCTTTCCGTACGGTTTACTCATAGTGTTCGTTCACTTCCCAGCTACTAGCGAAGCGTCGCGTACATCATGGCCTTAATGGTATGCATGCGGTTCTCGGCCTCCTGGAACACGCGAGACTGCGCGCTCTCAAAGACCTCGTCGGAAACCTCCATCTCGGTCACGCCGAACTTCTCGGCAATCTCGGCGCCGATGGTGGTCTGCGTATCGTGGAAGCTCGGCAGGCAGTGCATAAAGATGGCGCCGGGGTTTGCCTTGGCCATGACCTCGGGCGTTACTCGATAGGGAGAGAGAAGATCGATTCGGCTCTTCCACAGCTCCTCAGCCTGGCCCATACCGACCCAAACGTCCGTATAGATCACGTCTGCATCCTTGACGCCCTCGTCGATATCCTCAGTGAGCTGGATCGTGCAGCCATTCTGAGCGGCGATCTCCTGGCAGCG
Organism: Collinsella sp.; assembly: GCA_019414515.1. Taxonomy (GTDB): domain Bacteria; phylum Actinomycetota; class Coriobacteriia; order Coriobacteriales; family Coriobacteriaceae; genus Collinsella. Next base: position 14,790 of record DXLX01000004.1, read on the forward strand.
CTCAAGAAGCTCGGGATCGAAGTGCGTGGCGCCCTCGACATCGCCCTTGGGTCCGCAGGAGCAGAAGTTAATGCCGAGCTTGGCGCAGATAACCATCAGGGAGTCGCTGACGTTGCCCTGCTCCTTGCCCATGTAAGTGAGCTTCATGCCGCGCGTGTCGCCGAACTCCTCACGCATGGTGAGAATATCGGCAAGAGCCTGGGTGGGATGGTACTCGTTCGTCAGGCCGTTCCAAACGGGAACGCCGGCCTTGGCGGCAAGCTCCTCGACAATAGACTGATCGGAGCCGCGATACTCGATGCCGTCATACATACGACCGAGTACGCGGGCGGTATCCTCAATGGACTCTTTCTTGCCCATCTGCGACGAGCCGGGGTCGAGGTAGGTCACGCCCATACCCAAGTCCATACCGCCGATCTCGAAGGCGCAGCGCGTGCGCGTGGAGGTCTTCTCAAACAGCAGGACAATGTTCTTGCCCTCGAGAAAGCGGTGCGGATAACCGGCGCGCTTCATATCCTTGAAGTTCTTTGAGAGGTCGAGCATGTACTCGATTTCCTCGGACGTAAAGTCAAGCAGGGTAAGAACGCTTCGACCAGAAAGATTAAGAGCCATGATTTGAGTCCTTTCGGTTGTTGGAACACACAAGGGGGATGGGCGGCGCGGACGCACGCACGCCGCCCAGATACGCTAACGCTGACTAGATTTCCTCACGCCAGAACGGCATGGTCATGCAACGCGGGCCGCCGCGACCGCGAGAAAGCTCCTCGGAGGGGGCGACGAGCAGCTCGACGCCGGCCTTGTAAAGAGCATCGTTAGTGACAACGTTGCGCTCATATACGCAGACCTTGCCCGGCGCGACCGCAAGAGTGTTGGAACCATCGTTCCACTGCTCACGAGAAGCCTCGATCGGGTCGCCACCACCGCACTCAATCATGGTGATGTGGTCCATACCCGTCGCAAGCTCGAGGATATGCTGCAAGGTGCCCTCGAGTTCCTCGATACGCACCTCCCCCTCCGTATCGCCCTTGGTCAGGCGGTAGGCACGAAGCGTCTGGTAGATGCCGGGATAAACCGTGAACTTATCGCGATCGACCTGCGTGCAAACGGTGTCGAGATGCATGTAGGCATAGCCGTGCGGAATCTTGATGGCATAGATGTTCTCGATTTCGGCCTCATCAGAACCCCAGAACATATTCTTGGCGAGCTCATCGATGGCCGCAGTCTGGGTACGCTCGGAAATACCGATGGCGAGCGTCTTGGCGTTGATGTTGAGGATATCGCCGCCCTCGATATGCCACTCGCTGTTGTGGTCGTACCAGATGGGGCTACCGGCGTAATCGGGATGGTTGCGGAGCACCGTTTCGTAGAAGATAACCTCGCGGTTGCGCTGATTCCAGTACATGCGGTTCATGGTAGCGCCCTTGCCCACGACGGCCAGGGGGTCACGGGAGAAATACGAGGCGGGCATGGGGAAGAGGACCATGTCGTCGCCCTTCAGCTCGTCGCCGTCCAGGCTGGCAAGAGAGCCGCCGACATGCGGGATCTCGAGGTCGCGCACATACAGTCCGCCCATAGCCGTAAGGACAAACTCCTTGTTGTCCTTGATGGAATCGAGCTTCTCGACAACCGCCTGGCGAAGAGCAGCGTTCTTGATACCCGACTCGTCCATGAACTTTCCCATGAACTGAGCACGCGCGCCCTCGACCTTATCGAACGTCTCGGCAACCAGGTCTTCCATATAGACGACCTCGGCACCAGCGCCGCGAAGAAGGTCGGTAAACTGATCGTGCTCCTTCTGGGCATAGTCCAAATAGAACGCGTCGTGAATCCAGACGCGGTCGAAATCCTCCGCCTTCATGTTTACAAGATCCATACCGGGGCGATGGACGCATACCTTCTTAAGGGCGCCAATCTCGCTATGAACGTTCAGTCCTTTGTTCATCTCTATCCTTCTTTCTTACAACTGTATGTAGGGTTTTGCTTTTACGGCAGGGGGATAAGGCCCGAAACCGCAGTGAATGCCATGCAGATAACGCTCACGACCAGGAAGAATTTCCAAGCAACCTTCCACCACTGGCCAAGCGGAATCTTGCAGACGCCAAGACCGGCAACGAGCATCGCGCTTGTTGGCGAAATGAGAGACATGGCCGCGCTGCCCATGGAAAGACCAGTAACTGCAGCCTCGGGGTTTAAGCCCATCAGCTCAACAAGCGGGCCGAAAATGGGAATCGTAAGAGCAGCGATGCCCGAGGAGCTCGGAACGAGGATCGACAGAAGGTTATCCACGACATAGAGGATGCTCGTAAAGATAACGGCTGGAACTCCAGTGAGAGCCGTGGCGAGCGTATTGAGAATCGTATCGATGATGAGACCGTCGTTGGCGATTACGAGGATTCCGCGGGCAAGACCGACAACAATGGCCGAGAACGCGAAGTCTGCAATTCCCTTAACGAACTCTCCCGCGATCTCCTTCTCGTTCATCCCGGAAACTACACCCGAAAGAAGGGCCATGGCCAAGAAAATCGCAGAGATTTCGTTCATGTACCAGCCCTGGGCCACCAGACCCCAAATGATGGCGGCAAGTCCAAGCACGAAAATAACCATAACGGCTTTCTGCCTACCGGTGAACTCGCTATCGAGGAGATTCTCGTCCGCGCCAAACTCTTTGCGCTTCTCGATATCATCGTGGAAAGCGGGGGACGCTTCGGGGTTTTTCTTCACCTTGAGGGCATACATTACAACCCATGCGACGCCAACCGCAGTAAGCACGACAAGGGCGATAGTACGCAGCCAAAGCTGAGGGTTGCCCTGGATGCCGAGGATGCCCTGAGAAATCAGAACGTTAAACGGATTGACGGTAGATGCGATGTATCCGATACGGGCGCCCACAAACACCGTCATGAACGCCGTAATTGAGTCGAAGCCCATGGCCATCATGATCGGCATAAGAATCGCAAAGAACGGAAGCGTTTCCTCTGCCATACCAAAGGTGCTGCCACCCAAGGCAAAGAGCACCATTAGGATCGGGATGATGAGGACGTCCTTGCTCTTGAACTTCTTCACCACTCGAGCAACGCCGCTCGTGATGGCTCCGGTCGCCGTGATGACCTGGAAGGAACCTCCCACGATCAAAATGAACGCAACGACCTCGACCGCTTGCTGGATACCGATCGCAGGAGCCTCAAGCACTTCGAAGACACCTTGGCGAAGATCAACCTCGTTGCCGTCCTCGTCCGTATAGACCTTGTCGATAGGCTCATAGGTGCCCGAAACTGTTACCTCACGGCCGTTAACCTCCTGGCGTTCAAACGAACCCGAAGGCACGACCCAGGTCAGAACGGCAAATACGGCCATCAAGACGAGAATGATGGTGTATACGTGCGGAACTCGAAAGGCACGCTTCTTTTCTGTCTCTGCCATCTCTCCTCCTTAATTCAGGGGTTTTTCGTTGCCGGCAAAGCCATTGTGTCATCGCGCAAAACACCCTTCCGCCCCATCGCCCGCCAGCGAAAGCCATCGGCCCGTAAACGGCCTTTAGATTGATGTAATTCGTCAATTTACTTTGCTAATTGATGTTTAACATCAATTAGCAGCTCTGTTCGTGCCATTCACCTGTGACAGATATGATGTAAATTGAAACAATCTCGTAATGTGCCACTATGGAAGCAATAAATACTCATCGCCAAAGCGAGGTCACATGTCCGCATTGCATGTTCAAAACGAAATAGGAAAGCTAAAAAGGGTCCTCCTGCACTGTCCCGGCCCCGAAACGTGCAACTACCCCGACGGGCAGTTCAATCGAGTCTTTACGCTGCGCCCTTCTAGCAACTCATTTGATCTTGAAAAGGCTCTTAGGGAGCATCATGCTTACTCGGCGATGCTCGAGCACGAAGGAGTAGAGATTCTCTATCTCGAAAACCTTCTTACCGAAGCCCTTGATGCGACAGAGCAGGCGCGCCACTCTTTTATCGATAGCTACATTTCAGAATGCGGCGCGCGGGGCATTGAGCTCGAATCTGCCATTCGCGAGTATCTTGAGTGCATCGAAGGCTCCCGTGCCCTGGCTCAAGCAGCGGTCAATGGCATCCGCTACTCCCAGGTCTTCGATACGGATAAGGAGGTATTCAGCCTCGCAAAACTGACGGGAGATGCATACTCGCCCGACGACCTTCTCGTAAGCCCCCTTAACACCATGTGGTTCACTCGCGATCCGGCGAGCGTCATCGGCGAAGGCGTCACGCTCAACCATATGTACTGGCCAGAGCGCAACCGTGAGGTTATCGCCTATAAAACGATTTTTACGTATCATCCGGATTTCTGCGAGACTCCCCAGTTCTTCAAGCATGAATCGACTTTCCACATTGAAGGCGGCGACCTGCACAACCTCAACAGCGAAAATGTAGCCGTTGGAATCTCCCAGCGAACCGAACCGGCGGCGATAGACACCCTGGCAAATAACTTGCTCTGGGATGAGAACTCGACTATTGAGTCCGTATGGGCCATTCAGGTCCCCTACGATGACCTCTGCATTCATCTCGACACATATTTCACTCGCGTTGGCTACGAGGCATTCCTCGTTGCCCGTGAACTTCTCGACCAAGCGCGGGTCTACCGCATCACACGGGGCAGATCGGAAAGGACAACCCGGGCGAGCCATGTCGAAGGCGGACTGAAAGAAGCGTTGAGATTGGCCCTGGGCTCAAATTCGCTGCAATTTATCCCTTGCGGTGGCTCAAATCCCGGAGTGGCAGAGGTCGAAAGGTCCAACAATGCCACAAGCACCCTTTGTTTGGAGCCCGGCAAGGTCTGCGTTTACGAAGAAAACGCCGAAACCAACAAAGCGCTGGAGCAGGCAGGTATTGAACTTGTCCCCATCTCTATCTTCGAGCTGACAAACGGCTTTGGCGGTCCCAACTGCCTCTGCCTTCCCCTCGTCCGCGCTTCATAACATGGGAACGGGTCAAAACATAAAGGCGCTTCGCAAGCGCGACCAGCTAACGCAGGAGGAGTTCGCAGCACTCATCGGCGTCTCCAAAGAAACGGTATGCCGCTGGGAAAAGGACCGCTATGCAATCCGCCGCTCAACGTTGCTCAAGATAGTATCGAAATTTAACCTGCAGCTCGATGACCTCACATCTGAAACCGCAGGGCTAGCCGCAAGGCTCGACCACGAGGAGCGGAAGGGGGAATCCAGAGAAGTTATTACTGATTCCCTTTGCGATGTATTTAAAATCCAGATGAATGGAGGCAGAACGGGACTTAAACAAACCGGAACAACCGCGCTTCCCTCATCCGTATTCAAGAAACATCGCGGGTGCTTCTTTGTTCAAATGGACACGTCCGCCATGTCCAAATGCTATCCGATTGGATCTCATCTCCTCGTGGATCCCAGTCTGAAACCCTGGAACGGATGCTCCGTCCTCGCTTTGGCCGATAATTCGAGAATCGTCATACGGCGTTATAGCACCGGCACAAACACCGTGATGCTCTCATCCCACTCATATCGCACATCGGAACCGGATATTGTGCTGGACAAACGCCGAATTAGGATTCTGGGAGTCATCGTTTGGTTTCAGGCGTCTCATGATCTGAGCGTTTAATCAAATTTGATCTTGTCTACCTCCCCCATATGCTCACCCCTCAACAGCAAAAGCCCCGCAGCCGGAGCGGGCTGCGGGGCTCGTGAAGAGAGGCTAGTTTGTGGGCGCTTTGCCTGGCGCCCACGGGAGATGCAACAGAGTAGAGGCTACTCGTGGATGCGGGTGCCGGAGAGGCCGGCCATGGTCTCGGCGGCCTTGTCCAGGGCGCCGATGATGCAGGTGCGGCCCTTGCGGGAGCGGGCGAACTTGATGGCGGCGCGGACCTTGGGCTCCATTGAACCCTTGCCGAACTGGCCCTCGTCGGCCAGGCGCTCGGCCTCGTCGGCGGTGAGCTCCTCGAGCTCCTCCTGGTTGGGCTTGCCGAAGTTGATGGCGACGTGCTCGACGGCGGTCAGCAGGAACAGGACGTCGGCGTCGCAGTCCTCGGCCAGCAGCTCGCCGCCCAGGTCCTTGTCGATGACGGCGGGAACGCCCTTGTAGCAGCCCTTGTTCTCGTAGTCGCGGACGACGGGGATGCCGCCGCCGCCGCAGGCGATGACGATGAACTCGTTGTCGAGAAGGTTGAGGATGGAGTCGGCCTCGACGATCTTCTTGGGATCGGGGGAGGCGACGACGCGGCGCCAGCCGCGGCCGGAATCCTCGACGAAGACCTTGGAGGGATCCTCGGCCATGAACTCCTTGGCCTGCTCCTCGGTATAGAAGGGGCCGATCGGCTTGGTCGGGTTCTTGAACGCGGGATCGTCGGGGTCGCACTCGATCTGGGTGACGACGGTGGCGGCGTGCCAGCGCTTGTAGCGCTTGTGCATCTCGCGGCCGATGCCCTGCTGCAGGTGGTAGCCGATGTAGCCCTGGGACATGGCGCCGCACTCGGGCAGCGGCATCTCGGGGGTGCCGATGGCGTCGTGGGCGGCGGCGAAGGCGTTCTGGATCATGCCGACCTGCGGGCCGTTGCCGTGGGTGATGATGATCTCGTTGCCCTGCTCGATCAGGCCGAGGAGAGCGTGGGCGGTGTTGCTCACGGCCTCGATCTGCTCGACGGGGTTGTTGCCGAGGGCGTTGCCGCCGAGGGCGACGACAATACGATCGGGCTTGCCAAGAGGCTTAGACATTGCTGGAATCCTTTCTGTAAAAGGCCTACAACCCATTAATAACCCGCGCCCGTGCGATACGCGAGTTTATTAAGGTTTATATTCTCTTTATCGCTCATTTTATTCATTTTGAAAATAGCGGAACGGTGAACGGTCGTTTTTGTCCGCTCAGCGTACAGAACTCCAGCTCAGACATATCTACGTAATTTACGTGCGACTTTATTTAAATGAAGCGAGGATTATGTCGGATTATGCAAACTACATCTCTGCTAAACACAAAACGGACAGCGCAATATCTTACTCGCGCTATACGAGATTCTATGCACTTATAAGTCGAGTATGCACCCCTGCAAAAACAAGGGGCTTTTCATCCAGCAAAAGGAATAAAGAAGCGCTCCGAAAAGGCGGCAACAGCCAAGTCCCCCATCCATCCCCAAAGTGGCGCGAGGTTTCGCGGCAAAGCCGCGAAACAGCGAAAGGGACGGAATACCCGGCCAACTACGTCCTTCATCCGCCCACACAATCTGAGGACGTAGTCGTAGCAGGATCTGAGGGCTGACCTTCGCGGACACTCCGCAGGACGAAAGAACCCCCGCCGCACGTAGTGCGCAGCGGGGGTTCTTTCATGTCCGAGGACGTCCGCGAAGGTTAGCCCTCAGATCCTGCGGTGGGAGACTTAGGCCTCGTTGTACACCGTCTTGAGCTTCAGCAGGTGCTGATAGCGATCCATAGCGGCCTGCTCGTTCTCCTTGAAGAGCTCCTCGGCGCGCTCGGGGAAGGAACGCGTCAGCGAAGCGTAACGGGCCTCGTTCATCAGGAACTCCTGATAACCGCCCGCGGGCTCCTTGGAATCGAGTGAGAACTTCTTGCCGGCAGCAGCCTCGGGGTTGAAGCGGAAGAGGTTCCAGTAACCGCACTCGACAGCCTTCTTCATCTCGGCCTGGCAGTTCTGCATGCCGCCCTTCTTGATGGAGTGCATCTCGCAGGGGCTGTAGCCGATGATGAGGGACGGGCCGTCGTAGGCCTCGGCCTCGTGGATGGCCTTGAGGGTCTGAGCCGGGTTGGCGCCCATGGCGACCTGCGCCACGTAGACATAGCCGTAGCTCATGGCAATCTCGGCCAGAGACTTCTTCTTGGTCACCTTACCGGCAGCGGCGAACTGAGCAACCTGGCCCAGGTTCGAGGCCTTGGAGGCCTGACCGCCGGTGTTGGAGTAGACCTCGGTGTCGAAGACGAAGACGTTGACGTTGTGGCCGGAAGCCAGGACGTGGTCCAGGCCACCGAAGCCGATATCGTAGGCCCAACCGTCGCCGCCGAAGATCCAGAAGGACTTCTTGGTGAGGTAAGCCTTGTCGGCGAGAATCGCCTTGGAAGCGTCACAGCCACACTTCTCGAGCTCGGCAACGTAGGCGGCGGCAGCGGTCTTAGAGGCCTCGGCGTCGTTGACGGAGTCGATCCAAGCCTGACCGGCGGCCTTGAGCTCGTCGGACGGACCGTCAGCGGCGATGATCTCCTGCGTAGCAGCGATCAGCTTCTTCTGAACGGCCTCATAGCCCACGGCCATGCCCAGACCGTGCTCGGCATTGTCCTCGAACAGGGAGTTGTTCCACGCCGGGCCGTGACCGTCCTTGTCCTTGCAGTAAGGAGCGGTGGCAGCGGGGTTGCCCCAAATGGAGGAGCAGCCGGTGGCGTTGGAGATGAACATGCGGTCGCCGGCGACCTGGGTCACCAGACGTGCATAGGCGGTCTCGGCGCAGCCGGCGCAGGAGCCGGAGAACTCCAGGTAGGGCTGCTTAAACTGGCTGCCCTTGACGTTGGCCGCGATGAGCTCCTTCTTCTCGGAGACGTTCTCGACCATGTAGTCCCAAACGGGCTGCTGGTCCATCTCCTGCTCGGTGGGAACCATCTCGAGGGCGCCCTTGGGGCAGACCTTGACGCAGTTGGTGCAGCCCATGCAGTCGAGCGGGGACACGGCCATGGTGAACTTCATGCCCTTGGCCTTGGGGCCCATGGCGTCGAGCGTGCGGGTAGCCTCGGGCGCGGCGGCAGCCTCGTCCTCGGTCATCGCGAACGGACGGATGGTGGCATGCGGGCACACATAGGCGCACTGGTTGCACTGGATGCACTTGGTCTCGTCCCAGTGAGGAACGACCACGGCGACGCCGCGTTTCTCGTATGCGGAGGCGCCCAGCTCAAACTGGCCGTCGGCACAATCGACAAAGGCAGAAACGGGCAGGCTGTCGCCATCCATGCGATCGATGGGCTCGAGCAGGTTCTTGACCTGCTGGGCGATAGCGGACTTGGTCTCCTCGGAGAGCTCGACGGGAGCGGCATCCTCGGCAGTTGCCCAGTCGGCCGGAACCTCGAACTTACGGAAGGCGGTAGCGCCGGCATCGATGGCCTTGTGGTTGGCGTCGACGATGGCCTGGCCCTTCTTCATGTAGGACTTGGTAGCCGCGTCCTTCATGTACTGCAGGGCGTCCTCGGCGGGCAGGACCTTGGCCAGCGCGAAGAAGGCGGACTGGAGCACCGTGTTGGTGCGCTTGCCCATGCCGACCTTGGCAGCCAGGTCGATAGCGTCGATCAGGTAGACGTTGACGTTGTTGTTGGCGATGTAGCGCTTGGCCACGGCGGGCATGTGCTCGGCGAACTCCTCGTCGCTCCACTGGCAGTTGACCAGGAAGGTGCCGCCCGGCTTGACGTCGCGGACCATCTTGAAGCCCTTGACGATGTAGCTGGGGTTGTGGCAGGCGACAAAGTCGGCCTTGGTCACGTAGTACGGCGAGCGGATCGGGGAATCACCAAAGCGCAGGTGCGAGACGGTGACGCCGCCGGTCTTCTTGGAGTCGTACTGGAAGTAGGCCTGAACGTACTTGTCGGTGTGGTCGCCGATGATCTTGATCGAGTTCTTGTTGGCGCCGACGGTACCGTCGCCACCCAGACCCCAGAACTTGCACTCGATGGTGCCGGGGGCTGCAGTGTTGGGCGCATCCTCGGCCTCGGGCAGGCTCAGGTTGGTCACGTCATCGACAATGCCGATGGTGAACTCGCGCTTGGGCTCGTCCTTCTTAAGCTCCTCGAAGACAGCGAACGCGGACGCGGGAGGCGTGTCCTTGCTGCCCAGGCCGTAACGGCCGCCGACGACCTTGATGCCCGTCTTGCCGGCCTCGTAGAGAGCGGAGACGACGTCCTGGTAGAGCGGCTCGCCGATGGAACCCGGCTCCTTGGTGCGGTCCATGACGGCGATCTTCTGGACGGTCTCGGGGAGAACGTCGACGAAGTGCTTGATGGAGAACGGACGGAACAGGCGAACCTTGACCAGGCCGACCTTCTCGCCGTGAGCGTTGAGGTAGTCGATGACTTCCTCGAGCACGTCGCAGAAGGAGCCCATGCACACGACGACACGATCGGCGTCGGGAGCGCCGTAGTAGTTGAACAGGCCGTAATCGGTGCCGAGCTTCTCGTTGATCTTCTTCATGTAGCCCTCGACGACGGCAGGGAGCTCGTCGTAGACCTTGTTGCAGGCCTCGCGGTTCTGGAAGAAGATGTCGCCGTTCTCGTGGCTGCCGCGGGTGTGCGGGTGCTCAGGGTTGAGCGCGTGATCGCGGAAAGCCTGGACGGCGTCCATGTCGCACATCTCAGCCAGATCCTTGTAGTCCCACATGGCGACCTTCTGGATCTCGTGGCTGGTGCGGAAGCCGTCGAAGAAGTTAAGGAACGGGGTCTTACCCTCGATGGCGGCAAGGTGAGCCACCGGCGAGAGGTCCATGACCTCCTGGACGTTGCCCTCGGCGAGCATGGCGAAGCCGGTCTGACGACAGGCCATGACGTCGGAGTGATCGCCAAAAATGTTCAGGGCGTGGGAAGCGACGCAACGCGCGGAGACGTGGAAGACGCCCGGGAGCTGCTCGCCCGCGATCTTGTACATGTTCGGGATCATCAGAAGTAGACCCTGAGAAGCCGTGTAGGTGGTGGTCAGAGCACCGGCGCCCAGCGAACCGTGAACGGTACCGGCTGCACCTGCCTCGGACTCCATCTCGACGACCTTGACCGGGGTGCCGAAGATATTCTTGCGACCCTGGGCCGCCCACTGGTCGACATGGTCGGCCATCGGGCTGGACGGCGTAATGGGATAGATTCCCGCTACCTCGGTGTACGCATACGAAACATATGCGGCCGCCTCGTTGCCGTCCATAGACTTAAACTTACGCGCCATATACCCCTCTCCTCTCATATAGGTATACAGGCCCCGGCGATCGCCGGGATATTGGCGTGATGGGATTTTCGCTGTTGCTTCCAATCATCTGGCAGGCAGGCTCAGCAGCAGGTACATGGCGTGGAGAGAAGGCATGCCGAGGCGAGGAGGGCTGCACGCACTCCACAGGCCCAGCTGCCCGTCTTGCACATGACCGAGCGCCGCAAAGGCCGCATGCCGGATGCTCCCGGGCACGCCCCGGCGATGGGAGGCACCCGCAACGGAAATCCGCATGCGGGTTTATTGTACCCCGCCGTCAAGTGTAATTTCGGCAAATATAGGCGGGCGGTAAAGGTTTACCTCGGGTGACTGCCGGGAGCAAAATGATCCCTTGGGGACGGAGGGACCATTTGGCAGGACTGGCTAGAGGGCACCGAAGAGAATGGCGTAGGTAGTGGATTCGCCGAGCTTGAGCTCGTCGCCGGGATTGAGTTGGGCGGAACGGCCGGGCTCGACCTGAATGCAGACGCGCGTGGCCCCGTTTACCACCACGGTTCCGTTGGTGGACGACAAGTCCTCGACGTGCCAGATATTTTGAGCATCGCACCAGATATGGGCATGGCGGGCCGAGACATCGTCGCCGACGTCGGTAATATCGCCCTCACCAGTGGCCAGTGCGCCAATCTCAACACCCTGCTCGCTCGGCTGAATCCAGCGCGGGGCGCTCACGACAAAACTGTTTTGCACGCGCAGCAAGCCCAAGGGGTGCGCCGGGGCGGGTTCGCGTTCGCCCGCGGTCATCGACATGCCAAGCGAACGCGGCGTGGATGTTCCTCCGCCACAGGTCGCGTGCGCGTAGTCGATGGCATAGTTCACCGAGGACCGCACATCCGCCGAACAACCGACAGCGACAAACAGCACCAGCACGGCCTCGGCGCGCTCGGCGGGCATGAGTTCCGCCGCCTGGGACAGGCGATCGAGCGCGTTGCGATAGAGATTCGTGTCCTGGTGGCACTCTTCGAGCGCGCGTACCATCGGTTCACCTGCAGGACCGCACACCATATTGATCACAGCCGTGGAGTCCATGGGATTTCGCTGGCGCAGGGCCAGTTGCGACATAATACGCGCAGCCGAGGTACCGTATTCGGCAAAGTAGCGCTGCTGAAGCGTGCCGACCGGCGCGCGAACGATAAAGCGGGAAACCCAAGAGCGATCGGCGGCTCGACTCTGCGGGCTGCGGCCGTCGGCGAGCGGACGGGACGAAAGCACCAAGCCGCACAGCTCGATATGGCTCAGATGCGCCGCGCGCTTAAAGATGTCAAACATGGCCCCGCATGGGGTGAGCTCAACTTGAGATGCCATGACCTAGGCCTCCTTGGTCGTAGAAATAGAATCGGACGATACTTCAACAGGTCCGCCAAAAGTACGGGCAGCTGCGGCTCCACCGGCAAGCGGAGTCGCCATCTGGGCTTTTGTGCGTCGCGGTGCCGAAACGGGAAGTTCAAAGGCAAAGCCCATCGCAAGCAAAAACCACGTAAGCGTATAGGTTGCAACCAAAGCGGCAACAAGGCCGCCCATCACGGCGCGTTGGGAAAATACGCTACATGCAGCCACAACCAGCACCGGAACCTCGCAGGCAGAAAGCGCAAGCACACCCTGCAGGAAGCCCGAGCGCCGATCGCGCGCAAGTGCCCCCGCGGCAACGCCGGCTATGTCTGGCAGCGCCAACGCCAGTGCGGCAATAATACCCGGTAGCGACCCAGACCACACGAGCGATCCCAAAGTCGCCGTCACGCGAGCGCCCGACGCCAGCAGCGCGGCCGAAACCACGACCACAGCCCAAACCACGCCACAGACGACCGTCGCGCCGACCATCAGCGCGCGACGAACCGCACGGCCAGACGCATCCATGGGGCACGGCGTGAGCGGCTCGCCGCGGAGCGAACGACCGACATTTTGCGCATAGTGGTCACAAAACGCCGAGAGCGCCGCCTCGACCGCCGCCGGCTCGGGACGATCTTTTTGATGGCTGGACAGACAGGCCATCACCACGTCGAACAGCTGGGCATCGACAAACGCCAGCGCATCGCGTAGCTCTTCGGAATCCGGCTCAAGCCCTAGCTGCTGGGCCTGCTCGGCCGCGGCGAGCGCCACATCGGGCTCACGACGAAGCAGCTGAGTCAAATCACAACCGGGCGCATGGGCACCAATGGGATAGTCGGGCCGCGTGTCCATCTTGAGACGGTAGGGGCTCGCGATGTCGCGCGTCTTTTTGCGCGAACCCGAGGTGCCCGAAGTGCTCGGCGCGGCTTCGTATGGCGCGACGCCGGCAATGAGCTCGTAAACCGTGCTTGCCGCGGCATAGACGTCAATCGCCGGCGACATACGCAAAGCGCGCAGATCGGGAATATCGTCGGTGAGCATCTCGGGTGGGGCATAGGCAACCGTCGCGCGACGCAGCGTGGCATAGCGCTCCGTAAACGACGCCTTGCCGCCGGTACCGGCCACGGCCGACGCAGGCTCGAGCGCCAGCGACGAGCCAAAGTCGATCAGGCACAGGTCAAAGGTGCCCTCGGCAAGCTGCCGGTCAAGCGGTAGACGCGCCGTACGCACCATAATATTAGCGGGCGAGATATCGCGATGGACAAAGCCCTCACCCACCAGGCTCATACGGCAGAGCAGATCGAACAGGTCGCGACCCAGACGCGCCGCCACAAGCGGCGACAGGCGTCCGGCATCGTCCACGGCGAGTCGCGAACGCAAGCGGGCAAGCGTCTCGCCCTCGACCCATTCCATGACAATTGCAGGCACACCGTCGACCTCGCCCCAGCCATAGAGGCGGGGAAAGCCCTTAAGGCCCGAAAGGGCGCGATGGCATTCATATTCCTCGCGAAATGCCGCTTTGAACTTGGCGACCAGCGCCTCGTGAGTTGCATCGTCGTCAAACTCATCGCGCGTCGGCAAGATGAGCTGTTTGAGTGCCATGGCCTCGCCTTGGGCGTTGACGGCACGCGTCACGCGGCCGATACCGCCACGGCGCATGGTGGCATCGTCGGCAAACAGCATCGTAAAACGACGCAGATAGGCAGGCAGTTCGTCCTGACCGAGCGCAATGGCCGGCTCAAACCCGTCGACACGCGCCAGGCGCAAGCCGACCATGGGATCGCGACCGAGCGATTGTGGTGTGGTGGATGCAAGATCGGTCATCATAGGGCAAGCGCCGCCACGTTATTGTTGAAGTTACCGAGCGCGACGTCATCATCGCCGTAATGGCCGACCCATTGACATAGGTTGGTGTAACAGCCCCACAGATTGGCATACTGCTGATACCACTTTGACCGGGGCGAGAATGTCTGACGACCGAACTCAGCTCGAATGACAAACATCTCCCCGACCAGGCTGTCGCACGGCCTGGGATCTCCCGTAGAGTTATAGGTCGAAACCACGTCATTGGCACGAGAAACATAGCCGTCGAGCATGTTGTACTTGGTTACAAGCCAACGGTGAATGCTCTCTTCCTCAGCAGCGGAAAGGCCACCGGAGTTTGCATCGTTGTCAGTGTTGCCGCCCGTCGAGCCGCCGTTTCCAGACCCTCCGGCAGAGGAACCCGACCCAGAGCCGCCGCCCGAACTCGACGAATCCGAGCCGGAGCCAGAAGTATCCGAGCTACCGGGCTTTCCGGACTGCTGGGCGTCCTGCTCCTTCTGCTGCTCGACCTTATTCACCGTTGCCGCCACGCTATTGTTGGACAACCGATCGATGATCTTGGTGTTGGTGAGCACGATGGTTTTGCCATTGGCAAGCGTGACTTCGTTGTCCGGGGCCTCGGCGCCGTCCGCGTCGTCAGTGCCAAACACAATATGCGCGACCACACTTGCCCAAGCATATCCAGTCGTGGTGCCCAGGTCACTTTTGACCTCATGCCCCACGCGCGGTTCGCGTGCGGCATGTGCCTGCATCATGGACGGCACGGTCATGCCATAGGCAGAAACGCCAGCTATGACCAGCACCAGCGAGCAAGACAGCAGTGCGTACGCCCGCGGCGCCAAGCCCAGTCGGCGTCGCATGCGCACCGCGGCGCCGCGCTTTGTCTGAGTGCCACCGGGCCGCATGCGTTCTCCTCCAACAAAAACACGCCGCTCGGGAGCGGCGCATTCATTCGAATCCATATTTGAGTGTATCAGCGAACCCAAAAGGTTGCGCAACGAATGGGCAAATTAAGGATGCGAGTGGAAGCATCCATGCGATAAGCGGATACAAAGCATCTTTGTTGCACAACAAACTTACAGTCGCACGGGGAAATTATGGCTACCCCGTGCGTCGCGATGAAGACATACGGCAGGAGCAGGCTCGCCACCTAAATCGTGCGACGGGCCTCGATGGCGCGCCCAAGCGTAAGCTCGTCGGCATACTCCAGGTCGCCGCCCACGGGAAGGCCGCTCGCCAGACGCGATACCTCAACGCCCAGCGGCTTGATAGTGCGGGCCAGGTAGCTCGCCGTGGTCTCGCCCTCGATATTGGGGTTGGTGGCGATGATGACCTCGTGGATGTCCTCGTGGCCCAAGCGTGCCAGCAGCTCACGAATGTGCAACTGCTCGGGACCAATCTTGTCCATGGGACTGATCACGCCGCCCAATACGTGGTAGAGACCGTGGTAGCTGCCCGTGCGCTCAATCGCCTGGACATCGCGCGGCTCGCCCACCACGCAAATGCGAGTGGTATCGCGCATCGAATCCTGGCAGATGGAGCACTCGTCGGCCGTGGCGTAGTTAAAGCAGCGGCTGCAAAAGTGAACCTCCTGCTTAACCTCCAGGATAGCCTCGGCCAGGCGGCGCGCCTCCTCGGCATCGGCCTCGAGCAGGTAATAGGCGATGCGCTGGGCCGACTTGGGACCAATGCCCGGCAGACGACCCAGCTCATCGAGCAATTTTTGCAGACTATGGTTGGCACTCATATATATGCGTGTCTTAGAACGGCATGCCCGGGATGTTGAGGCCGCCGGTGATGGCGCCCATCTGCTTGTTGGCAAGCTCGTTGACACCGCGGACGGCCTCGTTGACGGCAGCCATGATCATGTCCTGCAGCATATCGACGTCCTCGGGATCGAGGGCATCGGGGTCGATGGTGAGGTTGACGAGCTCCATCTCGCCGTTAACGGTCACCTTGACCATGCCGCCGCCGGCAGAGGCGTCGACGTTCTGGGACTTAAGGTTTTCCTGCGCGGCGGCAAGCTGCTCCTGCATCTTGCGAGCCTGCTTCATCATTTGCTGCATGTTCATACCGGCCATGATGGCTCCTTTACGTGCGGCCGCGCGACAAGCTGCAAGGGCAGCCGGAGCGCGACGGGACTTTCAAACTCAAAAATCGTACCACGGCGCGGGGCAAGCAAGCGGGGCGGACACGCTACCTCAGTCGATATACATGTCCTCCAATACAAACCACGCGCAAAGATTATGCAAGGCCGAATTATGCAAGGTTGCATAATATCGCATACTCAATCTAGTAGAGCCGAATCCGGCATTTCATGTGTGCCACTAAATAGCTAAATGCCAAACCGCTGCTCGAGGCGGAGCACATGGCGGCAGGGTATAATTTGATTGTCATAGATAGCAATTTGGAGGTGCCCCATGAATGCCCCCGACGCGCTCCAAAACATCCGCTCAAAACACCCCGTTGCATATGTGGTTCTCTATCTCTTTGTCGGCTGGGCATTGCTGGTTGTCATCACCCATGCTATAGCCTTTGGAGCAGAACTGCTGATAACCAGCTCGGACCAGCCCACCGTCAAATGGGAAGCGACCGATGAGTGCACCGATGGAACCCGAACCATTTACTACAACAGCCCGTCCCTCTACCAAGAGTTCAAGGTCAAGATAAAGGACTCCAAGATTGTCGATGCCGAACTGGGCTCTTTATTTACAATCGGAGCAACCGTCAACGCCGAGCAAGTCGAGT
The DNA here is from genome assembly GCA_019414515.1 of Collinsella sp. GTDB lineage: Bacteria > Actinomycetota > Coriobacteriia > Coriobacteriales > Coriobacteriaceae > Collinsella. Next base: position 31,628 of record DXLX01000004.1, read on the forward strand.
ACACGGACAGCCATGCGACGTATCGTATCGACCTCAGCATCCTAGGCCGACCGTCACGCGCCTGTCTGCTCGAATGCGATATACGCGGCACCACGTTGCACATGTCCGAAATACAGATGCGCCCGGGCAAGGGGTTCTCTTCTTGAGCAGTATACCCGCCTGCGCAGCTACTCCACCGGCTTGAAGATGGTGGACTGGCCGAAGACGCTGCGGATGAGGGCTTTGGCCTCGTCCTCGGTCTGCGGGATGCTCGGGGCTGCACCCTGATGGCCGAAGGGGCCGCCCGCACCGGAGTTGGACTCCCAGGGAGCTGCAGGAGCGTCCTCCTCTTTGGGGGCAGTTGCAGCGGACTTGGGCGCGGACGCCGCACCCGGCACGTCGAACGGAGGCAGATCGTCCCCACCAGCATCGGCAACAAAACCGCCAACCATGGCATCGTCGTAGGGAACCTGCTCGGATTCCCATGGCGCAGACGGCGCGGCGGGCTGAGCCTTGGGAGCGGACGCGCGCTCGGGCGCTCGGGGCGCGGGCTCGGTCGGGAGCTTGCCCGTGGCAGGAGCGCCGGCGGGGTTGTCGGAGCGCAGCCAGGGGGCTTTGCCCAGGTCAGACGACTTGGGCGCGGGCGAGGCAGGCTTGGGCGCGGGTGTCGGAGCAGCCGGTTTGGCCATGACGGGCTTAGGCGCCGACGGGGTCGGCGCCGCTATCGGTGCTGCTTTTGGCTGCGTCGCGCTGACGTTCGAGGATGCAGGGGCCGCCGAGGACACGGGTTGCGGGTCCGCAGATGCCGCAGCCCGTGCAGATGGAGAATGCTCCTCATGTTGAGGAGCCAGCGTGCCACCTCCATCCAGGACGTAGTCGACGGTGCGACGACCGAAGACCGCACTGACTGTCGGCAGGACCACCGACTGCGTGTCGGCGCGTCCGAGCATCTTGATGGCAAAGGTCGAGCCCGCGGGGAACGAGACCGTGAGCTTGGAGCCGTCGTCTGCTGTGGCGCGGGCATTGAGCAAAAGCCCTGCGTAGGAGGCCTGACGAGCCTTGACGCGTTCGACGACCTCGGCCCATTTGCGCTGGAGCTCACCGGCATCCTCGACCGCGGGGGTCTCGGCGGCACCAGCGGCAGCAACCTGGGCGGCGGTGTTGGGCTGGGGCTTAGGTGCCGGAGCGGTGGCAGGCGCGGGGGCTGCAACGGGCTGAGGCGTCGGAGCCGGCGCAGACTGAGGTGCAGACGCTGCAGGCTTGGAAGCCGACACGGACGCAGAACGGGGCGCAGGCTGAGCCGCCGGAGCGGCAGCACCACGGTCCCAAGGCATACCGCCCTGGCGCGCGGACGTATCAGCGGTGGTAGCAGATGCCGCCGGAGTAGCGGCTCGGGCACCCGAGATCAGCGTCGGCTGCTGGGCAGCAGCGGGTACGGATGCTGCAGGCGCGGTGGCCTGAGCAGCAGCCACGCTCGCCGGCACGGCGCCGTTGGCAACCATGGCCTCCAGACGCGCCACGCGCTCGGCCAATGCCTCAATCGTTAAATCAGCCTCGGGACGTGCCAGACGCGTACAGGCAATCTCGAGCACCAGGCGCACGTCGCTCGCGCCCCTCATCTCCAGTGCGGCATCGTCGAGCACCGTCAGCACGCGGGCCAGGCGGTCGGCAGGATGCTCGCCAAAGGCAGCGGCCTCGGCAGCAAGCGCCTCGGCCTGCTCGGAGCCGCCCTCAAACAGCTCGGCACGGGCACCGGCAACGCAGGCAACGTACACGTCACGCACATGCGCTACCAGGTCGCGCGTCAGCTCCAGCAGGTCGTTTCCTTCCTCGACCTGCGCACGGATCAGTCCATAGAGCTCGGCAACATCGCGATCGGCAATGGCGCGGGAAAACTCGCCCAGAATCTGGTCCGAAACCTCGCCTAAAAGCGAGCGGGCATCGTCCGCATGCACAGAACCGTTGCCAAAAACGCTCAGCTGCTCCAGCGTGGAGAGCGCGTCGCGCATGCCGCCCTTGGCATGGCGCGCCACGATGGCGAGCGCCTCGTCGTCGTAATCGAAGCCCTCCTGCTCGCATACGTATGCCAGGCGATGCTCAATATCCTCGTTGCCGATACGATGGAAATCGAAACGCTGGCAGCGCGAGAGGATGGTCTCCAGAATCTTTTGCGGGTCGGTGGTGCACAGCACAAAGATCACGTGTGCCGGCGGCTCCTCAAGCGTCTTGAGCAGCGCGTTGAACGCCGCCGTCGTGAGCATGTGGACCTCGTCGATGATATAGATCTTGTACTTGCCGCGCACCGGGGCAAAGTTGACGGAGTTGATGATCTCCTCGCGCACGTTGTCCACGCCGGTACGGCTTGCGGCATCGAGCTCGTAGACATCGGGGTGGTTGCCCTCGGCAATGAGCTCGCACTCCTCGCAAGTACCGTCGGGCATGCAGCCGCTTGCACCCTCGGCGCGCGCCGCCTCGGCATTGCGGCACAGCAGCGCCTTGGCAAGGATGCGCGCCATGGTGGTCTTGCCCGTGCCGCGCGGTCCGCAGAACAGGTAGGCGTGGGACAGGCGTCCCTCGGTGATAGCGTGCTCGAGCGTCGAGACGATATGCTGCTGGCCCACCACGGAGTCGAAGGTGAGCGGGCGATACTTTCGGTACAACGATTCCATGGGTGCTCCCCCGGGTATACTGAGACTTGTTGCCGCGACGGCCATGCGGTCGCACGGCATACCGCATTCATAATAACCCGTACGGCGAGCCCGCCGCGATAGGAGTCCAAAGAGCATGGCAGACGCAGAGAGCAACCTCGTTCCCTCCGAAGCAGCCGACCAGGTCGAGGTCGCGCTCGAGGCGCAGGCAGCAGCCGACGACGGCATCCTGTACCTCAACGAGTATCAGTACGAAAACGACCTCGTCACCGACTTTGCGCGCCTGGTCGCCTCGCCCAGGCGCCGTGGCTCCCTGTACGTCGCCGCCGCGATTGCCGCGCTCATCGGCATCGGCATGCTGGTGGCCGGCGGCAGCTGGATCAAGTTCGGCGTCGTGCTGATCGTGTTCGGCGCCTTTTTGGCCTGGTGGAGCAAGAACCTGCACCACACGCTCGCCCGCGACTTTATCGACGCCGTCGAGGCCGACGAGTCCATGGGTGGCCGCTATCGCCGCGTCGCCGCCAACGAGGACGGCCTGATGGTTTGGGGCAAGAGCGGCAAGTCGCAGTTCTTCCCGTTTGACAAGCTCGACCACGTACTCGACGGCGAGCGCATCTTTGTGGCCATGTTCGCCGACCAGGGCGTGACGATCCCCAAGGACACCTTCGTCCGTGGCGATGCCGAGCAGTTCGGTCCCTTCCTCAAGGCCCGCATCAACAAAAAACTCCGCATCGAGACCAAGAAGAAGAAAATGAAGGCCGAGAAGGCTGCCGCCGAGGCCAAGCGGGGCGACAAGGCCGACAAGCCCCAGGACAACAAGGGCAAGCAGCGCAAGCAGAAGAAGAGCAAGAAGAAGCGCTAGGGCCGAGCGCCACTGCGAAGGGAATCTCATCCCGCTTCAGCGTAGGATGAGGCTCCCCCAACAGGGCCTTCGAGCTATTTAACTTCAAACCTGAAGAGCCTTCGCTCCGGCAGATCGGTCATCTTCATCGTATAGGTCCCGGGAAACGCTTTCTCAAAACGGACGGTCTCGTAACCTTCGAAATAGTCGTTGGTGTTTTGCATCATGAATGGGACGAGTAACTCGTTCTCCGCCCCAACCTGTACAGCAAACGCAGCAGAACCGCCCAGCACCGGCATTGCCTGCGTTATCAGATCGGTATTGACCACAAAGTCATAGTTTGGCGCAGACTCCGGCACCAAATGCCAAACATACGCTTTAATTCCGCCTTCGACATTGTCCTTATTCCTGACACGCATCTTTACGGCGATAACACACGTGATGTCGGCGTCCTTCAATTTCGTTTTCGTATCTACGATGCCATATTTTGAATAATCATCATGCGCACGCTTGAGATACTCGCGCGGCGTGAGCAGCTCTGCCCCGTCTATGCAAAACGAATACCCGTCAGTCGCCACATCCTTCGACCCCAGAAACGCCCCATCCATCGAGAGCCATTCGCCCTCCGCGTAATATTTTTCAGGAATGACTGTCCGGTTCCCGTTAACGACGCTCACCCTCATGCCCGCAAGGCCGGTAACAGCACAGCCAAAAAGCGCGAGCATCGACCTTCTCGTCAACAGGGCCTTCTTCATCGCGCTCACGACCTTTCCCGAACTTTCACAACGGCACCGTCGCGCATGCAGTAAACACGATCGGCTAGCTCCTCGAGCACCTCTCCGTCATGGCTAGACAGAAGAACCTCGCGACCCGTTGATGCCGCCATCGCCACAACGCGCTTGAGCATTTCCACGCCCGCTTCGTCGAGGGCATTCGTTGGCTCATCGAGAACAAGCAGCTTCGGCTTTTCCATAATTGCCGCAGCTATTCCCAGACGCTGCTTCATCCCAAGCGAGTATGCTCGAAACTTCTTTTTTTCGTCTGCATCGAGCCCCACGAGCCGCAGGGCAGAGCGAATGTCCTCGGGGGTGGCAACGCCATTGATTTGAGCTATGAGCTCCAGATTGTCGTAACCAGACAGATATCCTAAAAAGGAAGGCGCCTCTATCAACATCCCCAGACTCGGCGGAAACGAGATATCCGCCCCAAGTCTTTGGCCATCGATAATAATCTCGCCCTCGGTGGGTCTAATCAATCCGCAGACCGCTCGCATGAGCATGGTCTTACCCGAACCGTTTATCCCCTGAAGCCCGACCACAGTCCCAGGGTCAACCTCGATAGACACGTTGCGCAGGACATCGTTTTTGCCCATGCGCTTCGATACGTCCCTAACGATCACACTCATATCTTGTCCCTCTTTTCGATAAGGTCGGCCCTTCGAAACCACAGTCCACCCAACGATAGGCATAACGACATAATCACAATTGAAAACAAGCCACTCGAGCCCGTCGCAATTCCTTCTTTGACGATTCCACCCCAGCGCAACAGCATCAAGGCATTTCCCAGTAGCGCCCAATGCCGCGCATATGCCGAACAGATCAGGTAGCTCATTACAACCGCAAATGAAACTGACGGCCCAAGCACAAACCCAACCGTTGCCTGCACAAACGCAAGCGCCTCAAAAGCAAGAAAGAGACCTGCGAAAAACGGCAGTGCACCTGCTTCGCTCGCCTTGAGAAACCACGGCGCCAAATTAGCCAGCTGAAGCGACTCGCCATGGATGACCGCGCTGAACGAGGCACTCACCATCAAGCTCCAAATCACAACAGAGCAAACCACCACGAGCAGCGAAAATGCTGTTATCGCCGCCACTGAGATAAAACGCGAGACCCACCAAAGGGTTCTCGCCCGGCATCGGACAAGCGTTTGCAAACCAAACCCGTGCAACGATTCGGCGGGATAATCGAGTGTTGTATAGAGAATAAGCAGAATGAGAAATAGCCATCCTAGCGGAGGCACAAACATGACCCCGGGCCTAGGCTCAAACGGAGCAGATCCGGCAAACACGAGCGCAAGATTGTCCGCAAACCCCAAGGCATCCGTCCTGACCCCATACACAGAAGACAAACCGTAGGCGTACACCAGGTTCGCAACGGTCACTGCCGCAATCGCAATAAAGGTAATGATGTTCTTCTTCAAAACGGTCCTCAGGTCCGCGGCGACCAGCCTAAACAGCATCAGACCATCTCCCGCCTTTTCCACGCCCCAGAAAAAGCCAACGAAGCAAGGGTCAATAATATGATTTCCGCAAAACCGGCTCGAATGTCTGGCCAGTTATTCAGCGATTCCGACCTGATGCTGTTGAAGATATTGCAGTTAAACCCCACACAAGCCATTACGCCGAAGATCCAGCCATTTGCAAAATGCCACGCAACCATTAGCAGATACGGGACAATTATCGCTTTGATTCTGCTACGAAACAAAATTGAGAAGCCAGTTACAGCCATGGATAAAGTCCCGAGCGTGACCGCATCGAACAGCGTGTATGCAAGCACATATAACAAAGGATGTGAATAAAATAGACTGGAGAAATAGCTATGTAGGTAAAGCCCTACGTAGGTCGACTCATCGACCCGAGGAAGATACGCAGGAAAAAGCATCGAGACAATCAGGAAATTGACGAGCAGAGGAATGGCAGTCACTGTAAACGCGGAGAGGAAAGCAGACAGCACCTTTACGTTCACGTATGCCTTTCTGGAAACGCGCGTGCATATCTGCATGTCATAACCACTCAAACGCTCAAAGAGGCACGACCAAGATCCGGCCAACATTGCAAGCAGGGGCAGTGCATAGAAAAACACCGACGCAGACAGTGGCGCGTTCGCGCTCACAACAATCCAGTTACCGAAGCTGCTTTCACGTGTTTGACCGAGATAGTTTTTGGCTTGCATGCCAACGCCGTAACCAAAAGAAAGAAGGTTGTGACGTTCTTTTTCCAAATTTGCCCACGGCTCCAGCGCAGCAGCTATTGCAACTGCGACTGCAATCAAGAGAGCAAAGATAAAAGCTGGGCGTCTTATCGTTTTCGACAGCTCATATCTTACGAGCCTTTGGTTCATACGTCCTCCTCCCCCTTCCGACCCAGAAAGCCGGAAGGGAGCCAATTCAAACAACTATGCGGGAAGCTTGCGGAAATGCCCGACGCAGTCGGGGCTCCATACACCAATAACAGTGCCGTAGCCAGACTCCGCCCATGCAGTCAGTCGCGCCGCAGATCGCCCGTTCTCACGGACGAGGTTATACATTTCCCACTGTCCCTTGTGATTCGAACGATACGTTCCCTGAGTACAATTCATGCTGCCGCTACCGCTTGTGTTATACGCACCGTCTGTATATAACCGAAGCGGATTTCCCGTATAACCTTGGATATCCAGATAGAGCGATGAGGAATCATCCTTTTGACGGTAGCCAGTTGCACTCGTCCCGGCACATTGAAAACTAAATGCCTTATCGGCATTGTTCGTACAGGTCGTAATTCCCGTATCGGCGTTTTGAGTAATGCTGGAAACCTGAGAGGTGTCAAACTCCTCTTGTGCAAACGATGCAGCGGGAACCCCTAGGGACAGACCAGCTGCAATCACCAAGCCGACTCCGATTCGAGCAATAGCGCTCCTTGGCTTAATCATGGCCTTCTCCAATCAAAAGCGGTTAACAATGCGTCGACGCACGGCAACCTTCGCATGAATAGAGAAAGATGTCTGTAAACACCCGCTATTGAGTTGATTGCTCAGGCGTTTACACGTTATTTACCTGCGATAACAATAAAATTAGCTCCGCCTTATTCTTGATCTTCAACTGGCGGTAAGATGCAGACCGCAGCGCTTGCACCGTAGATGCAGCGTAACCGACATCCTCCGCAATGGCCTTTGTCGTTGCCCCCTCTGCCGTCATCAGCAAAATTTGCGACTGAACATCAGAAAGGGAGCGCGACGTAAGCAGGGCCAGCTGGCGCACGCGGGCCGTTTCGGTGGACCCGTTCGCCCGGTACTCCAAGACGGCCTTCTCGTCCTCAACCGAGCGGGCGAGCGCGATGTGCGTAACGAACATGGGCACAGACCAGCAAACAATCACCGTTGCCACGACGACATTGACAGCCGAACTTTGCCCCAACAACGACGCGAGGAACAACGGCTCGAAAACCGTCAGATCCTGCACCATATTGAGCAAGACAGCCCAAACAGGAGCCGTCGCCCCGAAGCAAAGCATCCATATCCCAAGCATTTTGCGCTGCGGACAGCTTCGCATCACTATATATGTGAGCAGCACCCCCGTCAGCACCGCAAGTCCATGGATTCGCCCCCTAGCGACCGCATAGATTAAGGCAACCATGCCCATTGACACCAACGGCACGATAGCCCGAGCATGGGCATGCACCTTAAACGGACGCAGCCCAACAGCGAGCGAAGCCGTAGACGCCACGCCGCAAAACAGGACCGGCACAGCCATCAACGGAACGCGTATGCACATCAATGCCGCGATATAGATAAAAGACCATTCCACAGCAGATAGCACCGCCCATACGTACGGGCTTCCGAGCCAAATCGCTTCACCCGCTCTATCCAGCGCAGCGCCACGATTCGCTTTTCCACCCGCGTAGCGTAGCGACAGAAGCAGTCCGAGACCCAATGCGTAGCTTAAGAGGGAAAAGGCGACAGCCCGCGAAACACCGGACCCCCAATCGCTATCCGCCATTACCAAGGGCCCCGCCGCAAGGAGGATAAAGAATAATGTGAGCAGGTATCGAAACAGCCGGCGCGTTCGAGCTGATGCCACTATATCGTCAGCATGCCGCTGCGGTAGCTCATGCCCTACAGTATCGCCCTCACCCGCAAACAGCGCCACGAGCTCGCGTGAGCCCGCAACCGACGCCTTCCCGTATGCTCGGTGAAGCGTTGTTCTCACCGTCGATGGCTTCGTATCCGTCTCCTTGGCAATTTCCGCCGGCGTTTTCCCTTTGAGCAGCAGTCGAACAAACTGCTCTTCTCTAGGCGACAGGGCAGGGGAAAACACCCCCGCATCGAATGTGTCGGACGCACAGGCGATATCCGAATTGTTGTCCCGTTTCCCCCTTAGCAACATGCATACGAAGGCAGCAGCGATAACGGACCCCATCGCCAGCAATGCAATGACCACGGCATCGCTTGCGAAGTATGCCGCCTCAACAGCCGGAATAAGACCAATAGGAACTGCTACGAGCACAGAACAGGCAAACACGTCGCGCCGCCCATGGCCAAAGGCACGAGGGCGGCAAAACGGCGGGGCCACAGTCAATGCGAGATAGACCAACGGAATTAAAAGCGCAAGGCCAATTGACGCGGCCGTTACAGGGGGCATCCCCCATGGCTCGGGAACGACTCTCCATGAAACTCGACAGCAAAACAGCAGGCAAGACATGACGGCTATTGTTTCTGTAAAAATCGCGTCCTGCGGGTGACGAGTTTCCCTTTCGTCAGTCCGTGTCGACCTCTGCGTCAAAGGAGAGTCCGCCGTGCCCCAAATAACATATGAGAGAAGCAGCGACCCAACAAAGCACGAGACACACGAAACGCCATGTAACAACCAAATCGGTGCAAACACGATTGGAATAGAGTCTCCGCGAGCATAGAAAGCCAGGTCGGCCCATTCGGGAACCGTTGCAATAACACCAAGGAAAACACCGATGGCACCGAGATGCCTCGGCCTTCTCATTCCCCCCTTGCATAGCGCAGCACCATGAACAAACGCCGCGAGGCATGCGCCCAGGATAACGAGCCAGGTCATTGCACCTGACGCTAGGCCGATTGAAGATGAAAACCGGTGATAAGGGGTGACCGCCATTACGACAAGCGCAATGGCGCAGGCAAATGTAGCAGAACGGCGGGAAAAGAGCATACGGCCTCCATAGCGTGTCATTATATCGCTCGAGCCGCTCGTTTATCTCTGTTCTCACACCAGCCAGCATCAATGATTCAGGCGAACTCCAATCCGCGCCAGATCACGGTCCGGCTTTTGTTCGCAGTCCCCACATCAAAGCGGGATGCGGTTTCCTTTTGGACGCCGGTTCGGAAAGCGCATCCCGTTCCAGGGCAATATTCTGGGATGCAGTTTCCGCAGCCCACCCCATTTGGAAAGCGCATCCCATAATTTGGCTGAAAACTGAGATGCGCTTTCCAAACGAGCCGAAACGGGCCGAATCGATCGGGCCACCTCGCATCCCGCTATCCTCGCCATCTGCCCGAGCGTGCTACACTAGCAGCATCTATGCCACCGCGAACGGCTCGGCCCCGCGCCCGCCGCTCGCAAACGAACTTTAAACGCACGAGGGTTGGCCATGCCGCTTTTCTCGCAACATACCGCCCGGTTCTCGCCGGACGTTCCTTTGGAGGGCACCAGCTCTCGCGAGCTGCTCAAGCGGTACCAGCCGCTCGAGACACTTGCGACCGGCGGTTTTGGCTCCATCGAGATCTGCCGCGACACGCACCTGCGCCGCCGCGTCGCCATTAAACGCATCCCCCTTATCAACGGTGCCGGCATGCCCGCTAGCGACATCATGGATGTCCTGCGCGAGGCGCACACTGCCGCCATGCTTCAACATCCCAACATCGTGCAGGTCATCGACTTTACGCACGACACAGCCTATGCCTACCTGGTTATGGAATATGTCGATGGCATGTCGCTGGCCGAGTTTTTGCACCGCGCGGACGGCCACTCACTTACCTTTGACGAGGCCGCGGCCATTGCCGATGCCCTGGGCCAGGCGCTCACCTTCGCCCATAGCAATGGCGTACTCCACCTGGACATTAAGCCCGCCAACGTGCTCATCGACCACTCGGGCAATGTAAAGCTCACCGACTTTGGCATGGCGCGACTGTCGTCCGCCGGTGGCTTTGGCGGCTCGCGCGGCGGCACCATCGGCTACATGCCGCCCGAGCAGCTCGATATCGAGACCGGCACGGTCGACGAACGCGCCGATGTCTTTGCCCTTGCCTGCGTTATCTATGAGGGCTTGTGCGGCAGCGCTCCCTTTATGGCGGCCACGCCCGCCGACTCGCTCGACCGCATCATCGGCGGCGCCACCTATCCCAGCGAGCTGATACCACACTTTCCCCCGGGAGCCGAGGCCGCGCTCATGAGCGCGCTCTCCCCCATGCCGCAGGACCGCCCCAACAGCATCGAGGCATTTTGCGACCAACTCCTTGCCGGTCTGGGCAGCGTGCGCGAGGGCCGTCGCAGTCTGGAGCAAATGGTTGGCGAGCTTTCGGATGACGAGCAGGAGCTCGACGATATCGAGCCGTCGTACTACGAGGACGACGCCATCGAGGTCGACCCCGCGCTCGGCTGGGCGGGCACGCGCTGGAGCCATGCGCGCGACTACACCATGCACGCTATCTCGGCGCTAACGTGCGGCGCCTTTAGCTTTTTGCTGATGCAAACGGCCGGGGTCGCGGCGCTTCCCGGACTTATTGCCGCGGCCATCGCGATTGGGGCGGCCGCCGGCCTGGCCCCGCAGATTGGCTCGGCCATCTCGGCTGTGGGCTTTTTGGTGCTCATGGCAAACGCCACCATGCAGGCACAGGGCATCCTGTCGATGTTGCCCGTCGCGGTGATCTTTGCCGCCGCCATGTCCGGTTGGTGGATCGCCTGGGGTCGCACCGAGGCCGCCGCGAGCGCCGCACTCACCTGTGCACTCGCGCTTGGCTGTCTGACCGGCAATACCTTCCTGGCAGCTGGGGTCACCGCCGGCGTCGCGTCATTTTGGCTCGGCCCGGCAAGCGCCGCCGCGGCAACGGGCATGGGCGCACTTTTTGCCCGTCTGGCCACGGTCGCGCTTTCAGCCGGAGGCGTGCTGGGGCTCGGTAACGTTGCCGCAGCGCTGGGAGACCCACTCCTTTGGGCTGCCTTTGTGCTGGTAGCGGCAACTGCCGCGGCGTCATCTGCGCTGCTCAATGCCCATGCCAAGCGTGCCGATCAGGGCTCAAACCTTGCCGCAATCGCCGCCATCGCTGTCGCCGGCATCGGCTGCGCAGCGGCGTCCTGTCTTGCACACCATATGGAAATTGCCAGCCTTGCAGCCGCGGTCGTCGCCAAGGCGGCGGTTGCGGGAACCCTATCCTCTATAATCGTTGGGATATGCCTATATTTGCTCGGATACCAAAGAACCTATACGGAGAGTGATCTTTCGTGAACTTCCTGAACATCTTCGAGGACCACGTGGCCGGCATCTTCGGTGCCACCCGTGCCCCGTTCTCCTTTAAGAAGCTTGCCAAGCAGGCCGCTCGCGACATGGAGGATCAGACTCTGGTGATCAACGGCGTCAACACGGCGCCGGCACTCTATACCATCCTGATCGCCGCCGACGACGATCCCATGCTCGCCCCGTTCTACCCCGAGCTTTCGCGCGAGGTCCGCGAGTTTGTGAAGGCGCAGGCCGAAAAGCGGCGCTATGTCTTTGTCGGCGAGCCCCTCGTGCGCTTTATGATCGATCCGCAGCTGCGCGCCGGCAAGTTCTCGGTCTTTGCCGAGAACGTCGATGCCCCCACGCTCGGCCGCCTGTACGAAGAAGAGCGCGCCTATCAAAACGGCCTGGGCCAGAACAACTCCGCGGCAAGCCGTGCCGCCAGCGCCCCGCGCGCCGGCCAGCAGCAGTTTGCTGCCCCGCAGCAGCAGCGCCCCGCCGCCATGCCCCAGCAGCAGCCGACGCCTCGCGCCGCCGCTCCCGACCCGCTTGCCATGGCAGACCCCTTCGCGCCTAGCGTCCCCGACCCCGCCGCCGCACCCATCCCGGTGCCGCAGACCGTCTCGCGCGACGCGCTTGCCGGCATGGGCGGAGCCGCCGCGACCGGCGCCGCCGTGGGCCTAGGCGCCGCAGCCGGCATCGCCTCCAACATGGCGAGCACTCGCGCCCCACAGCGCCCGCTCGCCCAGCTCGTCGACGTCGTGAGCGGCGAGAGCCATAGCATCACCTCCGCACAGGTGACTATCGGTCGCGAGCGCTCAGTTTCCGATATTGCCCTGCGCGACCCCAACGTGTCGCGCCGCCACGCCCAGCTCACCTTTACCGGCTCGGACTGGTCGATCGAGGACCTCAACTCCACCAACGGCACGCTCGTCAACAACCGTCGCATCACGCGCTGCCCGCTGCGCAACGGCGACCTGCTGACGTTTGGCCTGAGCACGTTCGAATTTAGGGGATAGTCGCTTATGAACATCGATATCGTCCTGTTTGCAGGCCGCATCGTCCTGGTCGTCCTGCTTTATATCTTCCTGTTTGCCGTCATGAAGACCGGCGTGGGGCTCGTCCGCGGCCAGCGCCGCGACTCGGCCATCTGGACGATCGATGTGGACAAGGGCCCGCGCGGCATCCGCGGCATCCACGTGGATATGCTCGGCCCCGTCATCGTCGGCCGTTCGCCGTCGTCGGACATCTGCATCAACGAACCGTTTGTCTCGGCCTCGCATGCGCGTTTTTCGCTGCAGGGTCCGGCACTTATTATCGAGGACCTCAACTCGCTTAACGGCACGCTCGTCAACGGCCGCCAGCTGGTGGAACCCGCAACGCTGCGCGAGGGCGACGAAGTCCAGATTGGCGACGTGGTCATGAAGGTGAACCGTCGATGATCGACGAGGAGAACAAGTCCGCAACCATGCCAGAGACGTCGGCCGCCCCCGCGACCGCGCCGGTTCATGCCGCCCCGGCGGGCCATGCGCCCGTGGAGCCCGAGGACACTGTGTTCTCCCTGCCTCTTTCGCATGTAACGCAAGAATATCCGACGCTGACCGACGACGAGGATACCGAGGACAACGCTGACGGCGGTAACACCCCCATCGGCGTGCACGCCGCTACCGAGCAGCCCGCGGTCCCGCAAGACATGCCCGCGCCGGCTCACTTTGCCGAACCCGTCGCCACGGCGATTACCGAGAGCTCCGCGGTATTTGCGGCTCCCGAGCCCGCGGCACCGGTGTTTCCCGTAGCGCCGGCACCCGCCGCAGCACCCGAGTCCGCATCTGCACCGGAACCCGCGGCGGCGCCCGAAGCCATGCAGTCTGTAACCGAAGACGTACCCGCAGCAACGACGGAGGATGTCTCCCAATCCCACGGCACGCCCGCGCCCGCGCACTTCGCGACGCCCGAGTCTGCAGCCGTCGCCCCGCAAGACGACGAGCCTGTCGACCGTACAACCGAAGAGCCCGCCACGCCCAACGTCAACGACCCGAGCAACGATGCCGACACCGTCTCGCCCGGCGATACGGCCGAGATTGACGTTGCCGCCGTGGAGGCCAAGCTTAAGGACCCCGGCTCGACCATGAGTTTTGAGCCGCTGACCGACGAGCGCGTCGAGACTGACTCGACCTACGACGCCGGCACGACCACGCAGCTCATGTGGGGCGCCCGCTCCGATGTTGGCTGTGTGCGCCCGCATAACGAAGACTCCTATCTGGTGCAATCGCCGCTCTTTTGCGTATGCGACGGCATGGGCGGCCACGCCGCCGGTGAGGTAGCCTCCTCCATCGCCGTCGAGACCATTGCCAAGACAGCGCCGCAGGCAGCCGACGCCGCACGACTGGCGGCCGCCGTCGAAGCTGCAAACGCCGCGGTCATCGAGGCTGCGCTCAACGGGCTTGGCAAGCCTGGCATGGGCTGCACGGCAACCTGCGCCTATATCGAAAACGACATGCTCGCTATCGCCCACGTGGGCGACTCGCGCGCCTATCTGCTCCACGAGGGCACGCTCATCCGCGTGACCCGCGACCACTCCTATGTGGAGGAGCTCGTGGACGCCGGCGAGATTACGGCAGACGAGGCTCGCGTCCACCCCAACCGCTCGGTCATCACCCGCGCGCTGGGCTCGGATCCCGCAATGTATGCCGACCACTTTACCCTGCATATCGAGGAAGGCGACCGCCTGATCCTGTGCTCGGACGGTCTTTCGAGCATGATTCCCGATAGCGATATCGAAAACATCGCCACGCAGTCCTCGACCGCGCAGATTTGCGTCGACAACCTTGTTGACGCGGCACTGGTCGCCGGCGGGCATGACAACGTCACCGTGCTTGTCGTTGACCTGGTCGACGATGGCGTCATGCGCGAGGCAAAGCGCGTCCGCCGCCGCAACATCACCATTGCCACCGTACTGGGCATCGCTTTTGTGCTGGCGGCAGCCATCTGGGCCTACGCAGGCATCACCGGCTCGTACTACCTGGGCACCTACAAGGACACCGTCGCGGTCTACCGGGGCATTCCCGGCAAGCCGCTCGGCCTTAAGCTGCACTGGCTCGACAGCACGACCACCATCAAACTGTCCGACCTGCCCGAAGACACACAAAATCGCCTTAAGGCAGGTATTCAGCAGACGAGCATCGACGACGCACAGGACACCATCTCCAAGTACCGCCATCAGATCGACGAGGAGCAGACCCGTCAGGTGATTGACGCGCAAACGATCCGCAATAACACCGACCAGGGTTCGACCTCCGAATCGGATTCCGAGAATACCGCCGAACAGTCCGCCGAGGCCGAAGCCTCCGATAAGAATTAGAAAGGGAGTGCCGCTTATGAGTCGCCGTAATACCGAACTGCTCTTACTCATCGCCTCGGCGTTCCCCGTCATCCTGCTGTATGCGATGTACGTGCTCACCGCAGGCGCCGCCATCTCGTTTGAGACACTTGCCGTTCCGATCGGTCTCTTTGCCGCCTTCGCCGCGGCGCATATCGCCGTGCGCATTCTGGCACCCGGCGCCGACCCGGCCATCCTGCCCATCGTCTTTGTTCTTTCGGGCATTGGCATCACGTTTGTGACGCGCTTGGCGCCCACGCTCGCCATCTCGCAGCTCGTCATCCTGTTTATCTCGGTGGCGTTGATGGTGGGGACGCTTGCGCTGGTCAAAAACCTCGACGTGGTCATGCGCTACAAGTACACCTTTGGCATCATCGGCATCATCTTGCTGATGCTGCCCATCTTTATCGGCACCACGATCTCGGGCTCTAAACTGTGGATTCGCATCGCCGGCTTTACCATTCAGCCCGGCGAGTTCGCCAAGGTCTTTATCGTGCTGTTCCTAGCCGGTTACCTGGCCGAGAACCGCGAACTGCTCTCTATCTCCAACCGCAAGATCTTGGGTCTTAAGATTCCGCGTCTGCGCCTGCTGCTGCCGCTGTTCGCAGTCTGGGGCGTATGCCTGCTCGTCGTTGTCTTCGAACGTGACCTGGGCTCGGCCTTGCTGTTCTACACCATCTTCTTGCTGATGCTCTACGTTGCCACGGGTCGCTTCTCGTATGTCATCATCGGCCTTGTGCTCTTGGCCGTGGGGGCCGTGGGCGCTTACAAGTTCCTGTCGCACGTCCAGGTTCGTTTCCAGATCTGGGCCGATCCCTTTAAGGATGCACAGGGCCAGGGCTACCAGATTGTCCAGTCCCTCTTCTCGCTGGCCGACGGCGGCCTTGTTGGCGTCGGCATTGGCAACGGCATGGCCAACAACATCCCCGTCGTCGAGTCCGACTTTATCTTCTCGGCTATCGGCGAGGAGATGGGCCTTTTGGGCGGTGGCGCCGTTCTTATCCTGTTTATGCTCTTTGCCGTACGTGGCCTGACCACGGCAGCCCGTGCCAAGTCCGACCTTGCCGCCTTTAGCGCCACCGGTCTTACGGCCGCTATCAGCTTCCAAGCGTTCTTGATCGTTGGCGGCGTTACCCGCCTGATCCCGCTGACCGGCGTCACCCTGCCCTTTATGAGCCAGGGTGGCTCCTCGCTGCTGGCAAGCTTTATCATCGTCGCGCTGCTGCTGCGCGCCGGTGACGAGGCAACCGGTCGCGAGGCCGAGCTCACCGGCACCGGCACCATGGCCGCCATCACCGACGACCAGGTCGCCTCGGCGTCCTCCCCGGCCGGCACGCGCTTCGCCACTTCGTCTTCGTATGCCCGCGGCAGCCACTCCGCCGGCTCGCGCATGCGTCGTCGCCTGCTCGACACGCCCGAATCCGGTGTGCTCGGCCGCGTGGCGCTCGCCAATCGACTGACCCGCGCCGTGCTCGCCTTTACGGCACTATTCGCCATCCTTATCGGCAACCTCACCTATGTCCAGGTCATCAAGGCCAAGGACTATCAGGACATGCCGACCAACAACCACACCATCGCCCGCTCCAAGTACATCCAGCGCGGCTCCATCATCACGTCCGACGGCGTGACGCTGGCCGAGTCGCTGCAACAGGAAGACGGCACCTACGCCCGCTCCTACCCCAACGGAAACATGGCCGCTCACGTGGTGGGCTATGTAAGCCAGCAGTACGGCACCGCTGGTGTCGAGAGCGTCATGAACGAAACGCTCACCGGCTCCAAGGATTACTCCAGCTGGGACAACGCCCTCGCGTCGCTCGCGGGCCAAAACCAACCGGGCAACACCGCCAAGCTCACCATCGACTCGCGCATCCAGACGGCTGCCGAGCAAGCACTCAAGGGCTTTAAGGGTGCCGTGGTGGTTATGGATCCGCGCACCGGCGCGGTCCTCGCATGCGCAAGCTCGCCCACCTATGACAACACCAACATCGATGCCCTGATGCAGTCGGGCGGTGGCGAGGACGGCTCCATGTACGACCGCGCCATGGACGCTCTCTATACCCCGGGCTCGACCTTTAAGGTCGTCACACTCTCCGCGGCGCTCGAAACCGGCACCGCCAGCCTTACCAGCACGTACCAGGCGCCCGGCTCCATGGATATCGGCAACGCGCCGGTCACCAATTACGCCAACGAGAGCTACGGTACCATCAGCCTGCAACAGGCCTTTGCCGTGTCGTCCAACGTCGTCTTTGGCCAGGTGGCCAACGAGATCGGCGCCAGCTCGCTCGTCCAGTTTGCCAACGCCTTTGGTTACGGCCAAAAGCTCGGTCAGGACCTGACCACCGCGGCCTCCATCATGGCCGACCCCTCGCTCATGACCGAGTGGGAGACCGCCTGGGCAGGCGCCGGCCAGCCTGTCGGCATGGACCACACGCCAGGTCCGCAGACCACCGTCATGCAAAACTGCGTGATAGCAGCGGCCATCGCCAACAGCGGCGTGGTCATGGACCCGTTCTTCGTGGCCCAGGTGCTCGCCCCCGACGGAACCGTGGTCAAGACCACGCAATCCCGCTCGCTCGGCCAGGCCGTCAGCGCCACCACGGCCGATCAGGTCAAGCAGGCCATGCTCGCGGTTGTCCAGTCCGGCACCGGCACCGATGCCCAGATTCCGGGCGTCAAGGTCGCCGGCAAGACTGGATCGGCCGAGACCGGCGGCACCAACGTCAACTCGATGTTCGTCGGCTTCGCACCTTACGATTCACCCACGGTCGCCATCTCGGTGGCCTTGGAGGATTACGACAAACACGACGTCAAGGCAGCCAAGATCGCCGGCATCGTCCTGACCGCGGCACTTGCCGCCCAAGGAGCGTGATGCCTGTGATCGAAGCGGATACTTGGGGCGCGCCACGGCCGATGAGCTAGCGGCAAGGCGCCACGCGGTCCCAGCGACCATAGATTTGGTACTACACACATCGTTGAGCGAATAAGTTAGTTAGGAGCAGGAATGGAACAGAGGGTCCTCGGGGGAAGATACCTCCTCAAGGATAAGGTGGGAACGGGCGGCATGGCGACCGTCTTCCGTGCGCAAGATCAGGTCCTCGACCGCACGGTTGCCGTCAAGATCATGCTGCCGCAGTATGCCGGCGACGCCACCTTCGCCGCCCGCTTTAAGCAGGAGGCCCAGGCAGCAGCAGGTCTCTCCTCCCCCTATATCGTGGGCGTCTACGATTGGGGCAAGGATGGCGATACCTACTACATCGTCATGGAGTACCTGCGCGGTACCGACCTTAAGAGCGGCATCAAGAGCCACGGCGCCCTCGATCCAAAGAAGGTCGCGCAGATCGGCTCGCAGATCAGCTCCGCGCTTTCGGTCGCCCACAAGCACGAGATCATCCACCGCGACATTAAGCCGCAAAACATCATGGTGCTGCCCGACGGCAACATCAAGGTCATGGACTTTGGCATCGCGCGCGCAAAGAACAGCCACCTCACGCAGGACAACAATGTACTGGGCACCGCCCACTACGTAAGCCCCGAGCAAACGCGCGGCCAGGACCTCGGTCCCACTTCGGATATCTACTCCCTGGGCGTCGTGATGTACGAGTGCGCCACCGGTCGCGTCCCCTTTGACGGTGACGACGCCATCTCGGTTGCGCTCAAGCAGGTAAACGAACTGCCGGTTCCGCCGAGCCAGATCAACTCCGGCGTCGACGCCGATCTGGAGCGCATCATCCTCAAGTGCATGGAAAAGGACCCGTCGAACCGCTTCCAGACGGCAGACGAGCTGCGCCAGGTGCTCAACAACTACCTGTCCGGCCGCGCCGTCAACGTCTCCGAGCCCACGCGCATCATCGGTGCCGCGGGCGACCTGGGCGCCACCAAGACCCGTGAGCTGTCTGACTCCACGCGCGCCATGGTGCGTCCCGTCTCGGGCGTGAGCGGCCAAAATACCGCCCGCAGCTCGGTTTCGGGCTCCACCGGCTCCTACGAGGTCGAAAAGCCCAAATCCAACAAGAACAAGATCATCGCCGCCGTGGTGGCAGCCGTTGCCGTCATCGGCATCGTGGTGGCCTTTGCCACAGGACTCTTTGGCGGCGAGCAGGTCACCGTGCCCGATGTGCTGGGCAAGGACCAGCAGACTGCCGTCGAGCTGATCAAGGAAGCCGGCCTCGAGGTCGGCACCATCGACCAAAGCTACAACGACGATGTCGACGAGGGCAAGGTCGCCGAGCAGACGCCCAACGGCAACACCAAGAAGACCAAGGGCACCAAGGTGAACCTGGTAATCTCCAAGGGCCCCAAGCCCTCCGAAAAGGTTGAGGTTCCCAAACTTGTCGGCCTGACCAAGGACCAAGCAGAAGCCGCACTGGCAAGCGTTGGCCTGAAGGGCAACGCCTCCGAGGAGGCCAACGAGGCTGATGAGGGCCAGGTCTTTGAGCAGGGCACCGAAGCCGGTAAGGAAGTCGCGAAGGGCACGACCATCTCGTACAAGGTCTCGAGCGGCCCGGATACCACGTCCGTCCCCGACCTGACCGACATGACCGAGGCCCAGGCGCGCAACGCCCTCGATATGGCAGGCTTTGGTGTCGACGTGAGCTACCAGGAGAACGACTCGGTTACCGAGGGCACCGTGATCAGCTGGAACCCCAGCGGCAAGCAGAAGCCCGGCGCCACGATTACCGTCGTCATCGCCAAGAAGTCCGGCAAGGCCACCGTCCCGGGCAACCTGTACGGCAAGAGCATCTCCGCCGCCGTTACCGCGCTCAACAACGCCGGTTTCTATAACATTGGCTTCTGTGACCAGAACGGCAATCCCGTAAGCGGTAACGAGGATGCCACCGTTACGGGCGTCTCCCCCACTGGCAAGCAGTCCACCGACAGCACGATTACGCTGACGGTCGCACTTTCTGGTTCGGGCTCGGGCTCGGGCACGAGCACGGGCGACGATTCCGGTACGACCAACTAGTCGCCACCCCACCGCTTATCGCGGCTTTCGCCGCAAACATATTCGCTCACAGGCGCCCGCTTGCTCCCCCAGCAGGCGGGCGCTTCGTTTTTGACATGACATGAACCAGAAGAGCCCGGCACCATAGCGGTACCGGGCTCGATATTCCTCTGGTGCCCCCGGGCGGATTCGAAAACTCCCCCCCGCGGGGAAATTGGTGACGCGGGTGTCGACGGCTCGAATCCACCGGCGGTCCCACAAACCAGAAACGGCGCCGCTCTCGCGACGCCGTCATAATCCTCTGGTGCCCCCGGGCGGATTCGAACCGTCGACACCCGCTTTAGGAGAGCGGTGCTCTATCCCCTGAGCTACGGAGGCATGTTGTACTAGTGTAGCAGATTTACGCCGTTGTAATACAGCGTATAGCCACTCTTCGAAGTTGCGGTGGAACAGCCCTCCGGAAAGTGTGTCCCACTATCCAGGCAAATTCTGGGTCAAACTTTCCCAATGGGACCTCGCTGGAAACTGTGTCCCAGAATTTCGGCTCGAAACGGGACACAGTTTCCCAAACGACCCCGTTCCGGAAACTACATCCCGGAATCGGCGCTCGAACTGGGATGCACTTTCCCGATCGAGCCCCATGGGAAACTGCGTCCCACTTGGGGGGCGCTCTTTAATGACTAGTTACCTTTGTGGAAGAGGTTTTTGATAACGGAGGGGATGCTCTTGGCGCCCTTGGCCGTCACATCGATAAAGTCGGGCGAACGCACGAGCTTATTCTCGTCGACGTACTTGCGGACCGCGCGAAGCGTCTCTTTGTCGTCGCGCGTCGAAAACGTAAAGTGACCGTTGTCCTTGGTGAAGATGGCAAAACGCGTAATCTTCTTGGTGCCGCGCAAAACCTCGGCGGCAATATAGTCGACCTCGTCCCACGGGATTTGAATATAATCCTCGGGATTGCGCTCGTTATAGTACTCAAACGCCTTATTGCCCACCATCACGTTACCGTGGCTGGTAAGCCCCATCAGGCAGGTTGCCGGCGTTGCCAGATCGACCGTGCTGTTCTGAGATTGCGCCATACGCGCCTCGCCCTCCAATAAAAACAATCGGACCGCATCCAGTGTACCCACCGGGTGCGGTCCGTTTCAATGGCTCAAAAGCCCTTACCTAGCAACTCTCGGTCTTAAGCCGAAGCGTGCTTACATGAAGCCGCAGAAGCGACCGATGATGCCGACGGCGAAGAGAGCCAGGATGATGACAATCGGGCTGACCTTCTTCTTGAGGAGCTTGCAGACCAGCAGGGTCAGGCACACGGCGGCAAGGCCGGGGATGAGCTGATCGAGGTTACCCTGGAGCGTGGTGACCTTCATCTGATCAAGGGCGGTAGCACCGACGGAGTTGTACATCGTCAGCGCTTCCTTGATACCCTCGGAACCGGAAGGCAGGCTAGCCCAGTCGATAAAGGCGCCAGCAGACTGCTTGACCGTGGAGACGATCGGGGTGAAGGAAATGGACACCCAGCGCTCGACCAGGGCGCCGATGATGAACATACCCAGGATGGAAGCGCCCTCGGTGACCTTGCCCATCAGACCGCCGGAGAGGTCCTTGGCGATAGAGGAGCCGACCTTGTAGCCAAACTCCTGTGTGTACCACAGGAAAGCGTAACGGATGATGTTCCACGCGAAGAAGAACAGCAACGGACCGACGATGCTGCCGGACATGGCCAGGGAAGCGCCCAGAGCGCCCAGAATCGGGCGAAGGGTGAACCAGAAGACGGGGTCACCGACGCCGGCGAGCGGGCCCATCATACCGACCTTGACGCCCTGGATGGCGACGTCATCGATCGGAGCACCGTTGGCGCGCTCCTCCTCGAGGGCGAGGGTAACGCCAATGACGGGGGCGGAAACATAGGGGTGGGTGTTATAGAACTCCAGGTGGCGCTTAAGCGCGGCAATCTGGTCATCCTTGCTGGTGTAGAGCTTCTTGATCGCAGGGATCATTGCGAAGCACCAGCCGCCGTTCTGCATACGCTCGTAGTTCCACGAGCCCTGAAGGAACTGATGACGGAAGCAAACCTTCTTACGGTCAGCCTTGGTGAGCTGAATCTTGTTCTCTGCCATATGTATCACTCCCCTCCTACTCGTAATCGTTCAGAATGTCGCCGAGCGGGTCGCCGGAGCCACCGCCCGTGCCGCCACCCTGCTTGGCCAGATCCTTAAGGCCAAGGTAGATGAGGGCAAGGGAGATGCCGATGAGGCCAAGGGCGATCAGCGTGAGCTGAGGGATGGCAGCAAGGACAAAGCCGAGGATGAAGAACGGCCAGGTCTCCTTGGTGGCCATCATGTTGATGACCATGGCGTAACCGACGGAAGCGACCATGCCGCCGCCGACGGCCATGCCGCCGGACAGCCAGTCGGGCATAGCGTTAAGCGCGTTGGTAACAGCCTCGGCCGGGATAACGCACAGAAGTACTGCCGGGATGGCGATACGAAGGCCCTGCATGAGGATGGCAGCGTACTGCCAGCGCTCGATGCCGGAGAAGTCGCCCTTCTCGGCGCAACCGTCCATGGCGTGAGCGATAGCGGTAGCAATGGTACGGCAGATCATGGTCAGGAACAGACCAGCGACCGACAGCGGGACGGCGACGGCGATGGCCGCGGTAACGGCCTTGGCCGAATCAGTGGCGCCGCCGTTGAGGGCGAGCACCATGATGATCGAAGAAGCGACCGAGGCCAGAGCGGCGTCAGGCGCGACGGCGGCGCCGACGTTAGCCCAGCCAAGGGCCATCATCTGGAGCGAACCGCCCAGGAGGATGCCCTCCTGAAGGTGACCGGTTACGAGACCGATAAGCGTGCATGCCACGAGCGGCTGATGGAACTGGAACTCATCCAGAATGCCTTCCATACCGGCAAGCAACGCGACAATCGCAACAAGCAGAATAGTGATTGCAGACATGTATCGGACCCTCCTTTACTATGCTTGAGCGGCCAGTTCGGCCTTAGCTTTCTTCAACATGGCGTCGAGATCCTCGGAGGCATCCGAAGGAACCTTGCGGACCTCGAACTTGACGCCCTTGGCCTTGAGGGCCTCGAGGGTCTTAACGTCGTCATCGCCCATAGCGACGGCGTTGGTGACGACGACCTTGCCCTTGGAGTGAGCCATGGAACCGATGTTGACTTCCTTGATGTCGACGCCGGCCTCGATGGCCTTGAGCAGATCCTGCGGGTTCTCGAAGAGCAGCATGGCCTTGGTGTCACCAAAACGCGTGTCCTTGACGACCTCGGCCATCTTCTTGATAGGCACGACGTTGGCATGGACTCCCGGAGGGGCAGCCTGCTCGATCATGGTCTTGCGGAGCTCGTCGTGAGCAACGCCGTCGGAAACCACGATGATGCGGTTGGGGTTGATCTGCTTGGTCCACGTGGTGGCCACCTGACCATGCAGCAGACGGGTGTCGATACGGACGTGGGCAATCTTGATGTGCCCGTCGCCGATGACCGTTCCCGGAGGGATGGCGCCTGCAGGAGCAGCGGCGGCCGCAGCCGGCTTCTTCTCCTCGGGCTCCAGAGACTCGGGCTTGACGCGCACGCCAGCCTTAGCCTCAGTCACGAGATGTTTTGCGATCGCATGTGCAGTGTTCTTTGCGTCAAAGCGCTGCGAATATGCCTCGATGAGCATAGGCAGGTTGACACCGGTGACGATAGCCCAGGAATCGTGGCCCTCGATGAGCCCGCTGATCTGGTTGAACGGCGTGCCGCCCCACAGATCAACGAGGAAGAGCACCTGCTCCTGGTCTTCGAAGGAAGCGATTGCTTCCTCGACCTTGGCACGGAAGTCGTCGGGGCCCATGCTCGGCTCGAGCGAGACCACGGCAACAGACGGCTGATCGCCAAAGACCATCGAGCCCGTCTGCTTGATTCCAGCTGCCAAGTCCCCGTGGCTAGCAAGAACAATACTTACCATCACATAACCTCCTTTTTGTCTACGTATTTCCTACATGACATGAAGGAAGTATACCTGTTTGGTTTGTGGAATTATAGCTAAATTCGTAAAAAGTTGCATTATTTGTTTAAACGTCTAAGTTTGTTACAAATTGATTACGTTGCTGCTTTTCGACTCATTACCAGCCAAAACGTCACTCATCAAGCCATGTACTTTACAGATACAAGCAGCCTGTTCATTAATATCGATTTTAGGCAAGCGCGAATGCGCTTGTACTGCCGCTACTTTGTTCAAACAGGTATGACTTGACTATTTGCGCGACTTATGATCTACGAAACCACTCAAAAAAGTTGCGGTGGAATAGTTCTTGTTTAAGAGCCAGAAGGCTGGATTTAGGAACTATTTCACCGCAACTTATAGGGAATCCTAGACGATGTGGAGGGGGTGGGCGGCATCGACGGCGTCGAGGACGTCGGAAG
>DXLX01000040.1 GCA_019414515.1 Collinsella sp.
TCCAATGAGCGGGAATTGTATCAGGGAGGACTGACCAAGCCGTCCATAGAATCAGAAATGGAAGAATAGAGAGGATGAAAGATGATAACACTGCAGTAATTTTTTTTGAGGCTCTCATCGATTCCGCATCTCCTTGCGCGCTCACATTCCACTCCGCCTTAAATCAAGTATAAATAAAAAGTTGAATGCAAATTTGTTTTGATTAGTATGGAAACTATATCCATTTAGTTCTAATTTGTTCGTAGTATCAAATCGATACCGACACTAGCATGACGTAGTCTTTCAAGACAGCTATTCAACATTGGAGGTCACCGCTATGGACAATGTGAACCACCTAAACGAACTCTCAATACAGTCCCAGCTTAGCATCCTTGAAAAACTGGTCGCGGACGCGGAACAATCTACCGACGCAAGACGCGATTTCGAAGCTCAGCCTCGTGCCGTATTCCAGAAATATGGAATTACAGACCTCCAAATCAAAGCGGGAAATCGAAAAGTCTCTCTGTACGAACTGGTGGAGTCAACCGAAAAGGAGGCGCGTGTCCCCGTTGCACGCGCAGTATATCGTCGTATCCAACTTGCATATTATGACGAGGACACCGAAGCTGATCCGCAAACGATACCTCTCGTAAACGTTGTACTTAATGCAAACGCAGTAACGAACGCAAACATCATTCTGAACGCAAACGCAATGGCAAACGCAAACGCGAATGCTCAAAACAACGCCAACCTTAAGTACGACGTCAACACAATGGGCTATGGATCAGCTATTTTTATGAACAAACCTGATGTTGTTGAACTATCGGAATCGTACAAACAAACTTCTGTTTTCAGGAAATTTGATCAAGAGGGCTTGAGTGCGGCGAGGCAAGCAGCCGTGCTTAAAACAGCAATCAAGAATTCCAGCTCCAATACCATCAACCCCGAAGGGGCTTCCAATGGGGTCGCCCGCGGGTCTTATCGCTCCGTCGAATTCGAAGTTACTTACTCCGAGAACGAAGGCACCTTGGTAATCACCGACGCCCGTTTGCTCGCGGCATGATTTCCGAAAGCTCGCAGCACGTGCTGTTCCGCAGACCTCGAATGCTGACATTTATAACAACATATAGATGTGGCGCTGTGTGTGATCATTGTCTGATGAGCTGCACTCCGAACAACAGTGACAGGCTTACTCTTCCCCAAATGCAGCAATTCATCGATAGCTTCGCCGAAGTATGCGTCGGAAGTGGTGTTGTTGTGTTTACGGGCGGAGAATGCACCCTTCTTGGCGATGACCTTCTCGAGGCCATCGCATATGCGAATTCTTTAGGACTCTTTACTCGAATTGTAACGAATGCGTGGTGGGCGAAAAGCGAAAGAGACGCAGAAACGCTCCTCAACGAATTGAAGTCATGTGGCCTTGACGAAATCAATATCAGCTGCGACGACTTTCATGCGGAATATATACCCCTCGAGAATGTGCGCAACCTTTGGAACTCAGCAAAAACAATGGGCTTTCAAACTCTCGGCATTGCGGTCTGCAGAGATAACAACAGTACAATCAGCCCGGCATACCTGTGCAAGTACCTTAATGAAGACATTCCACTCCTGCATCAGTTCGACGATAATACCCAGACTCCCCGCGCGCCAGCCCGCTTCATCACGGATTCAGGCATCACGCGAATTGGGCGCGCACGAAATCTCAGTCTCAACCAAAATGCGCGACCGCAGGCACGTCTCTTAGCGTCACACTGTTCCGACTGCGGCCAAGACTTCGTTATTTCCCCAAACTGCCATCTTTCACCCTGCTGCGGAATAAATGCAGAGGGAACTTGGCTTTTCGATCTTGGCAAAATCAATCTGACGGATGACATTAATGAACTGCAGCTGCTCCTACTTAATTACATACAATACATAGGACCAGGAGGACTGCTGAAGCACTTGCGCACGAGCGGAGGCCTTTCTTCATTTGGGCGCTCAAGCTACCTCTCTCAATGCGAGATTTGCGAAGACATCGCCCTCTCGAAAGAGGCACAGACCTGTCTTGCAAAGCTGGCTCCTAAACTGGCAGCCGACTTGATTGTCGAGACTAAATTCGAGACTACCTTTATCGGAAATGGGTCTGATATACATGATTGAAGTGCTACCCTCTTTAAATTCGCTCTCGAGTAATCCACTCCGTAGATTGGACACTCTTGGAGTAACAGATTTTTTAGACACACTTGACATATCTATAGATCCTTTTAAATGCGCGCATCGCATCTGGGATCAACTTGACAGGGAGCATCAAGAGCTCGTCTCCTTCCTGATGCTAGTTGGAGAGATTGATCTCGATTCAGAAGTGGCAAAAAGAAGACTGCTGAAAGGCACTGTCGAAACCATAGCCTCACTCGGGCTGCTAAGCGAGCACAGTGGCAATGCCTCCCTTTCCGGTTTATCTCTAATCCGATATCATGGCATCTGGCTTTTTGCCGATGCGCCATCACCCTCGCCTTTACTATATTTTGGCTCTGATTCAATTGGGCTCGCTCGTCGGCTAAGCCCATCCCCCGGAAAGAATGCCTTAGACCTCTGCTCTGGACCAGGCATCCAGGCACTCATACTGGCAAAATCTGGAATGCAAGTCACAGCGATAGATATCAATCCAATCGCCTCAGAAATCTGCCAACTAAACGCACTGGTCAATGGTATTAGCGAAGATTTAACTATTCTAACCGGAAGTCTCTACAACGCACTAAACAATATCGAAAGCTCTTGCAGCTATGAGCTCATTACGGTGAATCCTCCTTTGCTGCCAATCCCAGAAGACGTACCGTACCCCTTCGTTGGCGATGGCGGTCCAGATGGCCTCATCATCACAAGCAAGGTTATTCGAGGTGCAGGAGATAAACTCACTGATAGCGGATATCTCTCTGCAATTGGAATGATTGGCCTTGGAACCAACAATCAATCAGCATTTGAACGAATACAGAACGATTTGTTGCAAGCTGGCCTCAATGGTGTCTTGACAATAATCTCGAGCTTTAACCTCGGACCCCAATCTGGCTGGATCGACGGTATCGCATGCACATCTGTTGCACATGCTCCAGGAAAATATTCCAGCAAAGAGGAGGCTGTAAAAGAGATATCGCGCGCATACAAAAAAATCCACTACGACCGCGTCTGCACCTATCACTTGAAGGCGTGGAGGGAGAGACAGCCCTTTCAAAATCCTATCCTAACGATTCAAGACTGCTCCGCAGATGGCAACCCACTTGGCCCCTGGATCCTCTAAAGCATCCGTCATACGAAAGCAGGTCAATAGGCTGCGCGCCACTCTCTGATGACGCGCAGCCTATCTCATTTCCCCCGCGCTTTACCGAGCCCGACTCACACCTCATAGTTGGCACCGGTTTTCAAAATGCAAGATTCCGCATACAAAATCACTTCTTCTGTCTAGGTGGCAGACCTACGATTTTTGTAGTATAAAGTTCCTCTCAATGCCTTCAATCTATTTCGAGATTGAGAAGAACTTGCATCGGGTTTCATAGAAGCGATATAGATGATACGTTTTGTCCTATCTATATTCCGACATACATCAGGATGCCTCGTCTTTATCGTCATTTCAATAGTCGGCTTGGCCCTTTCCCACATTGCCCCCTTTTTGAACGGTAAATTAATTGACTTCCCGCACGTGGACCTCGTGGACAGGCCCCCTTGTGTAGCTGCACCCGAGGCGCCTCCCCGTCGCCCTCCAGCGCCGGGGTTCCCCTCCATCACGAAGAGGTAATCCCCGTCCGGCCTCGCCGTCTCTGCAACGCCGAGCCTCCCGAGCGACTCGAGGAGGGCGGGCTCGTCCCATGAGAGTTGACAATACTATAGAGACACGTCCCAAATTAGCTGCTCAGTAGTTACTGCTGCTGGGCGCGGCGGGCGGCTCGGCGGGCCCTTGCTTCCTGGATCTCATCGAGGTGAGCGATGATCTCGGAGGCGCTCTCCTCGATCGCCTTGCCGTCGGTACGCACTACAAAGCAGCCCAGGCGCTTCATAAGGGCGCGACCCTCCTCGAGCTCGCTTCGCACGCTCTCGGGCTCGGCATAGGAACCGGCGACGGCGCGGGCGTAGTCATCGCCCAGGCGGCTATCGCGAATTTCGGAAATCACATCGACGGTCGAAATCAGGCCGAACAGACGCATCGGATCGACCTCGTAAATCGACTTGGGCGGCTCCACACCGTGCGCCAGCGGAACGTTGGCGACCTTGTAGCCCTGATAGGCCAGATACATCGACAGCGGCGTCTTAGACGTGCGCGATATGCCCAGCAGCACGATATCGGCGCCAGACAGATCGTCGCAGCCGCGCCCGTCATCGTGCTCGACAAAGTACTCCATGGCCTCGATTCGATGGAAATACCGGTCGTCTGTCTTATGGATTACACCGGCCACACCTTTGGGCGCAACACCAATAAGCGACGACAGCACCGCAAGCGTCGGTCCGATCAAATCGACCGAGCGAATATGCAGCATGCCCAAGTAGTCGAGCACGCGGGCACGAAGCGCCGGGTCGACGATGGTGTGAAACACGGCGATATCGCGATGATCAGCATCGACGCGCGGACCGACAAACGACTTGACCTGCTCCACTGAGTTCACCTTGGGCAGACGCAAAACACAAAAAGCCCCTTCATCAAATTGCCCGGACGCCGCAAGCACCACCTCGCAAGCGGTATCTCCGAGCGAGTCGGAGATAACGATAACGGTGGGACGAGCGGCGACCGGGCAATCCATGCGGGGCTCCTTTTGCGCTTACGCGCAGGCTAGCTTACTTTTTACGGGCAAGCTCACCGATGTTGGCAATGCCGGAGAAAACGGCCTCAAAGCGGTTGAGCAGCTTAAGGCGATTATCGCGGAGCTGCTCGTCCTTGTCCATGACCATAACCTCGTCGAAGAAACGGTCGATGGGCGCGCGCAGGGCTGCCAGAGCGGCAAACGCGGCCGGGTAATCCTCGGCGGCGAGAGCGGCGTCGACGGCGGTCTGAGCGGCCTCGGAGGCGTCGGCAAGCGCAAGCTCGACCTCGCCCATCAGGCTGCGGTCATACTCCGCGCCCAGCTCGGGCTTGGAGATATGCGCGGCGCGGGCATAGGCGGTCGCCAGGTTGTCGAAGGTCTCGGCGTCGTTCTTGCGGGCCTCGTCGAGGGCGGCGCAGCGGGCGAAGAAGACGGACGGGGCAATGATGTGCACCGCGGAGACGGCGGCAACGGTATCGGCCGGGATCTTCTCGTCGCGGGCCATGCTCACCAGGCGGCCGTGGAAGAAGTCGCAAACCTGCTGGGCGACCTCGGCGGCGTCAAACGCAATGCCCTGCTCGGTATAGAGCTCGAGCGCAAAGTCGATGAGCGAAGTGGGGTCGATCGGCAGACGGTCGCGCAGGATGTTGATGATGCCGATGGCGGCACGACGCAGCGCATACGGGTCGGAAGAGCCGGTCGGGGGCTCGCCGATGGCAAAGATACCGGCGATGGTATCGAGCTTATCGGCGCAGGCCACGATGCAGCCAGCGGTGCCCTCGGGCAGCTCGTCGCCGGCAAAGCGAGGACGATAGTGATCGCGGATAGCGTGGGCGACCTCGTCGTTCTCCCCCATCGCGGTGGCGTAGTAACCGCCCATCACGCCCTGCTGGCTCGTGAACTCGACGACGGCGTTGGACACCAAGTCGGCCTTGCACAGGTGCGCGGCGCGGCCGGCGTCGGCAGCCAGGTGGGCACCCAGGTGGGCCTCACGGGCAATAGCGAGCGCGAGCTGCTCAATGCGCTCGGACTTGGCGAGCACGCTGCCGAGCTTCTCCTGGAAGGCAACCTTGGCCAGACGCTCACGGAACTCGTCGAGGGAGATCTTCAGGTCCTCCTCGTAGAAGAACTTGGCGTCGTCCAGACGGGCGCGCACGACACGCTCGTTGCCGTCGATCACGCGCTCGGCGTTCTCGGGCTTGCTGTTGGAGACGATCACGAACTCACGCGTCAGCTTGCCCTCGCAGTCATAGATCGGGAAGTAGCGCTGGTTGGTGAGCATGGACTCGCAGATAATCTCGTGCGGAACCTTGAGGAACTCCTCATCGAAGGTACCGACAAGGACCGTCGGCCACTCGCAGAGGTTGATGACCTCCTCGAAGACCTTCTTGGGCGTATCGACGTGGCAGCCGGGACGGGCGGCCTCGACCTCGGCGATACCGGCGAGGATGGCTTCACGGCGGCGCTCGGCGGAGAGCACACCGGCGTTCTCGAGCACCTGCTCGTAGACGGCGGGGCTGGCGACCACATGGTCACCGGGACCCAGGACGCGATGGCCGCGCGTGGTATTGCCGCTCGTCACGTCGGCAAACGACACGGGCACGACGTCCTCGCCCAGAAGGCAGCAGATCCAGCGGACCGGACGAACAAAGGTCGCATGCTCGTGACCCCAGCGCTGAGAGCGGTAGTTGGGCCACTGCAGGCCAGCGATAGTCTTCTCGCACAGGGCCGTCAGGATCGGGGTGGCCGGGGCGGAAGGGATGTTCTTCTCGGCAAAGACGTACTCACGGCCGTCGGTGTCCTCGCGACGGACCAGATCCTCGGCAGCCACACCGCACTTGCGGGCGAAGCCCTGGGCGGCCTTGGTGGCGTTACCGTCGGCATCGAAGGCGATGTTGGCCGCGGGGCCGCGCTTGACCTCGTGAACCTCGTCGGTCGCGGTGGCGACGTCGGCAACGAGCGCGGCCAGACGACGCGGGCTCGAGATCACGCGGACCTCGCCGTGGGCCAGGCCGGCCTCGTCGAGACCCTTGGCGATCATGGTGCCAAGCTGCTTGACGGCATTGTTCAGCGGTGCGGAGGGCATTTCCTCCGTACCGATCTCAAACAGGAAATCCTTAGCGTCTGCCATGGCTTACGCCACCTCGCCTTCCTGGTCGGCATTCTCGTTGATTCCGGCGACCTCGGCCATGTAGGCCTCGCAGCACGCCTTGGCGACGGCGCGGACGCGCAGGATGTAGTTTGCGCGCTCAACCGCGGAGAGCGCACCGCGGGCATCGAGCAGGTTGAAGGCGTGGCTGCACTTCATGACGCAGTCATATGCCGGCAGCGGAAGCTTGCGCTCCAGGCAGGAGTGGCACTCGGCCTCGTAGTCATCAAACTTCTGACGCATCATCTCGACGTTTGCGACCTCAAAGTTGTAGGCGCTGAACTCGCGCTCGTTCTCCAGGAACACGTCACCGTAGGTCATGGGCGTACCGTCGGGCAGGTAGCTCCACACCAGGTCGTAGACGGAGTTGACGCCCTGGGCGTACATGGCGATACGCTCCAAGCCGTAGGTGATCTCGACGGGCACGGGGTCGACCTCGATGCCGCCCACCTGCTGGAAGTACGTAAACTGCGTGACCTCCATGCCGTTGAGCCAGACCTCCCAGCCAAGACCCCAGGCGCCGAGCGTCGGGCTCTCCCAGTCGTCCTCGACAAAGCGGACGTCATGGTCGTTGGGGTCCAGGCCGATAGCGGCCAGCGAACCCAGGTAGAGCTCCTGGGCGTTGACCGGCGAGGGCTTGATGAGCACCTGGAACTGATAGTAGTGCTGCATGCGGTTGGGGTTCTCGCCGTAGCGGCCGTCGGCGGGACGGCGGCAGGGCTGCGCATAGCAGGTGCGCCACTCGGCGGGACCGAGCGAGCGCAGCGTGGTCGCGGTATGGAAGGTACCGGCACCGACCTCGGAGTCATAGGGCTGCATAATGACGCAGCCCTGCTCGCCCCAGTACTGCTGGAGGCGCAGGATGATGTCTTGGAAGGAAAGCGATGAAGCGTTCATGCCTCTAATATCCCCTCGTCGAAACGATTACACGGTTAGGTACTGTACTATAGCGGTTTTTAGTCGATAGCGCCGATGCGGTTGAGCGGCCAGTAGCGAACAAGCGCCACGGCGATCAAGTCGGAGCGGTCGACCGGACCAAAGTAGCGCGAGTCGGCAGAGTTCTCGCGGTTGTCGCCCATCACCCACACGCACCCGTCGGGGACGGTGTAGGGATAGCTCACCTGAGCGCCGGGAGCCTGGACCGAAAGCGGCCAGCTCATGCCGGTCGTATAGTCCTCATCGAGCGTCTGGCCGTCGACAACGACCTTGCCGTCCTGGAGGTCGACCGTCTGGCCGGCGGTGGCGATAACGCGCTTTACCAGCACATCATGCTCGGAGGTACCATCAGGGTTGTGGAACACCACGATGTCGCCTTGGCTGACGGGCTGTCCAAGCTCAAGCGTGACCTTTTGCGCCAGAATCTGATCGCCGATCTCGATCGTGGACTCCATGGAACCGGTGGGCACCACAAAGGGCTCAACCACAAACGTGCGAATCAGGAAGGTGGCGGCAAGCGCGATTACGACAACCACGATCCACTCAAAAGCGCCCCTCAGCGCGGAATGCTGCGATGAAACCATACTCACTCCTCGCTCTGCGAATACGAAGCGTCCAGGATCTCCTGCGCGTACGCGCGCTCCTCGGGCGTGAGCCGTGCCGTCTCGATAAGATCGGGACGCCAGCGGCAGGTACGCTCGATGGCGTTCTTGCGACGCCACGCATCGACCTTGGCGTGGTCGCCGCTCACGAGCACCGGAGGCACACCCTCGCCGTTAAACTCGGCGGGACGGGTGTACTGCGCGTACTCGAGCAGGCCACCGTCCTCGGCAGTCGAGAACGACTCGTCCACGTTGCTCATCTCGTCGCCCAGGGCGCCGGGAATGAGACGCACGACGGCGTCGGCCACGACCATAGCGGGCAGCTCGCCGCCCGTGAGCACGTAGTCGCCAATCGACAGACGCTCGTCGGCATACGCATACGCGCGCTCGTCGACACCCTCGTAACGACTGCACACGAACAGCAAGCGCTCGCTTTTAAGCAGGCGCTCGGCCACATGCTGCGTGAAGGGCTCGCCACAGGGCGTAAAGAACACCACGGTGGGCTTGGGACCCTCGGCACGAATGGACTCGATGGCCTCGGCAATGGGCTCGACCTTCATGAGCATGCCCTGCCCGCCGCCGTACGGCTCGTCATCGACGGTGCGATGGCGGTCGTGCGTCCAGTCGCGCAGGTTATACGCCTTAAAATCAAAAAGGCCGGCCTTGCGGGCGCGGCCCAAAATCGACGTGGACATGACGGGCTCAAACATCTCGGGAAAGACCGAAAGGGTCTCAATCAGCATGTTGTCCTCCCTACTTGTCCATATCGATCAAGCCGTCCATAACATGGACGGAAATTGTTCCTGTGTCGGGAAGATCGAGTACAACCTGCTCGATCACGGGAATCAGCACCTCGCCGTACCGATCTCCCTCGACAACCCAAACATCGTTGGCGGGCGTCGACATGATCTCGACGATCGTTCCGAGGGAACCGAAGCGCTCATCGACCACCTCGCGACCCATAAGGTCGGTATAGGCGGCATCGAGCGAATCGAGCTCAAAGTCGTCACGGTTAGCCAGCACGTAGCATCCCGTGATGCCCTCAGCGGCTGTCAAGTCGTCAATGCCCTCAAACGAGACCAGATCGCCATCGCCCGTATCGGTGACGGACACAACCGTACAAAAGCGGTCACGCCTGAGCGCCGGCGGCGTCAGGGCGACGCGCATACCCGGCTCCAATACAGAAGGAAGCCCCCGCAGCGGCTGCGCGAGGACCTCCCCCTTCCTTCCGTGCGGCTTGACCACACGGGCGATGTTTTTGTACTGGGACCTCAAGGTCCTAGCCCAGAACCTCTACCTCGACAGCAGTGTCGAGGCGAGCGGCCAGTGCACGGGCGAGCGTGCGAATGGCCTTGATGGTACGGCCACGACGGCCGATGACCTTAGCGACGTCATCCTCGGCAACCGAAACCTCAATCGTGGAGGCGTCGTCACCATCGATGACCTCGAGGCTCACGGAATCCGGGTCGTCGACGATCTGAACAACGAGATATTCGACGAGATCGGCGATGCGATCTGAGAGCATTGCCTCACCCTCGAGCTGTGCAGCGTCAACCTCAGGCACGATTTACTCCTCGGCGCCCTCAGCGGCCTCAGCGGCAGCCTTAGCGGCCTCGGCCTCTTTGGCGAGCTGCTTCTTGGACTTCTTGACGACGGTCTCGGTCTTCTCGCCCTCGTTGGCGGCCTTGACCAGAGCGACGACGGCGTCGGTGAGCTGAGCGCCCTTGGACTGCCAGTCAGCAATCTTCTCGAGGTCGAGGTTGATGGTCTTGGGGGCGGTCATCGGGTTGTAGCGGCCAACCTCCTCGATGATACGACCGTCACGCGGGGCGCGGGAATCGGCGACGACGACACGGTAGTACGGACGCTTCTTAGCGCCGTGACGAGCAAGGCGAATCTTGACTGCCAAAGGAAACTCCTCCAACCAAGCAGCTTTAGGCTGCAACTACAAACAAACAGTTGAACATAATACGCCATCGACGCGGGCAGGTGAAGTCCGTGAGACTAACTTCTTCGGTGTAGTCGAGGGCAAATCCATATCTTAGACAAGAATTCGCGATTTGCAAGCACATACACGCACCCCACATGAGCTGCGCGGTATACTCATGACATGGAAAGACGCGAACATACATACGGTTATGAGGATACTGCAGGCGTTACGCCGCCGCCCTGGACGGGTCCGGCGGTGGGCCTGATGGACCTCGATGCATTTTTTGCGAGCGTGGAGATGCTCGATCATCCCGAGTGGCGCGGCAAGCCACTCATCGTGGGTGGCGATGCTGATTCCCGCGGCGTTGTGTCCACCTGCTCATACGAGGCGCGTCGCTTTGGCGTGCACTCCGCCATGCCCTCGGCCGAGGCACGGCGCCTCTGTCCGCAGGCCATTTGGACGCATGGGCACTTTGATCGCTACCGCGAGGTGAGCGCGCAGGTCATGGCGATTCTTGCCGAAGAGACGCCGCGCGTTGAGCGCGTATCCATCGACGAAGCCTTTATCGATATCACACCGGGTCGTTTTGCGCCCGAGGACCCGCTGCTGGTTGCACGGCGCATAAGCGACCGCGTGGCAGCGCTGGGAGTGACCTGTTCCATTGGCGTGGGTTGCAACAAGACGGTCGCAAAGATCGCAAGCGAGCGGGATAAGCCGTTTGGGCTGACCATCGTGCGCCCCGGAACCGAGCAGCGCTTTTTGGCCGCGCTGCCGGTATCTGCCATGAGCGGCATCGGGCGCTCGGCCGAGGAGCGACTGCGCCGCATGCGCATCTACACCCTCGGCGAGCTATCACGTGCACCGGAATCCACCTTGGCCTCTATTTTTGGCGTCAACGGCGAACGCATGCGCCAGCGTGCGCTGGGGCTCGAAATATCCGAAGTAACAAGCCTCGATGAGGAACGCGAGGTTAAATCCGTGAGCAATGAGCGCACCTTTGCGAAAGATTTGACTGAGCGTGGGGACATCGAAGCGGCGATTGCGCTGTTGGGAGAGTCGGTTGGACGCCGCCTGCGCCGTCAGGGACTGACGGGCGGCACGGTAACGCTCAAGCTTAAGTATTCGTATGGCAGCGGACGCACGGCGCAGCGGCGGCTTCCCCACCCCACCGACGACGAGAATATCTTTGTGGCGGTTGCGCTCGAACTGCTCGACAACATCTGGCAGGAAGGCATGCATGTTCGCTTAGCAGGCATCGGCATGAGCGACTTTGACCATCAGGGCGGCATCCAGACCGACCTGTTCTGCGAAGTCGACGACCGCGGAGCCCAATCAAGCGACCGTCGCGACCTCTCCGTCGCGATCGATGCCGTCCGAGACAAGTTCGGCGACACCGCCCTATCTTTCGGCCGCCAATCCCGCTTCGACGATTAACCGCCTTTGGGCAAAAAGAAAGCCGGGCAGGTGCGGAAAACCGCAACTGCCCGGCGAAATGCGCGAGGCTAGCTAAAAGCCCCATATCAAATGAGCC
This sequence comes from Collinsella sp., assembly GCA_019414515.1. Classification (GTDB taxonomy): domain Bacteria; phylum Actinomycetota; class Coriobacteriia; order Coriobacteriales; family Coriobacteriaceae; genus Collinsella. The sequence continues at coordinate 11,894 of DXLX01000040.1, forward strand.
ACTAGAGGAGGTCGAGGGGGAGCTGGGGGGCGTCACCCCAGAGCTTTTCTAGGCGGTAGAAGTCGCGGGCTTCGGGAGTGAAGACGTGGACGACAACCGAGCCGTAGTCCATGAGCATCCAGGTCTTCTGCTCGCGGCCCTCGATGGAGAACGGATGCTCGCCGCAAGCCTCGGCAACCTTCTCCTCGATCTCGTCGACAATCGAATCGACCTGGCGGTTGTTGGTACCGGTGGCAAGCACAAAGTAGTCGCACACGTCGGAAAGCTCGGTCAGGTCGAGCACCTGCACGTCCTCGCCCTTCTTGTCGTAGGCGGCCTGCGCGGCGGCGCGGGCGACATCCTCGGCGGCGACACCGCTCGCGGACAGCGAGGCGGCGGTGCGGTCGGACGTGGCAACGAAACTCTTGTGCTCCACACCTTCAAGAATCTGCTCGTCAGTCATGGTCTCGTCGGCCATGGAATACCTCTTTCTAGACACACCCGAGCTAGCGCAGCTGGGCGTAATGGTTGTAAATCGTAATAGCCGTGGGATAAAGATAGCGCCCGGACTGGATCACATAGACCAGACCCTGCGCAAAACAGGAGAAGAACAACTCATCGAGCGAGAACTTCCCCACCATCTTGCGCAGCGCATGGGCATAGTCGCCGTGACGGTTGGGCTCGATGGCATCTGCCACAAAGACCACCATATCGAGCGGCGTCATGTCGCAGGCACCCACGGTGTGACGGTCGACAGCCTGGAAAACGGCCGGTGACAGCTCGGGAAAAAGCTGCGGAAGCTCATAGGCGGCAACAGGGCCATGCAAAAGTGGCGTCGCGGCGGAAGGAGAGCCGGCAACCTTGATGCCATAGTGAAGCGCGCGGGCCACGAGCTCGTCATCGGAAAGAACCTTGTCCCAGTCGTGAATTAAGCCGGCGGCAGCCGCATCAAAGCGGTCAACGCCGTAGACCTCGGCCAGATGAAGTGCGGTCTCGGCAACACCCAGCGAATGCACATAGCGCTTGCGCTTATCTTTCATGCGAACATCGAGCAGCTCTTGAATGCGCTTGAGCAGCGCGCGCTCATCGCCCTCAAACTGATCCTCTACCGACAACGTAGCCCCCATCACTCAAAATCTTCTTGGCCCAAATCGGCATATAGCCTGCGCTTGCGAATGTAGCCGAGCACGGACTCGCTCGTAAGATAGCGCACGCTCATGCCGCGGGCAACTCGCTTACGAATGTTCGTCGAGCTGATCGCCAGCGCCGGAATCTGAATATAGCGCACGTCGAACGGCAGCCCCGACTCTTTGATTCGGGCACGCGCCGTATCGATATCAAAGCCCGGTCGCGTCGCCGCAATAAAGGTAGCAAGCTCAGCGATTCGTTCGGCATCATGCCAGGTCACAATATCGATAATCGCATCGGCGCCCGTAATAAAGTAGAGCTTTACCTGCGGCGGGTAAAAATCGCGAAGGGCATGAAGCGTATCGGCCGTATAGGTTACACCCGGACGGTCAATCTCGAACCGGCTCGCCAAAAAGGCCGGGTTCGCGGCGGTGGCGAGGACCGTCATGGCATAACGGTCCTCGGCAGGCGTAACCGGCTTGTCAAGCTTAAAGGCGGGAGAGCCCGCCGGCATAAAGAGCACAGCGTCCAAGTCGAGCGACTCGCGCGCCTGCTCGGCAGTCACCAGGTGCCCGTAATGAATCGGGTCGAATGTGCCGCCCATAATGCCAAGCCGAAACTCCTTGCCCTCTTTTATGGGCAGCTCGGGCAAACCGATTCCACCGCGCAGCGACATGGTTTACTCGCCCTCCGAGGTCTCGGCATCGTCCGCGGCATCCGCCGCATCGATAGCCTCGACGCCCTCATCCGGAGCATCGGTCACGTCAAGGGCCTCAACGGCAACGTCCTCGCCAGCGTCCTCGAGCTCCTCGTACTCCGAGAAGTCCTCAGCGCCCTCAAAGTCAAAGGCGCGCTGGCAAATGCGGACCTCGTCGCCCGCATGGCAACCGGCCTTCTCGAGCGCGTCGTCAACACCCATACGCGCAAACTTATGCTGCAGGTAGATGACGGCTTCCTCGTTTTCCCAGTCGGTCTGGATGACCATGCGCTCGATGGCACGACCGACCACGCGGAAGGCGCCGGGCTCTTCCTGGACAATGCGGAACCGCTTCTCGCGCTGCAGACGGCGGCGCTCCCACTCCTCGTCGCGCAGATCGACCGGCTCATCGGAGACCGCCAGCTCGGCGCGAAGCTTAGCCACCTGCTCGCCTACGGCAAGCATCAGCGTATTGAGACCGGCACCCGTCACGGCGGACACGGCAAAGAACATATGGCCGTCGTCGAGTGCCGCACGCTTGAGGTCGGCAATCTTGTCGGCCGTGCCCGGCGCATCGCACTTGTTGGCGACGACGATCTGCGGACGCTCCGAAAGCTCGGCGCCATACTGCTCGAGCTCACGGTTGATGATACGGTAATCCTCAACCGGGTCGCGATCCTCAAACCCGCCCGTCATGTCAACGACATGCATGATGAGCGCCGTGCGCTCAATGTGGCGCAGGAACTGATGGCCCAGGCCCTTGCCCTCGCTTGCGCCCTCGATCAAACCAGGAACGTCGGCAACGACGTAAGAATACTCACCGGCACGCACCATGCCGAGGTTCGGCACGAGCGTTGTAAACGGATAGTCGGCGATCTTGGGACGGGCGGCACTCATGCGCGCGATAAGCGAGGACTTGCCCACCGAGGGGAAGCCCACGAGTGCGGCATCGGCCATAAGCTTCATCTCAAGCTCAATCCAGTGCTCCTCGGCCGGTTCGCCCAGCTGAGCGAACGCGGGCGCGCGGCGCACCGACGTCACAAAGTGCGTGTTGCCCAGGCCACCGGCACCGCCGGGCGCCACGACAACGCGCTCGCCATCGTGCACCAGGTCAGCAATCTCGAACATCGGGGTCTGCGTCTCGGGGTCGAGCTCGCGCACCACGGTGCCCATGGGAACCTTCAGGATCAGGTCCTCGCCGCTCTTGCCGTTACGACGGGCACCCTGCCCGTGCGTGCCGCGTTCGGCGCGGAAGTGATGCTTAAAGCGGTAATCGATCAACGAAGACAGCTGAGCATCGGCCTGGATGACGACATTGCCGCCACGACCGCCGTCGCCGCCATCGGGGCCGCCCTTGGGGACAAATGCCTCGCGCCTAAACGACATGCATCCGGCTCCGCCGTCGCCGCCGCACACGTTAATGCGGCTGATATCGGTGAACTGTGACAACAGAATCGCCTCCTACAAAAAGAGGGAGACCCTTGAATCCTAAAACTCAAGTGCCTCCCACATATGTGCTCTATGAAGGGTGAATTACGCGTTCGCGAGCGGGCGTACGCTGACCCTGTGCTTGATACCCTTGTGGAACTCAACGGTACCGTCGACCAGCGCGAACAGCGTGTCGTCCTTGCCACGGCCAACGTTCTCACCCGGGTGGATGTGCGTGCCGTGCTGACGGACGAGAATCGTGCCCGTGGTTACCGTCTGGCCGGCATAGCGCTTCGTGCCAAGGCGCTGACCGCGGGAGTCACGGCCATTACGGGAGGAACCGAGTCCTTTTTTGTGTGCCATTGTGTATACCTACTCTTTCGTTACGAGTGTAATCTACTCGGCGACGGGAGCCTCGGCAACAGCCTCGGCCTCTGCCTTGACAGCCTTCTTGGCGCGGGACGTAGCCTGGACCTTCACGATCTTCAGCTTGGTGAGCTGCTGACGGTGACCCTTCAGACGACGATAGCGCTTACGCTTGTGGAACTTGAAGACCAGCTGCTTCTCGCCCTTGAACTGCTCAACGATCTGAGCGGTAACCTTGGCCTTGGCCAGCTTGTCGGGATCGGTGACGATCTTCTTACCATCGTTGAGGAAGATGACCGGCAGGGTGACCTTATCGCCCTCATTGCCCTCGATCTTCTCGACGGTGATGACATCGTCGGTGGCGACCTTGTACTGCTTGCCGCCCGTGTTAACGATTGCGTACATGTTTACTTGCCCTTCATGCATCAGTTAGTGCAACAGCCGAATATAGTAGCAGGCGAAAATACCCCCGTCAACGAGTATGTGGAGCAAATCCACAAGTTCGCACAGGTATGGGGCTGACGAGTCGGCCCTCGTCGTCCTCGCATGCTTGATTCTGACGCTCGACATCGTAGGAGCAGATGGTCACGAGGTCTTGCATACCGGTGGAAACAATAGGTGCATCCACGCCCGGGGTCAAGCCCTGCAACAAAACATCAGCAGCAGAAAGCAAAATTTCCGGACGCATGGAGCCCTCGTTGTCGGCATGGGTGTCGAGCATGAGCACCAAATGGTCCGGGCGCTCCCCCGCCGTGAGCTCATAGCCCACGAGCGTGTGATCCAAATCCAAGCGCTTGCTCTTTTTGCCGCGCGCGTAGTCGATGCCATGGTCCGCGCGCAGCGTGTCGATCGCACGACGCACCTCGTCGGCGCTTACGGGCGCCTCGGGATCCAAGTGCAGGTCGATGCGATACGACAGACGCGTGAGTTGCGCCGTCAACGCCGGCGTGCGCACGTCGATATACGCCGCCTCGATGGGCGCCAGATCGGCCGGAGACGCCGCAGCCAGGCGCCCAAACGCCTCGTCGAGCGCCACGAACTCGGTCATAAACAGGTCATACCACTCGCAGATCGACGACGTACCCACCGGTAGCGCCGAAGAGAAGCCCACTCGCATGTGCGGAGAGAAGCCCTGCGTGACGGCATAGGGAAGTCCCGCACGGCGCACGATGCGCTCAATGGTATGGATTACTTCGAGATGGCCCAGGTACTTAAGGCGATCGCGTTTGCCATAGCGAACACGAAGTCTAAAGAGCGTGGGGCTGTCGGTCAGGCGCTCACTCATGCGCGATCACCCATCAATACATTCTTGGCGTGGAGCGTGGGGCAGATTCCGCAGCCGGTGCACGACGTGCGGGTGCAGTCGGGAGTCGTGACACCCTCGAGCGAGCGACGGTACTCGCGGTCGAGGAAGCCGCGCGTGCAGCCGGGGCTCACATGCTCCCACGGCAGACGCCAGTCCAACTCGTAGGGCAGGTGCACGAGCTCATTGAGGTCGATGCCGTTTTTGGCAGCAGCCTCCTTCCAGTTATCGAGCGAGAAATGCTCTACCCAGGCGTCAAAGCGAGAGCCCGAGCGCCAAGCATCGATGATGACGGGCGTCATGTCACGACCGGCGCGGGACAGCGCGGCCTCGATGAGCGAGGTCTCGGCATCGTGGTAATGCACGCGGACGGCACGGTTGCGAACGCTCGTGATAAGCAGCTTCTGGCGACGCTTGACGTCGTCGTAGTCGAGCTGCGGGCACCACTGGAACGGCGTGGCAGCCTTGGGGATAAAGACCGAAACCGAGATGGATACCGAAATCGAGCCGCGACGAGCCTTGGGCACCACGGAACGACCGAGCTCCAGCACGTGATCGGCCAGATTGGCAATGGCTACGATGTCCTCGTCGCGCTCACCGGGAAGGCCCATCATAAAGTAGAGCTTCATGCGGTTCCAGCCGGCCTCGAAGGCCGCCTTGGCCGCACGGTCCAGGTCCTCCTCGGTCACGTTCTTGTTAATGATGTCACGCATGCGCTGACTGCCGGCCTCGGGCGCGAACGTCAGGCCGCCCTTCTTTTCGCCGGCGACCGACTCGGCCATATCCACGCCAAACGAATCCAGGCGCTGCGACGGAATAGATACGCGAATACCCGTATCCTCCAGGCGACGGTTGAGCCTGCCGAGCACGTCGCGAATGCAGGAGTGGTCAGTCGTGGAGAGCGAGGTCAGCGACACCTCGTCATAGCCGGTCTTTTCCAGACCCTGAATCACCGACGAGACGATCTGGTCGGCCGAGCGCTCGCGCACTGGGCGATACGTCATGCCGGCCTGGCAAAAACGACAGCCGCGGGCGCAGCCGCGCAGGATCTCGATAGACAGGCGGTCGTGGACCAGCTGCGCATAGGGTACGCACGACTGCGACAGCGGATTCGTGGCGCCGAAATCCTCGACGACGCGCTTGTAGACCACGGTCGGCGCATTCTTGCCTTCACGCGGCACGGTGTAGCCATGCGGCGAACAGGGCTCGTCGTGACGAACCTCATAGAGCGACGGCACGTAGTTGCCGGCAATGGATGCAAGCTGCTCGACAATCTGCGCGCGCGGGACCTCTTCGTCACGCAGGCGGCGATGCAGCTGGCAGGTCTCGAGCAGCGATTCCTCGCCCTCACCGATGAGGATGGCATCGAAGAAGGCCGCGTACGGCTCGGGGTTGTACACCGAGGGGCCGCCGGCGATGATGATGGGGTCGTCTTCACCTCGGTCGGCCGCTAACAGCGGAATGCCAGCGAGGTCGAGTGCCTCGAGGAAGTTCGTCACCGCCATCTCGTGCGGCACATGCAGACCGACGATATCAAACGAAGCGACCGGCGCTGCACCCTCGAGCGAGAGCAGCGGAATACCTGCCTCGCGCATAGCGTCACCCATATCGGGCCACGGCACATACCCACGCTCGCAGGAGATGCCCTCGGCCTGGTTAAGGATGTTGTAGAGGATGGCGATGCCCTGGTTAGGCAGACCAACCTCGTACACATCCGGGTAGATCAGGCAGCAACGGTAGTCGGCATCGGCCTTGGAAAGCGTGCCCCACTCGTGATCGATATAGCGGCTCGGCTTTTCGACCTTGGCGAGCAACGGCTCAATTAAATGAAAACAGTCTTGATACGGAACGCGCAACGGAAAACCCCTAAGCAGCGAGATCGGATGCGTCCTGATAGGACGCCATAGGACGGGTAGCGCCCGCGACCGTGGTCACCAGATCGCGAACGCGGGAGAACGTGGCAGTAACCACCTCGTTGGCACGGCTGTAGTCGACATCGCGCTCGTAGAGCGAAACGAGCGCACGGCCCATGCCATAGGTGCCCGCGGCAGCAGTGAGCGCCTTGACGGCAAACCCAATATGCGGCGTCTGCTTGACGAGCGCGCGGGTGACCGCGCGGATCACAAGACCGCCGGCAAGCACGCCCGCGACCTCGTAGCCACGCTCGGGTTTAATGCCGCGTCCAAAGACGGCAGCGAGCTCAAAGAGCATGCCCACCTGCGCCAGCGCCATAACGGGATAATCGGCGCCCGGCAAAAACACCAGTGCACCGGTCGCCATATTGGTGAGCGCGCACGAGGTGATGATACGGTTGGCCGCCGCGATGCGCATGAAGGCAAAGTTCGCCGCAAAAGCCGTTTCCTTGTCGGTGCGATCGAGAATCCAGCGGGCAAGCGTCTCGAGCAGATACGTCTTATCGATTGCCGCCACCACGCCGAGCATGGGCGTGGACTCCTCGATAAACGGCACCTCCACAGCAGACTCGGCAAGCACGCACACGGGCGCGCCGGCGATCACGAGCTCCTGCACGGCACTCTCCAAGCGGTCGGAACCACACGAGAGCACCAGCACCACATCGGTATCGGTCTTTGGAGCAATTCGCTCCTCCCCCAGACGCTCGACGCGCACAATGCCCGAGGTCGTCTGCGGCACAAAGGCGTCACGCACCGTCTCGGCCAGAAAGCGCGAGGCGGACGAATCCAGATAGACCGAGACGCGCACCGGCGTATCGGAATCCTTCTTAACGGACGCGCCCATCTTAAAAGCGCGGGTCAGCTTATCTACGGGAATTTTCATAGCAAACCCCTCCAGCGGTTACGCGGCGCCCGAACGATGCCGCCATATGGATTGTACGATACCCACCGTCAGCAGCTGAATCATCATCGAAGACGAACCGAAGCTAATAAACGGTAGCGGAATACCGGTAATCGGCATCATGCCGATGCACATGCCGATGTTTTCGAAAGTCTGGAACGCCCACATGCCAACGATGCCCACACACGAAAGACGCAAAAACAGCGACTCGCACTTAAAGGCGACGCGAATCGTCGAAAAGATCAGCAGCACGTAGAGGCACAGGAGCAAAAAGGAACCGCAAAAGCCAAAGGTCTCGGACAGGAAGGCGAAGACGAAGTCGGTGTGGAACTCAGGCAGAAAGCCGCCGGCCGACTGCGTCGCATGCCCCAGGCCCTTACCAAAGAAGCCGCCCGAGCCAACGGCGATAAGCGACTGCTGCAGGTTGTAGGCATCGTCCGAATCGGCATTATCGGGGTCGATAAAGACCGTCAGACGGTTCATCTGATACTGCTTGATGAGCACATCGTGGCCGAGCAACGAATCAAAGACCGAATCAAGCGCCAGGACGAGGGCCACCAGGCCCACGAGCAGGGCCAGGGTCGACAGCACCCATTCGCGGCGTGCACCGCTCATGCAGATGACGATGGCGCCCGAAACCAGCACGACCAGGCCCGAGCCCAGGTCACCCATGGCAACGACGGCCAAAAACGGAATAGACAGCATGCCGCAGAGCTTGACGTAGTCGCGAACGGTATCGATGCGACCGTTATACTGCGAGCCAAGCGTAGCAATAAAGAAGATGGTGATGAGCTTGGCAAGCTCAACCGGCTGGAACGTCAAGCCGATACCGGGAATCTTGATCCAGCCCGTCATGCCCAGACCGCCCGTATAGGACAGACCCGGAATCTTGGGCGAGAAGATCACGATCAGGTCGATGACGAGCAACGCCGTCGAGAAATTGGAAATACCGCGCAGGTCGGTTCGCCAGACGAGCACCGCCAGCACCGCTCCGATGCCAATTCCCAGCAAATGGCGCGAGAACGAAGCATCGGCCTTAAACTGCGAAGCCGACCAGATAATGATGGCACCGTAGGCGACGAGCGCCACAGTAGCCACGAGCACACCGATATGCACCTTTTGGCGAAACGTGCCGCGCGAGGCCGAAAGTTGCTTGTTGACGCGGTCCAGGCTGCTGCGAGAGCCGGTCTTGGTTGAACGGAACAGATCCGCCGGAGAAAAATCCATCGCAACCTCCTATCGAACCGAAGAATCGCCCGAGGCCGAAGAGGTATCGGGCTCGTCATAAATCACGCCGAGCACGTCGCGCACGACATGCATCGCGGTATCTGAGCCACCGCCGCCCTGCTCCAGGACGGTAGCGATGACATACTTGGGATCATCGGCCGGTGCATAGGCGCAGAACCACGCGTATTCGTCCTCGCCACTTTTCTCGCCCGTGCCCGACTTGCCGTATACCTGCGGCGTCAGGGTGCCAAAGTGCGCCGCCAGGGACGTCGATGCCGTGTAAATCACGTCGTGCATGCCGTTGCGAACAAGAGCCAAATCCGAATCGCTGTTGATCTTGGCCTCCAGGCGCTTCTTCTTGCCCTTGCCATTGTACTTATAGGCATCGCCGTCGCCATCGCGCGACACGGCAGACAAAAATACGTGAGGCACGTACTGTTTGCCGCCGTTGGCAAGACCCATATAGGCGCACGCCATCTGCAGGGGCGTCACCAGGATGTCGCCCTGGCCGATAGCAATGTTGGTCATATCGCCGGCATTCCACTTGCGGTCCTCGGCAGAGGCGTCGGTGAAGTATGACTCTTTCCACTCGGCATCGGGAATACGACCCGCGCCCTCACTCGGCAGATCGATACCGCAGGTCTTGCCTAGGCCCCAGCGACGAAAGACCTCCTGCAGGCCCTCGGGATGTTGCTCGTCATAAAAGAACGCCTTACCCATGTCGTAGAAGACGGGGTCGCACGAGTTGGCGATACCCGACTGCAGCGTCATGGTGCCGTGGCCAGACGTCAGCCAGCAGCGCTTGCCCCAAGCCTTGCCCAGACCCGTCCAATAACCCGTGCAGTTGGTTGTCTGCGTTGAAGTGTAGGTTCCAAACTCAAGACCGGCCAGTGCCGAGAGCGGCTTGATGGTCGAGGCCGACATGTACTGTCCGCTAATGGCGCGGTTGAGCAGCGGGTGCGAACCCTTGTCATCATTGAGCTCGGTCCACACGTCATTTGAGACGCCGCCGATAAAGACGGACGGATCGAACTTGGGCTGGCTCGCCATGCCCAGGATCTCGCCATTGTTGGGATCGAGACACACCACAGCGCCGTTGCCGGCATTGCTGTAGCCAGTGGTCTTGGCAAGCTCGATAGCGCTCGCCAGCGCCGTCTCACAGGCCTGTTGGATCTTAAGGTCGAGCGTGAGCTTAATGTCGGAGCCGGCCTTCGCGGGCACGGCGCCGGCCTGACCGGTCACATTGCCCGAGGCATCGACCTTGACGGTCTGCTCGCCACGAATACCCTGCAGCAGGTTTTCGTAGTAGCTCTCAACGCCCGCCTGGCCCACGATATCGCCCGACTGGTACGTAATCTTGCCAGCAGAAGCATCATCATCGCCAGAGGTTTTCTTATTCTGGGCCTCGAGCTGCTCGGAGGTAATGGTGCCGGTATAGCCCAAGATATGGCATGCCGTCTCGCCGTATGGATACTGGCGCTCGGTACGCTCGGCAATCTTGACGCCCGGGAACTCGCCGGCGTGTTCCTTGATATAGGCAACCGTGGAGCGACGGACGTCCGTCGCGATGGTATGCAGGCTCTGAGCGCCCTCTGTATTGTCCTGAATATTGCGAAGGACCGCCACATAAGGCATTCCAAGCACGTTGGCAAGATGGCGAACCAGAACCTCATCCTCGGCAAGGTCGCGGTAGGCCACGACAGCAAGTGAGGGACGGTTCTGGACAAGCGCCACGCCATTGCGGTCGAGGATGCGGCCGCGCACAGCGGGTGTGGTAACGGTGCGAGTCTGATTACTATTGGCCTGCTTCTCGTAATAGTCCGATGAGACCATCTGCATGCCCCACAGCTTGACGGCAAGTGCCGCAAACATCGCGCCCACACCCGTGGTGAGGATGGAAAAGCGGCCCTTAAAGGCGGTCGCCGCGGTATTGCCCTCGCCCTCGGTGGCGCGCGGGGCCGTTCCATGCTGTGTATCGTAGGTAAAACGGGAATCGCCACGACGCATGATGACCAGCGCGACCACGATGGCCACAACCAGCACGATACCGGCGATAATAACCGTCATCTGGGAAGACATCTACGGGCCTCCCCTATTTGAGCTTGCGGGTCTTGGGCTTAAAGCGCATACCCGTCTGGCGTCCGCCACGTGCGGAGAATCCATAGCCGGACTGCGGCACGACGCCGGACATCAAAAACGGAATGGCAACCAGACCCGTCAGGATCGAGGACGGCAGCGCATGGCCGAAGATCGCCACGACAAAGCTCGTCTCCAAACCCATAAACAGCAAGATGATGCTGTAGATCACATTAATGACGAGCGCAAAGGCGCCCACGGTGACGCCGCGCGCACTCGGGGTACCGCCCGTCTGACCGACGGCGCTGTGCACCAGGGCAAAAGAACCCACGGTCAGCAGGAGCGACATAACGCCCACCGGCACGGCAGCGGACAGGTCATAAAACAAGCCACTGCAAAAACCGCACACGACGGCACGGGTCGGGTCGCCCGAGAACACGCTTAGGCACACCAGGATAATCATGAAGTTGACGCGACCTCCCGCAATGGAGATCTGCGGTGCCAGGCCTGCCTGCAGCAGCACACACACAATGGCGGCGATTACAAACGTGCGGGAGCTCATCCCCTGCTCGTGTAGATCCATGGACATGCCCCCTATTCGCTCGAGCCAGAATCGGTCGTCTCGGACGTGTCGGAACTGTCATCCGAGCTCTCGTCCTTCGTCTTGGTCACAGCATCGCGCGACGTTCCCTGCGGCGTGCTGTTGGCCGTGCTCACGTCCTCATCCGAGGCCGACTGTTCGTCGGTCAGCGAGGTGATGACCAGCACTTCCTCGTTGTTCTCGGCCGTGGTCTGAGCGCGCACCACAATGGTGTAGTACACGTCGTTTGCCGATTTCTCAACCGACGAGACGGTGCCAAGCGGAAGGCCCTTGGGGAACACGCCGCCAATGCCAGAGGTCACGATGATGTCGCCAACTTTGACGTCGGAGTCAACACTCACGTACTCAAGGCGCAAGGAACCATCGGGCTGGCCCTGCAGCATACCCTGGGCGCGCGTGTCCTGCACCATGGCGGACACGCCCGAGTTCTCGTCGCCAATCAGGCGCACGGTAGAGGTCTTGGCCGATACCTCGATAATCTGGCCGATAACACCGGCAGAACTCGTCACGGGCATGTTGATGGTAAGGCCGTCGGCAGAGCCCTTGTCGATGGTAACGGTCGAGGTCCAGGCATCGCCGGAGGCACCAACGATACGAGCTGCGGTCGATTTGAGATTGTAGGTCGATTGCAGCCCGACCAGGCCCTCCAGGCGCTCGGCAGTCTTTTGAGCCTCAGAAAGCTCGGCGACCTTAGAGGTCAGCTCCTCATTTTGCTTCTTGAGCTCGTCGAGCGTGTCCTGCGACGCCGTTAGGTTAGAGAACACGTTGCCAATCGCATTGAAGGGAGCCGCCACAGCCGAGCCCACAAAGCGCACCGGAGAGGTAATCGTCGTTACGCCCGAACGCACGGCATGAATCGGCCCTGCCTCGCCCTCGCGGATGTAAAACGTGAGCAGCAACACCGAAATCAGGCTGAAAACAATCAACGGGCGCATACCCGTTGATTGTCGCTTGGTATTCAGATTTGTGGAGAAACCCGAAGATCGTGCCAAATGGAATCCACCTTTTGGAAATTAAGCATTGGTCTGGACGAAGCCGCCATCAAACGCATTGGCCTCGAGCACGCGGGCACAGCCGTTAACGACGTTATCGAGCGCCGTGGGGCTGACGTTGACCGAAACACCGGTCTCATCGCGCAGGCGCACGTCGAGACCGCGCAGCAGCGCGCCGCCACCAGTCAGCAAAATGCCGTAGTACATAAGGTCCGAGGCAAGATCGGGCGGCGTGGCATCGAGGGCGTCCTTGACGGCCTTGGCCATCTCGTCGAGCGGCTTGTTGAGCGCGCGACGAATCTCCTCGCTCTCGATGCGCACGGTCTTGGGCAGACCGGTGATCACGTCGCGGCCGTTGACCTCGACGTCGAGCTCGTCCTTGAGCGGCACGGCGGAACCGACCTTGATCTTGATGTCCTCTGCCGTACGCTCGCCGATGGCAAGGTTGTAGGCATCGCGAACGTGCGTGAGGATGGCCTGATCGAACTCGTCGCCGGCAATACGGATGGACTGCGAGACGACGATGCCGCCCATAGCGATAACGGCAACCTCGGTGGTACCGCCACCGATGTCGATGACCATGGAGCCGGTGGGTTCCTCGACGGGCAGGTCGGCGCCGATAGCGGCGGCCATAGGCTCTTCGATCAGATAGGCCTGGCGAGCGCCGGCTTGGATCGTAGCCTCAAAGACGGCACGCTTCTCGACAGACGTGACACCGGAGGGAACGCAGACGACAACGCGCGGACGCGGGGTCCACGGATAGCGCTTCTCAGACGCCTTGTCGATAAAGTAGCGGAGCATGGCCTCGGTAACATCGAAGTCGGCGATGACGCCGTCCTTCAGGGGACGAACGGCCACGATGTTGCCGGGCGTACGGCCGAGCATGCGCTTTGCCTCGATACCGACCGCGAGGATGCGCTCGTCGTTCTTGTCGATGGCGACAACAGAGGGCTCGCGAATGACGATGCCCTTGCCACGCACGGAGACAAGCGTATTTGCGGTGCCGAGGTCGATGGCAAGATCGCCCGCATAGCTACCGAAGAACATATCCATCAAAGAAAACAACGCAACTCCTGATGTGTTGGATGATTGCTGGAAAACTACTAGCTCATCATACTAGCGCAAGCCCGGCACCTCACTTGCGGTGAAGCGCCGGGCAAAGCTAAATCCCATAAGGTCACTACTGGTTGTCAGCAGCCGAGAAATCCATATCGAGCGAGGAAACGGCCCAGCCGATATGGTTGTCGGAGCGCACGAATTTGACGGTGTACTCCTGCTCGCCGCCCTTGGACAGCGAAGCCTTAACCTTGGCGGTCGTCTCGGTCATGGACTGATCCATACCCTCGACGGACACGGTGGCACCCTGCGGAATCGAGGAGATGATCATCGACTTGGCGTCCTCGGACAGGCTCGAGGCCAGGCAAGACTCGGCCTTTGCGGTGTCACCGTCGCCGGCAGCCTGGAACAGATCGGTAACGACAGACTCCTGAGACGGGAAGCCAAAGCCGCGCGTGTAGGCAAAGCCCAGACCGCCCGCGGCGATCAAAATGAGCAGAAGCAGCACGATGAAGACTTTGAGGCCCGTGTGGCGATGGCGACGACGGACCTTGGCCTGCTTACGATCCTGACGGTCCTGCTGGACCATCTCGGACTCGGACAGCGTAAAGAAGCCGGTGTCCGAGGGATCGGGCATAAACTGGCCGGTCGCGCCCGTAGGATCGAGCGGATCAACGGCAGGAGCGTCCATCGCGGGCGCCGGAGCCGTGGCCATAGCCGTCTGGGCAGACAGCGCGGCAAGCGAATCGTGCACGCGGGCAAGCTCATCGGCCTGCTCGGAGGTGAGCTGGTAGATGCCATCGGCAGTAGCGGCGTTAAAGGCGTCGAGTGCGTCGGAGGGGCGGCCGGCGGCAGAAAGCGCCTGACCCATGCCGGCGTTGAGCGCACGCGTGTCGTCGCGGGGACCGGCAAAGTCGATAGCCGTGCGGTAGGTCTCCACGGCATCCGCCGGACGGCCAAGCTTAATGAAGCAACGACCGAGCTCGCCGAGTGCGGCGGCAGGAGCCGGATTGGCGCCGTCGATGGCGGCCTGACGAAAGGCAGTACCCGCGTTGGCATAGTCGCCCGACTGGAACAGCGCATTGCCCAGGCCCAGATAGGCCTTGAACGGCGTGGCATAGGAAGCATCCTGCGTAGCAGCAGAGAACGCCTGGGCGGCCGTCGTGTAGTCGCCCACGGCGGCGAGTGCCTTGCCGCGGTTGGTGAGCAGCGCGCCGCGCTTGCCGTAGGTGCCGTCATTGAGGGCAGCGGCGTAGGCCTCGGCGGCCTCGGCATACATGCCCAGGTGCATCAAGGCGTTACCACGAAGGTGATCGGCCTCGCCCATAATCTCATCGGGAGTTTTTGCCGCCCCAAGCATCTGGGCTGCAGCGGAAAAATCACCCGCGCGGTAAGCGGCGCGGCCCTGTTGGATCAGCTGGCTATTCAAGGAAGTCCCCTTTACTCGTGAACGATCTCGACATGGACGATCTCGTCGCCGGCACGCAGCTGTGAAATCACATCGAGACCCTCGACCGTGGTACCAAAGACGGTGTAACCGGAATCGAGGTTATGCTGGGCACCCAGGCAGAAGTAGAACTGCGAACCCGCGGAATCGGGGTCCATGGAGCGCGCCATGGCAAGGGCACCATCGACATGGCTGTTGCGCGGATTGGTGGCAAACTCGCCCTTGATGCAGTAGCCGGGACCACCGGTACCGGGCATGCCGTCAGGGCCCTCAAGACCGGCAGCGACGTCGGCGCCGGACATATCGCGGGTATTGGGGTCGCCGCCCTGAATGACAAAGCCGGGCACATAGCGATGGAACTTAAGGCCATCATAGAAACCCATCGTGGAAAGCTCGCAGAAGTTCGCGACATGAATGGGAGCGCCCTCACCGTCAAACTTGACCTTGATGGTACCCTTCGACGTCTCGATAACGGCGCACTCGTCGCCGGCAAGCTGATACTCGGGCGTGTAGAGCTCTTTCTTAAAACCAAACATGTGGTTCCTTCCTCGTGCGTTTAAAGCATATTTGTACGAATTGTAGCAATAAGCATGCGCTTACATCAATTGCGCACGTAGGTTATGCCGACTATGGCGAACTAATTTTAGGAACGCTGCTGCGGCTTCCAGGAGCCCACATTGGCGTCGTACTGGTTCAGCGCGCTGTTGCCGCCCTGCGCGATGGGCGCCAGGATCTCGCTTTGGTGGGAACTCATCGACTCACCATCAGGAATGGCCAGCGAGATATCCCAGCTCTGGCAGATCACGTCGACACGTTCGTACATCCACTTGGCAAGCTGCTTTAAGTGGGCGATGTCGTCCGCATAGACCGTATCGTCCTGATACTTAAGGTTGTTGAGCTCATCTTGCGTCTTTTTGATCTGGTCGCGCAGGGCGTAGGCACTCTGCGACAGCTCCTGACGGGTGGACAGCGGCGTTCGGAGATAACCGTTGTTAAAGGAATCGATGACCTCGCCAATCTGGTCCTCGTCACCGTAGGACACGATGGTCTGATACAGACCGTCGAGCCTGGTATAGAGTTGATCATCGGTCAGCACGGTTTCTTCCTGGACCACCTCGGCAGAATCGTCTTGCTTGGTATCGTCCTCAGTCGCCTCGCCCTTTTGGCGCGTGGGGAAGGTCGTCTGCGCAGCCTGACCAAACTGGTCGTAGAAGGCAGGCATGACACCCATGGGATCGGCCGTCACGAACCAATAGGCACCGCCGCAAACGACGGCAAGGACCGCGATGACGATGAGCGGCTTGGGGATATGACGCTTGTGCTTGTGATAGGCGTCCTCGTCGGGATGCACCTTGCGCTTGGGTTTTTGAGCATCGTCATGCAGGGAAACGGGCGTGGGAATATCGACCTTGGGGATACCGAAATCCTTATCGAAGGCCGGCAGCACGCAGGTCTCGTTGGGGTCGGCGGCATCCGAAAGCACCGCAGCGGCAGAGGCCGGCGCATGAGGCACCTCGGTATCGATCTGCTCTTGCGTTAGGCGCGGAAAGCCCGCCGTGCGGCCCGCTGCCAGGTCGGATGCGGCCGCGTCCTCGGAGAGGATACCCGGAGCAGGGCGTCCGCATTTTGGGCACGTGCGATCATGCGGAGAAAGACGGGCACCGCAGCCCTCACAGAACACGAACTCGGTGTGTTCGGGACCATCGCCCGGACCCACATAGGCGTTGCAGTAGGGGCAGAACGAGGCGCCGTCCTCGATAGTCTTAAGGCAATGCGGGCAGATCACGGCATCCTCTTTTCGAAGCAATTCAAACAATCGAGGTTAGAGCATAACATCGCCACGGCCCCACAGGAACAAGGCACCAATTCAACATCGCCAGGGCGCGTAGCTACTTCTTCTTTTTGCTTGGCATCGAGACTTTGATGCCTTGGGCGGACTTGGTCACACGAGAGCGCTTAGCTCCGGTACTCTTCTTTTTCTTGGGCTGGGCCTGGGCCACGCCCTCGAGTGCGCGGACCTCGGCCTCGCGAGCGGTGCGATCTTCGCGGCGCTGCGCCATGTCGGCGGCGACGCGCTTGGCAAAACGTTCGGCCGTCGAGCCCGTCGAGCTCACCTTGCCGCCACCGCGACCCAGGCGGACGCGCACACCGCGGCCAAAACCAGTTGCGGCATGACGACGACGCGGCTTGAGCGAATCCATCATCGTGGCGAGCTTAAAGAACACCGAGCAGGTAAAGACCACGATGACAGCCAAGATAACCATCTGGCCCATCGGCAGGTTAGCAATAGACAGCAGCTCCGGGAATCCGATAACGCCCACCAGGATGCCGGCGACTACAAACACAAAGAGCACCACACGTAAGGGCGTGAGAGGCTGTGAGATGCGCCAGATCAGGCTGACGCTCGCCGCGCACGACGTAAGCAGGCACATCGTAGACAGTGTGAGCTGGCTAAAGCCAAACACGCGCGCCACAAAGATATCGAGTGCCGCAGCCAAAATGACCGCAATCGACGCCGGCAGTGCACGCTTGAGTACGTTGCTCAAAAACGCACCCTTCACGCGAGCATTGTTGGGCTCCAGGCCCAACACAAAGCCCGGCGCGCCGATGCAAAAGAAGTTGATGAGCGTCATCTGGATGGGCTCGAAGGGGTACGGCGGCAGCGCGATGCACAGCGCCGCCAGGCCCATCGAGAACAGCGTCTTGGTCAGGAACAGCGACGCCGAACGCTGCAGGTTGTTGATGGAGCGACGGCCCTCGGCCACCACGGCGGGCATCGAGGCAAAGTCGTTGTCAACGAGTACGATCTCGGCCACGTTGCGCGCGGCATCGGAGCCGGCCGCCATGGCGACGGAGCAGTCGGCCTCCTTGAGCGCCAGCACGTCGTTGACGCCGTCGCCCGTCATGGCCACGGTGTGCTCGCGGCGCTTGAGCGCCTGCACGAGCTCGCGCTTCTGCTGCGGGGTCACACGACCAAAGACATGGTAGCGGTCCACTGCGGCATCGAGCTTGGCCGGCGTATCGAGCGTCGTGGCGTCCACATAAGCGTCCGCCCCCGGCACGCCCACCACGCGCGCGATCGACGACACCGTACGCGGGTCGTCACCACTGATCACGTTGAGGGTCACGCCCTGCTCGTTAAAGTAGCCGATGGTCTCGGCCGCCGAGGTACGAATCTCATCGCGGATGGTCACAAAGCCCACGGGCTCGGCCTCGCCCACCATATCGCCATCGGGCGTAAAGCCGTCCACGCGCGCCACCACGAGCACGCGGCAGGTATCGGCAAGCTCGGCGACACGGTTCTCGACCTGCGAAAACACACGATCAGAGAGCACAAACTGCGCCGCACCCATCACATAGGAGCCCTGCGCAAACGACGCGCCGCTCCACTTTTTGGAGGACGAGAACGGAATGACCGACAGCGGCTCAGACACCTCGACCGGGCGGTCGGCGTAATAGTTGAGCAGCGCCTGGCAGGTCTCGTTGGCATCGGCCGAAGTCGCACGCGCGACGTTAGCCAGTGCAAAATCGAGCACCGTGGTATCGACGGGAACGGCCGCCTCGTCCGAGCCGGCGCCTAGACTCACGCCCTCAACCGGCAGCGGATACGTGCCCTCGACCTCCATGCGGCCCGACGTGATGGTGCCCGTCTTATCCAGGCACAGCACGTCGACGCGAGCGAGTGTCTCGATGCAGTAGAGCTGCTGTGCCAGCACCTTGCGGCGGGCCAGGCGCACCGTGGCGATGGCGAGCACCGACGAAGTCAGCAGCACCAGGCCTTGCGGGATCATACCCAGCAGGGCGCCCACCGTGGACAGCAGCGCCGACGAAGGCACATAACCGGCCAACAGCTCGGAGAAGCACCACGAAAGCGCGCTATCGCCCGGGGTTCCCGCGGCATCCCACAGCTCGCTCACACTCGAGGCAAACAACGCCAAACCGAGCGGGATCATGATGATGCTCGCAAAGCGCACGATGGCGTTCAGCGCGTTCATGATCTCGGAATTAACCTTTTTGACGTACTTGGCCTCGTTATTAATTTTGGCCACGTAGTTGTCGGCGCCGACATGGATCACGCGGGCGCGCAGCAGGCCCGAGTCGATAAAGCTGCCGCTCATGAGCTCAGAGCCTGGCTGTTTCTTAATAAGGTCGCTCTCGCCCGTCAGCAGGCTCTCGTTCACGAGCGCCTCGCCCGACACCACCACGGCGTCGGCGGGAATCTGGTCGCCGCGCCCCAAGCGGATGATGTCGTCGAGCACGATCTGGTCCAGGCCGAGCTCCACCTCGGCGCCGTCGCGCACCGCGATGGCCTTCTTGGAGGTCAGCAGCGTGAGCTTATCGACCATCTTCTTGGAACGCATGGACTGAATGACGCCAATAGCGGTGTTCAAGAACACCACGAACAGGAACGTCAGATTCTTAAACGAACCGGTCAAAATGACCAGGAAAGCCAAGATCACGTTGATCAAATTGAACAGCGTGCAGAGGTTCTCGATGATGAGCTCTTTGACCGACTTGGTCTTGAGTTCCATGTTGCGGTTTATTTTACCGGCGGCGATACGCTCCTCGACCTCGGCGGTTGAGAGTCCGCGCTCGATATCCGTTGCTGCCATACCACGTCCCATCACGTCGCGTCGGTATAAGAAAAACCGCCCGGACCATGCGAGGTTCGGACGGTCTTACGTTCGATGGTGCCCCATGTTGGATTCGAACCAACGGCCTTCTGCTCCGGAGGCAGACGCTCTAATCCCCTGAGCTAATAGGGCCAACGTTTGGCATTATACCCAAGTGCACCACGGGCTATCAAAATAAAAGAAAAAGCTTTGCAATTCCGAGGAAGACGCGGCGCAACGGCCCACTTTAGAAGGCAAAAGCGAGTCAGATAGTATAAACTCTCATGCACCATATATACACGGCTCGCGATGCGGGCCGTTTTTGCAAAAGTTATCCATCGAGGTGAGAGGCACACCATGATTGCAATTTTAAAGCAGAGCGCCAGCGACGAGGCCGTCGGCCATATCGTCAGCTGGATTGAGAAAAAGGGCCTGAAGACCGATGTCTCGCGCGGCGAGAATGAGACGATTATCGGCCTGGTGGGCGATACGACCAAGATCGACCCGTTCCTGCTCGAGTCCATGGATGTCGTCGAGCGCGTGCAGCGCGTCTCCGAGCCGTTCAAGCGCGCCAACCGTAAATTCCACCCCGAGGACTCCGTCATCGACTGCGGCCACGGCGTCAAGATCGGCGGCGACCAGTTCCAGGTCATCGCCGGCCCGTGCTCCGTCGAGGGCGAGAACCTCATCCGCATCGCCCGCCGCGTGAAGGCCGCCGGTGCCACGATGCTGCGCGGCGGTGCCTACAAGCCCCGCACCTCCCCCTACGCCTACCAGGGCATGGGCCCCGCCGGCCTCGACCTGCTGTGCGAGGCGTCTGCCGAGCTCGACATGCCGATCGTCACCGAGATCATGGATCCACGCGACGTGCAGGTCTTCTTGGACAAGAAGATTGACGTCATGCAGATCGGCGCCCGCAACGCCCAGAACTTCCCCCTGCTCAAGGAGGTCGGCAAGACCCAGACCCCGATTCTGCTCAAGCGCGGTATGTCCGGCACGATCGACGAGCTGCTTATGGCAGCCGAGTACATCATGAGCGAGGGCAACGACAACGTTATCCTGTGCGAGCGCGGCATCCGCACCTTCGAGACCCGCACCCGCAATACCTTCGACCTCAACGCCGTGCCGGTGCTGCACCACCTGTCGCACCTGCCCGTCGTCGCCGACCCCAGCCACGCCACCGGCTACACCCGCTACGTTGAGCCCATGGCGCTCGCCGCGACCGCCTGCGGTGCCAACGGCCTGGAGATCGAGGTCCACGACGAGCCGAGCCGAGCCTGGTCCGACGGCGCCCAGGCCCTCACCCCCGATCAGTTCGACGACACCATGCGCCGCATCCGAGCCATCCGCGAGGTCGTCTGCCAAGAGACCATGGAGTAGCTCATGGGTACGGTGAGAAACGCGCGTGTTAACCAGGGCGGCCCCAAGTGCGCCGGTATCGTCGGCCTGGGCCTCATCGGCGGTAGCTTTGCCCGCGGCTATGCACAGACGGGCGTTCGCGTGCTGGCCTGGGACCCCGATGACGATGTCATGACGGCCGCCAGCATGGGCACTGTCGCCGGAGAGCTCAACGACAAGACACTCGGCGAATGCGACATCATCGTCCTTGCCTGCTATCCCGAGGCATGCATCGAGTGGCTCGAGGCGCACGCCCAGGCGCTCGCCGACGCCACCGACACCGACGCCATCATGGGTCCCGTGGTGATCGACACGGTGGGTGTCAAGGGCATCGTGTGCGAGCGCGCCTTTGAGCTTGCCCGCGAGCACGGCTTTTACTTTGTGGGTGCGCACCCCATGGCGGGCACGCAGTACTCGGGCTATGCGCACTCCCGCGCCGACCTGTTCCAGGGCGCCCCCCTGGTGCTCGTGCCGCCCGCGGTGGACGATGCGCTCAAGCTGGAGCTTTTGGGCCAGGTGCGCGAGATGGTGCGCCCCTTGGGCTTTGGCAAGTTCAGCGTGACCAGTGCCGCCGAGCACGACCGCGTCATCGCTTTCACGAGCCAGCTAGCGCACGTGGTGTCAAACGCCTACGTAAAGAGCCCGACCGCCCAGGTCCACCACGGCTTTTCGGCCGGTAGCTACCGCGATCTCACCCGCGTGGCGCACCTCAACCCGCAAATGTGGTCCGAGCTCATGATCGACGACGCCGACGCGCTCGCCTTCGAGATCGACCATCTAATCGACTCGCTCGGCGCCTACAGCCGCGCCCTTAAGGACCGCGACCAGCGCTATCTGGAGAATCTCCTTGCCGAGGGCGACCGCATTAAGCGCGCACTCGACGACGAGGCCTCCCACTAGACCACCTATCACGCCAGGTCGAAAGGACCGAAGCTTATGGCGATTACCATCGATATCGACACCGCACGCCCCTACCAGGTGCATGTAGGCACGTTTTTGCTGGAGCAGGCGGGACCGCTCGTGCGCGCCACTGCAGGCGGCACCAAGGCCGTCATCGTGACGGACACCAACGTGGGCCCGCTCTACCAGATGCCCGTTAAGCAAAGTCTGGAGGCGTCTGGCTACGAGGTGAGCATCTGCACCTTCGAGGCCGGTGAGGCCCATAAGCGCGCCGAAACCTATGTTGCCATTTTGGAGTTTGTGGCCGAGCACGAGCTTTCGCGCTCCGACGTGATCGTGGCACTCGGCGGCGGCGTCGTGGGCGACGTGGCTGGCTTTGTGGCCGCCACCTACATGCGCGGCTGCAAGTTTGTGCAGATCCCCACGAGTCTGCTCGCTATGGTGGACTCGTCGGTGGGCGGCAAGACGGCCATCGACCTGGCTGCCGGCAAGAACCTAGCTGGCGCCTTTTGGCAGCCAAGTGTTGTCATCGCTGACGTGGGATGCCTTGCCACCCTCACGCCCGAGCAGTTCGCCGACGGCTGCGGCGAAGTCGTCAAGCACGCCGTGATCGCCGACCCCGAGCTCTTCGCCGAGCTGGAGAAGACCCCGCTCACGCTTGAGCTGCTGAACCGCGACGTGGCCCGCGTGGCGCTCATAATCGCCCGCAATATCGACATTAAGCGCGCCGTGGTCGTTGCCGACGAACGCGAGACCAACCAGCGCAAGCTCCTCAACTTTGGACACAGCGCCGGACATGCCGTCGAGGCCTGCGAGCACTTTGAGCTGGGACACGGCAACTGCGTGTCGATCGGCATGGGCATCATCACGCGTGCCGCAGCCCTGCACGGCATTTGCGATGCCGAGCTGCCCGGTCGCATCGAGGAGCTCTGCGCCCGTCATGGCCTCAAGACCCGCTGTGAGCTTTCGGCCGACGCCATCTTTGCCGAGGCGCTGCACGACAAAAAACGCGCCGGTGACACCATCGATCTGGTGATTCCGCACGGTATTGGCCGCTGCAGCATCGACCGCACGCCGCTTTCCACCTTCCATGATTTAATTGCCGAGGGCCTCGGCCAGAAGGGAGACGCATCCGTATGCTAGCCCGCATCACCCCCTCCCCGCTCAAGGGCACCGTTCCCGCCATCGCGTCCAAGTCGATGGCGCACCGCCTCATCATCTGTGCCGCACTCGCCAACGGCGAGACGCACGTCACTTGCAACACCACCTGCGCCGATATCGAGGCCACGGTGCGCTGCCTCACGGCCCTGGGTGCCCGCATCGAGACCGTCGAGGACGGGTTCCAAGTCCATCCCACCATGAAGAGTATTGAGTTTGGCCTGCTCAAGGCACTTGCGGGCGGCACGCTCGACTGCGGCGAGAGCGGCTCCACGCTCCGCTTTATGCTGCCCGTCGCCTGCGCGCTGGGGGCAGAGGCCACCTTTGTGGGCCAGGGCCGCCTGGGCGCACGCCCCCTCTCCCCGCTCTCCGACGAGATCATTGCCGCCGGCTGCGACCTGCAGGGTCTGGGCGGCTTCCCGCTCAAGACAAGCGGCCGCATGCGCCCGGGCACCTTTATCCTGCCGGGCAATGTGAGCTCGCAGTACATCTCCGGCTTGCTGCTGGCAGCCCCGCTTTTGGCCCAGCCCTCCTGCGTGCAGGTAACCGGCCTTATCGAGAGCCGCCCCTATATCAACCTGACCATCCAGGCCATGAAGGCCTTCGGCGTCGAGGTCAACGTCGAGCGTATCCCCGCCAAGGACGGCCAGCCCGAGATCACGAACTTCCGCGTGGACAGCGGCTCGTACCGCACTCCAGGCAACGTTGCTGTCGAGGGCGACTGGTCCAACGCCGCCTTTTGGCTGTGTGCCGGCGCCATCGGTACCGACCCCATCACCGTCGAGGGCGTGTCGCTCAGCTCTGCGCAAGGCGACCGCAACGTGCTTGCCGCGCTCTCGCGCTTTGGCGCCCGCATCGTGCGCTCCACCAACGCCACCACCGTGCAGTCCGACAAGCTCGCCGGCTTTGAGATGAGCGCGCACGACATCCCCGACTTGGTGCCCGTTATCTCTGCCGTGGCATCGCTGGCGCAAGGCCGCACGTTCATCCGCGATTGCGCCCGCCTGCGCATCAAGGAATCCGACCGTCTGGCCACCACCACCCGCGAGCTCACCGCACTGGGCGCACAGGTGCGCATTGCCGGCGACGACCTCATCATCAAGGGTGTCGACGCCTTTACCGGCGGCGAGGTCGATTCGCACAACGACCACCGCATCGCCATGATGGCCGCCATCGCTGCGAGCCGCGCCACTGGCGAAGTCGTGATCCACGGCGCCGAGGCCGTCAACAAGTCCTATCCCGATTTCTTTGACCACTACCGCCTGCTGGGCGGCAAGGTCACGCTCGAGGAGGAATAGCATGTCCTCGACCTTTGGCAACGTTTTGCATCTGAGCATCTTTGGCCAGTCGCACTCCCCTGCTATCGGCTGCTCACTCGACGGCATTCCTGCTGGTATCGCCGTTGACCAGGAGCAGCTGCAGGCCTTTTTGGACCGTCGCGCCCCCGGTCGCGACGAGACCGCAACCAAGCGCCGTGAGGCCGACGCCGCGCATATCATTGCCGGTGTGGTCGATGGGCACACCACCGGCGCACCCATCGCAGCGATTATCGAGAACACCAACACGCGCTCCAAGGACTATTCCGAGCTGCGCCGCAAGCCCCGCCCCGGGCACGCAGACTTTCCGGCGCGCGTGAAGTACCACAACATGCACGACGTCGCCGGCGGTGGGCATTTCTCCGGACGCCTGACGGCCCCCCTATGCATCGCCGGCGGCATCGCGCTGCAGGCGCTCGAGGCCCGTGGCATCAAGGTCATGGCGCACGTTGCGCAGATCGGCGGCATCTCCGACCTGCCGATGGACGATATGGTCTATCGCGAGGCCGACCGCAAGGCGATCCTTACGAACGACCTGCCCTGCATCGACGCCGCCGCTGCCGGTCGCATGCGCGAGGAAATTCTGGCCGCGCGCGACGAGCTCGATAGCATCGGCGGCATCGTGGAGTGCGGCATCTACGGGCTTCCCGCGGGTATCGGCGACCCCATGTTCGACGGCATCGAGAACCGCATCGCGCAAATTGCGTTTGGCATTCCCGCCGTGAAGGGCGTGGAGTTTGGCATGGGCTTTGCCGTAGCCGCCATGCGCGGCAGCGAGAATAACGATCCGTACCGCGTTGATGCCGAGACCGGCGAGATTGCGGTCGAATCCAATAACGCCGGCGGCATCCTGGGCGGCATCTCCACCGGTGCACCAGTCATGTGGCGTATGGCCGTGAAGCCTACGCCCTCCATCGGTCGCGAGCAGCAGACCGTGGACATGGACGCCATGGAAAACGCCGAGCTCTCGGTCCACGGCCGCCACGATCCATGCATCGTCCCGCGCGCCGTCCCCGTAGCCGAGGCGGCCGCCGCCCTCGCGATTTGGGACGCCCTCCTCGAGGACGCAGGCCAGCGCTAAAAATCTCCGGGGGCCAACTCCGGCCCCCACGCCCACCCAGTGATTTTTCTGGGACGGGGATTAAAAAATCATTGTGTACCTAATGATTTTTTAATCCCCGTCCCAGAAAAATCACCGACACATGAAAGGGGCCTCCATGGACCTTGCCGATATTCGCCAGGCCATCGATGGCATCGACACCACGCTCCTCAACAGCTTTGTCGAGCGTATGGACATTGCCACCGAAGTCGCCAAATCCAAGATCGAGATGGGCAAGGCCGTCTTTGACCCCGCCCGCGAACGCTCCAAGCTCAACAATCTCGCCAGCCGCGCACCCGAGCGCTATGAGGCCCAGACCATCACCCTGTTCCGCCTCCTTATGAGCATGAGCAAGGCCGAGCAGCAGCGCTACATCAACGAGCTCAAGGGCATCACCGTCTCGCAAAAGGCCCACGCCATGGCTGCAGCCTTTGACACGCCCTTCCCTCAAACGGCCACAGTTGCTTGCCAGGGCGTGGAAGGTGCCTATAGCCAGATCGCCGCGTGCAAACTCTTCGACGTGCCCGACATCGCGTTTTTCGAGACCTTCGAAGGCGTTATGCGCGCTGTGCGCGACGGCTTCTGCGAGTTTGGCGTGCTGCCCATCGAGAACTCCACCGCCGGCTCGGTCAACGCCGTCTACGACCTGCTCGCCCAGTTCGACTTCCACATCGTGCGCTCGCTTCGCCTCAAGATCGACCACAACATGCTCGTCAAGCCCGGCACCAAGCTCGCCGACGTGCGCGAGGTTTACAGCCACGGCCAAGCCATTGCCCAGTGTGCGGGCTTTATCGAGTCCCACGACCTGCACGCCACCAAGTACCCCAACACCGCCATGTCGGCCGAGATGGTCGCCAATTCCGACCGCACCGATGTTGCCGCCATCGCATCGCGCAGCTGCGCGGCACTCTATGGCCTGGAGGTGCTGGAGTCCAACATCCAGGACTCGGACAACAACTACACGCGCTTTGTCGTCATCAGCCGCGAGCCGCGCGTCTATCCCGGTGCCAACCGTACCTCGCTCATGATCACCACGGCCAACGAGCCGGGCGCCCTCTATCGCGTGCTCGAGCGCTTCTACGCACTCAACATCAACCTCATCAAGCTCGAGAGCCGCCCCATCCCCGGTCGCGACTTTGAGTTTATGTTCTACTTTGACCTGGACTGTCCCTTTGGCAGCAAGGCCCTCGACGACCTGCTCGATTCGATCGACGACGTATGCGAGAGCTTCACCTACTTTGGCAGCTACACGGAGGTGCTCTAGATGACCGATACCGCCGCAACCCGCCCCTACGGCGTGCTGGGCCGCGTGCTGGGCCACAGCTACACCCCGACCATCTACAAGGAGCTGGCGGGGCTTGAGTACGTGCGTTTTGAGCGCGAGCCCGAGGATCTTGAGGCTTTTATGACGGACGACGAATGGGAGGGCACCAACGTGACCATCCCCTACAAGCGCGCCGTCATGGAATACCTGGACGAGCTGAGCCCGCTCGCCGAGCGCATGGGCAACGTCAACACCATCACGCGCCTGCCCGACGGCCGCCTGCACGGCGATAATACTGACTACTTCGGTTTCCAGTGCCTGGTCGAGGAGTTGGGCGTTGAGGTTGCCGGCAAGAAGGCCCTCGTGCTCGGTGCCACCGGCGGCGCCGGCACCACGGCAAGTATGGTGCTGGGAGACATGGGCGCCATCGTCGTACCCGTGGGTCGCACGAGCGAGGTCAACTACGACAATATCGCGCAGCAGTCCGACGCCTCCCTACTCGTCAACTGCACGCCCGCCGGCATGTTCCCCCATTGCCCCGACGCGCCTTGCACGCTCGAAGGCCTCGATGCGCTCGAGGGCGTCATCGACATTGTCTACAACCCCGCCCGCACGAGCCTGATGCTCGAGGCCGAGCGCCGCGGCATCCCCCGCATCGGCGGCCTGCTTATGCTTGTTGCCCAGGCGGCACAAGCTGTCGAGCGCTATACCGGCAAAGCCACCCCGCGCGAGAGAATCCTGGACGTAACGGAGCGCCTGTCACGCCGCGAACAGAACATCGCGCTGATCGGCATGCCGGGCTCGGGCAAGACCCGCGTGGGCGAGCAGATCGCCCAGCTCACGGGCCGCGAGCACATCGATCTCGATCGCGCCCTCGAGGAGCGCCTGGGCATGCCCTGCGCCGACTTTATCATCAAGTGCGGCGAGGCGGCCTTCCGCGAGCAGGAGACGGCAGCGCTGGCCGACATCTCCAAGCGCAGCGGCTTGGTGCTCTCCACCGGCGGCGGCGTGGTTACGCGCGACGAGAACTACCCTCTGCTGCACCAGAACAGCCAAATCGTGATGCTCAACCGCAAGCTCGACGAGCTCGCCCACAAGGGCCGCCCCATCACCGCGCGCGACGGCATCGACAAGCTGGCCGAGCAGCGTATGCCGCGCTACCGCGCCTGGGCCGACTACATCATCGACTCACGCGACTGCGCCGCCAACACCGCGGCCGCCGTCCTCGACGCCCTTCCACCAGCCCTCTAGCAAAAACCACCACAAAGGGGACAGGTACCTTTGTGGTGGTTTTCCGTTCCGCCTCTCCGCCCGCCCAACCGCAAAGGAAGCAACCATGAAAGCACTCGTCATCAACGGCCCCAACCTCAACATGCTCGGCATTCGCGAGCCGGGCATCTATGGCAGTGACAACTACGACCGCCTGGTCCAGATCTGCCAGGAGGCAGGTGCCGCGCAGGGCTTCGACGAGGTCGAGGTCTTCCAGTCCAACCACGAGGGCAGCATCGTCGACAAGATCCAGGAGGCCTACGGCAAGGTCGACGGCATCGTCATCAACCCGGCAGCCTACACACATACGAGCGTGGCGATCCTCGATGCGCTCAAAGCCGTCGCCATCCCGGCCGTGGAGGTCCACATTAGTGCCGTCGAAACACGCGAGGACTTCCGCCAGGTAAGCTATGCACGCCTAGCCTGCTTCGCCACCATCACCGGCGAGGGCCTCCAAGGCTACGCCCACGCGTTGGAGCTGCTGAAAGAGCATCTCGAAAAGTAAAATGCCAACCCCAACAAACAGCAGCGGCTTGCTCGCGCTCGGCTCCAGCAACACACAAGATGAAAAAAGCCCAGACCACCAAGCGGTCCGGGCTTAATAAACGATGGTGCTCCATGGCGGATTCGAACCGTCGACCTTGGGATTAGAAGTCCCCTGCTCTATCCAACTGAGCTAATGGAGCAAATAACCGCACGCCCAGCCAAACAATTCGGCCAAGCGCAAGTAATTATAACCTAGTTGAACTGCTCGCGATACGCCTTGCAGACCTCACTGACCGGGCCGTCCATGCGAAGGTCACCCTTCTCAATCCAAACGGCACGCTGGCAGATGCGCTCAACCTGCTCCATGGAGTGCGAAACGAACAGAACCGTCACGTCGCCGCTCTGGATAAAGTGCTGGATGCGGGCCTCGCACTTCTGCTGGAAGAACACATCACCGACGGACAGCGTCTCGTCAACGATCAGAATATCGGGCTCGGTAATCGTCGCGATTGCAAAGGCGATACGCGCCACCATGCCCGAGGAGAAGTTCTTGAGCGGCATATCGACAAAGTTCTGAAGCTCAGCGAACTCAATAATGCCGTCAAAGTTGGCATCGATGAACTCCTTGGTGTAGCCGAGCAGGGCGCCGTTCAGATAGATGTTCTCGCGGGCGGTCAGCTCGGGGTCAAAGCCGGCGCCAAGCTCAATCAGCGGCGCGATGTTACCGTGCACCTTAACGCTGCCCTCGCTAGGCTCAAGAACGCCAGCGATAATCTTGAGCATCGTAGACTTGCCGGAGCCATTGGTGCCGACCAGACCCACAACCTCGCCGCGATGAATATCAAACGAGATGTGCTTAAGCGCCCTAAACTCCTCAAAGAACAGCTCGTGCTTGGCAAGCTTAATGAAGTACTCCTTGAGGTTGGTCAGCGACTCGGACGCCATGTTAAAGATCATGGTGACGTCGTCGACCTCGACAGCCAGAGGCTGCTCGCTGTAATCAACAACAGATTCAGTCATCACAGCACTCCTTAGATGTAGAGGATGAACTTGCGCTCGGACTTATGGAACACGGTATAGCCAATAATAAGCGCAAGAACCGCCCAGGCAACGCACATACCAAACGTCATAAGCGAGGGCGTAGTCTGGAACAGGAAGATATCGCGCATAAACTGCAGGTAGTTGAACATGGGGTTCGCATACATCAAGATACGCACGAGATGCGGCATTTGCGCAATATAGTCAGTCGTCCAGAAGATGGGCGTAATGTAAGTCCACGCCGTAATGACGACGCTCCACAGATGCATAACGTCGCGGAAGAAGACCGTAAGGGCAGAGAGCATCATGCCCAGGCCCATGCAGAAGCACATAAGCAGCAGCAGGCAAACCGGCAGCAGAATAAGGTGCCAAGAAGGCATAACGCGGAACCACAGCATGACGATGGCGACGGCGACCAGCGAGAAGGCAAAGTTGACCAGCGAGAAGAGCACCTTCTGCACCGGGAAAACCCAGCGGTGCACCTTAACCTTCTTGAGCAGAGGGGCAGCGCCCACGATCGACGTCAGGGCCTGGTTAGTAGACTCAGACATGACGGCAAAGGTAATGTTACCCACGATCAAGTACAGCGGGTACATCTCGGGCGTCATTGAGCCATTGCGGCCCTGGCCAAAAATCGTCGAGAACACGATGGCCATGACGATCATCATCAGCAGCGGGTTGAGCACCGACCATGCGACGCCCAGAACGCTACGGCGATACTTGATCTTAAAATCCTTGGTAACCAGCTGACGAAGGATAAACGCGTCCTTCTCAAATTCGTTCTTAGCAAACGTCGCAGGCAGACTGCGAGTTTCTTGTTGCTTTGTCTGATCCGACACGGATGCAACTCCTTTACTCGTAATCGTTGACAAACGAACAGTATAGACCCGACGGCCATGCAAACGATTCGCGCAACAAAACTGGAGAACTAACCCACATCTTAGGATGCCAGGCCCAAACGGCTATACTTTCTAGGATTGAATGTATAAGGAGCATTAAGTGAATTCTGAATCCATCGCCGTCATCATCCCTTGCTACAACGAAGCGCTCACGATCGGCAAAGTCATCGATGACTTTCACCGCGAGCTTCCGCAGGCGACGGTCTATGTCTATGACAACAACTCGTCGGACGATACCTCACGCATTGCCACCGAGCACGGCGCCACAGTCCGCTTTGAGCCCCGTCAGGGAAAGGGCAACGTGTGCCGCCAGATGTTTCGCGATATCGACGCCGATTGCTACCTGATGGTCGACGGAGACGACACCTACCCCGCCGAGGCGGCCAAGGCCCTCTGCGAGCCCATCCTTAACGGCACGGCCGACATGACCGTAGGCGATCGCCTTTCCAACGGTACCTACGCCGAGGAGAACAAGCGTGCCTTCCACGGCTTTGGCAACAATCTGGTCCGTGCCATGATCAAGTGGATCTATGGCTACAGCTTCGATGATGTCATGACCGGCTACCGTGCCATGAGCCGCCCGTTCGTTAAAACCTTCCCTGTGCTTTCCGAGGGCTTCCAGATCGAAACCGAGCTCTCGATCCACGCCGTCGACCACCGCTGGCGCATCAAGGATGTGCCCATCGAGTACCGCGACCGTCCGGAAGGTTCCGAGTCCAAGCTCAATACCGTAAGCGACGGCATTAAAGTCGTTGCGATGATTGGCACGCTGTTCAAGGACTACCGCCCTCTGAAGTTCTTCAGCCTCGTCGCGCTTCTGTTTGCGGTGATCGGCCTCGCCTTGGGCACGCCCATCGTTGTCGAGTATTTCCAGACCGGCCTCGTTCCGCGCTTCCCCACCGCCATGCTCGCCGCGTCGTTTATGTTCCTGTGCGGTCTGAGCCTTGCGACCGGCTTCATCCTCGATTCCGTGGCAAAGGTCGAAAAAAAGCAGTGGGAGGTCAACGTGTACAGCAAATACGCCTACGATGACCAGCCCGGCAGGTCCGCCACCACGCCAAGCGAGTGAAAGATCTTCCGCAAAATACTATTGGCACCACTGCGCAGATAGCCATCAACAAGAAAAGCCGCCGTTAAAGAACGGCGGCTTTTACTCTCGAAAAGTTGATAGCGGCTAGAGCGTCTTGAGGTACTCCCCAAGCTCTTCCTCCCAGTCGGGCATGTGGAACCCGACCGACTCGAGCCTGGAAAGGTCGAGCGCGGAGTGGACCGGGCGCGGGGCCACGGGGCCCTCGGCGCCGGCGTAGTAGTCGGCGGTCGATACCGGCACGACCCTGTCGCCGTTGCCGTTGGCGGCCTCGAAGACGGCGCGGGCGATGTCGGCCCAGGACTTGACGGCGCCGGAACCGGTGCAGTCGTAGGTGCCGTAGGGGGCGCGGCTCCCCAGCACGTGGAAGATTGCCTGCGCCATGTCGCGCGTGAAGGTCAGGCGTCCCAGCTGGTCGTCCACGACGGTGACCTGCTCCAACTTGTCCTCCGGGTCGGCGACGCGGTCGGAGAGCGCCCTCATGGTCTTGACGAAGTTGTGCCCCTCGCCGATGACCCAGGAGCTGCGCATGATGTAGTGGCGGGGGCACCCTGCCACGGCGATATCGCCGGCGGCCTTGGTCTGGCCGTAGACGGACAGG
>DXLX01000041.1 GCA_019414515.1 Collinsella sp.
CAACAAGCCTCCCGCCGGGAGGGCCCGCGCCTCGACGCATCGCCGGCGCGCGTTCACGAGCCCTTTTTGGGCAGCCCAAGGGCCGCGCCCGTGAACAAGACTGGTTTCGGACGAGCGAGCCGGGCGGAGAATCGAAATGCGGTGGGGTGCGCGGACATACCGGGCTGACCGCCGGCAGCGCGCCCACAAGAGCCCGCGGATATTAGCTTGCCAGGCAAGCGTCGACTAAACGTGCAGCGTGCGCGGGCCCTCCCGACGGGAAACGAAAAAGCCCGGTTTAAAACCGGGCTCAACAAACACGCCTATTGACAATGGCTTTCTCATATTAAAGGCCTTCGGGAAACCGAAGGCCTAAACATTCACAATGGTGGAGACGAGGGGGATCGAATCCCTGACCTCTTGACTGCCAGTCAAGCGCTCTCCCAGCTGAGCTACGCCCCCGTGACGAGGAGATACTATAGGGGAAGACTTTCTTTGATGCAAGGACTTTTTTTGGGTTGAATCTCTTACTTACGGGTTTTCCTGGGACGGGGCAGAAATAATCACTCTTCGAGCGCTTATTTCTATCCGCCGTCCCGATAAAACCCTGATGCGATGGCCCTTACTTGTAAAGGTAGGCGATGGCGGTGCCGGTGTGGACTTGGATCGTGGCCGTTCTTCTAACGACGTTGGAGATGCCGGTGTCGGCTAGTAGGCCCAGGGGGCTGTGATCTAGCTCCCACTCTAGGCCGTGTTCGCTTATCTCTGTGTTGGGGGCTATGGCGATGATGGAGAAGGTTTTGCCTTCGGCGTTTTCTATCGTCCAGGTCTCGTCTTGGTGCAGGATTCTGGCCGTCACTTCATCTTCTTCGATCCAGACTGGCGCGTCCGCATAGCCTGACAGTAGGCCTAACACGGACAGGGCCATGTCCGGGCGGCCGCCGGTGGCGCAGGTCGCAACCACTTCGGCACCGGGCCAGCGACGGCGGACGGAATCAAGCGCCAACGCCAGATCGGTGTAGTCCTTGTAGGGGTCGTGGCGCTCTACTTCAAAATCGGCAGCGGCATCGACCCAAGCGCGTCCCTCATTGCTTACGGTGTCGGCGTCGCCCACGTAGACGTCACAGCTCAGGCCAGCGCCCAATAGGGCGTCCAGGCCACGGTCCACGGCTACGATGTGGTCGCACTCCCCTGCCAGGTGGCACAGCAACTCGGGGCTCGCCGCCACCGGTGAGCCGCAAACCACTAATACTTTGCAAGCCACGGCCCTCGCCTAGCCCTCAAACGAAAGCACGCGGGCCAGGTCCAGGTCCTCATAGCTATCGATAAAGATATCGCAGTTGCCACGCACCTCGTCGCGCTCCATACGGCCGTGCGGGTCATAGATGCCCACGCGCTTAAAGCCTGCAGTGCCAGAGCTCTTAAGTCCAAAGACGGCGTCCTCAAACACCCACGCGCGCTCAAACTTGTGCCCATGGCGCTCTTCCAGGCGACGCAACGCCAGCTCGTACACATCGGGGAACTGCTTGGAGCGTCCTGCCTCGCCCGTGGTGGTCACAAACTCCATGTAGGCATCGAGCCCGGCACCCGCAAGCGCAGACTTAACCAGCTCGGCTGGCGTGGACGTGGCAACGCACATGGCAATACCGGCCTCCTGCGCCTGCTCCAAAAATGCCAGGAGTCCCTCGCGCGGCGGCACCTTGGAGTACCCATCAATCAAAATCTCACCCAGCTCGCGATACAGCTCCTCGCCATTCGCGCCAATGCCCCACGTGTCGTGGTAGGCCTGGCATTCGTCCTCGAGCGAAAGATGCTCAAACTGGGCAAAATCGTCTACCGTCACGTCAACTCCGTGGCGGTGCAATAACTCTGGCTGAGCATAAGCCCAAACGGGGGTGCTATTAACCAGCGTGCCATCGCAATCGAAAATAAAAGCAACCTTGGGAGTGGCGGAATGGGGCATAAATGAACCTTTCAATATCAAATGGTAAACATCCTGCTAAAAACGTTTTACCAAACCTCAGCCAAACAATTTTGAAACCCAAATTGGTAAAACTGTCAAGAGTTTTACCACGGCAATTCTGCCAGTGGTATAAACATGTCGCTTACCGATTAAACGCCCACGCAAATCCGCTTTCGTCCATAAAACTAACGCACAGGTGTTATCGTAGTTTCTGCCGAAAGTTCCACCGAGCACGCGAGGTGGAACGAATCATAGAACTATCGCCGTCCCTTCGATTCGTGCAGCCTTGGACCTTTCGCATCTAGTCACCAAGGCAACACGCTGCCGCGTCATGATGGGATCAAACGTGAGCGATACAAAGCTAAAGCCAACGGCTAAAAAGCCCGCAACCCGCAAACCGGCTCCGCACGCACCGGAGCTCTCCAAGGACGATGTCTATCTGTTTGGCATTGGAATGTGGGAGCGCAGCTGGGAAAAGATGGGCGCGCACCCCGACACACAGAACCGTATGCGCGGCTGGCGCTTTTGCGTTTGGGCGCCCGACGTAAAGAGTGTCCATGTCATTGGTGAATTTAACGACTGGGAGGAGCAGGCCAATCCGCTGGTGCCCGTGCATACGAGCGCTATTTGGGAAGGCTTTATTCCTGGCGCCGAGCAGGGCCAGCTCTATAAATACCTCATCGAGACCAACGAGGGCGAGAAGCTCTATAAGGCCGATCCGTATGCCTTTAAGGCCGAGTGCCCTCCGGGTACCGCAAGCGTGCTGTGGACCCTCGATGGCTACAAGTGGAACGACGCCGCATGGCTCAAGCGCCGCGCCGACCACAACCACATGTCGCAGCCCCTTAACATCTATGAGGTGCATATTGGCTCGTGGAGGCGCCACGGCGACGCGCCGCAGGGCGAGCCGGACGAGTACGGCAACTATCCCGGCCCCATGGATCCCTTCCCCGCGCAGCGCGGCGAGTTCTACACCTACGACGACCTGTCGGTGGAGCTCGTGGACTATGTGCGCGACATGGGCTATACGCATATCGAGGTCATGCCGCTTATGGAGCATCCCTTCGATGGCTCCTGGGGCTACCAGACGACCGGCTACTACGCCGCCACCTCGCGCTACGGCAACCCGCAGCAGCTCATGCACTTTATCGATGCGTGTCACGAGGCTGGCATCGGCGTGATCATGGACTGGGTGCCCGGCGGTTTTTGCGCCGACTCCCACGGCCTTGCCACCTTTAACGGCCACATGCTGTTTGAGCACGAGATTCACCCCAACTGGGGCACGCACAAGTTCGACTTCGCCCGCGGCGAGGTCCGCTCCTTCCTGGTCTCCAACGTGCTGTACTGGCTCGAGAACTTCCACGTGGACGGCATTCGCATGGACGGCGTGTCCAGCATGCTGTACCTCAACTTTGGCATCGACGATCCCGGCCAAAAGAAGTTCAACAAGTACGGTACCGAGGAGGACTTGGACGCCAGCGCTTTTATCCGCCAGGTCAACTGCGCCGTGGAGGCGCACTACCCCGACGTAATGATGATGGCCGAGGAGTCCACCGCGTGGCCGCTCGTGACCTATCCGCCGCAGGACGGCGGCCTGGGCTTCCACTACAAGTGGGACATGGGCTGGATGAACGACACCCTGCACTACATGCAGACCGATTTTCCGTGGCGCCCCGGCAACCACGGGCTGCTCACGTTTTCCATCATGTACGCCTTTACCGAGAACTTCATCTGCCCGCTGAGCCACGACGAGGTCGTGCACGGCAAGTGTTCGCTGATCGGCCGCATGCCGGGCGACTGGTGGCGCCAGTTTGCCGGCCTGCGCACGCTGGCTTTCTATCAAATGACGCACCCCGGTGCCAAGCTCAACTTTATGGGCAACGAGATCGGCCAGTTTATTGAGTGGCGCTACTACGAGTCCATCCAGTGGTTCTTGACCGAGGAGTACGAAACCCACCGTCATCATCAGGCGTTTATCAAGGCGCTCAACCACCTGTACACCGCCGAGCCTGCTCTGTACGAGCGCGGCTACACCGACGACGGCTTTACCTGGATCGACGCGGACAACTCCAAGCAGTCCATCGTGAGCTTTGTGCGTCAGGGCGAGGACGTCGACGACGATCTGGTGATCCTCATTAACTTTGACCCGGCAAGCTACGAGAGCTTCCGTGTGGGCGTGCCGCGCGAGGGTGACTGGGAGGTCATCTTCGATTCCGACCGTCCTGAGTTTGGCGGCAGCGGATACGCCGGCGAGGAGCCTTACACCTGCTCGAGCGAGCCCTATCCCTGGAACGGGCAGATGGACTCTATCGAGATTAAGGTGCCCGGCCTTGCAGGCGTGGTGCTTAAGCGCCGCGGACCCAGCAGCTACAAGCCGCCCGTAGTCGATGAGCCCAAGAAGGCGACGCGCAAGCGCTCGTCCTCGGTAAAGCCCATGACCGCGGCCGCCAAGAAGGCTCCGGCTAAGGTGAAGGCTACCAAGCCCGCCGCCAAGGCTTCGGCCAAATCCGCCACGGCCAAGAAGGCGGGCACTAAAAAGGCTGCCCCCAAGGCCAAGGCAGCTCCTGTTAAGGCTCCTGCCAAGAAAGCGTAACAAAGGCGTTACCACTGTAATTACCCGCCCCGCGGGGGCGTAGGATACATGTCACAACCGTTCCGGGAGAAACATCCCCGGGGGAAGGAACGTATGAATAAGATCTTCGACAACAAGCAGGAGTTTACCGAGCTCTATCGCGATGCCGTCATGAGCATCAGCGGCAAGAGCGTTGAGGCCGCCAGCGACCTCGATCGCTTTAACGCCCTGGCCAAGCTCGTGGCCGAGAAGGCCCGCACCGTTGCCACCAAGAGTGACGCCCGTGCCACCGCCGAGGGCAAGAAGCGCGTGTACTACTTCTCGATCGAGTTTTTGATCGGCCGCCTGCTCGACAACTACCTGCTCAACTTTGGCGTGCGCGACATGGTCGCCGAGGCACTCGACGACATGGGCTTCGACCTGTCCGTCATCGAGAATCAGGAGCCCGATCCGGCGCTGGGCAACGGTGGCCTGGGCCGTCTGGCCGCATGCTTCCTGGATTCCATGGCAGCCGAGGGCATCGCCGGCTACGGCAACGGCATGCGCTACCGCTACGGCCTGTTTAAGCAAGAGATCGTCAACGGCAGCCAGGTCGAGGCTACCGACGAGTGGCTCACTCACGGCTATCCCTGGGAGGTCCGCCGTCAGGACAAGGCCGTGACCATTAAGTTTGGTGGCCATGTTGAGGGCTTTGAGGAGAACGGCCGCACGTTCTACCGCACGGTGGACACGCAGGATATCCTGGCCGTTCCCTATGACATCCCCGTTGTGGGCTATGCCGGCGAGACCGTCAACAAGCTGCGCGTCTGGGCTGCCGAGCCGGTCGAGGAGCACTTTGACCTGGAGGCCTTCAACCGCGGCGACTACGCCCTGGCCGATGCCGAGCGCGCCGAGGCCGAGGCCATCAGCGCCATCCTCTACCCCAATGACGCCGGCGAGCACGGCCGTCTGCTGCGCTTGAAGCAGGAATACCTGTTTGTCTCGGCCGGCATCTACAGCCTGCTCGACGCCTTTGAGAAGGAACACGGCGCTAACTGGGAGCTGTTGCCGCAGTTTGTGGCCATCCATACCAACGATACCCACCCCGCTATGTGCGGCCCCGAGCTCATGCGTATCCTCATCGACGAGAAAAAGCTCGAGTGGGATGACGCCTGGAACATCGTGACGCAGGTCGTGAGCTACACCAACCACACGATCCTGCCCGAGGCTCTGGAGAAGTGGCCCATCGGCACGTTCTCCAAGCTCCTCCCCCGCGTGTACCAGATCATCGACGAGATCAGCCGTCGTTGGCACGAGTCGTTCGACACCACGCAGGAGGGCTGGCAGGAGCGTCTGCGTCAGACCGCCATCCTGTGGGACGGCGAGATTCGCATGGCCAACCTCTCCGTAATCTGCAGCCACAGTGTTAACGGCGTGGCCAAGATCCACTCCGACATCATCAAGAACATCGTGCTCAAGGACTTCTACGCCCTCACGCCCGAGAAGTTCAACAACAAGACCAACGGCATCTCGCACCGTCGCTTCTTTGCCGAAGCCAACCCCACCTACGCCAAGCTCGTCACCGAGGCCATTGGCGACGGCTGGCTGAAGGACGCCTTTGAGCTGGAGAAGCTCAAGGAGTTTAAGGACGACACCGAGTTCCTGAAGGCCGTGGGTGCTTCCAAGCGCGCCAACAAGGAGCGTCTGGCCGCCTACGTCAAGGCCGAGACCGGTCTGGTCATCGACCCCAACACCGTTTTCGATGTTCAGGTTAAGCGTTTCCACGCCTACAAGCGCCAGCTCATGAACATCATGAAGGTGATGGATATCTACAACCGTCGCATCGCCGATCCCAACTTCCACGTGACGCCGACGACCTTCATCTTTAGCGGCAAGGCCGCCTCAAGCTACACCTTCGCCAAGGAGACCATCCGCCTCATTAACTCCGTGGCCGACGTCATCAACAACGATGCCCGCGTCAACGAGGTCATGAAGGTCTGCTTTATCCCCAACTTCCGCGTGAGCAACGCCCAGCTCATCTACCCCGCCGCCGAGATCTCTGAGCAGATTTCGACCGCCGGTAAGGAGGCCTCGGGCACGTCCAACATGAAGCTCATGATGAACGGCGCCATTACGCTAGGCACCCTCGACGGCGCCAACATCGAGATCGCCGATCTGGCCGGCCGCGAGAACGAGGCCATCTTTGGCCTGACCGCTCCCGAGGTCGAGCAGCTCTGGGCGTCTAACAGCTACTTTGCGTGGGATACCCTCAACGGCGACCGTGAGCGTCTGGGCCGCGTGATGGACGAGCTAAAGGACAACACCTTTGCGGGGCTTTCGGGCAACTTCGAGAGCATCTACAACGAGCTCATGAACAACAACGACCCCGACCTAGTCATGGCCGATTTCCGCAGCTATGTGGATGCGTGGGAGAAGCTTACTGGCAGCTACGGCGACCACGAGACCTGGAACCGCAAAGCACTGCTCAACACCGCCTCGAGCGGCTGGTTCTCGAGCGACCGCACCATTCGCGAGTACCGCGACGAGATCTGGCACGCGTAAAGGCGTGCGAGTTCCCTTTGCCAGCACGGCATTACTCGACGGGCGCGACCGAGCGCCGCGCCCGTCGCTAATGGGTTTAGGAACATCGATGACAGAAGGAGAAATCGATGAGTAAGAAAGAATGCATCGCGATGCTCCTCGCAGGAGGACAGGGCAGCCGATTGGGGGCACTCACCCAAAAGATCGCTAAGCCGGCGGTTAGCTTTGGTGGCAAGTTCCGCATTATCGACTTTTCGCTGTCCAACTGCTCCAACTCGGGCATCGACACGGTGGGCGTTCTGACGCAGTATCGCCCCTACCTGCTGCATGCCTATGTGGGATCCGGCGAGGCCTGGGATCTGGACAGCCGTGACGGCGGCGTGTCGATCCTGCCGCCGTACGAGACGCAGACCGGCGGCGCCTGGTATGCGGGCACGGCCGACGCCATTACGCAGAACCTCGACTACATCAAAGCCAACGACCCCAAGTACGTCCTGATTCTTTCGGGCGATCACCTGTATCGCATGGACTACCGCAAGATGCTCAAGACGCACATTGAGAACAACGCCGACCTCACGGTGAGCGTTATGCCCGTGCCGTGGGAGGAGGCCAGCCGCTTTGGCATCCTGACCACCGACCCCGAGGACGGCCGCATCACCAAGTTCACCGAGAAGCCCGATAAGCCCGATTCGAACCTCGCTTCCATGGGCATCTACATCTTCTCGGCCGACGTGCTGATCGAGGCGCTCGAGGAGGACGCTCTGGACCAGCGATCGAGCCACGACTTTGGCAAGGACATCATCCCCAAGCTGCTCGGCGAGAACAAGCGCCTGTACAGCTACGAGTTCCACGGCTTTTGGAAGGACGTCGGCACCATCGCCAGCTTCCACGAGACCTCGATGGACCTGCTGGGCAACAACCCCGAGTTCGATCTGTTTGACAAGCACTTCCCCATCATGTCCAACATCACCACGCGTCCGCCGCACTACATTGGCCCGGATGGTCGCCTGGACGACTGCCTGGTCTCCAACGGCTGCAAGATCTACGGTACCGCTCGCCACTCGATCCTTTCGACCGATGTCATCATCGAGGAGCGCGCCGTGGTCGAGGACTCCGTGCTGCTGCCGGGTGCGCACGTTAAGAGCGGCGCGCACATCTGCCGCGCTATTTTGGGCGAGAACTCCACGGTCGAAGAGGGCGTGAAGCTCGGCTCTGTCGATACCACCAAGGATACGGCCGTCGTTGGAAATGACGTCGTTATCGGGAAGGGGGAATGATTCGATGATCAATCGCAAGGCCATCGGTTATATCACCGCTAACTACTCTTCGACCTACGGCAGCGTGCTGCTCAAGGACCGCCCCATCGCGTCCGTTCCGTTTTTGGGCCGCTACCGCCTGATCGACTTCCCGCTGTCCAATATGATGAATGCCGGCATCAAGACCGTCGGTGTCGTCATGCCGGGCAACTATCGCTCGCTGATCGACCATGTGGGCTCGGGCAAGGACTGGGGCCTGGACCGCAAGAAGGGCGGCCTGTTCATGGTGCCCGGCAACGCGTATGGCACCACCAAGGGCGGCATGCGCTTCCTGCTGCGCGACATCATTTCCAACAAGACGCTGTTCCAGCGCTCGGACAAGCCCTATGTTGTGATGATGGGCACCAACATCATCTTTAACATGGACCTCAACACCATCATCGAGGCGCACGAGAACTCCGGTGCCCAGATGACCGTGGTGTACTGCAAGGCCACGCGCAACGTAGATGACGAGACCAAGCTGCAGATCAACGAGAACGGCCGTCTGACGGGCGTGAGCGCCGGCGTCGTGTACGGCGACAACGCCTCTATGGACTGCTGCATCGTCAACCGCGAGACGCTGCTCGAGATCATCGACCACTACCAGGCCGCCGACTATCTGGACCTGCTCGAGGCACTACAGGGCGACTTTGGCAACATCGACGTGTGCAGCTACGAGTACAAGGGCGAGGTCGTGGGCGTGTTTAGCGAGAAGTCGCTGTATCGTCGCAGCATGGACCTGCTCGACCAGACCGTGGCCGACCATCTCTTTGACCCCGAGCGCCCGATTCTGACCAAGGCTCACGACGTGCCGCCTTCGCGCTATGCGACCGGCAGCCACGCCTGCAACTCGATCATCTCGGCCGGCTGCATCATCAAGGGCACCGTGCGCAACTCGATCCTGTCGCGCGGCGTTGTGGTTGAGGAAGGCGCCTCGGTGACCAATTCGATCATCAACCAGAGCTGCGTCATCAAGAGCGGCGCCCGCGTTGAGAATGCAATCCTGGACAAGAACAACGTGGTTCCCACCAACACCGAGCTTCGCGGCACGCCCGAGAACATCCTGGTGCTGGGAAAGGCCCCGTTAACTTCTGATATCACCAACGCGAGCTAGCTTTGGCACCGCAACATCGCTCGTAACACGTAGAATAGCCGCCCGGTTTGCGCCAGGCGGCTATTCTCGAATTGCAACAGGGAGACAATATGGCTGATTCCAGCAAAAAGATGCAGATCGTGTTTGCCTCGGCCGAGTGCGCACCGTTTGTGAAGACCGGTGGCCTGGGCGACGTGGCGGGCTCGCTGCCTGCGGCGCTTGTGCGCGCCGGCGCCGAAGTAATCGTGATGGTGCCCAAGTACGCCACCATCAAGGACGAGTACAAGTCGCAGATGGAGCACTTCTCCGACTTTTACGTGAGCCTGGGCTGGCGCAATGAGTACTGCGGACTCGAGAAGCTCGAGCACGACGGCGTCACCTATATGTTCATCGACAACGAGCGCTACTTTGCGCGCGACTATCCGTACGGCTTCTTTGACGACGGCGAGCGCTTTGCGTTCTTCTCCAAGGCCATCACCGAGAGCCTGCAGCACCTGCCCGCCGGCTTTGAGTGCGACATCCTGCACTGCAACGACTGGCAGACGGCGCTGGCGCCCGTGTTTTTGCGCGAGTTCTACCAGGGCCTGCCGCTGTATGACCGCGTCAAGACCGTGTTCTCGATCCACAACGTGGCGTTCCAGGGCCAGTTTAGCGACACCGTGATGGAGGACATCCTTGGTGTGGCGCACATTCCGGCGGCCGCCTCGCAGCTGCGTTGCGACGCCTGCAGCATCAACTACATGCTGGGCGCCCTGCGCTATGCCGACGCCATCACCACGGTGAGCCCCACCTATGCCAACGAGATCCAGACGCCCGAGTTTGGCGAGGGCCTGGACGGCGTACTGCGCGAGCGTTCCTACGCGCTGCAGGGCATTTTGAACGGCATTGACGTTGCGGGCTTTGACCCGGCAACAGACAAGCGAATTGCCGCCAACTACACCGTGGAGGACCGTTCCGGCAAGGCCGTGTGCAAGGCCAAGCTGCAGGAGGAACTGGGCCTCGAGGTTCGCGACGACCGTCCGCTCATGGTGATGGTCACGCGCCTGACGCGCCAGAAGGGCATGGATCTGGTCATGTACGCGCTCGACCGCATCCTGTCCGGCGGCGTGCAGGTGGCGGTGCTGGGCACCGGCGACCGCGACTACGAGGACGGCCTGCGCTACTTCCAGGACAAGTACCCCGGCACCATGGCCGCACGCATCGAGTTCGATCCGGCGCTGTCGCAGCGCATGTATGCCGCCGCCGACATGTTCCTGATGCCTTCGAAGTTTGAGCCCTGCGGCCTGTCGCAGATCATCGCCATGCGCTACGGCACGCTGCCGATTGTTCGCGAGACCGGTGGCCTGAAGGACACCGTGCAGCCGTACAACGAGTTTACCGGCGAGGGCACGGGCTTCTCGTTTAGCAACTTTAACGGTGACGAGATGGGCGACGCGGTGTTCCGCGCGGCGCGCCTGTTCTGGGATAACCGTGACGCTTGGAACCAGCTGGTCACGCAGGCCATGAGCCAGGACTTTAGCTGGACGCGCTCGGCCGACAAGTATCTGGACCTGTACTTCTTTATGCATCCGGAGATTGAGAGGCCGGCGGGTGTGACTGATGTTGCAGCTGTCGATGAGCCCGCTGCCGCTGAGGCCGAGCCTGCGGCGACCGTTAAGGAGCCCGCTGCCGCTGAGGAGCCCAAGGCCGAGGAGAAGCCGGCGGCCAAGGCCGAAGTTAAGCCCGACGCGAAGCCTGCCGCCAAGAAGACGACGGCCCGCAAGACGACGGCTAAGAAGGCCACGACCACGAAGGCCGCTGCTAGCAAGACTAGCGCCGCTAAGGCAACTACTGCCAAGGCATCGACTACGCGCAAGCGTACGACCGCCGCTGCCAAAAAGGCCGCCGAGGCCGAGGTCGCTCCCGAGGTAAAGGCCGAGCCCGCGGCAAAGGCTCCGGCCAAGACCGCTGCCAAGAAGACGACCGCGACCAAGACCACGACCGCTAAGAAGGCCACGGCTGCGAAGTCGACGACGACCAAGGCTGCTACGACGAAGGCCGCCGCGAAGACGACCCCGAAGGCTGCTGCAAAGCCCGCCGACAAGGTCGAGGAGGCGCCCTCCGAGTCCAAGGCCAAGGCAACTGTCGAGGCAAAGCCGGCTGCCAAGACCACCACGCGCAAGCGCTCTACGACGACGGCCAAGAAGACCACGACCAAGGCTGCAGCTCCCAAGGCAGAGGCTAAGGTCGAGGACAAGCCCGCAGTAAAGGCCGAGCCGGCGCCGAAGGCCGCAGAGGTCAAGACCGCTCCAAAGGCTACGGCAAAGGCCGAGCCCGCCAAGGAGACCCCGATCTCCCCCGCCACTCCGGCCGAGGAAAAGGCTCCGACCAAGAAGACCTCCGTCCGTAAGGCAACGGCCACCCGCAAGCGTCGCTAGTCTGGACGATTAAAACTTAATCCAACGCAAAAGAGGGCGCCCCAACCAGGCGCCCTCTTCTTGGTTGAACTTCTGTGTTAAAAAGAGGGCGGTTTACTACGACAAAATAGCTCAGGCCGACCACGGCGAGTAATCTACGAAATTGACAACGCTTCTACCTGCGGTTTTAGTATCACCAAAATGACCGTGGTTAAGATCATTCAATTCGTCGTAGTAAACCGAAGTACTTTTGTTTAACTACAAATAGTATCAGTCTAGGCTTTTTCGAATATCGCGATAATTTGGATGGTAAAACGATTTTCTAGGACAACCGTTCGCCGATGGTAAACGGATGTTGTTTATACAGCCTGTGTACAACAGATATACTTACATCCTGTGCGTAAAGCCCATGGCCCGCAGGCCGTGATTCTATTGAACTGGACCGTATTATGAGATTGATTCACAACAGCCGTCTGCCGCAGTTTCGTACTCCGTTTGGCGCTGTGACCACTGGAACTTCCGTTTCGCTATCGGTGATTTTGGAGG
Organism: Collinsella sp.; assembly: GCA_019414515.1. Lineage (GTDB taxonomy): Bacteria > Actinomycetota > Coriobacteriia > Coriobacteriales > Coriobacteriaceae > Collinsella. Next base: position 12,365 of record DXLX01000041.1, read on the forward strand.
ATGCCGACCCCAACCAGGCAACGCTTACCCTGCGTACCTGGGTCGATGAAATCGGTGAGTCTCTGTATCCCATGACGCACGAGGGCGACGGCATATTTACCGTAGAGCTTGAGTGCACCGAGCCCTGTCTTATTTGGTACAGCTTTATCTGCAACATCGAGGGCCAGCCCGAGGTCCGCTTGGGTGCACCGCAGGGTCGCACCGGTGGCGAGGGTGTGACCTACGATTACGCCGAGGTCCCGTCGTTCCAGATTACCGTCTACAAGCATCGCGAGAACCGTCCCACCTGGTACGAGCGGGGCATGGTCTACCAGATCTTCCCCGACCGCTATGCCCGTGACGAAAACTGGCGCGAGCGAACGCTGGCCGAAGTTGAAAAACCGCGCAACGGAATCCAGCGCCGCATGGTCGAGGACTGGAACGAACCGCCCGAGTACGAGCGTGCCGAAGACGGCTCCATCAAGACCTGGGATTTTTACGGCGGCTCGCTCAAGGGTATCCAGAATGACCTGCCTCGCATCGCCGAACTGGGCTTTACAGCCATCTACCTCAACCCCATTTTTGAAGCCGCGAGCAACCACCGCTACGACACCGCCGATTACACCAAGATCGATCCGATTCTGGGCACCGAGCAGGACTTTACTGAGCTGTGCGAGGCGGCCGAGAAGCTGGGCATTTCCATCATTCTGGACGGTGTGTTCAACCACACGGGCGACGATTCGATCTACTTTAACCGCTACGGCAACTATCCCGGTGTCGGCGCGTGGCAGAGCGAGGACTCTCCGTGGCGTGATGCGTTTTATTTCCACGAGGACGGCTCGTACGACTGCTGGTGGGGCGTGGGCAATATGCCCGCCATCAATGAGAGCTCCGAACTGGTACGCGAGCGGATTCTGGGCAAGGACGGTATCATCCGCAAATGGCTGCGCGCCGGTGCCCATGGCTGGCGCCTCGATGTGGCCGACGAGCTTTCCGATGACTTCCTGACCGAGATCAAAAAGGCCGTGCTCGCCGAGAAGCCCGACGCGCTGCTGCTCGGCGAGGTCTGGGAAGATGCCTCCAACAAGATCAGCTACGGCCATCTGCGTCGCTATCTACAAGGCTCCGAGCTCGACTCGGCCATGGATTACCCCTTCCGCGACATGGTCATCGGCTTTTTGATGGGCTACAAAAACGCCTACCAAGCAGCCGAGGATATCGAGACCCTGCGCGAGAACTACCCGCGCGAGGCATTATCCTGCGCGCTCAATCTGCTGTCGAGCCACGACCGCCCGCGCATTATCTCGGTGCTCGGCGGTGGCCCCGACGAGTCGCAGCTGCCCGAGAGTGAGCGCAGCAAATGGCGCCTGGACGAGAACTCCATGGGCCTGGCCAAGAGCCGCTTTTGGCTGGCGACGCTCATGCAGATGACGTTCCCGGGCGTTCCCTCAATCTATTACGGTGACGAGTACGGCTTGGAGGGACTCACCGATCCGGGTAATCGCCGCACCTTGCCGACCAAGGAAGACCTGCACGACTTCGATACGTTCGCAATCGTCAAGAACGCATCTGCTGTGCGCCGCGCGCTGCCGTTTATGATCGACGGTGAAATCAAGGCCTTTGCGCTCAATGACGAGGTGCTGGCCTACAACCGTACCGGTAAAGACAGCGAGTCCGCGACCGTCATCATCAACCGCAGCCTGCGCAACTCGCATCGTGTGACGATTCCGGCGCTCGACGAATGTGCAAGTGACGTGATCAGCGGTCATGAGTGCGAGATCCACAACGGCACGGTCACGCTCGACCTGTACCCGCTCGGTTCGTCGATCATCTATCACCACGCCGAGCAGCGCCTGCAGGAGCCGCTCGATCACGGTGCGGGTGTTGTATGCCATATCACATCAGTGCCGACCGACGACGGCGAGCCCGGTACGATCGGCGCGCCCACGCGTCGTTTTATCGACCATCTGGCCGCCATGGGCATGCGCTACTGGCAGGTTCTCCCCGTCAACCCCACGGACTTCTTCCGCTCCCCTTACGCCGGTCCTTCGGCCTTTGCAGGCAATATCGACCTGCTGCCCGAAAGCCACGAGGAGCTGGCAGCCGACTTTGAGACCTGGAAGGCCCGCGGAGGCGAGGATGCCGATCCGCTGTACACCGCGTTTAAACATCGCAATGCCGATTGGCTCGAGAAGTACTGCGTCTACATGGCCGTCAAAAAGTACTTTGAGGGCGAGTCTCGCCACAATTGGCCGGCAGATGTCGCTCGCTACAACGAGCATCTAATCGACGACAAGCGCTTCCACAACGAGGCCGAGCTTCAGGCGTACATGCAGTACCGCTTTGACCTCGCTTGGTGTGAGCTCATGAACTATGCGCACAAGAAGGGCATCGAGGTCATCGGCGATATTCCTATGTACGTGTCCGACGATTCGGCAGACGCGTGGAGCGAACCCGAGAACTTCTGGCTGTCCGATACCGGCAAGGCGATTGAGATTTCCGGCGCGCCGCCCGACAACTTTGCGCCCGAGGGCCAGATGTGGGGCAACCCGACGTTCCGCTGGGACCACATGAAGCAGAACGGCTATAGTTGGTGGATGGATCGCCTGCGCCGCGCGTTCTCGCTCTACGACCGCGTGCGTCTGGATCACTTCCTGGGATTCCACAGCTATTACAGCATTCCCGCGGGCAAGGCATGCGCCGACGGCCGCTGGCTGGCGGGCCCGGGCAAGGACCTGTTCCAGACCGCCTATGACGAACTGGGTCCGCTCAACTTTATCGCTGAGGACTTGGGCTATCTGACGCCCGGTGTTCGTGCCATGGCATCGACCTGCGGTTTCCCCGGCATGGACGTGCTGGAGTTTAGCGACTACGACGTTCGTTGCGGTGTGCATCCCACGCCCGGCAAGATTCTGTACACCTCGACGCACGATACGTCGACGCTGGCCGGTTGGTGCACCCGTACCTTTGCGGGCGGCGATGAACCGAGCGGTGTTGAGGTGGCGGCCAAGCTGATGAGCGACGCGCTGGCAAGCGACGCTCCCCTGGTGATGATGCCACTGCAGGATGTCCTGGGGCTTGGCGACGACGCGCGCATGAACGTTCCGGGCGTGGCCACGGGCAACTGGACCTGGCAGGCTGACGAGGCGGACATTGCAGCCGCCGAGAACAAAACCGCACAGCTCCTGCGCAACAACCATAGATTCTGGGGTGAAGCGTGATAAAACCCCCGATATAGGGTACAGTTACAGACGTTTGAATTTATGCGGGCAGAGTAATCTGCCCGCTTTGTGCTGAAAAGGAAGTATTATGGCGCGCTACGATTACAAGTGCTCGAGCTGCGGCAACGTGTTTGAGGTTGAGCATCCCATGTCCGAGACTCCCGAGGTCGTGTGCCCCAGCTGCGGTGCCCCGGCGGCCAAGACGTTCTCGGCCAGCGGCATTAAATTTGAGGGCAGCGGTTTCTACAACACCGATCAACGAAGCGGCGGCTCCAGTACCAACGCCACCAGTGGCTGCTGCGCCAACTGCCCGCATAGCCACTAGGAACCAAGCAGCCCCGCGACCAAAACCGATCGCGGGGCTATTTCTTTGCTCTATGGGTAGTTAATTAAGCTACCCAGGTTTCCTTGTGAGTTGCGGTGAAATAAGGACTGTTGGCGGGCAGAAGCGGCTTTTCATTCCCTATTTCACCGCAACTTAGTCGTTACTTGTGGACCAGTCTGGCGCAGAAGTGGCCGTCGTAGGAGTCGGCGTTTACCGGCACGCTTTGGAAGAGGCCTCGATCGTTCTGGCGTACGGATACGAGCTTCTTGGCCTGATCGAACTCGGGGAGTTGCAGAATCTGTGCCTCGGAAAGCGGTGCCACGCTAAAGCCGGCACCCTCGGGAGAAGCAAGGAACGCGTCCACCACCTGCGTGTTCTCCTCATCGAAGACGGAGCACGTCGCATAGATGAGCTCGCCGCCGGCAGCCACGCGCGCGGCGGCTTCCTTGAGCATCGACAGCTGCAGTTTGGGCAGCTCAACCGTCACATCCTTTTCGGTCAGACGCCACGGAATCTCGGTATGACGACGCATGGTTCCGGTGCCCGAGCACGGCGCATCGATAAAGACCGTGTCGAATTTAACCGGCTCGCCAAGCATGGCATCAAACGATGTGAGCACCTCATCAAGCTCGCAGGCATCGCCCGAAACCGTACGAACGCCCTGAATACCCGCCTTGTGAAGGCGCGCGAGATTTAGGTCGCACTTACGGTCATGAAGATCAAGTGCCGTATGCAGACGCTCATAGCCGGCGCGCTTGGCCTGGCACATCATCACATAGGTCTTGGTACCGCGACCGGCGCCAATCTCAAGGCAGCTTCCAGGGCGCGTGGCAGCTGTGGCGATGAGCTGAGCGTTAAGGTCCGAGGCCACCGCGGCAGCACGCTCAAACACACCCGAAGCAACGGTAACCTGGGCATCAACCGGAGCATGGCAGCCCGGGAAGACAGGCGCGACGAGCTGCGAGATATACGGATCGGGCTTAGTCGCAAAGGCGTTCTCATGCAGGGCCAGCGGCGCGGGGGCCAGATTGCCGGCAAAGTTAAGCGCACCCTCGGGCGTGTCAAACGACGCCATAATACGAGCGCACAGCCAACGCGGCAGACCCATCAGGCGCGACAGACGAACCAAGCGTCGCTCAGACTCGTCTACATCGGACGCCGTGGCAAAGTCCTCAACGTTGTCCGCGACCTTATGCAGCACGGCATTGGCCAAACCGGCGGCAGACTTAGCTCCGCTGCGCACCAGCTCAACGCCCTGACTCACCGCAACGCGGCCAGGCGTATGCAGATAGAGCATCTCGAAGGCTGAGATACGAAGTGCCATGCGAACACGCGGCGCAACCTTTTTAGGCTTATCGAGAAACTGATCGAGCAGCTCGTCCAAAATACCCTGCGTAGCGGCCACACCCAGCGCCAAGCGGGCGGCAAAAGCGGAATCGCGCTGGTCAATAGCCTTGGCCGATGCGCGAGTGGACAGCACGTCACGCGCATACATGCCGCGGCGATCGGCCTCCATTAGCACATCGAGCGCAAGTTTGCGCGCGGGAGACAGCTTGCTCATGACAAAACACCCCAGATAAGATCGGCGCCTTGCAGCCCAGCAGCCCAAGCAGAAGCGGCCATGGCACGCTTGCCATCGGGCTTAACCTCGAGCAACTCAACCGGGCCATCGGAAAGACCAAGGTAGACGCGCTTGGCTTGAACGGCAACAGCGCCTTCGCCAAGCGACACATCAGCCGGCTCAGCATCGAGCACGCGAACCGACTTGCCGGCAATCACACAACGAGCGGGAGCGGTGTCGGACGAGGCAAGCACATGACGCACACAATCAAGTGCCGCCATCTGAGGGTCAAGACGCATCTCCTGCTTAGAAATCTTGGCAGCATGGGTAACAAGCGACTCATCCTGTTCAATCCACACGGCGGTGCCATCGGCAAGCGAAGGAAGCGTATCGGCAAGCAGTTTGCCGCCAAGCTCACCAAGCTCCATGGTCAGCGCCTCAGCATGCTTACCGGCAACCGAGGTCGAGGCCTGCGCACAATAAGCGCCGGTATCCACGCCATGCCCAATACGCATAATGGAAACGCCGGCAACCTCATCACCAGCGAGAATCGCACGCTGAATGGGAGCAGCCCCACGCCAACGAGGCAGCAAGGACGCATGAACATTCACAATACCAAGCGGCGCCATATGCAGCACGTCATCCGGCAAAATGCAACCATAGGCAGCCACGCAGAAAATGTCAGCCTGGGCAGCCTTAAACGCCTCAACGACCTCAGGCGTCATACGATTAGCCTCAACAACCGGCAACCCCAGCTCAAGCGCTTTAGCCTTAACAGGAGACGGCTCCAGCTTCTTACCACGCCCGCGAACAGCATCAGGACGAGTAACAACAAGCGCAATCTCGTTACCAGCCTCAACAAGCGAAACCAGCGAAGGCACAGCAAAATCAGGCGTACCCATAAACACAATACGCATAAAGAACGTCTCCCCTCAACCAAAGCCGAGACGGCTACAAATAGCGGCGGAAAGCCAAGTCACCAGCCCATCCGCAATAACATTTCAACAAAAACAAATATACCCAAAACCAAAGAAAGAGCCGCATAAAAGCAGCCCTCCCAACAAAGCACCTATCAGCGAAGACGCCCCTCCCTGGCCCGACGGCACCCGGGCGAAACGAAGAGCGACAACGTAGTCCCTGGGATGGGGCCCACACATATCGTCCCGCGCGCAGTTTCGCAGCGCAGCGAGAATGTTTGAGCACGGGATGATATGTGTGGGCCCCATCCCAGGGACGGACAATTAACCTATTCGGTCTCGCCCGGTCGAGCGCCGCGGGCCAGGGCGTCCTGGTACTCCTTGACTGCCTTGAGCCTCTGCATGGGCTTCAGTCGCTCGAACATGGTATTGCCGTGCAGGTGATCGATCTCGTGCTGCAGGCACACGCAGAACAGATCGCCCGTGGCCTCATAGCGAATCAGGTTGGCATCCAGGTCATACGCCTCGACGACAACGTGATCGGGACGCTCGATCTCACAGCTAATGCCGGGGATGGACAGGCAGCCCTCGCTAAAGGGCACCAGATGGTCGCTCTGCTCAACAATGACGGGATTAATGAGCACGTACGGGTCGTAGTCGTTCTTGTCGCTGTAGTCGCAGTCGATGGTGACGAGCTGGATGAGCTCGCCGATCTGCGGAGCAGCCAGGCCGCAGCCACCGTTCTCGAACATCATCTTCTTCATCTTCTCGGCAAGCGCTTCGATTGCCGGGGTGATCTCCTCGATGACGGCGCACTCCTGGCGCAGACGAGGGTCGGGCGACAGTACGATTCCGTTGGCTTCCATGGCCATCCTTTCGAGTTGTTACATCAAATCATAGGCGTCGACGTCAACGCTCACGCTCACGCCGCGCACAGAGCCCACCTCTTTGAGGCAGGCGTCGATATCATCAGAGACATGGTACCCCACGGGCGACTTCACAAGCAGATGGAAGCGGTAACGGTCCTTGGCTCTCTCGATTACACACGAAGCTGGGCCCAGCACCTGCGGCACCGCGCTGCCCGCCCGCAAAAAGTCGGGCGCGGCAGCATGCCAGCGGCGCTTTAGAAGCTTTGCAATGCGCCCGATGTAGTCCTGCGCGTCGTCTCGGTTCGCCGACCACACCAAAATGTTGACCAGGCGAACAAACGGCGGATACAGGGCGTCGCGGCGCTGGTCCAGGTCGTAGACGGTAAAGATCGAGCGGTCGTGCTCGGCGACGGCGCGAATGACCGGATCTTCGGGCAGGTAGGTCTGGATGATCACCTCACCGGGGCGATCGCCGCGGCCGGCGCGGCCCGCAACCTGCTCCAGCAAGTCGTAGGCGCGCTCTCCTGCGCGGAAGTCCGGCAGCTTGAGGGCGAAATCGGCATTGACCACGCCCACGAGCGTGACCTCGGGAAAGTCGAGGCCCTTGGCGATCATCTGGGTGCCCAGCAGCACAGCACAATCGGCGGCATCGAACTGCTCGAGCAGCTTTTTGTGCGCATCCTTGCCGCGCGTGGAATCGGCATCCATGCGAATAATGGCGACGTCCTCGGGAAGCATCTGGTGCAGCGCGTCCTCGATCTGTTGAGTGCCCAGACCCATTTTTGCCAGGTAGCGACTGCCACATTTGGGGCAACGGCTCGTGGGCGCGGGATACGGCTGCACGCGCCAAGACGAACCGCAGGTGTGGCACTGCAGCGTGTGTGTGCGCTCGTGATACGTAAGCGCGGTGGAGCAGTGGTTGCAGGTGGGCACGCAGCCGCATTCGCGGCACATCAGAAACGGCGCAAAGCCACGGCGGTTATGCAGCAGCACGGCCTTCTCGCGGCGCTCGACCACACGCTCTAGGCCCTCCATCAGCGGTTTTGAGAACATGGAACGGCTGCCGTGCGAGAACTCACGGCGCAGGTCGGCGATCCGAACCGTCGGCAGCACGGCGTGTCCCGGGCGCTCGGGCATCTCGACGCGCGTCCAGGTGGCACCGTTATACGTGCCACGGCGGCAGCGATCGAGGGCCTCAGCAGAAGGCGTGGCGGAGCCCAACACGAGCGGGCAGCGGTAGCGCCGCGCCATCTCGGCCGCCACCTCGCGCGCGTGGTAACGCGGGCTGGAGCCTTGCTTATAGCTGGTCTCGTGCTCCTCGTCGATGATGATGAGGCCCAGATCGCTGAGCGGGCAAAAGAGCGCCGAGCGGGCACCCACGACCACACGCGCGGCACCGCTGGCAACCATATCCCACTGGTCCAGGCGCTCGCCGGCCGAAAGGCGCGAATGGAACACGGCGACCGTCTCGCCAAAGCGCGAGCGGAAGCGGCCGACGGTCTGGGCCGTCAGCGAAATCTCGGGCACCAGCACGCAGGCCGAGCGGCCGGCCGCGAGCACGCGCTCGATGGCGGAGAGGTACACCTCGGTTTTGCCGGAGCCGGTGACGCCGTCGACAAGGACCACGTCTCCGTGGGCGTCAAGACGGGCGCGCTCAATCTGCGTGAGCGCCTGCTGCTGGCCGTTGGTAAGTGCGACCGGCGCCTTGCCGCTTGCCGAGGACAGCGTGGTCTGCTCGCTGCATCCACGCCAGGCGCGGCGCTCCTCCACAACCACGACGCCGCGTTTTTCGAGCGACTTGATGGTCGCCGACATGCTGTTATAGAGAAGGTTGAGGTCGCGCGTCGTGACCGGGCCGCACTGGAGCGCCTCAATGAGCTGACGCTGACGAACTGCAGTCTTGGGCGGCGTATAGTCGAAACCCTCGGGCGTGAGCATGACCCAGCGGTTTTGGATTGGCTTGACGGCGGGACGTTCAACCGTCCACACGCCGTCGTCACCCTTGACCACGCGCGGGCTGCCGCCCGGAGGCAAGAACAGGCGCAGGCACTCGGAAAGCGTTGCGACGTACTCGCGGCTCATCCAGCGTGCGATACGGGCAGCCTCGGCGGTAAAAAGCGGCTTGCTGAGGATAGCCTCGATAGGCTTGATACGCGCGGGATCGAGAGCGCTGTTGCCCTGCAAGTCACCCAGCTCAAACGCAATGTCGACGATATAGCCCGCGGCCGCACGGTTACCAAAGTGGACCAGGACCGTGGATCCGATCTGCGCCTCGTTGACAAAGGACCGGGGAATGCCATAAGCAAACGGCTCGGACAGCGCACGCGTCGGGATGTCGAGGACCACGCTCGCATAGGCGGTGACGGGTTCGGGTGCAGGCTTAGGCTGAGCCGAGGCAGCGGCAGGCACAGGCTTCGCCGGAGCCCGCTCGGGTTCAGGCGAACGAAACAGCGAAAGTTGCTCAGCCATGGCCCCAGCACCTCCTATCCCATACGTCTACAGAAACAAGAACCCCGCTCAGGGTGAACGGGGCTCGGATACAAACGTTTGCGCAGCGATTACAGCGCCATCGTGCGGGCGCGGTCGATGCGCGCCAGGCAGTCGTCGCGACCGACGAGCGCCATGGTCTCACCCAGCGGAGGGCTCACCATGTTGCCGCAGACGGCGACGCGCACGGCCTGGAACACCACGCGCTTCTTAAGGTCCATCTGCTCGGGCAGCGGCTCAAGCGCGGCGTCAATGTTGGCAGCCGTCCACTCGTCCACGCCCTCGAGCGCGGCCTTGGCGGCATCCAGAATGGCACCCATGCCCTCCTTGACCAGGCCCTTGTTGACGGACTTCTCGTCATACTCGAGCGTCTCGGCCGTAGCGAAGATGGGGGCGGCGACGGTCACGGCGTCGGCCGGCATCTTAGTGCGCGGCTTGACGATAGCGGCAAGCGCGTCGATCCAGTCCTCACCGTACTCGACGTTGCCCTCGATGAGGCCCGCCTCGTGCAGCTCGGGGACCATGATCTCGTCGGCAAACTGGGCGTCGGACATGCCGTTGATGTACTCAGCGTTAACCCAATCGAGCTTTTTGGGATCGAAGGTCGCCGGGTTCTTGGAGATGCGGTCGAGCGAGAACTTGCTGGCCAGGACATCGCGCGGAATGATCGTGGTCTCGCCGTCGAGCGACCAGCCGAGCAGCGCCAGGTAGTTGACGAAGGCGTCGGACAGGTAGCCGGCGTCGCGGTACTCCTCCACCGAGGTGGCGCCGTGGCGCTTGGAGAGCTTCTTGCCGTCGGCGCCCAGGATCATGGAGATGTGGGCGAACGTGGGCACGGGCGCGCCGAGGGCCTCGTAGACCATGACCTGACGCGGGGTGTTCGACAGGTGGTCGTCGCCGCGGATGACATGGGTGATCTTCATCATGGCGTCGTCGACGACGGTCGCGAAGTTGTACGTGGGCGTGCCATCGGAGCGGAAGATGACAAAGTCGTCGAGCTCCTTGGCGTCGAAGGTCACCTCGCCGTGGACGGCGTCGTGGATGACGACGTCGCCGCGGTCCTCGGGCACCTTGATGCGCAGGACGTAGGACTCGCCGGCCTCGATGCGACGGCGGGCCTCCTCGGGATCAAGATCGCGGCAACGGCGCTGATAGCCCTGGAAGGGGTCCTTGCGCTCCTGCGCGGCCTTGCGGTCGGCGTCGAGCTGCTCCTTGGTGCAGAAGCAGGGATAGGCCTTGCCCTCGTCCCAAAGCTTCTGGGCGGCCTGCTTGTACAGGTCCAGGCGCTCGGTCTGGGCGTAGGGGCCAAAGTCCCCGCCCACCTCGGGACCCTCGTCCCAGTCCAGGCCCAGCCAACGCATGGCGCGCAGGATGATCTGCGTGTTCTCGTCGGTGGAGCGGGTGGGGTCGGTGTCGTCGATGCGCAGGATGAACGTGCCGCCGTTAGCGCGGGCGAAAGCCCAGTTATAGATAGCGGTGCGGGCGCCGCCGATGTGCAGCTTGCCCGTCGGTGAGGGTGCAAAGCGGACGCGAACGTCTGATGCCATGGAAATCTCCTCGATTGCAGGATGGATGTCTAACTGCACCAGTATAAAGCATCAAAGCAACCTCCGCACATAGGGCACCGACCCAGTCATTGGGTAGCTAATTTTGGGACGGGGCTTTTTTAGCTACCCTATATCGAGATTGGTCTTAGGCTCCGAAGACTCCGGATTGGGTAGCTAAAAAAGCCCCGTCCCAAATTAGCTAACCAATGGCTCGGTGCGGAAAGGGTGTGAATGTTTGATTTACGCGCTATGATGTGCCCTTGCATAGAGAGCCTGGCGGAATGGTAACGGTCGCCGGGACACGTTTTTGAAAGGACAATCATGTCAGAAGAACTTCGTTCCATCCCACCCCAACACGGGTCCTTTGTTTTTACGTCGGAGTCGGTGACCGAAGGTCATCCCGATAAGATCGCTGACCAGATCAGCGACGCCGTCCTCGACGCAATCCTCGCCAAAGAAATAGAGCTCCAGGAGCAGGGCTACATCGCCCCCAACGGCGTGCCGGCCAACGTGGAGAACGTCCGCTGCGCCTGCGAGACCCTCGTGACCACCGGCACCGTCATCGTCGCCGGCGAGATTCGCACCCAGGCCTACGTCGACGTACAGGAAATCGCCCGCGGCGTTATACGCCGCATTGGCTACAACCGTGCCAAGTTCGGTTTTGACTGCGACACCTGCGGCGTTATGAGCCTCATCCACGAGCAGTCGCCCGATATCGCCCAGGGCGTCGACGAGTCCTTCGAGACCCAGACCGGCGCTACCACCGACCCGATCGACCTGATCGGCGCCGGCGACCAGGGCATGATGTTCGGTTATGCCTCCAACGAGACCAAGACCCTCATGCCCATGCCGCACTACCTGGCAAGCCGCCTGGCCGAGCGCCTGGCCGCTGTACGTCACGACGGCACCCTCGCCTATCTACGTCCCGACGGCAAGACCCAGGTCACCGTGCGCTACGAAGACGGCAAGCCCGTGGAGGTCACGACCATCGTCATCTCCACGCAGCACGCCGCCGAGATCGAGGACATGGGCAAGATCAAGGCCGACCTCATCGAGCACGTCATCACCCCGGTCATGGCCGCCGAGAACATGCCGTGGGACAACGCGGACATCTACGTGAACCCCACCGGTCGCTTTGTCGTGGGCGGCCCCATGGGCGACACGGGCCTCACCGGCCGTAAGATCATCGTCGACACCTACGGCGGCTACGGCCGTCACGGCGGCGGTGCCTTTAGCGGAAAGGACTGCACCAAGGTCGACCGCTCCGCCGCGTATGCCGCGCGCTGGGTCGCCAAGAACGTAGTCGCCGCCGGTCTGGCCGACCGCTGCGAAGTCGAGCTAGCCTACGCCATCGGCGTTTCCAAGCCCCTCTCAATCATGGTCGACACCTTCGGTACCGCGCATGTTGCCGAGGACAAGATCGTCGAGGCCGTAGAGAAGACCTTCGACCTGCGCCCGGGCGCAATCATCCGAGACCTAGACCTACGTCGCCCCATCTACGAAAAGACGGCAGCCTACGGTCACTTCGGCCGCGAAGACCCCGACTTCACCTGGGAGAAAACCGACCGAGTCGAAGAACTCAAAGCAGCCTGCGGCCTGTAAGCTAACTCGAAAAGCTACAGCCAAATAACAACGCACCAAAAGAAGTACCGGCCCCAACCGGTACTTCTTTTTTATTTAAAGGTGGTGAAGATGAGCCTACCTGGGACATGGAATAAATCACAGGCCGATAAATTTTGCAGCAGAGCGACTCCAACCATGTATCCTAAGTTCCGAGGGCTTTAGTATTTGGTCGATCGCGAGTTCCGCACGAGCCGGAGGCCACTTACTGTGGCCTCCGTGCGAGCAGGACTGTCCGAGCAAGCGACCAAATACTAAAGCCCTCGGAACGGCGGGACAGAGTATGTCCCGCCCCTCGGGACGACGGGATAGATAAGGAGCATCCATGGCAGGCAAGCCGCAAACACTAGCTACGACCTCGGCATTCGAGATCTTGGGCCCCGTCATGGTCGGCCCCAGCTCATCGCACACCGCCGGCGCCCTGCGCTGCGCCCAAGTTGCCGCCAGCCTGCTGGAAGGCCGCATCACCAAAGTCACCTTTGGCCTGTGGAACTCCTTCGCCCACACCTACCGCGGCCACGGCACCGATCGTGCACTCGTCGCGGGCATCCTGGGCCTCGACACCGATGACGAGAACATCAAGCAGGCCTTCGACCTCGCGCGCGAGCAGGGCCTCGAATATCGCTTTGACATCAAAGGCGACGACGCCTCCATCCACCCCAACACCGTCGACATCGAAATGGTCGACGACACGGGCGCCACGGCACAGGTTCGCGGCGAGAGCCTGGGCGGTGGCAAGATGCGCATCAGCCGCATTAACGGCGTCGGCGTCGACATCTCGGGCATGTATTCCACGCTCTTCGTGGCGCACAAGGACGTCCCCGGTGTACTCGCCGCGCTCACCAACCTGCTCGCCTACGCCCATGTAAACATCGCGTTTTGCCGTACCTACCGCACCGAAGTGGGCGGCCAGGCCTACTCCGTCTTTGAGACCGACGGCGCGCCCGACGACACCGTCGTCCCCATGCTGCGCAAGCTCGACAATGTCGATTACGCAACGTTTATCGAGCTCCCCGGTTCTGCCTCGTCGCTCTCCCCCGGCGTCTCGGCCAAGGAAATCTTCGACGACGGCGAGCAGCTGCTCGATGCGTGCGAGGAACTGGGGCTCAGCATCGGCGCTGTCATGGCCGTTCGCGAGGCGCGTCTGACCGGCGAGGCCCACGCCGTCGCCGCCATGCGCCGCGTGCTCGACGTCATGCGCGAGGAGACCACGGCCCCCATCGCCAATCCGCAGCGATCGCTCGGCGGGCTTATCGGCGGCGAGGCCAAGCTCGTCGAAGCCACCGGTCGCAACGATTTGAGTGAAAGCCTGATGGGCCCCGTCCAGACCGAAGCCGTGGCCCGCGCGATGGCCGTGCTCGAGCGCTCCGCCACGATGGGAGTGATCGTCGCCGCCCCCACGGCAGGCTCCGCGGGTGTCGTGCCCGGCTGCGTGCTTGCGCTCGCCGATCGCCTGCAGCTCGATGACGAGCAGGTCATGGACGCGCTCTACTGCGCAGCCGCCATCGGCCTCAACCTCACCACGAGCGCCTGCGTCGCCGGCGCCGAGGGCGGCTGCCAGGCCGAGGTGGGAAGCGCTGCCGCCATGGCAGCCGCCGCGCTGGTGCAGATGCTCGGCGGCACACCTGAGCAGGCGCTCGACGCCAGTTCCATCGCGCTGAGTAACCTGCTGGGCCTCGTTTGTGACCCCGTCGGTGGCCTCGTGGAGGTGCCCTGCCAAAACCGCAACGCCATCGGCGTGGCAGCGGCCTTTAGCTCGGCACAACTCGCCCTCGCAGGCATTAAGAGCCTGGTGCCGTTTGACCAGATGGCACATGTCATGCTCTCGGTGGGTCACGCGTTGCCGGCCACGCTGCGAGAGACGGCAAAGGGCGGCATCGCGCAGGCTCCGGCCGCACTTTCGGCCTGTGCAAAATGCGGTGTGTGCGGATAGCGGCAAAGAACAACTCAAAGGTGGGACAAATGTCCCACCTCTTTTGAATGCCACCGTTTCCGTACCACAAACAGCAGGGCAATCGCTATAATGCAAGCCCAGTAAAAACACGATGAACCGCAAGGCGAAAATCGAAGGATATGCATACGATGTCGCAAAACGATCGAACTCAACTGATTCCCGATCCGCAGCAGCCGAGCAGGCACACCGGCGGCGTTCAGTCGCCGCGTCCTATCGCGCCGAGCCACGGTCAGCAGCGTAGTGCAGCAAACGCTTCCCAACGCCCGAACCAACAGCGTCAACAACGTCAGCAGCGCCAGGCAAACGGCAATGCGCCCAAGCAGCCGCCCACGCACGCTCGAGGCGATCGTGGCCCCGCGCGCAAACCCGCCGAGAACAATAAGTCGGCCAAAAAGACGACGCTCTTTGTCGTCCTGGGTCTAATCGTCATTGTCTATATCGTAGGCGTCGTAGCATTTTCGCAGGTAGCCTACCCCAACACCACCATCGCCGGCGTCGACGTCTCATTCTCCAACGCTTCGTCTGCCGCTACCAAGGTCAATTCGGCATGGAAGCACTATAAGCTCGCCGTGACA
The DNA here is from genome assembly GCA_019414515.1 of Collinsella sp. Lineage (GTDB taxonomy): Bacteria > Actinomycetota > Coriobacteriia > Coriobacteriales > Coriobacteriaceae > Collinsella. The sequence continues at coordinate 27,420 of DXLX01000041.1, forward strand.
GGCGATGACTTTAGCTGGACCTATCAGCCCGAGTCCGATGAACCCATCGTCGACGGCGAAGCTGCTGCAAAAGAAATCATCAGCCACAACGAAGCCTTTATTTGGCCGGTCCGCCTCGTGGAATCCTTAAGCGGCAAGACCAAAACAACCGCTACCTCCAACGAAATCGATCTTGATCAAGACGTCGACCTGTCCATGCTCTCCGACACCTTTGACCAAAAGAAGTTTGAGAAGGATCTGGGCGACGCCATCGACGAGTTTAACGAGGGCCGTTCGGGCACGTTCGAGGCCAATAGCTCCTATGACGAGCAGGCCGGCAAGTTTACCGTCGAGAAGGCGCGCTCCAACGAAAAACTCAACCGCGAGCATGTCATTAAGTATGCCGAGCTCGAGCTTGCCTCGCTGGCCGAGACCGTAGATCTTTCCAAGCTCGGCAACGATGCCTATGAGCCGCTCAATGGAACGCTGACCGATGATCAGATTCAGGCCGCATGCGATGCCGCCAACAACTTCCTGGGCGTCAACGTGACCCTCAAGCTCAACGGCGAGGATGCCGGCAAAGTTGATGGCAGCTCCGTATTGCAGTGGATCAGCTTTGCCGATCCGGCCAACCCCACGCTCGATACGTCGCAGATCAGCAGCTGGGCAGCCGAGCTCGCCAACGGCTTTAATACCGTGGGCTCCACTCGCTGGTGGACGCGCGCCGATGGCAAGCAGTGCGCCGTCGAAGGCGGTGACTTTGGTTGGTCCATCGACAGCAGCTCGCTCGCCAAGCAGGTCGAGGACGCCATTAACAACAAGCAGACCGGCGAAATCGAGATTAAGTACTCCCAGAAGGCCGACACCTTTACCGCAAAGGGAGAGCCCGACTGGAAGGCGTATATCGACGTCGACCTGTCCGAGCAGCACGCGCGCTACTACGACGAGAGCGGCAATATAGTGTGGGAGGCCAACTTTATTTCCGGCAAACCGGGCGAAGACGCCACCCCCGAGGGTGTGTGGCAGATCAACAGCAACGACGGCGGCAGCACCCTGATCGGAGCCAAGGATCCCGAGACCGGTAAGCCCAAATACGAGAGCCCGGTGAGCTACTGGATGCCGTTCGAGGGCAATATGATCGGCTTCCACGACGCTACATGGCAAAACGACAAGAGCTTCGACAACGCCGAGTCGTACAAGTGGTGCGGCAGCCACGGCTGCATCAACCTGCGCCTGGCCGACGCCAAGGCACTTCACGACTGCATCAAAGTCGGCCTATGCGTGGTTGTCCACTCGTAGTGCAACGCGCGCATTCCTACAACGTGGAACCGCTGCGACCAATCTAACAGTTCCGAAAGAAACCGTCCTATGCGCCCGCCCCAACCGGTGGGCGCATATAATTATCGAGATTCTTTCTATAAAGGAGACGCTATGCCGAATGTCCCCACCATCACCCCGGGCCCGGATGATACCGAGCACACGCTCGAAGGTCCCACCGAAACGATTCCTCTGATTACAGACGTACATGCCGATAAGCAGGACGGACGCGCGAACGATACGGCCGAGATTTCCGATGAAGAGGCATATACCAAGCTCAAGGCAAAACGTGCCGAACGTCGACGCAAAAAGCTGATTCGACGCGGTATTGCCGCTGGCGTCGTAGGTGCCATCGCGCTCATTGCCGTTATCGCAACCCTGGTTATCAATGCGCAGCCTCAGGGCGCTAGCGGACCTGTGACCGACATGGTGACCGAGGGCACGTTTACCACAACGGTCGAGGCGAAAGGCCAGCTCAAACCCATTTCGTCCTCAGTGGTCTCCCCTTCTGTCGACGGCACGATCGATTCTATCAACGTGCAGGCAGGCCAATCCGTCAACGAGGGCGACGTGCTTCTGACCATTAAAAACGACGAGCTCGACCGCAACGTTGCCGAGGCGCAGCGTGCAGTTGCTGCCGCTCAAGAAGACCTCGCCAACGCGCAGAAAGCCGCAGCTGCTGCGCAGGCCACCCCAACGACGGACGTCGAGGGAGCTTCCGCAGCGGCTGGCGTCTCCGCCGCATCAGTGGACACGAACGCCGTATCGGCCGCGCAGCGCAGCCTCGCATCAGCCCAGGCAAACCTCGACCAGGCGAACGCCAAGGCCTCCAGTCGCACGGTCACGGCCCCGAGCTCGGGTAGCATCGTGGAGCTCAATGCCAAAGTGGGCGCCACGGTTACAGGCGGCATGATCATGGGCGAAAGCGATACGAGCGGCGGCAAGCAGTGCATGCAGATCGCCGACCTATCTAAGATGAAGGTGACCGTGCAGGTGGGCGAAAAGGACATCGCCAAGATCGCCGTTGGGCAGAGCGCCAACGTCACGTATCCCGCGTTTCCCGATATCGTGAGCCAGGGCACCGTCACGGCTATCGCGTCGGTGGCAAACTCCGACGCCGCCAACGGTGGCGGCGGCAGCGTGACCTTTAACGTCGACATTCTCATCGAGGCGCCCGACGCGCGCCTGAAGCCGGGCATGACGGCCGAGGTCTCGGTGGTGACCGAGCAGCTCGACGACGTGGTGATGGTGCCGACGATGGCGCTCATGACCGAAGACGGCGAACACTATTACGTCAACGTCGCAACCGATGACGAGGGCAAGCAAACCCATCGCGTGAAGGTGACCGTCGTGACGCAAAACGACAACGAAGCCGTAGTCGGCAAGACACAGGTTAAGCGCGACGACCAGGGCAACGAGATCAACCCCAACGTTCCGGTTACCAAGCTGCGCGATGGCGACACCCTCGTCATGGACACCGGAGCGGACGCAACGGCTGACGGCGGCTACGGTGCGGATTCGGGCAGTATGTCTGCCGACGAGGGCATGTAATGCGTCCCGTTATCGACATCCGCAACGTGCACCGCATCTTTGAGAGCGAGGCGGGGTGCGCCCACATCCTGCACAACGTGAGCCTGGCGGTAAATCCCGGCGAATTCGTCGCTATCACCGGCCCCTCGGGCTCGGGCAAGTCGACGCTCATGAACATCCTAGGCTGTCTGGATAAGCCGACGGCGGGCGACTACTACCTGCAAGGGCTCAACGTGGCCGAGCTCGATGATGAGGAGCTCACCGAAGTTCGCGCCCTGAGCATTGGCTTTGTCTTTCAGAGCTTCAACCTGCTGCCGCGCCTGTCGGTTATCGAAAATGTGATGCTGCCGCTGGCCTACACCAATGTGCCCCGTAGCCAGCGCGAAATGCGCGCCGTGCACGCGCTGCAGGCTGTCACGCTGCCCGTCGACCACTGGGACCACCGCATATCCGAGCTCTCGGGCGGCCAGATGCAGCGCGTCGCAATCGCGCGCGCCCTCGTCAATGACCCGCCCATCATTCTGGCCGACGAGCCGACGGGAAACCTGGACTCCGCTACCGGAGCGCTTGTGATGGAAACCTTCCATAAGCTCCAGAAGCGCGGCAAAACCATCGTGCTTATCACACACGACCCCGGCATCGCCGCCGAGGCCGACCGTGCCGTGACCATCCGCGACGGTCGCATTCACGATGGCGCGTATATTCCACATGCACCGCGGACCCTGCGCAGCGCCGTGGATAGCCTGCCCAGGATTTCCGCCTCCGCCAACCCGCCGAAAGGAGAGATGGCATGAGCGCCCGCGATCTCATCCAGGAAGCCCTTCACTCGCTCGAAGCCAACAAGGGGCGCAGCCTGCTCACCATCCTGGGCATTGTCATCGGCATCGCCTCGGTTATCGCCATGACTTCGCTCATCGGCGGCATCCAAAACAGCCTGGTCAACAGCCTGGGCCTCAATGCGGCACGCATGGTGCAAATCTATTCGTCGCAAGAACTCACCGAGTCCGACATCGAGAAGCTTCAAAAACTGGTGCCGCAGATAGAGCAGATCGGCATTGTCGACAGCGCGTATACCGAGTATAAGACCGGCGATAAAAGCTATACCGTCATGGCACAGGGTGTCGATAGCGACATGCTCGACGCCGTGGGGGCCAGCAAGCTCGTTGCGGGGCGCACCTATTCCCAGGCCGAGTCCCAATCAGGCTCGCGCGTGGCGCTCATCAGCCGCGGCGGCGCCGATCAGCTTTACGGCAACGAACAGGATGCGCTGGGGAAAACCATCAAGGTGTCCAACGGCGAGGTGCAGATTGTAGGTGTGATTGATGGCGGCAACGACTCCATGGGCTCGCTCACGCTGTATATGCCGCGCGAAACCATCTCAGGCCTGTTTGGCGACGAAAATCCTTCATTCCCCAGCGTGACGGCTCTTGCCGCCGAGGGCACAGACATGGACGAGCTTTGTAAGACCATCGAGTCCAAGGTGCGCGCAATGAAGGGCATCGCGGAGGATGATGAGTACGACAGTGTATCGGCGACCTCCATGAAAAGCGCCATCGATGCACTCAACTCCTTTATGGGCGCGTTCTCGCTCATCATGGGCGCTGTCGCCAGCATCTCGCTGCTTGTCGGCGGTATCGGCATTATGAATATGATGCTCACCAACGTGACTGAGCGCATCCGTGAGATCGGCATTCGCCGTGCCCTGGGCGCAAGTCGTCGCGATATCACCGCGCAGTTTTTGGCCGAGTCCTCGGCGCTGTGCGTCACCGGCGGACTGTTGGGTGTCCTGATTGGCTATCTGCTGGCATGGGGCCTCGCGATGTTTGCCTCCGGATCCGGGATTCTTGGCGAGCTCGGTGCCAGCGGGCAAATCACACCGAGCTTTTCAATCGCCACCGTGCTGCTGGCCTTCGCCGTCTCCGTCGGAATCGGCGTAATCTTTGGCTTCTACCCCGCTCGCCGCGCGGCAAAGCTCGACCCGGTGGAGTGCCTACGCTACCAGTAAGCCACCACCAACAAGTTGCGGTGAATTAGGGACTGAATATGCTATTTAGCAGCAAAAACAGACGCTATTTCACCGCAACTTATTGAAGGGCTGTTTACGCCAGTTCCGGGCGTCGTCCTCGAGCTATTGGTGGATGACGGGCTTGTACGGGTCGAGCTTGCTCGGGGCGCTCCTCCTCGCGGGCGGGATGGCGCGTAGGCGCGGCGAGCGCCTAGCGCGCGAACTCCCGTAAGAGCGCGTCTTCCACTTCCCGAAGCGAAAGGGCCCCGCCTCCCTCGGCGGGACGGGTGACCACGATGCAGCGCGCTCCCGCGTCACGCGCGGCGGCGAGCTTCTCGGCCGTACCGCCTACGGTTCCCGAGTCCTTGGTCACAAGCCACTGGGCGCCCACCTGCCGAAGCATCGCCTCGTTGAGCTCGCGGGTGAAGGGCCCCTGCATGCCGATGACGTGCGACGGCGAAAACCCCGCGTCGATGCACTTCGTTATAGCACCGGGCAGCGGGAGCACACGCACGAAGAAGCGCTCCGCGAAATCGGCGACGCGCGTGTAGGGAGCAAGCTCCTTGCTCCCCGTCGTGAGAAGCGCGCGACCCGGGTTCTCGGAGAGAAAGCGCGCCGCGCAGGCGATCGACGCGACCGACACGACGCCTTTGGGCAGCGACTCGGCCGGGCGCGCAAGGCGCAGGCATCGTGCACCCACGGCGAGCGAAGCGGCCTGGATGTTGCCGCTTGCGAGCGTAGCGAAGGGGTGCGTGG
>DXLX01000042.1 GCA_019414515.1 Collinsella sp.
TATGAGACTGAGCCGAAGGCGTCGATGACATGCCGGGGGCGGACCGGGACGGGTTAACGGCAGGCCCCGCCGACCGATTGCAAGCGGTCGGCGGGGCCATTGTGGCTCTTGACAGCGGATTGGGTCATATGAGCGAAAACCCGCCAGAGCGAGCAAGGTGCCTTGAAACAAGGCGGCATTGATCTTTTGATCATGCCGCCGAAGTTGAAAGACAGATTGCCGCTCTGGCGGGTTTGCAGCGTCAACTGGTTACGCGGTTCGTAGAACCGCGTAACTGTTAGGGCCGCTGACCCATGCCACCCTCGAGGGTGACGGTCTCGCCGTTCATGTACTTAAAGTCGGGGCCGCAAAGCTGAACGACCACGCGGCCGATCTCCTTCTCGACATCGCCGTAATGGCCCGCCGGCGGCATGTGGACGTTGGCCTTGAACGCCTCGGGGTAAGCATCCTGGAAGTTCTCGAGCGCAGCAGTCCAGGCAAGCGGGCACACGATGTTGACGTTGATGCCGTCCTTGCCCCACTCGTTGGCGGCGACGCGGGTCAGGCCGCGGATGCCCTCTTTGGCGGCAGCATAGCTGCACTGACCATAGTTACCAAACAGGCCGGCGCCCGAAGCAAAGTTGACCACAGAGCCCTTGGTCTCCTTCAGGTGCGGATAGGCCTTCTGCATGTACAGGTAGGTGGCGTACAGGCCAGAGTAAATGGCCAGATTAAACTGGTCCATGGTGTGGTCGGCGATGGTCACACCCGAGGCACTGGCCTGAGCGTTGTTGACGACGGCGTCGATGCGACCGAACTCCTCAATCGCCTTGTCGATAACGTTCTGGACGACGGCCTCGTTATCCTGACCAGCCGAGACATCGGCCTGAACAGGCAGAACCTTGATGCCGTACTCGGCCTCGAGGGACTCCTTGGCAGCCTCGAGCTTGGCAACGTTGCGGCCGGTAATAACGAGGTTTGCGCCCTCCTTGGCAAAAGCGATATCGATGCCGTAACCGATGGAGCCAGCGGAGCCGTCCTTGAGCGTGGCCTTGCCGCCGCCGGTGACGATCACGGTCTTACCAGTGAAAAGTCCCATACAAAGTCCTTTCAAAATCGCGACGGGCACGCCCGCCGACTGCGCGTATCCAACTTCACGCGCCAAAAGCTGAAATGCAACTTTAACGGGTTCAAGTGAAAAATAAAGACCGCAGCAGGCGAACGGCGCAACGTCATTCGGCGAAGGGAATGTCAAGCGTAAACTGAATTTAGAGGACGAATTTTTGCTATCCAAGCGAGTCATCGAACACGTTTTGAAACTTTGCTGCGGGGCGCGGGATGTCGGCGCGAGACTTTATCATAGGGTGACAAACAACGATGAGGAGCACATGCCTATGACGGACGAGCTGGACCCCCAGACTCAACAGCATATTGATGATTCAGCAGACGTCGCCGCAGATACTGACGCTGCGACCTGCAATGATACCGACGTCGACGACGCCACTCTGGATAACGGCGCTGCGACGGAAATCCCTACGGCCGAAGATGCCGGCGAGCAAAACGACGATTCGGCCGCTCAGGACGACGCCCCCGAAAAGGACGCCGCCCCGCAAGCAGAAGGCCCTATCGAGGTGTCTTCGGAAGAAGAGCTCGATGCCGTCATGGACTCCATGATGGATGCCGTCAAAGCGATGAAAAACGCCGTGGCCGACGCCGATATTGACGCCGAAGAAGAGGAGGCCGCCGAGGCCGCCTCGACCTTCGTGCCCGGCGAGACCCCCGTTGCCGACCAAGGCAACACCCTGCCCTCGTTCCTGCAGCTTGAGCACCCCACCATTGGTGCCGATGCAGTCGACCCGCACGCTGCCGGCTTTTCCGTAGTCGAGGGCGGCACCGGCAGCATCGCCACGCCGCAGGCGCCCGATGCGGGCACGGCGAACGCCGCTCACCCGATCGCCCTGCACACCCCAGCAGCCAGCCGCGATCTGGGAGGCGCCGTCTCAAACACCGCCAGCGCCGTGGGCGCCTTTATCGCCCAGGGTGCCTCGGCCATGCGCGAGATGAACGCCGCAAAGAAGGCACTCGCGGACGCCCGTGCCCACCTGGCCGAACTTGAGCAGCGCATCGCCGATCAAGGCGAGGAGCTCGAGACGCGTCAGGATATCGCAGGCCGCTACGACCAAATCGTCGCCGAGCAGCGCCAGACTATCGACACGGCACAAAAGGCCGCCGCGGCGGCAGAAATCGGCCGCGATACCCATGCTGCCAAGGCAACAGAGCTCAAGGCGCAGCTCGAGCAAATAAAAGAAGAGGACGATGCCACCGAGCGGCGTCTCAAAGCCGCACTCGATGCCGTAGAGGCGCGCGAAGCCAGCTCGCGCGAAACCGGTAACCGCCTCGTTCGACGCCTCGAGGATTCCAAGCGCATCCGCGACAAGGTGCAGGCCGAGCGCGACGCCGGCGTTGCCGCAGCGCAGCAAACCGTCGACGCCACGCGCGCTCAACTCGAAACGCTGCGCCGCGAGTATGCCGAGCTGCAGCGCAATCCTTCGGCGAATCCCGCCAATTACACGGTGCGCACCAGCGAGCTTTCGATGCAGATCTCCGACACGGCCGATGCCCTGCGCAAAGCCGAGGAAGATGTCCCGAACATCACCGCCGATCTTGAGCACTCGCTCGCGGCCGCCGAGCACGCCGTCGAGCAGGCGCAAGCCCCCATCGCCGACGCCAAGCGTGCCCATCAGGCCGTGACTGCCGAGGCCGATGCCGCGCGCGACGAGCTGCAGACCGCAAAAGCCGCCGCCGCAACGCGCCAGCGCGAACTGCGCGAGAAGATCGCCGCCGAGGACAAAGCGCGTCGAGAGCAAGAGCAGGCTATTGTCAATGCCCAGGCGGACGTCGCGCACGCACAGTCGATCATCGAGCAGGCGACCGAGGTGCATGACCATCCCGAGATTACCGAATCGCTCGCGGGCTCCCTGGCCCGCGATAAGGCCGAGCACGCCGAAACTGAGCGTGAAGTGGCTCAACTCGAAGCCGCCGAGGACGACGTGCGCGAGCGCACCCGCGACTCACGCATCAAATTCACCGGAGCCATCGTCTGCATCATCGCCGTAATCCTCGTGATCGTCCTGATCGGGCTCTTCGCGAGCAAGTAAACTAGCTGCCAAAAAACACTCAAGGCAGTTGCGGTGAGATAGTTCCTGTTTAGCCATCAAAAAGGCCAATTCAAGAACTATCTCACCGCAACTTTTTGGTGCAAAGGGGTCAGGCTACTTTGCACCAACTTGGTGAATATAAACCAGTCCCCATTGCGCCAACAACGTTTGCCCAAATAAAACCTGCCAAAATAAACCTGTCCCTTTTTGGCAGGTTGAACCACGGCAACGCCGATGTTTTGGCGCGGACAGACACTATGACCCAATCCGAGGGCACTAAAAAGATAGGAGCCCCCGCTCGTGGCCGCGGGTCGGGGCTGCGACAATGATGTTGAAGTGCCATAGGCGCAGCCGCGCCGCAACGAGGTTGGGAGGCTCCCATGCCAAA
>DXLX01000043.1 GCA_019414515.1 Collinsella sp.
TATGAGACTGAGCCGAAGGCGTCGATGACATGCCGGGGGCGGACCGGGACGGGTTAACGGCAGGCCCCGCCGACCGATTGCAAGCGGTCGGCGGGGCCATTGTGGCTCTTGACAGCGGATTGGGTCATATGAGCGAAAACCAAGATGGCGAGACGAGGCGCGAACCCCAAGGCGAGAACATCGGCATCATCGCCCAGACCAGCGAGGGCGTCACACCCGCAGTCATCTCGATCATCCGCAGCAAGGTAACGGCCGAAGGAGATACAGCGGCAATCTTTGCCCGTGCCATGAGCGCTGACGGCAAGACAATCGGCACCATCAAGATTGAGAACGCCGCCATCCAGACGCCCGAAGGCGGCAAGGTCATTGACTATCGCAAGCTCCGTGACGGCATCTACGAGGCAGGCCAAGCCATCGGCACGGGCGACGCCACGGTCGACTCCCTCTATATCAAAGCAGTCGCCAAAAGTACGACCATCGCACCTCCCGAGGTAGCCAAGCCGGAAGACCCCAAGCCCGACGAGACCAAGCCCGCAGAAAGCAAGCCCGCGGAGTCCAAGCAGAACCCCAAGCCTGAGGGCTCAAAGCCGACCAAGGCCGTTGCGGCTTCAACCACGAAAGCCAAGACTACCGGCGTGCTCGCGGCAACCGGCGACACCTCGGGTGCGGCCATCGCGGCAGCCGCCCTTGCGGGAACAGCCGCCATCGCCGCAGGCGCCGTGGTGAGCCGCAAGCGCTCATAGACACCTTTGATGCACGGGACGGCACCCATGAAAGCGCCTAGCCCGAGCACCGTTTAACGACGCCATCGCCGAGCTCCCCTCCGGCGGTGGCGTTTTCCATATGCGTCCGCAGGGGATGCACGAGATTGTCTTTGGTCTAGCCCAACCGGCATACGCTGGCGTGCGACAATTGGGGCTGCCGATATCACAACACTGAGAGAAGCCCGTCATGGAAGCGCATCAAAAGCAGATAACCGTTTATTCGAATCATACGGAAAGCGCGCCTGTCATCTACCTTCCTGTGGTCGTGGGCGACGGCAGCGAGGTTTATAAGTGTTGCCGAGAGCTCGACTGTCCGCCATTCGCCCTCGTCACCATTGGCGGGCTCGATTGGAATCGCGAGCTGAGCCCCTGGGCATGCGACGGAACCGTACGCGATGCCGAGCCTTTCGGCGGCCAAGCTGCCGATTTTCTTGATGAGCTGCTGAATCAGATAATCCCCCAGGTCGAGTCGTCGCTTCCTCAGCCGCCCACCTGGCGCGGCATTGCCGGTTACTCGCTCGCGGGCCTCTTCGCACTCTGGTCCCTCTGGCAAACCGACGCCTTTGACCGCGCCGCGAGCGCATCGGGGTCGCTATGGTTTCCCGACTTTGTCGACCGTGCCAGCACGGCCCCTTTTGCCGGCAGCCCGCAAGCCGTCTACCTGTCACTCGGCAAAAAGGAAACCAAGACGCCCAACCGCATGATGCGGCATGTACTCGACGACACACGCGCGATGGAAGCGTTGCTCGTCGAGCGCGGCATTCCAACAACGCTGGAGCTCAACCCCGGCAATCACTTTGCCCAAACCGACTTACGCATGGCCCGCGGCATCCACTGGATACTGACACATTAAAAATGGTGCCCACACGCATATACGCATGGGCACCATATCTTGTTTTAGCTGAACGCAGCTGCTACTCAGCAGCCTCCTCAAGCTCGGAGACATCAAACTCAAAGTCGTTACCCGGCAGGATGGCGTTGAGCACAATGCCCACCAGTGAGCCCACGGCAATGCCGGACAGCGAAATGGTCACGCCGCCCAGCTCCAACACGATGGCGCCGGCGGTGCTGTACGCGATGCCGAGCGAAAGCACGAGCACCAGCGCGGCAACCAGCACGTTGCGGTTGTTCTGGAAATCGACCTGGTTCTCGATGAGGTTGCGGACGCCCACAGCGCTGATCATGCCGTAGAGCACGAGCGACACACCGCCGATCACACACGCCGGCATGGCCGCAATGACAGCCGCGAACTTGGGGCAGAACGAAAGCACGATGGCGCAACACGCGGCAATTCGAATTACGCGCGGGTCGAACACGCGCGTCAGGGCGAGCACGCCGGTGTTCTCACCATACGTAGTGTTGGCCGGAGCGCCAAAGAGCGAAGCCAGAATCGTGGCAAGGCCGTCGCCGAGCAGCGTGCGATGCAGACCGGGATCGGCAATGTAGTTGCGCTCGCAAGTCGAACCGATAGCAGAGATATCGCCGATATGCTCGATCATGGTCGCGAAGGCCAGCGGCATGATGGTGATGATGGCCGTCGTGGCAAGACCGCTATCGAACTGCGGCCCAAAGAGTGCAAACACGGTGTTGTCCCACACGATGGGCAGACCGACCCACGGAGCGGCGGCAACGCCCGAGAAATCAACCTCGCCGAGCGCAGCCGCAACGGCATAGCTCACCACAACGCCCAGCAAAATCGGCACGATCTTGACCATGCCACGGCCCCAGATGTTGCAGATGACGATAACGGCAACGCCAATGACAGCCACAAGCCAGTTGGTCTGGCAGTTAGCAATAGCGGAACTTGCCAGGATCAAGCCGATGGAAATGACGATGGGGCCAGTCACCACCGGCGGAAAGAAACGCATGACGCGCTTGGCGCCAAACGCGCGGAAGAGCGCCGCCAGCACCGGATAGAGCAGGCCGGCGCAAGCTACGCCCAAGCAAGCGTAGGGCAAAAGCTCCGTCTCGCCGTTGGGGGGCGATGGCCGCGTAGCCGGCGATAAAGGCAAACGACGAGCCCAGAAAGGCCGGCACCTTGCCGCGCGACAGGAAGTGGAACAGCAGCGTGCCCAAGCCGGCAAACAAAAGCGTTGCCGATACCGAGAGGCCGGTGAGCACGGGCACCAGCACGGTGGCGCCAAACATGGCAAACAGGTGCTGTAGGCCGAGCAGGAACATGCGCGGGCGGCCGAGCGACGATGCGTCGTAGATGGCATCGCTGAGGGCGGGCGTCGAGGACTGGGACATGGATGTCCTTTCGAATGGAAGGGCGATCAGGCATATCGGATAACCTGCCCGAACGATACGATCCGAACCATTGTACGCGATACACTATGCCTCGCACGCGCCGCCACCTGCAAACACTAGCGCTATTTCCAAACGCGCCCGGCAATGCGCTTGACCAGCGCGATCTTTGCCCATTGCTCATCCTCGGTCAGCTTGTTGCCAATCTCGCAGCTGGCAAAGCCGCACTGAGGCGACAGATACAGGTTCTCGAGCGGCACGTACTTTGCGGCTTCACGGATGCGCTCGACGATAACATCCTCGTTCTCGAGCTCTGCCGCCTTGGTGGTTACCAAGCCCAGCACGACCTTCTTGCCCGGGGCAACGTACTTGAGCGGCTCAAAACCGCCGGCGCGCGGCGTATCGAACTCCAGGTAAAATGCATCGACATCCTCGTTTGCGAACAGGTACGGCGCGATGGGGTCATAGCCGCCCTCGAAGGCATAGGTGGAGTGGTAGTTGCCGCGGCACACATGCGTGTTGATGACCAGATCGTCGGGCTTGTCCGCGATGGCGGCATTGTTGAGCGCCACGCCCAGCTCGCTTACCTTTTGCAGGTCGACCGGGCTCATGCCGGTTTTGGCGACAAAATCGGTATCGCAGTAGATGCCCCAGGTGCAGTCGTCAAACTGGATATTGCGGCAGCCTGCTGCGTACAGGTCGGCGATCACCGTGCGATAAGCGACTGCGATGGCGTCGGCAAGTTCCTCATCGGTCTTATAGACAGCGCGCAGGCTCTCCTGCTGGCCGTCGCAGCGGTCGAGCGTGACCTCAGAGAACGTCTGGATAGGCGCCGGGATGGTCTGGCGTGCAACATGGCCCTCGCCCTCAAGTGCCTTGACAAATTTGAAGTGCTCGACGAAGGGGTGGTTCTCGCCGCTAATGGGACCGGTAACCACGGCGGTGTCGGCGGTAGTCTCCTCGTCGTGGAACATATAGCCCGTACGCGAGGTACGGCGCTCAATGCCGTTGAGCCCCCACATAAAGTCGAGGTGCCAATAACTGCGGCGGAACTCGCCATCGGTGATGACCTGCAAGCCGGCGGCCTTTTGCTTTGCCACCAAATCGCGAATGGCATCGTCCTCGACGGCCTTAAGCCCCTCGGCATCAAGCGTGCCTGCCGTATAGGCAGCGCGGGCGTCCTTTACGGCCTGCGGTCGAAGAAAACTGCCGACGATATCGGCGCGAAACGGCGCGTTCAGCGTGGTTAAAGCACTCATAGATATCTCCCTTTGCATTGGTTGCTTTACTGGGACAAAGTATGAGCGCTCATATAGCCATCGTAAAATATACGTTTATAACAGTTTGATATAGATGCTTCCTATATCAGTTGGGACTGCCATGAAGAGATTTGACCTGTACAGGACGCAGCAGTCTAGATATGCTGACGGATCGCGTCGATATAGGCTTGGCCGTAGCGCGTGAGCGTCGTGTTCTTGCGCGTGATGATGCCAATCTCCATGTACTCGTCCACGTCGAGCGGAATCGAGATAATGCCGGGGCCGTTGAGCTCGTGGCTGATCACGCCCGAGCATACCGTGTAGCCGTTGAGGCCCATGGCCAAATTGAACAACGTCGCACGGTCGCGCACGCGGATATTTTTGCGACGCTCGAACGTCGAAGTCAGCTCCTCGGAATAGTAGAACGAGTTATAACTGCCCTGCTCATAGGACAAGAACGGGTAGTCTTCCAAGTCCTCGAGCGTCACGCTGGCGCAGTCCGCCAGTGGATGGTCGGCGCATACAAAGACATGCGGCGCGGCGCAGAAGAGTCCCTCGAATACGAGCTCGTTGGCGGCGAGCATGCGCTCGATAACCTCGCGGTTATGCTCGGATAAGTACAGGATGCCCAGTTCGCTTTTCATATGCGCGACATCCTCGATAATCTCGTGAGTCTGCTCCTCGCGCAGGGTGAAGTCGTAACGCGCGGCATCGAACTCGCGGATCACGTCGACAAACGCGTTGACGGCAAAGGAATAATGCTGGCAGCTCACACTAAAGTGCGGCACCTGCTCGGATGCGCCCTTGTACTTGCCCTCGAGCAGGTCGGCCTGGTCGAGTACCTGGCGCGCATAGCCCAAGAAGGTCTCGCCCTCCTCGGACACAATGACACCCTTGTTGGTGCGCTCAAAGATATGCACACCCATCTCGTTTTCGAGATCGCGGATCGATGCGGTAATCGAAGGCTGCGACACAAAGAGCCGGCGCGAGGCCTCGGTAATGCTGCCGCATTCGGCAACTTTGACGACATATCTGAGCTGCTGAAGCTTCATAGCTTTCTCCCTAGACGTTCGTGACGTCGAAACCTGTCACATCCATCTGACGCATAAACGGCGGCATTTCCCCCGTCGCAGCGCAGGCGGCAATCTGATGCAGAGCCCCGGCGACCGCATCGTCTGCCGCAGCGCCGATATGCCAGCGCGCGGCAGCCGTGACAGCCTCGTTGGCATTGGCGACTGCAACGGAGTTGGGAACGGCATCGATCATGGGCAGATCGTTATCGGAATCGCCAAATACGGCCACCTCATCGGGCGTCAGGTCCAAAGCGCGCGCCAACTCCAGCGCAGCGCAACCCTTGTCCCAACCTGCTGGAAGGATGTCAAACAGGCGCACTCGGTTGTTGGGAAACACAAGCGAGAGTTCCGGCACCTCAACGGCAACGCGCTCGCGTAGCTCCGCGAGCTCCTCACGCGAACGGGCACTCCAGATATTCGCCTTGAACACCGGCACTTCATCAACGACAGGACGGCATGGGGCCTCTTCGCCTTTGAGCCATGCGTTGCCGCCCGACTCCATGGCGCGACGAACGCGCTCAGGATCGCTCGTCACGCAGTGGGCATCGTTATTCCAAAAGTCATCACCCAGGCTATAGACCTTCAGATAGGTATCGTCGGTCTCTTGCTCCAGATAGTCGGCCAAACGCATCAGAGCATCGTTGTCGATTGCGTGCGAGGCGACTACTTCGCCGCCGACAAACATCACCTGGCCGTTACAGAACGCGCCAGCCGAAAAACACTCGGAACGGTTTTTGAACATCCAGCCCATCGCGGACGGCTGGCGACCCGAAACCGGGCCAAAGTGCAGACCCGCCGCCTGCATGGCATGAATGCCCTCAATGGCGTAGTCGCTGGCGCCGTCATGCCCAGCTGGAATCAGCGTATCGTCCATATCGGTCAGCACAAGTTTGATCATGAGGTCCCCATTCGTATCGGTCCTACCTATTGTAACGACCTGCCAAAATAAACCTGTCCCTTTTTGGCAGGTGCGTTAGTATAGGGAACAACAGATTCGATGCGGGAGTGCCGGCGGTGCAAACCACAAGGCTGAGAGGGCATAGGGCCCAATCCTTTGAACCTGTCAGTTAATGCTGGCGTAGGGAGCATGCCGCCTTTACAGGGGCGCTGTCTATGCACAGCGCCCCTTTTCTATGCCAAGGAGGCATGTGCAGTGATTGATTCGGAACAGTTTAAGCAGCATATGGTCAAGGCCGTGGAGGAGATTCGCGCCACCAATCCGATGGCCGGCTCCATCACCAACACGGTGACGATCGACTTTGTCGCCAACGCGCAGCTCGCCGTGGGCGGTTCGGCCGCCATGGTCTATCTGCCCGACGAGGGCGAGGCGCTCGTTGCCGGCGGCGGCGCCATCTATCTCAACATGGGCACGCTCTTCCCCATCTACGAGCAGACGATTCCCCGCGCGGCGAAGGCGGCACACGACGCCGGCAAGCCCTGGGTGCTCGATCCGGTGGGTCTGGGCATCGGTAGCCTGCGCACCCAGCTGGTAAACGAGCTCAAGCAGTACAAGCCCGCCATCGTGCGCGGCAACGCCTCCGAGATTATCGCGCTCGCCGGCCTGTGGGGTCTTGAGGGCGAGGCGGCCGATCTGAGCCGCGTGCGCGGTGTCGATACCACCGACACGGTCGATGCCGCCCGCGACGCCGCCGTGGCGCTCGCCCGCTACACCGGCGGCGCCGTAGTGGTCTCGGGCGAAGTCGACCTGATCACCGACAGCACGACGGTGGCCAAATCCCACGGCGGCAGCCCGCTCATGTCCAAGATCACCGGTTGCGGCTGCTCGCAGGGCGGCGTGCTGGCCGTGTACGCCTGCGCCGCCGACCCGTTTACGGCAGCCATCTGCGGCACCGCCGTCTACAACGTGGCCGGCACGCGTGCCGCCGCTGTCGCCGATGCCCCGGCAAGCTTTAAGGTCGCCTTTATCGACGAGCTCTACCGCGCAACCGCCCAAGACATCGCCGATAACCGACTCGAGCTCGAGGAGGCATAGGCCATGTCCGAGCCCGTAACCAATGCCAGCATGAACACGCTCGTCGCCGTGGCCATCGCCCCGTGCGGCACCGGCGATGAACTGTCCGCCGAGGTCGCCGAGGTCGTGCGCGTCATTCGCGAGAGCGGCCTTCCCAACCGCACCACCTCGATGTTCACCGAGATCGAGGGTGACTGGGACGAGGTCATGCAGGTCGTGCGCGACGCAACCTTTGTGTTGGCGAGCAAGGGCATCCGCACCGAAGTCGTGCTCAAAGCCGATATTCGACCCGGATTTACCGACACCATGACCGGCAAGCTCGAGCGCATGGAAGCACAGATCAAAAAGCAGGAGGAAGCACGATGAGCATCCGCGACAACCTTGATATCTCGGCCTATCTGGTACTCGGCCCCGAAAACACGCTCGGGCGTCCCGTGGGCGATGTGGTGGCCCAGGCGCTCGACGCAGGCTTTACCTGCATCCAGGTGCGCTCCAAGGTGGCAAGTGCCCGCGAGATCATCGCGCTGACGGGCGACGCCGCGCAGGCAATCGCACAGGCCGGCAAGACCGATCAGGTCGCCCTGCTGATCGACGACCGCCTGGACTGCGTACTCGCCGCGCGCGAGCAGGGCATCGCTGTCGACGGCGTGCACGTTGGCCAGAGCGATATTCCCGTCGAGGTCTGCCGCAAACTTTTGGGCCCCGATGCCATTGTGGGCCTTTCGGCCCGTTGCGAGGAGATGCTCGAGTACGTCAAGACCGCCGACATGAGCCTGGTCGACTACCTGGGCATCGGCCCGCTCCACGAGACCGAGACCAAGCGCGACTGCGGACGCGCGGCCGACGGCTCTATCATCACCAAGAGCTTTGAGGACTTGGCCGCACTCCACGCGGCAAGCCCCGTGCCCATCGTGGTGGGCGGCGGCGTCAAGACGGCCGACCTGCCACAGCTCAAGGCCACCGGCGTCGATGGCTTCTTTGTGGTGAGCGCCGTCTGCAGTGCCGACGACCCCTACGCCGCCGCCAAGGAGCTCGTCGATACCTGGCAGCAGGCATAGGCTCAAGCCGAGCAGCCGATTCGCAGCCTCATATCTTCAGCGATGGAAAGCGCATCCCAGTTTGGACCTCCATTCCGGGATGCGCTTCCCGCCGAGATGGCGGCAGCAGCCTCTACCCTGCCAGATATGTCTCCAGTGCCGGCAAGGTTGCCTCCGCATCGCGGCGGCCGATCTGATAGATGCGTTCGAGTTCATCGGGCTCGCGGCACAGCGACGGCACCTTCACCGATTCGCTCGGCCGCACCACAAAGATTTCGCCGGCAGCCTCGCGACGCGCCAGGTCATCGAGCGTAGCATTGTAGACCTCATGCCGATGCTCAAGCGCCGCGACAAACTCCGGGTAGTGACGGAACACGCGCCGCAGCATGGGCATCACGCTGTTGGGCTGCTTCACAAAGCCCGCCGGCTGCGTGAGTACCACGATATTGCGGTCATACCCCTGCGCAAACAGCCATGCACTGGGAATAGAATCAGCCACGCCACCATCCAGATACTTATGCCCGTCAATAGCAACGGGACGCGTCGCCACGGGAATCGCCGACGATGCCCGGATCCACTCGACATCCCTCTCGTCGCCATAGGGCAGGTCGTGGTAGACGGCCTTGCCCGTCTCGATATCGGTGCACACGCACGTAAACCGCATAGGACAGGCGCGATACGCCTCCAAGTCAATGGGATCGCGCTCGATAGGCACCTCGTGATAGGCAAAATCGGCATTGAACATATCGCCGGTCCGCAGCCAGCTTGCTACACCCGCATAGCGCTTATCGGCACAATAGGCCTTGTTATAGCGAATGGCACGGCCGATCTGGCGCGATTTAAAATTGTAGCCAAACGCCGCGCCCGCCGAGACGCCCACCATATGGTCGCAGGTCAAACCGTGCTCCATCCAAACGTCGAGCACGCCCGCCGTATACATACCGCGGTAGCCGCCTCCCTCGAGCGCGAGCCCCACCGTGCGCGTCATAGTTGACTGTGCCATGCGACCATCTCCATCCCCACAAATTCAAACGGAACAAGTATACCCGTCAACATATACCGCCCCAGTCGCATTTTTATCGAACATCGCATCATCGCGCTGCCGTTTGTCGAATAATAGCCACCCACAGCATGTGTACCCCTATATAATTTTGCACTGTTGTTTATACTACTCAGCAGTTATCAACAGCGAACATTAGCCGGCAAAGTAACCCAACAACGCAGCAAGGCGGGGGCCTGGATACACGCAAAACGCTGAGCAACGATGCGTGTACACAACGAGCTCGCCCGACGCAATCCGCTCCGACTTCAGAAAGCCGCTTAGAACATGGATACTGTCAGCAATTACACCGAAACGCTCGAAAAGACCGTCCGTGACCTTCTCGAGCGTCAGGAGGATCTGATCAGGACCGCCTTTACCGACCAGCTTACCGGGCTTGGCAACCGTGGCGGCTTTGCCCGTTCCCTCGAGGAGCTCTGGGAGCAGGACACCCCCGTTACCATGGCGTTCATCGACATCGACAATCTCAAGCACTGCAACGACGTCTTTGGGCATGACGAGGGCAACCGCTATATCTTGCAGGTAAGCCTCTATCTCAAACTGTATATGAAAGTGGACGAGGCGGCGTTTCGCATAGGCGGCGACGAGTTTGCCATCCTATCTACGATTGCGACCGAGGACGACCTCGCCGAGCGTCTGGAACACTGCCGAACGATCCTGCTCAAAAACAACGATTCCGAGATGCCCCACTCGTTTAGCTACGGAGTGGCACACGCCGACCCCGCCCTGGGCGAAGCCTCCAATCGCATGACACTCGATGCCGACCATCGCATGTACGACTACAAGCTACGTCATGCTATGCACCTCGATCGGCGCAATATCACGCAAGTCCACGCCGACGACTTCGAAATAAGCGATCGCATTTTTGACGCCTTTTCGATGCTCAACGAGGGCCGTTATTTCTTTATCGAGAACTTGGACAAGGACCGCACCCTTTGGTCGCAAGGTGCCTTGCGCGATCTCGGTCTTCCTTCGGAGCACATAGACAGCTGCCGCGATTTCTGGAAGACGCGCGTCCATCCCGATGACCTCGAGGCCTACGCCAACGACATCAACCAGATCTTTAACGGCTCCAAACACCGCCGCGTCATGCAGTACCGCATGCGCAATGCCGCGGGTGACTACGTTCTCTGCCGTGCTCGCGGGTTTCGCATCGACGGCGACGGAAATGTCCCCTCGCTCTATGTCGGCGAACTCGTCAACCACTCGCTTGCCGAAACCGTCGACGCCGCCACAGGCCTCGGAACGCAGCGCATGCTGGTCAACGCTATCGATGCCTGCCGTCGCGACCGCTGCGAGACGGGGCTTATAGCGGTGCGCATTCGTGGCACGGCGAATCTCAACGAGCTCTACGGGGCCGAGGCTGTCGACAACATGCTTGCCGAATACGCAGGCCGCATGCTGTCGATCACCCGCGGCAGAAGCCGGGTCTTCCGTTCACGAAGCGTCCAGTTCGTCGTGCTCAGCAACGATTTGGACCATGAGGCATTCGAGCAACTGACCCGCCACCTTAAAGAGGCTGTTTTCGCTCCTGTTCAAATCGCGGGCGACACCATTACTCCCGTCTGCCTTGTCGTCCCGGCCTTTTACGAGCAGTTAACCCATCAAGCGACCGCCGTTTTAGGCGAACTCGACCGTCGCCTTCGCACGGCCGGCGGGCTTGTTCCCAACGACAGCCTCCCCATACCCGAGGCGGAGCGCAAAAGCGCCATCGCCGAACGTATCGACTCGCTCACGGGCCTCTATCGACCCAGCGAGTTTATGCGGCGCGCCAACGCATTTCTCGAGGCAAGGCGCGACGACACCTGGTGCATCGCCACCGTCGACATGGGTCACATGCGCCTGTTTAATGAATGGCACGGCCAGGCCGAGGGCGACCGCGTACTCGCCGATGTGGGCACGGTCCTCAAGGACATCGAGAATGCCGATATGGGCGTCGCAGGGTACTGGGGCCAAGATGACTTTTGCGTACTCATCCCCTTTAAGCACATCACCGTCCATCAAATCTACAACCGCGTTCGCGAGGCAGTAGCCAGGCATGATGACGGCGTAGGTTTTTGGCCGTCCATGGGCATTTACCCCATCGACTCCAATGAGGAGATCACCATCGATGCGCAGGCAAAGGCCATGTTTACCAATCGACGCGCCAAAAACGACTTCAAGGAGCGCATTGCTATTTTCCGCCCCGAAGAATATGAACACGAGATTGCGTTCCACCGCACGCTGACCGAGTTCCAGTACGCGCTCTCAAATGGCCGCATCACGTACTACCTGCAGCCCCAGGTCGATATGGAAACCGGCGAGATCATTGGCGCCGAGGCACTTACGCGCTGGATTGACAAGGACGGCTCTCTCATTTCGCCCGCAACGTTTATCCCCGCACTCGAGGAAAGCGGCTTTGTGGTGACGCTCGACAAGTACATTTGGCAGGGTGTCGCCATATGGCTTCGCGAGCGTCTCGATCGCGGTCTTCGCGTGGTTCCGGTCTCGCTTAATGTGTCTCGCGTGGACATTCTTGCCTGCGACGTTGCCGAGCATATGGGATCGCTCGCCGCCCAATACAACCTGCCGCCCGAGCTCATGCGCATCGAGATCACCGAGACGGCTTATACGGGAGAGTCCGAAGCCGTGGACAAACTGACAGCCGACTTGCACACCCGCGGCTTCTCGACCTATATGGACGATTTTGGCACCGGTCAGTCCACGCTCGCGATGCTCAAGAACGTCAACGTCGACGTCATCAAGCTCGACCGAACCTTTGTGCCCACCGACCGCGATCAAGGCCGCAGCGCGCAGATCGTGTCATCGATGCTCGAGATGGCGCAGTCGCTCCATCTGCCCATTGTAATCGAAGGCGTCGAGACAGATGAGCAGGCGAACATGCTACGCCACATGGGCGCCCGCTACGCTCAGGGTTTCCTCTACTACCGCCCCATGCCGGCGAAGGATTTTGAGGCATTGCTCGATGGTGGCAATAACAACTGATACGCTCGCGCGCAAAACGCCACCGCCGAAGGGGGCATTTGTCTCCATTAGCTAACTTATATCCCCAGTTCAAACCGAATTGGGGATATGATACAAACCGTTGTTCCCCCAAGGAGGTTATCCATCATGAACGAGTCGTACCGCCTGGGCGAGCAATCGATTATTGCCTATCTTCAGCGACTTGCGAATGGCATCTCGACCGCCGAACTCGATGTTGCCGCGCTGCCTGCTGAGCTACGCGCCGTTGGTGAGCAACTGCAAAAGACGCATGCTATCCTGCAACAAGAGCGCCAGCTGCTTGAGCGCAACGCCTATATCGACCCGCTCACCAACTTGGGCAACCGCAGCGGACTCGACCGTCACGTCGAGCAGCTCTGGCGCAAAGGCGATCCCTTCACCTGCGCCTATATTGACATCGACCATCTCAAGCATTGCAATGATAGGTTTGGCCACGCCGAAGGCAATCGCTATATTCTGAGCATCTGCCGCACGCTCTCCGAAACCATGGAGCACGATGAGATGCTGTTCCGTATCGGTGGAGACGAGTTTGTGCTTATCTCGCTCTCCGCAAACGAGACTGAACTCGAGCAGCGCTTGGAGCAGGTGCGTGCCGGGCTGATCGAGGCGAGCTCAGGTGGCAAGGCGCCCATGATCGCCAGCTTTAGCTTTGGCTGCTCGCGCGTCGATCCACTTGCCGGCGACACGCATCGCCAGATGACGATGGATGCCGATCGCAAGATGTATCGCTATAAGCTTATGCATCGTGTACAGCAACCGAAAGACAATGACGCACTACAACGCCCAATCGTCGATCAGCTTCCCTGCAACGACCGGGTGTTCCAAGCAATCTCCATGAGCTCCGAGACGCGCTATCCGTTCATCCTTAACCTCGATACGGGCGAATCGCAATGGTCGGTTAACGCCGTGCGCGATTTTGACCTGCCCTCCCAGCACCCTTTTAACTCGGTCGACATGTGGCTCGCCCGCGTTCATCCCGAGGACCGCGACAACGTACGCGCCGAGCTCGACATGGTGATAAACGGCACGTGGCACTTCCACTGCATGCAGTATCGCGTCATGAATACCGCCGGAAAATACGCGCTTTGCGACTGCACGGGTTACCGCCTGGACGGCACCGATACCGAGCCCAACATGTATGTGGGCATTGTCACCAACCGAAGCTTGGCAGATACGACCGATTCCGTGACCGGTCTGGGCGATATCCACGCCCTGGTCAACGCCATTGGCGAGATGCGTCGCGTGGCACGAAACGCGGGCTTGATCGCCATTAAAATCGACGAAATCGCACAGGTCAATGCCCGCTTTGGCTTTGATGCAGGCGACCGCGTTTTGGCAGAAAGCGCCGCCTGCCTCATGGATTGCTCGCGCGGCAAGGGTCGTCTGTTCCGCTCGACCGGACCGATGTTCGTGGCGCTCTTTGACGAGCTTGATCCCGAAGAGACCGACGCGGTTGCAGACGGAATCGAACGGTTCTTGGGATCGCCCGTGCTCCTTGGCTCATTTGAATATCAGCCGCCCCTTCGCGTGGCGACGCTTCATCTGGACGCCGTCGACCGACAGCCCGTTTCCATTTTGAACGAACTTAATGCGCTGATTAAAGAGGCGCCGCAGGTACCGGGCACCAAGCTGGACTAGCGTTATGGGGCGCATGATGGTTAATTCCGATCTCAGGCGAACACATCGGGCAAATAGGTCGTACCCGCAGTTAGCCGAACGTCCCCGCAGTCCCTCCCGGGGCCCGGGGGCACCGTTTCGATACTCTTGGTTTACTTTGCCTGATGCAAATAAGTGCTCAACAAGATAGAACCTATCCCCCGCCACGGATATGCCCTCGAGTAAATCTGTTAAGCAAAGCCTATCAAATTCTATTGACAATTGGCTGCATTGGTCCATTTTGTCGTCCAGCCATTTCCGCTGGCTATCGCCTCATAAACACAAACCTAACGAGCCGCACGAACGACAAAGAGGCCAAGCTGAACAGAAGTAGAACCAAAACTTCAAAAACGCTGGTATTCCAATCGCGTACCCAGCCCTCTACCGCCCACAAGAAAAACAGCAGCCCCATCCATAACGTCACAGAAGAAATCAGCTTTGCGTAAGGGCGTATATCAATCTCGCTCTCCCTTTTTGTGACATCATATCCAGCAATTGAGCAGAGCCATTTTCCTCTTCGGTATTGGATTGAAAGGACAATCAAGGCAATCGAAGTCATCAAGCAAACAGCATCCTCTGTTTCCATAGAGTTTCCTTTGCTTTCCATCCTAGTTACGCATTCACAATCGAATCAAACCAAGTATGAATTACTCGATAGCAACCGCCTTAGTATAAACCATAGCCGCCGCAGCAGCCCGCCTTCCAAGGCCTCAAAGCTCGCCATCGAGGGCGACCCGCCCAGACCCCTTACAATCTGCTCGCACGAGGCCCCGCACTCCAACATCCTCTGGACCGTATCCCGCTCGTACCTGGTGAGCGTGCCTGCCGTGGGCCCTCGGGGCCGGCATCGTGCCCCACGCCATCTGCCCGCTCGTGCGATAATCCTCTGCAGAAGTCACCGACAGCAGAGGGAGTTTGTGATGAAGGTTCTTTTGGTCAATGGCAGCCCCAAGGCAAACGGCAACACGGCCCGCGCACTCGCCGAGGTCGCCGAGCAGCTCAACGTCGAGGGCATCGATACCGAGATGTTTCAGCTGGGCGCCAAGCCTATTCGCGATTGCATCGGTTGCGGCCAGTGTGGCAAACTCGATTGCCGCTGCACCTTTGACGACGACGTGGTCAACAAGCTGATTGCCGCCGCCGAGCAGGCAGACGGCTTTGTCTTTGGCTCGCCCGTCTACTACGCGCACCCCAGCGGACGCATCCTCTCGGCTCTCGACCGCGCATTCTATGCCGGCAGCAAGGCCTTTGCGCACAAGCCGGGCGCCGCTGTCGCCGTTGCCCGTCGCGGCGGCACGTCGACCACGTTCGATGTGCTCAACAAGTACTTCACCATCAACCAGATGCCCGTGGTAGCATCCACCTACTGGAACAACGTCTTTGGTGCCATGCCGGGCGAGGCCGCCCAGGACGCCGAGGGCCTTGCCACCATGCGAAACATCGGCAAAAACATGGCCTGGCTCCTGCGTTGCATCGAGGCGGGAAAGGCCGCCGGCATCGAAGCGCCCCAGGCCGATCGCGCTAGGACCAACTTCATCAGGTAGAACGGCGGAACATAGATATGAATATTCAAATTTTCGGGACTAAGAAGTCCTTCGATACCAAGAAGGCCCAGCGCTATTATAAGGAGCGCCGCATTAAGGTGCAGTTTATTGACCTTAAGGAAAAAGAGATGAGCAAGGGCGAGCTCACGAGCGTGATGCAGGCGGTCGGCGGCATCGACAAGCTGCTCAACCCCAAAGCCAAGGACGAGGAGACGCTCGCACTCATCCAGCACCTCACCCCCAGCCAGCGCTTTGATAAGCTGCTCGAGAACCAGCAGGTTCTGGCCGAGCCCATCGTGCGCAACGGCAAAAAGGCCACCGTCGGTTATTGTCCCGACGTGTGGGGAGCCTGGGAGTAGCCTGTGTTATTTGTCGGCGCGTGGGTATAAGAGCAGGCGTTTGGCATAAGATTCAACTGTAAGCCATGTCTAACAAAGGAGGGCACATGCCCAACAAACCCGTGAAGATCATCATGCTTACCGGATACCTCGGTGCCGGCAAGACCACGCTGCTCAACCACATCCTCGCCAACGACGGCGGCATCCGCGCCGCCGTGATCGTCAACGATATCGGCGAGATCAACGTCGACGCCAGCCTCATCGCCGACGGCGGCCTTTCCGAGACCGACGACCTTATCCCGCTCACCAACGGCTGCATCTGCTGCACGCTTTCGGACGATCTGGCCAACCAGCTGCAGGGCATCGCCGATTCGGGCAAGTTCGACTACATCATCATCGAGGCCTCGGGTATTTGCGAGCCCATCCCCATCGCCTACACCATCTCGAGCTTCTGCGACGAGGCCAAGGTGGGCGGCGAGCCCAAGCTCGCGCTCGACAACATCGTGGCCGTGGTCGACTGCGCCCGCATGTACGACGAGTTCAACGGCGGTCGCGACCTGCTAGCCGAGGATATCGACGAGGACGACATCGAGAGCCTGCTCATCCAGCAGATCGAGTTTTGCTCCACGCTGATTCTTAATAAGACTGACACCGTCACCCCCGAGCAGATTGCCGAGCTCAAAGCCATCGTGCGCAGCCTGCAGAAGGACGCCGTGATTGTCGAGGCTCAAAACGGCGAGGTCCCCATGGAGGAGCTGCTCGATACCGACCGCTTCGACTTTATGCGCGCCTACAACTCCGCCGCTTGGATCGAGGCCATGGAGCATCCCGAGGAGCACGATGACCCCGAGGTGCTCGAATACGACATCGAGACCTTTGTGTACTCGCGCCGCAAGCCGTTCGACCTGCAGAAGTTCACCGATTTTGTTGAGCAGGAGTGGCCCGACGAGGTCATCCGCGTCAAGGGTCCGCTGTGGCAGACCGGCAATCCGGACATGTGCTACATGTTTGAGCAGGCCGGCCACCAGATGCGCCTGATGGAGAACGGTCTGTTTGTCGATTCTGCGCCCGAGGGCGAGAAGCAGAAGATTATCGACGAGAACCCCGAGATCATGCAGATTTGGGACGACGAGACGGGCGACCGCATGACGAGCCTGTGCATCATCGGCCGTCATATGGACAAGGACGCGCTCATCGCCGCGCTCGATGCCTGCCTGACCGACTGGCACCGCGCCTAGGCTATCGAAGCGAGCATTTTCTGCCCACGTAACCGCCAAACCACCACGAAGGTGCCTGTGTCCCCTTCGTGGTGGTTTTTCATTCTGAGCCAAGGAGATTCATGTTCAATATCGTGCTGTATGCGCCCGAGATTCCGGCCAATACGGGCAATATCGGCCGTACCTGCGTGGTCACCGGTACCCGCCTGCATCTGGTGGAGCCGCTGGGCTTTTCGCTCGATGACAAGACGATACGTCGCGCCGGCCTGGGCTACTGGCAAAACTTGGACGTGACCACCTATACCGGCTGGAAGGATTTCCTTGCGTGCAACGGCCTCTCCTCCGCCGACGAGCGCCTGCATCTGCTGACCAAAAAGGCGCGCCGAACCTATGCGCAAAGTACCTACCGCGACGGTGATTATTTGGTCTTTGGCAGCGAGAGCTCGGGCATTCCCGAGCCACTGCTTGCCGCGGCGCCCGAGCGCTGTGAGCGCATCCCGATGCTGCGCGATTGCGACTCACTCGATAACGCCGAGGCTTGGGAAGCCCACGAGGAATCGCTCGGACATACCGAAGACAGCCACGAGGCCATCCTTCGGCAGGATATCTGCGGCAACTTCGTCAACCCGGACGACTACCGCATCAGCGCACTCAACCTCTCCAACAGCGCCGCCATCGTCCTCTACGAGGCCCTGCGCCAAACAGGCTTTCCGGGAATGTGACAAAGGGACAGTCTCGTTGTCATATCGGACAATTGTCACATTGACACCCTTCAAACGAAATCAGCGATGCCCGCTATTGCAACGTAAGGCATCGCGATAGCGGGCATTCAGCTGAATCAGTAATTTGATTTCAAAGGTAGATATTAATCTTCGAATTCGACATTGACCCTTACGTCTGAACCACAGAACGTCGACACCTGCTTTTTCACCAGTTTTACTGCACGTTCATCAGATTTTTCCAGCATGCCACTTTCTTGAACCTTTTGCCTCTGGTCCTTATCAGCCTGCTGAAGCAATTTATTTAAATCGTCCGTACTGACCTGATTCCAATTAAGAAAACCATTGTCCTCAACGTACTTTTTAAGCGAGTTCGGATCCGTTGACAACGTCACGATCTCGGAATGCGGAAGCGTAACATTAACAGATTTTATTACCGACTCGTTGTTTTTCGAACGATGGACTTTGACCTTCAGGTTCTCATCGTCTACGTTCAGGCCGATATCCGCCTTGCCATCGATTGTCGCTACATATCGCTTAGTAGTAAATGGGTTGTTAAAACCAAACAGATTCCCTGCATCGTCAATATATAGAACCTGAGTAAAATCGTATTCGTAGGTAAGCAACTTCGTTACCGGCTTAATTTCTTCCCGAATCGAATCATCGCTTATAACGGTCTGATCGCGCATCAACCACAGGTACACGCAGCCGCCGCAAGCTGCAATCAAGCCTAACGCCAATAGGGCGACAATTATCTTCTGGCCAATTGTTTTAAACGGATTGGAAACGCTCATTTAGCCCTTGTCCTCCAGTTGTCCTCAGGGTAATTACGGACTCAATTCATTTATATTGGGTTTTGATGTCAACCAATTCAGAAAGGAAGGACTTAAATCCAACATAATATAAATACACATTCATACGTTAATTTAATACCTATTCTGCTGCACGTAACTTTAGAAAGATTGGGGCACAGACCATAGGCCGGCACCCCAATCCATACATAGGCATCATAACGCGTTGATCATTCGATCATATGCCCATGTTAATCAACTGAAACGCTGACGTCCATCCGCTGATCTCGGTCGCTATATCCGATCATCAGTTCCCGTCCCTTTTTATCCTTTGCGCAAAAACTGCTGTCATACGAATATTCGATGTTCTTGTATCCCTTTTTCTTGCAAGCTTTGATGTATTTGCCGTACCCATCATGATCGATGCCAAATGCGACAAACGAAAGGCAGTCTTTTTCGTCTAACGACGTATAAACAATAGGGCAGTCAGGCTTCGGCAAGGATTTTGCAAGGGCTTTTGTTGGCCAGTCATACGCCTTGACACCGCCCTTTGATGAAGTCGTATAGGTTTTCGACTTGAAACTATAGTACTCGAGATATATCTTTCCATCGCCGCCTAGATAGGCAATAGTCGCCACTGAAGGCTCCATCAGGTCATATTGATTCTGCTGGGCATTGGCGACATAGTCGCCATGGGTAATGCACGGAACGCTATCAACCGATTCTCGCTTCTCGACGATTCGCTGGCTATCCGCCGTCATTTTCAGCGTTGAATAATCGTGCGCAGCCTCATCTTCATCAAAAACGTCAGTAAACAGAAGTTTCTGTTCGTCAGTCAACTCCCCTTTCGGCTCAAACTGAATAGTGAACTGAGCAATATCGAAGCTCGATTTGTTGTCATATTCAAATGTCATCATCTCGACGCCATCAACAACGCCTTCTGAGACACTCCAGTTTAGTTGATCGATTTTTACTGAATCCTTCTTACCTGGCTTTGGCTTCTTTCCACTTTTCTTAGTCGCTGCAAATGCGCATGTCGGACTCCAGCCGCGACCCGTAATTCCGAGTGGTAGAGAAATGCCGATTAGTGCCGCCGCGCTAAAAGCCAGAACTGCCGTAAATAACTTTTTCTTCATTACATATCCCTTGGTAGTCGTTTAACCTCCCCCTCGTCAAATAGCAGACGAATTGGCGACGCGGTGGCATTATTTGATTCAAGGGCGTGAACTGGATAAACATCGAGGGAAGGAGTGGGCCCTGTGCAATAAACTCCCCTCGTCAAAATGTCTAGCTAAAGAGGACGGGCAAACGGCGAACGGTCATATCCGTTCGCGTCCGCCCGTCTCCAACGATCAAACGTCGATGCGCTAACGTTCAAAAGCATTGCGGCCTCTTGCCTCGTAACCTCACCTCCTTCGAATGATTTGATGACATCGCGGTAGCTATCCGGACGTTCGAGCGTCGGTCTCCCAAATCTCACACCCCGCAGACGCGCCGACGCGATACCCTCCGCCTGGCGCTGCTTTATGTTTTCGCGCTCCACCTGAGCCACGTAGCTCAAAACCTGAAGCACTAGATCGGCAATAAAAGTCCCCGTAATTCCATTGGGTTGTTCGCGTGTATCAAGCAATGGCATATCGAGCACCACAATGGCAACGCGTTTGTCCGTCGTTAGGCGACGCCATTCATCGAGAACTTCACGGTAGTCGCGACCCAATCGATCGATACTCTTAATCACCAGAACGTCCCCTTCGCGCAGACGACGAAGAAGACGTCGGTACTGAGGACGCCTGAAGTCCTTTCCACTCGCTTTGTCAGCATAGATCAAATTCGTTTGGACCGGAAACCGCTCCAGCGCGTCCAGTTGGCGATCCAGGTTCTGATCTGCTGACGAAACTCGAGCATACCCATAGATTCTATTTTTCATGATTGCCCCTATCAGCCGCACGATGGCAGCTTCAGCTCATCTGAGAGCCCACTCACAATAGGGCGTGTAAATTTCGCGAATGGGTTGAACCCATTTTCGGGCTCCAACGTAAGCTATTCAAGCACCGCTTCGATAACGCACGACGCCAACCTTATGCTTTGAAATGAAATTAATCGTTTTTAATTGAGATTAACTAGAATAAAATGAAATTAACCCGAGACGCTAAAGGAGGGCATTGTGGAATATCTCGAGAACCCGTTTACCCCTAGCTTTGGCGAGGTTCCTGCCCATCTCGCTGGCAGACAACAGATTATTCGGGATTTGGACCGTGCCTTCTTGAGCCAGCGCAGGCGCCCAGAATTGACCTCGATCTTCTCAGGCGCGCGTGGAACCGGCAAAACCGCCCTCATGTCGTCGCTCGCAACAAGGGCGGAATCCCACGGCTGGATAGCCGTAAAGACGACCGCGCTCCCGGGAATGCTTGAGGAAATCGAACTCGGGACGAAACGCGCCGCAGCCCATCTCATCGACTCGTCCAGCCGCTTCGAAGTCACCGGTCTCGGAATTGCACCGCTCGGCAGCATCGAGGTCAATCGCGTTCACGATGCCTCAACCTGGCGTTATCGCATGAGCGACATCATCGACCAGCTCAACGAGGCGGACACCGGTCTGCTCGTCACGGTTGACGAGGTAGACCCGACACTCGACGAAATGATTCAGCTCGCAGCGACGTATCAGCACTTTGTGACCGATGGGAAACGCGTCGCGCTGCTCATGGCGGGACTTCCCAACAACGTCTCGACGTTGCTGAACCACAAGACGGTCTCGTTCCTTCGCCGCGCCCAACAATATCATCTGGGTCGCATTGCCGACTATGACGTGCGCGAGGCCTTGATTCGCACAATCCAGGAAAACGATCGCCTGGCAGATGCTGAGGGAATCGATAGAGCCGTTCGCTCGATCTCCGGTTTTCCCTTCCTATTGCAACTCGTAGGCTATCGTGCCTGGGATCTCACAAGCGATTCGAAGGAAATCTCGTCACGCGACTTTGACCTGGGAATCAAAATCGCGCGCGACGAGATGGACGACCGAATCCTCGCGGCAACCTATCGGGAACTCACTGCAGAGGACAAGCGATTCCTCATCGCCATGCTCGATGACGAGGAAGAGTCCACCACCGCTGATCTTGTCGAGCGCCTCAAGCGTTCGCCACAGCAGGTCTCCCGCTACCGACGCCGCATGATAGACGCCGGCATCATCGGAGAACGCGGACGCGGAATCGTCGCTTTTGAATTGCCGTTTTTCCGTGACTATCTCGCCGCTCAGTGCGTGAAATAGGCATCAATGCGACAAAGGGACAATCCCTTTGTCGCATCGTCTATAGATAGCGGCCCGTAACGCTCTTGGAGCAGGCTGCGATATCGCCCGGCGTGCCGGCGCAGACGATTTGCCCGCCGGCATCGCCGCCGCCCGGGCCCATATCGATCACGTAGTCGGCGTTACGGATAAGGTCGAGGTCATGCTCAATCACGATAACCGTGGCGCCCTTGGCAACAAGGCCATCAAACACACTCAGCAGTACCTGAACATCGAGCGGATGCAGGCCGATGGTGGGCTCGTCGAACACGAATACGGCATCGTCCTGCACGCGGCCCATCTCGCTCGCAAGCTTAAGTCGCTGCGCCTCGCCGCCCGAGAGCGCCGGCGTGGGCTCGCCGAGCGTCAGGTAGCCCAGCCCCAGGTCGTGCAAGGTCTGCAGGCGCGCCTGGACTTTCTTGAGTCCCACCGTGGCGTCGAGGGCCTCGTCCACACTCATGTCCATGAGCTGCGGCAACGTGAGCGAGCTGCCGTCCTTGCCCTCGCGATGGATATGCAAGGCGGCATCCGCATAACGCGAGCCGCGACATGCAGGACAGACGATCTCGACATCGGGCAAAAACTGCACGTCAAGCGATATCGAGCCCGTACCATCGCACGTGGGGCAACGCAAGGCACCGGTGTTGTAGCTAAAGGCACCCGCCTTATACCCTGCCGCCTTGGCCTCGGGCGTACGGGCGAAGGCGCGGCGCAGCTCATCGTGGATGTCGGCATAGGTCGCCACCGTCGAGCGTACGTTGGCGCCAATGGGCGTGGCGTCAATCAGGTTGGCACGCGCGATACCCTCGGCATCGACCCAACGCACGTGCCTGGGCAGGCGCTCGCCGGCTGCCTGCGCTTTGAGTGCCGGGATGAGCGTCTCGAGCACCAATGTCGTCTTACCCGAGCCTGAAACGCCCGTTACCGCGACAAGGCGGCCACGCGGGATATCGACTTCGAGCGGCTTGACGGTATGGATGGCATCGGTCGCCATGCGGATATGGCCTAGGTCGAACATTTCGTCGTCAGCCACCTGCGGGCGCAAGCGCTTGGGGTCCGAGCGCAAGAACGGCGCGATGCGGCTACCCTGCGATTGTTCGACCTCGTCCACCGTACCAGCGGCGATTACATGACCGCCGCCTGCTCCGGCAACGGGGCCCATCTCGACCAGATAGTCGGCTTCTGCCAGCACGCGCGTGTCGTGGTCGACAACAACCACGGTGTTGCCGTCGTCCACCAGATCGCGCATCACGCCCACCAGGCCATCGACATTGGCAGGATGCAAGCCAATCGAAGGCTCGTCCAGCACATACAGCACGCCCGTCGATCGGTTGCGCACCACGCGGGCAAGCTGCACGCGCTGGCGCTCACCCGTCGACAGCGTGGCACCGGCGCGGTCGAGCGAAAGGTAATCGAGGCCCAGGTCGACCAGGCGGCGGGCCGTGCTCAAAAACGAATCGCAGATGTCCCCGGCCATGGGCCGCATCTCGATCGGCAAGGATGCAGGCACCCCGCGCACCCACTCAATCGCCTCGCCCAGCGTCATGCCCGCCGCCTGCGCCAGATTGATACCGCGCACCTGGGGCTGGCGCGCGGCGTCGGAAAGACGCGTGCCGCCGCAGTCACGGCACGGCCCCTCGCGCAAAAAGCGCGCCACGCGCTTAAGTCCCTTGTCGTCCTTAACCTTGGCGAGCGCATTCTCGACAGTATAGACGGCGTTGTAATAGGTAAAGTCGAGCGGCGTGGCGCCCTCGCCGTTTTTGGGAACGTAGAGGATGTGCTTCTTGACCGCCGGGCCATGGAACACGATATCGCGCTCGGCGGGCGTGAGCTGGCTAAACGGCACGTCAGTGCGCACGCCCATCTCGCCGGCCACCTGCTTCATCAGATCCCACATGAGCGTGCCCCAGGGAAGCACCGCACCCTCGTTGATGCTCTTTGATTCGTCGGGCACCAGGCTCGCTTCGTCCACCTCGCGCATAACGCCGGTACCGCCGCAGGTAGGACACGCGCCGCCGCTGTTAAAGGCAAGGTCCTCGGCACCCGGCGCGTAGAACCCGTGGCCGCATGCGGGGCACGTGAGCGACAGACCCGCGGCCACGTTAAGGCTCGGTTCCACAC
Source organism: Collinsella sp. (assembly GCA_019414515.1). Taxonomy (GTDB): domain Bacteria; phylum Actinomycetota; class Coriobacteriia; order Coriobacteriales; family Coriobacteriaceae; genus Collinsella. The sequence continues at coordinate 24,085 of DXLX01000043.1, forward strand.
GCGTCCCGCAATGCGGGCACACGTGATGGGCGCAACGGCTAAAGAGCAGGCGCAGGCTGTTGTTGAGCTCGGTCATGGTGCCAAACGTGGAGCGCACACCTGGCACGCTGGGGCGCTGATGCAGCGCGAGTGCCGCCGGCACGTGCAGCACCTCGTCCACCTGAGCGTGTTCGGCCTGCGTCAGGCGACGGCGGGTATAGGTGCTGAGCGCCTCCAGATAACGGCGCGAGCCCTCGGCATACAGAACCCCCAGCGCCAGCGAGCTCTTGCCCGAACCCGACACGCCGGCAATACCCACGAGCCTTCCCAGCGGAATATCGATATCGATGTCCTTGAGGTTGTGAACACGCGCGCCGCGCACCTCAATAGCACTTGGTTGTTGCGACACCGTCATCGCTCCCCTTCCTGTTAGCCGAACGTAGCAAAGGGACTGTCCCTTTGTCACGTTACTCACACTGTGCCTGCCTGCGCCAGTCTTCGCGGGTCAAATACGTAAAGTACTCGGTACGCACATCGTCCATGAGCTCGCAGGGCACGTCGCGTTCAACGTGATGAGGCACGAAGCCACATTTTTGCTGAACGCGTAGCGACTTGTTATTGCCCTCGTAGTATCCGCACCAAAGTGCCTTGCAGCCAAGTGTTTCGAACGCATAGCGCTGCACGGCTCGCACCGCTTCGGGAGCAAAGCCTCGACCCCAGAACGGCTTGGCGATCCAATACCCCACCTCGAACTCGAGTCCGCCTCTTTGGCTGTTCGACTCGCAGCGAGGCGGCATGAGCCCGATGCTGCCCACGGGCTCGTCTGCCTCAGCCAGGCAAATGGCAAAGGTATGGGGCGCCGCAAAGACCGTCCGAATGATCTCCCTGCTCTCCTCAATGCTTCGATGGGGCGGCCAACCCGCAGCCGGCCCCACGTCCGGATCGCTCGCATATGCAAACAGGCTCGCCGCATCCGTCTCGCGCCACGGACGAAGCGTCAAACGCTCGGTATGAATCACCATGTTTTGACCTCTCTCAGACATCGATGTGACAAAGGGACAGTCCCTTTGTCACATTACTCGTGCCATAAAACACGATCGTGAATGTATTTGCCCAGCATAGGCACGCTAAACCGGACGAGGCCGTATCCGGCAGCCTCGATGACGCGCTCGCGAATCAGGCTTGCGCGATATTTACTCGCCCAGCTCTGGGTACGGTCGCAGCGCTCAATGATATCCGCCATGCGCGTCGGCTTGTCCTCGTCAACCGCCATAGCCTCGATAAAAAGGCGCTGTGGACTGCGCAGCCCGTAATACAGAGGCGCGTCAACCGCTTCGTAGAACTCAGAGACGGCATCCGCATGGCCATCCTCGACATCGCGCCTTTCGATGACTTGCGAGCCACGCCGGACAGCAGACCGCCACATGTAATATCCCACCAGCTGAACCATATAGGGATGCCCCATGCTCTTGTGCGCTGCAAGGTCCGCCGTCTCCGCATCAACGCAAAGACCGGCACACTCGACCGTCTGGATATACGAATCGCGCACCTTGGGCAAAGAAATCGCCCCCAACGTACGCTGCTGGGCACGTCGCAAAAACGTCACGCTCGGCTCTTCGAGCAGATCGTCAACCATGCTGGGCAAGCCGGCAAAGACCAGCGCAAGACCGCGCTGGTCGCTATCGGGCAAGCCCGTGGCATCCTGGTCTCCGAGCACCTGCTGATAGAGAACGGCAAGAGCCGCCAGTTCCTCGATAGACGCAGATTGAGCCTCGTCAATCGCAAACAGAATACCCTTGCTTGGGCCGAGTTTCTTGAGGCGTTCGTTGACCAGCCCTCGCAACGTCTCGCCTTTTGCCCGCGCCGCCTCAACCGACATCCGTCCAAACGATGGGCCAAACTCCATTGACGTCACAACGAGCTTATTCGAGCGGAGTGCGTCGGCCAAGCGGTCGCATAAACCAAGCGAAGCGGAATCGGAGACAACTGCCCATCCGTGCTCGCTGGCCAGACGTTGCAGCTCCCTCAGGAGAACCGTCTTGCCGCAGCCGCGGTTTCCCGTAATGAGCATGAGCCTGCCCGGCGCTCCCGCGCCGTTATCGAGCCCTTCCTCAAAATCTTCGATGACCGACTCGCGACCGATGAGTATCGGAGGTCGCTTACCAGCCGTGGGCTTAAAGGGATTTGGATTCATGTCGGCCTCCTCGGATTGGCAAACGCCGCCTATAGTTATACCAACTTATACCGAGTTATACCAACAGCAGGTGACAAAGAGGCCGCCCTTCTATCACCTATGGCCGAAAAACTCGGCGTCTGCTGCTCGCCAGGGGCGGAAGGTGGTGGGATCGATCTTTACGTGCGCCGCGGCGGGTACGTCGTACCATTTGACCGTGTAACCGGCGCCGTGAGAGCAAAAGACCGAATCGGGCGTGTTGGGCAGATCGGCCTCGGGCTCGTAGGCGGCCGTCTCGATGACGCGCTCGGCATCATGGCAAGCCGCATAACCGGCGAACTCCAGGTACAGATGACCGCGCCCGCTCGTGTAGGCAGCCACCTCCAGCGCGTAATCCTGCACCTCGGATGCCGGCACGCGACCCACAAGCTTCGCCCGGTCGCCCGCCATCGTCGGCGGCTCGTACTCGGCACCCATGCGCGTGGCGTCTGACAACGCCCGGCCCACGCACTCCCCTGGCACCTCGAGCTCAAAGTGGTACCACGGCTCCAACAGTACCGCCGCACCCGCCTCGCGCGCCTGCATCAAACCCTGGCGAATCGCGCGGTATGTTGCCTGACGAAAGTCACCGCCCTCGGTGTGTTTGGCATGCGCGCGGCCGCCCGTGAGCGTAATGCGCACATCGGTGATGGGCGAGCCGGTCAACACGCCCAGGTGATCGCGCTCCATGGCGTTGGTGAGCGCCAGGCGCTGCCAGTTCAGATCGAGCTCGTCAGTCGAGGTAGCGGTACCAAATTGCACGCCTGAGCCCGCCGGCAGCGGCTCAAGGCGCAGGTGCACCTCGGCGTAATGGCGCAGTGGCTCAAAGTGGCCCACACCCTCGACCGGCTGCGAGATCGTCTCCTTATAGAGAATGCCGCCGGACTCAAACTCAATCGTAAGGCCAAAGCGATCGGCCAACACCCGCTGCACGACCTCGAGCTGCACGGCTCCCATCAACTGCAAGTGAATCTGCTCAAGATGCGTATTCCAGCTTACGCCGAGCATGGGGTCTTCGTCCGCCAACTCGGTCAGCGCTTTAAACACCGCATGGACATCGTGTTCGCCCGGCAGCACCGTATAGGTGAGGACCGGCGCAATGACAGGTGCATCGCCCGCGGGCTCCGCGCCCAGGGCATCACCCGGGCGAACGTGTGCGAGGCCCGTCACGGCGCAGATGCCGCCAGCGGCAACTTCCTGGGCAAGCTCATACTTCTCGCCGTTATAGATGCGTACCTGATCGACCTTCTGCTCCCATGCCTCAGCACCGGAACGTCCGTCAATCATCTGTTTGGCATGCAGCGTGCCGCCGGTCACTTTAACCCAAGCCAAGCGCTCGCCACGATCCCCGCGGCTGACACGATAGACGCGCGCAGCAAACTCCGGGAGCCACGCCTGTTCACGCATCAGCGCGCATATGCCATCCAGCAGCTCGTCAACGCCTTGGTCCTTGAGCGCCGAGCCGGCAAAGCAGGGAAAGAGCTTGCGCTCGGCAACCATGCGCGACAGCGTTGCAACAGAAAGCTCGCCCGTCTCAAGAAACTCCTCGAGCGCCGCCTCGTCCAACGCAGCAGCGTCCTCCCGAACGGCACCACCCGCCAGCAGTTCGCTGGCATCCAGGCAGCCCTCGGAAAGACGTTGCCCAAGTTGTGCCAGCAAAACCTCGCGGCCGGGATGCTCCAAATCGATTTTGTTGATATAGATGAACGTCGGAATGTCATAGCGCGCAAGCAGGCGCCACAGGGTTTCGGTGTGCCCTTGTACGCCGTCGTTGGCGCCCACCACCAGAATCGCGTAGTCCAGGGCGCGCAATGTGCGCTCCGCCTCGGCAGAAAAATCGACATGCCCCGGCGCATCAACGAGCATGACGTGGGTATCGCCTTGGTCGAGCACGGCCTGCGACGAGAAAATCGTAATGCCGCGCTCGCGCTCGATCGCGTTAGTGTCCAGATGCGAATCGCCATCGTCCACGCGGCCGCGCTTGCGAATGCGACCCGCGTTGAACAACATGGCCTCGGCCAACGTTGTCTTGCCGGCATCGACATGCGCCAAGATTCCAACGACAGCTTGCTTCGACATGGCTCTCCTCTTATTGCAAGCCCATCGCACGCGGCAACGGGCGCTCTCGTTCCACACTGGATGATACAATTTACGGGCCGGCGGGCGAAGCGGGCCCTATCCCCCGACCGAGCTCATCGCCCCGCGTTGCCGCGCAGCGATTTTCGTAGGTTCGCGCCTTGCGAAAGCCGGCACCTCCCCTTTTTGTCTGCCCGGGTTCATCTGGAACGGCAGCGACGCGAGCCCCACAACAACGCGTTTTGCCAAAAAATGGCCCCACCCGGGGCCATTTTCATTTAGATGGAGTGTTGGTATGCGCCTGGGCGCTTATGCCTCGCGCAGCCAGTCGAACGCAACACGCGGCGTGCCGTCCGACACATGGATAATGCCGGCACGCTCGAATCCCGCCTTGATGCTCGCACGCTGCATGGGCAGATTGTCCTGATGCGTGTCGATGCGCAGGTGATCGGCACGCTCTTTGGCAAAGGCGAACATCGCAGCCGCGATACCGTGCACGGTGCCGTCGGATGCCACACGGTGCAGCACGGCGTACGGAGTGTCGCTGCGCCACCGACCGTCCTCAATTACGTCATAGCACTCGTCCGGACCCGGTAAAAAGGCAAACGTCGCTACCACGTGACCGTCAACTTCGCACACATAGCTGCCACCAGCGGCGATATCGGCAGCCAGCTGCTCGGCCGAAGGCGTGCCCTCGGGCCACTGCGTGGCGTTGCCATGCGCGCGCATAAAAGCGCGGGCCGCGTCATAGATAGCCATGACGGCGGGAATGTCGGTATCGAGGGTTTTTCTGATCATCACGCGGCGACCTCACGTTTATTGGTATCACTTTGATTGAGCAATGATACCAGCGTTTGAAGAGGGGCGCGAAGCAGATGGGGAGCAAAAAGCGAGCCGCCTGGTCAAAGGCAAAGAGCGAGTTTTTGGGCGCTGCCACCGGCGGCGATATGAGCGATCTGTTTGCGCGCGAAGACGAGCGCCGCGACGCACTAGACGCCGAGCGCGATGAAGCCTGGCGCTACAAGTCGTGCGAACGCAAAAACCGTTACGACACGCGCGCCGAGGCCGAGGCAGTTATGGCCGACTGCGAAAACCGCGGGCGGCGCGGCCTTGCCTGCTACAAATGCGAATACTGCGGCGGATGGCATCTGACGTCGCACCCCTGGAAATAGACCCCGCATCGGCACGGCGCTGGCGAAGCGCCGGCCATCGCACGCAAGCTACGGGCGCGGCGGCACCAAAACATCGTAGCGAACGGCCTTGCCCGCAAGCTGATAGCTCGGCTTAACGCCGGCAAGCAGCGGCCCCTTCACCGGCCGTTTGATAACGACCTTGCGCGGCCGCACTGCAAGCGCAGCTTTAACCAGCGTCTCCTCATCGGCACACGGCTGTTCCAGATGGTGCAAGAGCTGGAACTTCTTTTTGACCGCCGCGCTCTTGGTGCGCTCAGGAAACATGGGGTCCAGATACACCACGTCGGGAGCCGCGAGCTCATCGCGCTCGACCAGCTCAGCCGTATGGCGAAGGCCGGCAATGCTGTCCTCGCCCGCATGTAAGTGCATGCGCGCCACGGCGGCCGCAAGCGCCGGATCATCTGCCGCGCGATCCAGGGCATCCTGGAGCAGCGCCGCGATCACGCAATCCTGCTCATACAGATCGACGGTAAAACCCGCGGCCGCCAGCAGCAGCGAGTCCTCGCCAAAGCCTGCTGTGGCATCAATCGCCCATGGTTGTTCGATGCCTTTTGTGCGCGCAGCCTTTACCAACAGCTCTTGCTGCAGACGACCCTGCTTGAGCCGTGGAAGCATGCGGCCAAAATCGGCACGCAACTCCATCGTGCCGTCGGTGAGCGTAAGGCCCTCGGACGTCCGCACGAGCTCGAGCCCAGCAGCCCGAGCAACAGAAAAGGGATCGACGACGCCCATGGACACTCCTTAGCAAACAAAACGAATACGTGAGCGCCACCTCAGTTGGCACCCAACCGTCCGTTATTGTCCCACATGCGACATGGTCCACAGCATCCCAATGCAAAGCACAGCCATCAATACCGTGCACACGGCAGCGATCACAGAATCACTCATGCGCCTTCCCAGCGACCGCGGCTCATCCACTTGCTTGACTCCGTACATCATGGCTCCTCCTTCGGTCCAGCTCTTACCATGGCCTCATCATCGCAGCGCCGCGCATGCGCTGCCATCGATTTGACTTACGTCCAGCTTTCCTTTTTGAAAGGTTGAACCGTGCAGGCAAGAGACGCTTTCAGGCGCATGCATCGCCGCGTTGAACTACAATGTGCTTCACCATATGTGCAGCACATAGGGCGCGCCAGGTTGGCGTACTCGTATCGAAAGGACCAGCCATGAGCTTCACTCGCAAGACTCTCAAAATCCTTGCCCTGATTTATTTTGTTCTGGGCATCGCCAGTCTCGTCATTGGAATCGCCGGCATCGCGACCGGCAAGTTCGAGTCCACCTACGGATCGAACGCCATGCTCGCCGCGGCCGTGATTATCGCCAAGGGCCTCATCGATCTTGCCGCGGGCGTTGCGGGCATCAAGGGTGCCAACAAGCCTTCGCAGGTTGACGGCGCGTTTAAGCTCGGTATCGTTGCTGCAGTCGCCACGCTTGCCCAGGCGGTGCTCACGCTTCCCGCGTTTGGCGGCGACGCCATCAACTTTGGCGCCTTTGTCATCGTGGTGTACGACCTGTTCTTTGTTCAGCAGGCGCACGCCGTTAAGGCCGAAAACAAGGACCGCCTGTAAGCGCTCGCTTCTCATAACCTCTGCAGCCAAGCAACTAAAAAGGGCCGATCGCGCATCTCCGCGGTCGGCCCTTTACGTTTGCCCAGATAAAACCTGCCAAAATAAACCTGTCCCTATTTGGTAGGTGTTAGCTGTGACGGTACTCGGCGATGATGAAGTCGATATCGGTCTGAAGGGTTTCCAGGTTTGCCAGGCGCTCTTTGTCGGCAGGGCGCGTGCGGTAGTAGTAGGGCGTCATCTGGAACACTGCCTCGATATCGGCCTGCGTCTGGAGGGTGATAGAAGCTGTCACCCGCTGCGTTCCGATTAACTCGAGCTCGGTGGTCTGCGGCAGCTTCTCGTCGTTAAGGTACGGCGTATCGTAGAGCACCTCCTTGAGCCCAAAGAGATGACGGGCACCCGGCACCACGGTGTAGAGAAAGCCCTCGGGTGCCAGCACGCGGGCAAACTCGCGCTCGTTAAAGGGGGCAAAGAGCTCGGTCACCATATCGAAGGCACCATCGGCCACGGGGATATCCTTCATGTTGGCCACGAAGTAGGTCGCATCGCCGCGCTTGGCGGCAAGGCGCACCATCTCTTTACCCAGGTCAAAGCCATAAGCATCCACGCCCGGTACCGCGCCCATGGCACTGGTGTAGTAGCCCTCGCCGCAGCAAATATCGAGCAGCGTCATGGGGCCATTCGCAGACGTTGCACGCCCAGACACCTGCTCGCGCACCAGCTCGACCATTGCGTCGCGCAACGGCGCATAGTATCCGCGGTTCAGAAAGTCACGACGGCTGCGCGCCTGCGACTTGGGATCGCCCATGGAGTCGCCGCTCTTGGACGAGCGCAGCAGATACAGATAGCCCTCGCGCGCACGGTCAAATCGATGTCCGCCCGCGCATGCAGCACCGCGCTCGTCGTCCACCAATGGCTTATGGCAAACGGGACACAACAACATGGCAACTCCTTAGCGCGAACAACACAACGCCCACCATTGTCGCACGCCTCCCCCGCCTCGTCATTGGGGACGTTCTTGTTCGACTAGTCATTTAAGAACGTCCCCAATGACTAGTCTGAAGGAGTGTCCCCAACTGCCGGCAGAAAAGGAACGTCCCTAAGTGCCGACTAGTCGATTAGGAGTATCATCGTCTGCGCAAATAAGCACGAAAGAGCATATTAGAGATTGAGAGCGTATGGCAGACACCGCATCTAAGCACATTGACATGACCACCGGCTCGCTGTGGCGCAATATTCCCCTGTTCGCCTTCCCCGTGGCCGCCACGAGCATCTTGGAGCAGCTATCGAACCTCATCGCCACGGTCATCATCGGTAACTTCTCAGGCGACCAGGGAACCCTCGCCATGGCGGCGGTCGGCTCCAATGTTCCGCTTACCAGTCTTATGCTCAACCTGTTTATCGGCATGTCGCTTGGCTCCAACGTGGTCATTGCCAACGCTATCGGCCGCAACGATCAGAACATGGTCAAACGCGCCGTCCATACCTCGATTTTAATGGCGCTCGTGGGCTTTGTCGTCATCGCCCTGGGCGAGATCTTTGCCGAGCCCATGCTCGCCGCGCTCAACGTTCCCGCTGAGACCATGCCGCTCGCCTCACTCTACCTACGCGTCTTTTTGCTGAGCATGCCCTCGATTTTGCTTTACAACTTTGAGGCCGCGATCTTCCGCTCCGTCGGCATCACCCGCATGCCGCTGCAGGCGCTTGCCGTGTCCACCGTCCTCAACATATGCCTGGACCTCGTCTTTGTCCCCGTACTCCACTGGGGTGTGGCGGGCGTCGCCATCGCCACCGCCATCGCCTACACCGTCAGCGCCGCGACGCTCTTTATCCGCCTGCTCAAGACCGACTCCGTCGTCCGCGTCACCCCACGCGACTTAGGCTTAGACCCCGTCGCCCTCAAGCGCATCGTCAAGATCGGCCTGCCCGCCGGCATCCAAAGCGCCGTCTTTGCCGTCGCCAACATCATCATCCAGTCTGCCATCAACAGCCTGGGCACCGAGGTCATGGCGGCTTCGAGCGCCGCCATGAGCCTGGAGTACGTGTGCTACAACCTGCTCAACAGCTTTAGCCAGGCTTGCACCACCTTTGTGGGACAAAATCACGGCGCCCGCCAGATCGACCGCTGCACCAAGACGCTCAAGGTCTGCCTGGTCGAAGGCGGTATCGTTGCACTCACCACGATCATCGTTATTGTCGGCCTGGGACGCGAGATCCTATCGCTGTTCAACAGCGATCCCAACATCGTCTCGATCGGCTATATCCGCGTGTGTTCGATCTTCCCGGCGTACGCCTTTAGCATGTTCTACGAAAACATGTCAGGCTACCTGCGCGGCTTTGGTATCTCGCTCACGCCCGCCCTCATCACCATGATCTGTGTCTGCGGCATCCGCTTCTATTGGGTGTTCTGCGTGTTCCCGCACTTCCGCACCTTTGCGAACATCATGATGGTCTACCCCATCAGCCTGGGCACCACGGCGTTCTTTATGGTCGTGGCGGTATTGCTCTGCCATCCGGCACACACCTACCGTCTGACGCAAGCCAAAGCGACAGCCCGCTAATCACCACACTCAACGCCACGCTAGTCATTAATTGACGATATGCGAGCTCATATAGTCGATAAAGCGCCTCGTGGCGATAGGCATGGTATCCCAGCTGCGCCAGGCTGCCACTACGTCGCGCGAGGGGGCATGCACGATGGGCCGCACATGAATATCGGCTTGCATGCCCTCTACAGTACGACGGTAGAGCATGCTCACGCCCAGGCCCTCCTCCACCATCGCCATGATGGTGTAGTCGTCGGTCACCTCACTCGTCACGTGCGGCGACAGCCCATGCGCCGCGAATGCATCGAGCACCAGGCTCTGTTCGCCCTCATCCAGCAGCACAAACGGTTCGGACGCCAGGTCGGCAAGCGTCACCTTTTCCTTTGCCGCCAGTGGATGGACGGCTGGCAACAGCGCCACCAGCTTGTCGTGATAGACCACGCGTTTCTCGAGCCCCTCGGTAAATCCACGCGCTGTAAAGCAAAAGTCGACCACGCCATCGTGTACCCACTGGGCGTTGCGCGTGTAATCGCCCTGCTTGAGGGTAAAGTGCACGCCCGGATGCAGGGCCCCAAAGTCGCGGATCACACGCGGTAACACAGTACGACTCACGTTGGTAAACGTCGCAATGCGAATGTCGGTCGACGAAAGCCCCAACAACTCCTGGCGCTTGCCCTCGAGCTCGGCCTCGGCCGTTACGATTTGGCGCAGATACGGCAGATACTGTTTGCCGTCGCGCGTAAGCGAGACGCCTTGCTTGCCGCGCTCGATAATCGTGGTGCCCAGCTCGCGCTCGAGCGCCTTGACGGCCTGGCTCACCGCGCTTTGCGTATAGCCCAGCGCGTCGGCGGCACGTTTCAGGCTGCCGCAATCGACCGCCATACATACAATCTGATACCGCGATGCCATCGTGCCTCCACATCGATATAGCCGTAAAACGTTTTGCCAGGGCTTTTTCTTCTAACATTAGTATTTCTTAATCATACTGAAGATACATTCGCTTTACTACATCCATATCTGGGAGCAGAATCCTTTTTGCGAAACCGTTCTGTAACAAAAGGAGTCCCATGGATCGCAAAAAAGCAATCGCGCTCTCATTTTCCGTTCCCGTCGCATGAGGCTTTTCGTACCCCCTCATGAAGATCGGCATGGACAGCATGAACGCCACGAGCATCGTCGCGCTGCGCTGCATCATCGCCTTTGTGGCCTGTCTGCTGCTCTTCCACAAGCACGCGCTGCGTATCAACCGTGACGTGATGATTCGCTCCGCCATCATCGGCGCCATCATGGCAACCGAGCTCACCTGCATGTGCCTGGGCTCCAGCCTCACCTCCGCCTCAACCGCCGGCTTTTTGCAGAGCCTGACGGTCGTAATCGTGCCGTTTGCCAACGCAGCTCTGCTGCGTCGCGCCCCCGAGCGCAAGGTGCTCATCGGAACTGCCATCGTCACCTGCGGTATGCTGCTGCTCTCGGGCGCCGACTTTACCAGCCTGAATCCCGGCGCGATCATCATGCTGCTCTCGGCCTTTATCTATGCCGGCCACATTATCGTAGCCAAGCGCTTTGTCGAAGAAGTCGACCCACTGGCCCTGGGTGTTTGGCAGCTGGGCTTTGGCGGCCTGTTCTCGGGCATCGCCGCGTGCGCCTTTGGCGGCTTCACGCTTCCCAGCACGCCCAACGAGATCGTCGTCGTCGTCGCACTCGCACTCATCTGCTCTGCCTATGGCTTTATCACCCAAACGCTCGTGCAGCCCCACGTGCCCGCCGAGACCACCGGCTTCGCCTTCTCGCTCGAGCCGGTCTGCTCCGCTGTCTTCTCGTTCTTCCTGGTCGGCGAGATCCTGAGCCCCATCGCCTTCTTTGGCGCCGCCCTCATCCTCACCGGCGTCATGGTGGCAACCGTCGAGTTTCCGCGCCTACGCGCGCATGAACAGGCTCGTATGGCAGGAACGCCCGAGCGCGTCTCGTAGACCCCACTCTTCATACAGCCGCGGCATAAAGGCAACCGGTGCGCCTTTACAATAGATACCAACAGAGTATCTGCCACAAAGGAGCCCCATGGACACCGCAACTCGCGACCGCAACATAGCAACCTGGTTGGGCGATGCGCCGCAGCCGGTACGTGACACTACGAACCAGCTGCTCGAGCGCATCGCCCTTTTGCGTGCCGAGCAGACCATCTACCCGGCACAAGACGACATCCTCAATGCCCTCGCCTACACGCCGGCCGACCAGGTCAAGGTTGTCATCTTGGGTCAAGATCCCTATCACGGACCCAACCAGGCCATGGGGTTATCGTTCTCGGTCCCCGCGACGCAAACCAAGTTGCCGCCGAGCCTGCGCAACATCTATAAGGAACTCAAAGCCGATCTGGACTGCCCCTTTCCCGCCACGGGAGACCTAACCCCATGGGCACAGCAGGGCGTCTTGCTCCTCAACACTACGCTCACCGTGCGTGAGCATGCCGCGAATTCGCACGCCAAACTGGGCTGGAGCACGCTCACCGACTACGTTATCGAACGCTGCTGTCAGCTGCCCCAACCGGTCGTCTTTTTGGCATGGGGCCGCTTTGCCCAGCAGATGGTTGAGGGCAAGCTCGCCGCGACCGGCGCGGGCAAGGCAAGCGGCAAGTTCTGTCTGGCCTCCACGCACCCCTCGCCACTTTCGGCCAACCGTGCCACGGCAGAACTCCCCGCCTTTATGGGGTCGCGCCCCTTCTCGGCAGCCAATCGGCTACTCAAACAGCACGGCTCGACCCCCGTCAACTGGACTTGCCTCGGCTAAAAATCGATACATCAAAAACGCGCCCGACGGCAATCTTGCCATCGGGCGCGTTTTGTTACTCGGGCCAGATAAACTGGGTGCGGCCGGCCTCGCCACCATCGATCAGCAGACTCTGTCCGGTCATAAACCGGTTGGTCACGCCCACAAAGTAGATCCACTCGGCGATTTCTTGGGCGGTGGCCCAGCGCTTAAGCGGCGTGAGCTCCATAATCTGGCTCCACAGGTGTTCGTCTTCCATCACGCAACGGTTGAGCGGCGTGATAACGCCACCCGGGTCCACACTGTTGGCGATGGCCTGCGGCGCCAGGCGGTTTGCAAGGTTCTTGGTGTAGGCGATAACGCCGCCCTTGCTGGCAGCATAGGCGGGAAACTCCGATCCCGTATGTCCGCTCGCCGACCCCACATTGACCACGGATTCGATAGCCGGCGCCGGCTTGGCGACAAGCCCCTCCCCCACAAAGGCGTAGCGCTCGGTCACGTTGATGGTGCCACACAGGTTGGCGGCGATGTCGTCGGCCGAATCCTGCACACCGGCAACGTTCACGATTACCTGGGGTTCAAGGTCGTCCGGAAACGCGTCCGGCTTGCGGACATCAACGATCAGATGGCGGTAGCGCTCGTGTTCGATCGCCGCCGGCAGCAGATCAAAGCCCACGACCTCGTGGCCCTCGTCCAAAAAGCGCTGCACGCACGCGGCTCCGATACCGCCCGAAGCGCCCGTGATCAAAACCCGCATACTTGCTCCTTAGGCGGTTGCGTGGCGCTCGAGGTACTCGGCGCCCACATTCTCGCGCTCCCAGCCGCGCACGACCTTGTAGCCCACGGGGCTCAGGAAGACCTCGCACAGCAGCTCGGCGACAGCACCGGTCAGCGAACACATAAGGACCTGTACCCAGGTCCAACCAAAGAACGTGTGGCTCACCACAATGGCAAAGACCAGGTTGTCGATAAACTGGCCAACACCCGTGGACACATAGGAACGGAAGGCAAAGCTCGCAAAGTTATTCTTTTTGAGCATGCGGCCGAGCGACTGGTTGAGCGTGGAGTTAACCACGGCAGAAACGAGCATGGCGAGCGAAGATCCAAACACCACGTACCAGGTGCCGCCGATGGTGGCGTTAAGGGCAGTGTTGACCTCGATCATGCCCGTGTCATAGTAGGCGCCCCACATGCCGGGCGTGAGCGAGCACAGCCAAAAGCACAGGCTTACGGCCAGGTTGACCGCCAACGCGAGGATAGAGATTTTGATGGATGCCTTGGCGCCAAAGCGCTTGCAGATCATGTCCTGGCACAAAAACGAGACCCAGCTCACCACAAAGCCGCAGTCGAGTGCCAGATACGGCAGGCTGATAAGCTCTTTGTTGGCCAGCAGATTCATCATGATAACGCTCACGATAAACAGCGAAACCGTTGCCGCGGGAATGCTCCGCAACAGGACCTTGTAGTCCTCCATGACCTTCTTGATCATTATGTGCTCCTTTGGTTTTAGGTTTAACGAGCAGGATATCGGACCCGAACTGCTCGAACGTCTCGGTCTTGAGACGACGGTGGGTATGATAGCCGCTCACGCGGCATCAGGCAAGCAATCGGCGCGGCGGCCCCGCAGGGCCACCGCACTGGTGCGTTAAAAGGCTACGTTGCCAAACTCCGACAGGATAAGGTCGGGGTTGTGGTCAGTTGCCCAATCCACGTTCCACGGGCTCGTGAACAGCAGCAGCTTACCGCCGCGCATGTCCTCGACGCGCAGGGTGTCGCGCGTGAGCGAAAGAGCCGGAATGTCAATGGTATCAGGGTCGTTCTGGATCCAGCGAATGTCCGTATAGGGCAGCGGCTGGCGACGAACCTCAACACGATATTCGGCCTTGAGGCGGCGCTCGAGCACCTCAAACTGCAGTACGCCGACCACGCCCACGATGACGCTCTCCATGCCGGCACCAAGCTCGCGGAAGATCTGGATGGCGCCCTCCTGGGCAAGCTCCTCCATACCCTTGACGAACTGCTTGCGCTTGAGCGTGTCGACCTGCGTAATGCGAGCGAACATCTCGGGGGCAAACGTCGGGATCTGCGGATACTGAACGTGGCGCTTGCCGGAGCACACGGTGTCGCCGATGCTAAAGATACCCGGGTCGAACAGGCCCACGATATCGCCCGCATAGGCCTCGTCCACGATGGCGCGGTCGTCGGCCATCATCGAGGTGCCCGTCGCCAGCTTGAGCTTGCGGTTACCCTGCATGTGGAAGGCGTCCATACCGCGCTCGAACTTGCCCGAGCAAATGCGCACGAAGGCAATGCGGTCGCGGTGGTTCTTGTCCATGTTGGCCTGGATCTTAAACACGAAGCCGCTAAAGTCGTTCTCGGCGGGCGCGACCGGCTCGCTGGTGAGCGTATCGGTATAGGCGCGCGGCGTCGGGGCCAGACGCAGGAACTCCTTAAGGAAGGGCTCCACGCCAAAGTTGGTGAGCGCCGAGCCAAAGAACGCCGGGCTCAGCTTGCCGCAGGCCACGGCATCCAGGTCGAGCTCGTCACCGGCGCCATCGAGCAACTCGATGTCGTCCATCAGGTTCTTATGGTTCTCCTCGCCAATGAGCTCGTCCATGGACGGATCGCCCAGCTCGGCCTCGACCTCGGCGACCTTCTTGGTGGCGTTGGCGTGGCCGTCGCCCTCAAACGCGATAACGCGACGGGTCTGGCGGTCGAACACGCCGCGGAAGTTGCGGCCGCTGCCGATCGGCCAGTTCATGGGATACGTATTGATGCCCAGGACGTTCTCGATCTCTTCCATGAGCTCAAAGGGGTCGCGAGCCTCGTGGTCGAGCTTGTTCACAAAGGTAAAGATGGGAATATGGCGCAGCGTACAGACCTTAAAGAGCTTTTTGGTCTGGGCCTCGACGCCCTTGGCGCCGTCGATAACCATGACCGCGGCGTCGGCGGCCATAAGCGTACGGTAGGTATCCTCCGAGAAGTCCTGGTGGCCGGGGGTATCGAGAATGTTGACGCAGGCGCCGTTGTAGGTGAACTGCAGCACCGAGGAGGTAACGGAAATGCCGCGCTCCTTCTCGATGTCCATCCAGTCCGAGACGGCATGCTTAGCCGAGCTCTTGCCCTTGACCGAGCCGGCGGTCTGGATGCTGCCGGTATAGAGCAGCAGCTTCTCGGTAAGCGTGGTCTTACCGGCGTCCGGGTGGCTGATGATCGCGAATGTGCGGCGCGACGAGATTTCATCCGACAGGCTTGCCATGCGGATCCTTTCTTGCATTGAGTGCATTACGTCGTTGTAACCGCCCTATTGTAGCCGCGAAATCCCGCTCTAGGGCGCCTATCAGGACAAATTCATCAGTTGGGGCCTAGGGTAGCAGTCGATGGCGGCACTCCGCAGTAGTTTGTCTCGATCTGTAACATCTAGACGGTTTTTGAACCTCTACCTGTTACAGATTTAGACAAACAGGTGGGCGTCCCAGAAAGATCTCGATCTGTAACAGGTAGCCGTCCAAATCGGTTCCAGATGTTACAGATTGAGATATAAGGATAGACGGGTGGCCAATGTCTCGTTCTGTAACATCTAGCCGCGCAAATCGACTCTTACTGTTACAGATTGAGACAAATAGGCAGGCGGGAAAATAACATCTCAATCTGTAACAGCTGGCGACCAAAAACGGACCCAGATGTTACAGATTGAGATTGTTTTGGAGCAAGCGCGGCGCCGATGGTCTATTCCACATTTAGCTCTTGCATAACTGTGCATAGTGTATATATACTGTGCTTACCGGTTATATACACGTGTAGCCCAACAGCTAAGGAGCCGCTGTGGACATCATCCTATCCAATTCGAGCGATAAGCCCATCTACGAACAGATATCCTCGCAGGTCAAAGCTCAAATCCTTTCGGGCACGCTCGCTGCTGGAGCCAAACTTCCCAGCATCCGTGCACTCGCGAGCGATCTTGGGGTAAGCGTCATCACCACCAAGCGCGCCTACGCCGACCTGGAGCAGCTCGGGTTTATCTGCACCGTGCAGGGCAAGGGCTGTTTTGTCGCCGAGGGCAACCAGGAGCTCTTGCGCGAAAACCAGCTCTGCCATATCGAAGAGCTACTTGCGAAAGCGGCAAGCCAAGCCGAAACTCTGGGCGTCACGCGCGACAAGCTGCACGAGATGCTCGACCTGGTAGCCCCCGAAACCATGCAGTAGCCATCTGCAAGAAAGGCTATACCATGCAAAATTTGCTAGAACTCAGAGGTATCTCACGCCGTGTGAGCGACCGCTTTTCACTACGCGACGTCACGCTCGCTGTGGAGCCCGGCCAGATCGTTGGCTTTGTAGGCGCAAACGGCGCCGGCAAGACAACGACCATTCGCGCCGCGCTCGGGCTTATAAAGCTCGATGCCGGCGAGGTGCACCTGTTTGGGCAGCGCTGTGGCGCCGACGCGCCCGATGAGTCGCAACGCCACCTGCACTCCCGCGTCGGCCTTGTCCTGGACACGTGCCCCTTCCCTTCCACACTCAAGGTGACCGAAGTTGAGGCACTCGTAAGCCCGGCGTACCCCACCTGGAGCCACGACGCCTTCGCCAGCCTCATCGACCGATTTGTCCTCGACCCCAAGACAAAGGTCAAGGACCTCTCCCGCGGCATGGGCATGAAGCTGCAACTTGCCTGCGCGCTCAGCCACAAGGCCAAGCTGCTCGTTTTGGACGAAGCCACCGCGGGCCTCGATCCCATGGCACGCGAGGAACTGCTGGATGAGCTGCTCGCCTTTGTTTCCGACGGCCAGCGCAGCGTGCTGCTCTCGAGCCACATTACGTCCGACCTCGATCGCGCCGCCGACCGCGTCATCTGCATCGATAACGGTTCGATTGTGTTTGACCTGCCGCGCGAGGACATTACCGACCGCGCCGGCATCGCTCACTGCACCCAGGCGCAGGCCACCGAGCTTATGGCTTGCGTCGAAGGCACCCGTGCCGCCCACCACACCTACAGCGTGGACGTGCTCGTGCCCAACCGTCGCGAAGCGCTCGAGGCCTTTCCCGAGATTCCCTGCGATCGGGCAACCATTGATGACTATCTGCGCCTCATGCTGAAAGGGGCTTCGAAATGAAACGCGCCTTTATGTCCGAGCTCGCCATCGTTCGCTCGCTTGCCCCAAGCATTGCGGGTGTCGGCTTGTTCATATTCGTCGTGCTGACCCTTGCCAACGCATCGGACGGCGATTCCGGCATGAGCGCCGGCGCCTGCGCGGTCAGTGCCATGTCGCCCATCATGGTCATGAGCTCGCTGGCCGGCTTCGACAATCAAAACGGATGGGAGCGTTATCGGGCAACGCTGCCCCTCTCGCGCAAAGACATTATTTGTGCCCGTTACCTGAGCGTTATTGTCTTCTCCGCCGTCATGGCATGTGCAGCTACGCTTTTGAGTATCGTCGCCATCCCGCTCTTCAACAGCGCGGGCATTCCTTCGACGGGACAGACGGTCTTTGAAATCGCAATCGCCTCGGCAGCATCGATGCTCATCTCCCTCATGATGGTGTTTTTGGCGCAGCCGCTGTTCTTTCGCCTTGGACACATGGAGGCGCTGCGCCTATCCGTTGGCCTGTTTGCCCTGCTCGGGTGCCTTGCCATGGCCACGCTGAGCTCCTCCAACCCCATTAGCAACTGGCTTATGTCGATTGCCGGAGCGAATCCCGACCCTGCCGTTCTGGGCTGTCTGTGTGCAGGCATCGCCGCACTTGCCCTCGCGCTATGTGCAATCAGCTGCACCATCAGCATCAAGGTCTATCGAGCACGCGACCTGTAATCGACAGCTAAAGGGCTTGGGCGGCACCCCACCTCATTTACTAGATAAGAAGAAGCAGCAACAACGTCGCTACCACCCTTTACGACATGCCGTTTAGATCTCGGCAACCAAAGAGAAGCCGACAGCATATCTTCGATTCGAGCCTTAACCAAATGCCCTCTCGAACTATGGCCCCTGTCTCACCACAGCGATATCAAAGCTTCATGGCGGGACGATATCATCGGACGAGCGCCGTAATCTGGCGCGGTCGTTCTTTGGGGAGGCATTTCACCCGTGTCGTGGGTCGCAGCAGCATTTGTGTCGGCTTTCTTTGCCGGCATCACATCTATCCTGGCCAAATGCGGCATCAAGCAGACCGACTCCGATGTCGCGACGGCCATTCGCACCTGCGTGGTGCTCGTTTTCGCCTGGGCAATGGCGGGCATTTCTGGATCCATTGGAACCATTGGCAGCATCGAATCCAGATCCTGGCTCTTTCTCGTCCTCTCGGGACTCGCCACCGGTGCTTCGTGGATCTGTTACTTTAAGGCGTTGGGCATCGGAGACGTCAATAAGGTCGTACCAGTCGACAAGATGAGCACCGTACTCGCTGCACTGATCGCCATCGTGCTTTTTGGCGAGACGAGCAACCTTGCGGTTAAGCTCGTGGGAACCGCTGTCATCACCCTCGGCGCATTTTTAATGATCGAGAAGAAGCAGTCCGCCGGACCCGAGCAGCAGCAAGACCGGACCTGGCTCGCTTACGCCCTCGGTGCCGCCGCGTTCGCGGCGCTCACGTCCATCCTTGCCAAGGTTGGCATCGAAGGCGTCGAGTCCAACCTGGCCACGGCAATCCGTACCTGTGTGGTACTGGTTATGGCATGGGCAATCGTGGCAGCCAAGGGAAAACTGGAGCAGGTCGCGCACGCTGACCGGCGCGAACTCACATTTCTCGCAACATCGGGCATCGCGACCGGAGCATCGTGGCTGCTCTATTACTATGCCATCGCTGCAGGCCAGGTGAGTGTCGTGGTGCAGATCGACAAACTATCGATTGTCGTATCGGTACTATTTGCGCGCCTGGCATTCAACGAAAAACTCTCACGACGCAGCGCCATCGGTCTCGCCCTCATCGTCCTGGGCACCGCCGCGCTCGCAGTTTGGAAGTAGCGCGGCCAGCGGCCGCTACATCCTCACACCTGGCCTGGGATGCCTGTACTGACCGTGGGATGCCGTGCGCTTACCGTGCGAGATGGCAAATTTGGGACAACAGTGCAGGCAACGAAGGCAGGCTGCGCACTCCGGCTTTGTCCAGACGGGAAGGCCGTCTCGCATCTCAATCGCCGTCATGGGGCAGCGCTTGGCACACAGGCCGCAGCCGATGCAGCGATCGGCATCGACAGCAAACTTGCTCGTCTGTTGCATGCGCGGCAGCCCAATTGCGTGATACGCGCACGATGCAAACAGAGGCACGCGATGGCGCATCATGTTGCCCGTGCGGCGCGCCCGCACCGCCTCGATCACGGCATCAATCTGCGCCTCGGCAGCCCTATTGATACCCTCAACCTTTTGAGGGTCAGACAGGTCGAAAACAGGCGTCCAGGTATCGGGCATCTTGACGCTCATCGCCGCATCTAACTCGAGCCCACGCTCGTGTAGCAGATCGCGGGCGAACTTGGCCGATTGCCCAGTCGTCGAACCATATGTCGAGACATAGAACGTATAGGGGCGCTCGCCGCCCTTTGTGCCGGCAGCAACCGATAGGTCGACAGTCTTCAAAAACTCGATCATTGGCGTCGGCAAGCCCCAGGCGTATACCGGGGCGACAAACCCCAGCCGACGGGGGCCTTCCATCACAGCAAGGTGAAGGATCTCGGCATCAAAGCGCTCAATCGACATAACTTTGTCGTCTGTCGCCGCTGCAATGCGACGCGCCACATGATCGCTGTTCCCCGTCGCGCTAAAGTACAGAATCATCTCGCACCCCTGGAATTGACTCGTGAAAAAGCGCGCTAATTGCGCAGCGGCTTGGGCAGTGGAACGCCGGCGGCGATGGCTGCGGCGATGATCATGCAGACGATACCCTTGAGTGGGAAGCACATGAGCAGCAGGCCCACGACCATGACCGGCTGGCGCATGACAGCGCCCATCGTCGAGGCCGTGCAGACGGCGACGCAAAAGACCGGATCGGCACCGGTAAGAATGGCAAGACCATAGCCCAGGCTTACGCCCGAGAAGATAACGGGGAAGAAGTGGCCTCCGCGCCAACCCAAGTTGATGAGGGCGGGGGTCAGCATGGCTTTGACAAGACCGGTCGCGATTAGCACGCCGGCGGGGATGGTCAGGTAGGTTTCCATGAGCACGTCGGCCTGGGTCTCGCCGGCAAACATGGTATAGGGCAGGACCGTGCCACAGATGGCGAGCGCCAGACCGGCTAGCATGGCCTTGACGACAGGACGCTCCCCTATTGCATGGGACAGCGCCTCGCTCGCATGCTCGGAGACAAAGTACAGCCAGCCGCAGACCGTGCCGACCAGCGCCAGCGGAATGAGCCAGGCAAGTTCCAGGTTGCCCACCTCGGCGGACTCGAATCTGGGCATGCCCATGCCGCCGCCCACAAGTTGGCCAAGCAGCAGGTAGGTGCCCAGACCGCCGGCAATCGCAATGCCGTAGACCACCGTCTTTTGCACCTTGGGCAGCTTGATGGTGATCTCGCCGGACGCGGACTCATCGTCGGCGTCTTCACCCTGGCCGTCGGTGCTACCGGCAAGCGGCGCCACAAAGCCAAAGACGGGCGCGGTAAAGAGCGCCGTCAGGGCAGCCTGGGTGCCCAGCAACGTGAGCTCCCTAAACTCGGCGCCAAAGCGACGCATGCGGTCGCCGACCCAGCTGCACAGGCCCGCGATGACGCCGGTCAGACCGGCTTCCGGTCCAATACTTCCGCCAAACAGCAACGGCAGCAATGCCGCGAGCGAAAGCTTGCCCAGGTTGTCGTACGGGTAGCGCCCGTCTTGCTTAACCTTAGCCATCACCTGGTTGAGGTCATCGGTCTTGGCGCCCGTCATCTTTTCGTACAGGCCAATCACCAAGCCGCCCAGCAAGCAGACAAAAAACGGGTACGGCAAAAAGCCAAACGGGCCGCTGGCAAGCTCGGGCGAAGCGACGCCCAGCGCGTGTGGAATCTCGGTCCATAGATAGTCGATACCGTGCTCCATCGCAAAAAAGAACAGCCAGACTGCGGCACCCGCGAGTGCACCGGTCACGGCAACGCTGACCAAAAACAGCGCTCGGTTCGTGGGTTTGGCAAGGTTATCCATCGGGTCCTCCCGCGGTCAAAGTCGACATAGATACGTTTTATTGTAGAGCGAGCGTTGCCCGAACGAGCCAACCACCTGCGCCGCAAACGGCACCATTGGGAGCCATAGTAGGGCAGGCTCAAGGCTTATCCGTTGATAATCGAGGCAATCTCGCGCAAATCGTCGGCAAAGTAGATGCCGTGCTGGCGCTGCGGGCTCGATAAACCCTTATCGATCATGTGCCCGAGCAGCGCCTTGAGGTCGTTGTAGTAACCGTCCAGGTTATACAGGATGCACGGAGCACTCAGGTGCCCCAACGACACCGCGGACATGACCTCGGCAATCTCCTCGAGCGTGCCTGTGCCACCGGGAAAGGCAATGAACGCATCGCCGAGCTCGATCATCTTGGCCTTGCGCTCCGCCATATCACTCGTCACGATGAGGTCGTCGATACCGTCATGTTGAAACTCGGCCTCGATAAAAAAGCTCGGCTCCACGCCCGTCACATGACCACCAGCATCAAGTACGCTATCGGCGAGCGCACCCATCAGGCCCGATTTGGACCCGCCGTATACCAGCGCGTGTCCGTTGGAGCCAATCCAGTTGCCCAGTTCTTGCACTGCGGGCAGAAACGCCGGGTCGTTGCCGACGCTCGCGCCCAGGTAGACGGTGATGTTCATGTTTGGTCCCCCTTGTTGTGGCGCACGACGTTCGTCTTAGCGCTGGCGTCGACGATACTCGCGCACACGGCGCGACAGATCGGCGAGCTGGTCGCGATCGAGCTCTTCCAAATGCTCCAGATCATCCATAAAGCGCGCCATGGTGTCCTTTTGGCGCATCTTGATAAGCGTATTGCAGTAGTTCACCGCCACGCCCGTGAGCATGGCGATGTAGAAGATGCTGATGATGCTCAGAATGACGGTAATGGCGCGGGCAACCGGTGTCTCGGCCGGAATGTCGCCAAAGCCGATCGTCGAGACCGTCTCAAAGCTAAACCAGAGACCGTCGCCAAACGTAAGGGACGTGGGCTCGGACAGCCAGACGGCAGTCGAGCACAGCAGGTAAAAGATTAGAAACAGGCCCGTGATGCGCGCAAAGCCAGCCTGTCGCAGCACATCGGCAAGCGTCCTCAACCTGTTCATCGCGACCCCTTTCCCAGACGCCCAATCTCGTTCGCTCGGTATTGTCCCACGCCTCCCCCGCAAACGAAACTAGTCATTGGGAACTAGTCATTGGGGACGTTCTTAAATGACTAGTCAAACAAGAACGTCCCCATTGACTAGTCGTTTAAGAACGTCCCCGATGACTGCCGGGCGGGACCGTTTAGCGGTGCAGCTGCCGGCTGGGCAGGCTGAGCTGGTATCCTTATGCGGTAATGTCTCGATTCGTTAGGATTGCATGTGAGAGCTGCCACTGTCCTTCGTTCAGTTATATATCGCACCCTGGCCGTCGCGCTTGCCGCGCTCGTCGTACTGAGCACCATCATGCCCGCCCCCGCCTATGCCGCCAATACCGATCAGCAAGTCAAGACGGTCCGCGTCGGCTGGCTCGTCAGCAACGAGGGCTTCCAGGACGGCACCCCCGGCGAGCGTCTCTCGGGATGGGGTTACGAGTACCTCCAGACCCTGTCGTACTACACGTCCGGCTGGCGGTACGAATACGTCTCCGGCACCTTCACCGAGCTTATGGACATGCTCGAGGCAGGCGAGATCGACCTCATGCCCAACATCTCCTACTCCGAGGAACGTGCCCAAAAGCTGCTCTTTTCCTCGAACCCCGAGGGCACCGAGCGCTACTACATCTACGCCAGGCCCGACCGTGACGACCTTGCAAAGGGTGACCCTCAAGCACTCCAGGGTCTCACTATCGGTTGCAACCCCGACGTCATGCAAACCTTCGTTGGCCAGCAATGGCTCGCCAGCGAAGGAATCGCCTGCACATACAAGGAGTATGACGGAGGATCCGATCTCTTTGACGCGCTCGCAAACGACGAAGTCGATGCCGTCATCATGAACGACACAATCTCGTCGCCCAATGCCTCCCCCATGTTCTACATTGGTTCGAACGACTACTACTTTGCCGTTCCCAAAAGCCGCCCCGACCTGATGGACGACATCAATGCTGCCATGACGGCAATCGCCCGCGTCAACCCACGCTATAACGACGAAGTAAAATCTCACTACTCGACCCAAAACAGCGGCTCATCATCGCTCAACGGACCCGAACGTTCCTGGCTCAAAGCAAATGACAACACCATCACGCTCGGCTACATTGCGGGCAAACTCCCCTACTGCAACGAGAACGAAGACGGCGAAATGGAAGGCTCGCTCGCATCGCTTGCGACGACGCTACACGATAAATTTGGCATTACGGTCAAAACCGTCGCCTTTGATAGCTACAAGATGATGTCAAAGGCCCTGTCAAAGGAAAGCATAGACGTTGCGCTGCGGTATACCGAGATTACTGGTTTGCCGAGCAAACAGGCGTTGTGCAGTCGGTATCGTTGGGAACCATATCCCTCACCGCTATCCACACCGGCAGCAACCTGAACAAAAACCTTCAGAACATCGCCTGTACCAAATCATCGTTTGTCAACAAAAATGCACTTGAAAGTCTGTTCCCCACAGCGACCGTAACCGAATACCAATCCGACGATGAAGCGTTCGACACCCTCAGGAAGGGAACGGCGCACTGCATCGTCGCTCCCAGTTCACGCGTAAAAACC
The DNA here is from genome assembly GCA_019414515.1 of Collinsella sp. GTDB lineage: Bacteria > Actinomycetota > Coriobacteriia > Coriobacteriales > Coriobacteriaceae > Collinsella. The sequence goes on from DXLX01000043.1 coordinate 48,228, forward strand.
ATCGGTGACCGTTACGATCTCGAGGACTGCGAGACGACCGAGCTCCCTGACACCTGTGAGCTCTCGTGCTGGATTTCGCGCGGAAAACCCGAGCTGTTGGGAATCATCAACAAGGGCATCATCAATGCCGGAGAATCGCTCTCCGCAAGCAATTTCTCCTCCACGTCGTACACGGCCCAGGAATCCAACACGCTTCAATTCCTTTATCGCAACCGCACCGCCATTGCAGCTACCCTCATCGGTATGTTGTCGGTCGGCATCGTCCTGCTCATCTGGGCGCTCGTGCGCGCTCGAACCGAGCGCAAAAAAGCCGATGCTGCCAACGCCGCTAAGACGGCATTCCTCACGCGCATGAGCCACGACATCCGTACGCCGCTCAACGGTATCCTAGGCCTTATCGAGATCGAGGAATTGAAGGAAGGCGATATGCAAGTCGCCCGCGAGAGCCGTGCCAAGGCGCGCGTTGCCGCCAATCACCTGCTCTCGCTGATCAACGACATCCTCGAGATGGGCAAAATCGAAGACCGCAAGCTAACACTGGAGCATGCGCCTTTTAACCTCAAAGAGCTCTGTGACGATACGCTAGTGCTGTGCAAGCTCCGCGCGTCCAGTAACGGCATCACAATGCAGGACAATAGTCTGCCGTACGCCACGGGGCCATACATGATCGGCAGTCCCACCCATATCCGACAGATCATGATCAACCTGTTAGACAACAGCATTAAGTACAACAAGCACGGCGGCTCCGTCACCTTTAGCTCAAAGACCAAGCCACTCGATAACGGGCGCGCGCTCTTTTGCTTTAGCGTTTCGGATACCGGCATTGGCATGGCTCCCGAGTTTTTAAAGCATATCTATGAGCCGTTTGCCCAAGAAGGTGACGATGCGCGCAGCAAGTTCCAAGGAACCGGCATGGGCATGCCAATCGTCAAGTCGCTTATTGAACTGATGGGCGGCACCATCGAAGTCACCAGCGAACTCCATGTGGGCACCACGTTCTACGTGGAAATTCCGCTCGATATCGACAAGAACCCCCGGACGCGGGCGAATACGGTCGAGAGGGCGCTCGACTGCTCACTCGCCGACATGAACGTGCTGCTCGCCGAAGACAACGAATTGAATGCCGAGATTGCCCAGACGCTGCTAGAATCCGAGGGCGTCGTGGTCACCCGCGCCGTCAACGGCAACGAAGTCGTCGATCTGTACCTGTCTCATCCCGCCGGCAGCTTCGATGCGATCCTGATGGACATTATGATGCCGGACATGGACGGTTACGAGGCAACCCGCGCGATTCGTCTGAGCGAGAAGGTCGATGCAGCCGATATCCCCATCATCGCGCTCACCGCCAATGCCTTTGCCGAAGACGCCAAGGCAGCACACGACGCCGGCATGAACGCCCATCTGCCCAAACCGCTCGACTTTAACAAGCTCAAAAACATACTCGCCCGCATCAAGAAAAACGGATCCGTTTCGCTATAGTTTGTGCTCAACAACCATGCCCAGTAGAAAGGAAGCCAACGATGTTTAGGCCCTTACGTCGAAAGAAACGCGCCATCACTGACGAGGAAGCGCGCGAACTGCTCGCTACCTGCAAGCGCGGCGTCTTTGCCGTCAACGGCGACGATGGCTACCCGTACGCCATTCCCGTCAACTACTTCTTTGACGCCGAGCACGACAAGATTTATTTCCATGGCGCCAAGGCTGGCCACAAGGTCGACGCACTCAAGCGCGATGACAAGGTCTGCTTTACCGTTTACGGAAACGAGTGGTACCAGGACGGCGACTGGGCTCCCTACGTTATGAGCACCGTGGTCTTTGGCCGCTGTCGCTTGGCGAATGACACTCCCGCGTTTATCGAAGACAAAGTCCGCCAGCTCGCCCTTAAGTACTACCCTTCCGCCGAGGAAGTCGAAGAGGAAATCGCCAAAGACATCAAGGGCGTCCAGCTCTACGAGATTACGATTGAGCATCTCTGCGGTAAGCAGATTCAGGAAAAGTAAGCCCCTCAGCAGGTCTCATCAATAGCAATATGGCCCGGTTCCGACCCACCTTGGAACCGGGCCATATGCTTATGAAGCGTCGGCGGCCATGTGCGCAAGCGCCTCAACGAGCTCCTGCGAGCTCACGGGTTTACTCAGGTGCGCGTCCATGCCTGCCTCACGCGAAAGCCTGCGGTCGTCGGCAAAGGCGTTGGCGCTCACGGCGATAATCGGCGTGGTCGCGGCATCCTCGCGATCGAGTGCTCGAATTCGACGCGTGGTCTCAAGGCCATCGATGCCGGGCATCATGATGTCCATCAACACCACGTCGTACTCGTGCGGTGCGCTTGCGGCAAACGCCTCAACGGCAGACTCACCATCCTTGGCATGCGTCACGACGGCACCGGCACGGCCGAGCGTAAACTGCGCGATCTCGGCATTCAGATCGTTATCCTCTACGAGCAAAACACGCAAGCCCTGGAGCGCATCGCCATCGTCCGCCTCCACGCGAACTGTCTGAGGAATCTCGGAGCGGTCGCACTTCTCGAACGGCAGGCGGATGGTAAACGTCGTCCCCTGCCCCAAGACGCTCGTAAAGCTCATGGTTCCGCCCATAAGCTCGACCAACTGTTTTGCAATAGGCGCACCCAGGCCAGTTCCCGATGAAGCGCCTTCCACCTGTTGCTCCTCGCGGCAAAATGGCTCATAGAGGTGCTGCTGGAACTCCTCGCTCATGCCAATACCGTTGTCGGCGATCGTGTATTCATAGACGGGGACGCCATCCGCTGGCTCCACCTCGCGGCACACCAGGCGAACGTAGCCGCCCTGGCGGTTGTACTTGACGGCATTGCCGGCAATATTGAGCAACAGGCGCTTGAGGTGCGTCACGCTCACCCGCGCATAGGGATGATTAAGCGTCTGCTGGTCGCAGATAATTGTCACCAGACGCTCCTCGGCCTGGCGCTCCAGAATATCGCGCACCTCGTGGTTGAGGGTCGCCAAGTTTGTGGGTACGAGGTTCAGGTCGACCTGCCCGCTCTCCAGGCGACTCATATCGAGTGCCTCGTTGGCAAGGTCGAGCAGCAGTCCCGATGCCGTCCAGATTTTCGAGCGGCACTCAGTCTGCTTTTGCAGATCGTCCGCATTGGCATCGCCAACCTCGACCATGCCGCGAATGCCGTTGATGGGCGTGCGCAGATCGTGGCTCATGCGACGCAGAAACTCTGTCTTTGCCGAGTTGGCAGACGAGGCCTCACGCGCCGCCTTTGCCAGCTTGTCGCCATAGTCGCGCTCCTGCTGCAGCAAGTCCGTCAAACGTCGGCGATCAGCGCGGCGACGCACCATCACAACAACGGCTATAAAACCGCTGTAGAGCGCCAGCATGCCGGCAGCAACAGCCGCGACGACCTCAAAGTAGCGCCGCGCCGAGGCATAGGTGTACACGTAGAACCCGCGCGCTTTTCCAAATGTGCCCAAATACCACTCGCCGTTGGCGTTGACCAGTCGGACTTTGCCGGGCAGGCATCGATCCTTAATACCGTCGACAATAAAGACATCCGTTGCAGGCAGATCGAATACGCCCAATATGGTGGGTTCAACGACATTGGTCGCAACGACCTTGCCATCGCTTTCGATCACGATATTGCCACTGTCGATGGTCTCATAACCACCGAGCAGGCTCTGCAGTTTGAGCGTATTGCTTGCAACTGCCTTCGCGCTCTGATGCCTTACCGCAACAACGATGCCCTCGTCATCCCGCCGGGTCACGCAACCAATGTCTGCAACCGAATCATCCGAAAGCGTAATGCGGGCGGTATAGGACTTAAGCGGATGAGTTGCCACCTCCAGCACGGGCGCTTCCTTGAGATACGTAGCGAGCGACCCGTAGCCCACATCGCCCGTCGAGGACTCGGACACCAAATTGCCCGATGCATCCGTCACAATCAGCGCGCTCACGTTGAACTGGTCGGCGTATTGCTCCAGCATGGCGTTATCCACCGAACCGTCGCGCTCCATATCGCGAGCAGCCTCTCCGGCAATCTCCATAACGCGAATCAGGTTTTTGGTCGTATAGGCGCTGTTGAATGCATCGTAGGAAAGGCTCTGCGTCGCCACGTAATCGACAACGTCGGCAAAGCGCTGCTCGGCTTGGGCCGTCGTGTAACCGTAGCTCATCATGCCGGCAGCAACCGAGAGCGCTATCCCCAGCAGAGCGACAAGGAGCCATGCCCCTGCCGAACGATTGCCCCGCTCCTGAGCGGCGTGGTCGGGCGCATCGATCATGACAGGCCCTCCATATTCAAAAATGGCGAAGGGTCATCAAAGTACTTTGACACTAGGCGTTCCATGGTGCCATCGGCAAGCATTTCTTGGTAGGCATGAGTGAGCTTGACGTCGATGCCGCGCGTATCGTTGATATCGAAAGCGGTGCCCAAACCAACCTCTAGCAGCGGCTCATCCAGAATACGATACGTCACACCATAGTCCTTTTCGTAGGTGAGCAGCAAGGACTCATGCGCGGCGATGGCATCGACCAGGCCCTCGGCGAGCGCGGGGTTCAGGCATGAACGGTCCGAAAAGCAGTAGAGTTCCTTGATCTGCGGAACGTTTTCATTTGCGCGATTGAGCAAAATGCCCTCGGGCTTGGTGGTGAACTGAACCGCCACGATCTTATCCTCAAGATCGGCAAGCGTGTAGATATCGCTCTGGGGATCGACCGCGACCACCTGGCGGCTCGCAAGGTACGGGCCAGCCCAACGATACTCGTTTTCGCGACCCGTCATGCTAAAGCTGCCCATGACACAATCGAGCTCGCCGTTCGCCAGCAGTTCCTTCTTCTTTTCCCAATCGATCAACTGGTATTTTGGCTTGTAACCAATGCGGGCCAAAGCCTCGGTTAATATCTCGACGTCCAGGCCAACGATATCGCCGTACTCGTCGGTATACACAAATGGTGGATAGAGGTCGCTGCCGACGTTGAGCGTCTTAAGGTTGTCGTCTTTAACTTGCGAGGCGTCCAGACCTTCTAATGCAGACGTCGAGGCCCTGCCATTCGACTCGGAGCGGCCGGCTATCGCTACGACAAAGGCACACGCTACTGCAAGCGCAACAAACAACGATATGACAACCGAGCGACGGGGCCTTTTCATCGAGCTCCAGACGATCCTGTTTACAGACTGAAATGGTTAAAGATAATAGCAAACAAAACCACGCGAGTGCCCAATGGTTACAGACGTTTTACCATGCGGGGCCTTCCAGCCGACTTGGTAGAAGGCCCCGCATGCAGCACACGCTTACCGTGCATTAAAAACGTAGCGGTCCAGGCGGTCGCACGCTTCCCTTACGCGCGAAAGCGGCAGCGCCAGATTCACGCGAATGTGGCAGGGCCCGTGGAACGGGCGGCCGTCCTGATATCCCACGCCCACGCGCGCCCCCTCGTCGAGCAGCCACTGAATATCGCGGCCATGCTCGCGGCACCACTCGGCGCAGTCAACAAACACCATGTACGTGCCCTGCGGACGCGAATAAGACACGCCCTCAAAATGCTCGTCCACGTAATTGCAGAAGTACTCGATATTGCCGGCAAGCACCTGGTTGAGCTCGTCCACCCACTCGTAGCCTTGCGGCTGGTAGGCACCGATAAGCGCATGCATGGAGAGGACGTTCATCTCGTTGTAGTGAGTCTTGTTGGACACGGCGCACACGCGGTCGCGCAGCGTCTCGTTGTAGATGATGTGGTAGCTGCCGACCAGACCCGCCAGGTTAAACGTCTTGCTCGGCGCATAGAGGGCGACCGTGCGCATGCGAGCATCCTCGCTCACCGACTGCGTCGGGATATGCTTGTGTCCCGGCAGGATGATATCGGACCAAATCTCGTCCGAGATCACCACGCAATCGTGCTGGCGATAGATGTCCATGGCGCGCTCAATCTCGTCGCGCTCCCATACGCGGCCGCAGGGATTGTGCGGCGAGCAGAACACCGCGGCATGGATGTGGTTTTGGGCGAGTTTGCGCTCCATGTCCTCAAAGTCCATGCGCCACACGCCCTGGTCGTCAAGTTTAAGCGGGCTGTGGACAATACGATAACCCGCGGCTTCGATAGACTTGGTAAAACCAATGTAGGTGGGGCTATGGACCAGCACCGCATCGCCCGGCTGGACATACGCGCGCAACGTCGACACGACCCCGCCCAGCACGCCGTTTTCGTAGCCAATATGTTCAGGGCGCAGGCCCTCGACGCCATTGCGGCGGCCCTGCCATTCGATGATGCGGTCGAAGTACTCGGGGCGCGGATTGAAATAGCCAAACATGGGGTGCTGGGCACGCTGAATGATGTGCTCCTGGACCGTGGGCACCGTGGCAAAATTCATGTCGGCCACCCACATGGGAATGCGGTCGAAGCCCTCGTCGGGTGCGTTCGGAGCCATACCGGGGATCTCACCCCAAGAGTCAACGGCGATGGAGTCCATGCCGTGGCGGTCGATAAGCGAGCTAAAGTCGTATTTCATGCTGAGCTCCCGTGCAAAGTGATTGTTTTGGTAGGCGTTATTGTCCACCAGCGTGGGCGGTTTTGGCGCGGAGTTTGGCGCTTAATTTGACGGGTGCGGACGAATGGCTGGTTAGTCTTGCGCGTCGTTGACGGCGACTACGGTTAGCTGGGTTTCGTCGACCGTAAACGATATGTCGAGCCCGGCGTAGGCCAGATGATAGACGCGGTTTGGCTCGTGCTTGCTGCCCGCGCGGCGCGGATCTTGGCGTAGAACCTCGACCAAGCCAGAAATCTTTGCGGGCGGGACCATATCCTGCAGCGCTTGCGGAAACTCAACATCGAGCTCTTGCCACGGAGCATCCTCAATCCAGCCGCCGGTCGCATCCGAGTGGCAATCCGCAAACGGGATGTAGGGCTTAATGTCGTAGATGGGCGTGCCGTCACGCAGGTCGGCCCCCAATACATGGATGATGGGGCCATCGTCGGTGAACTCGACACGATCGAGCTTGACGCAGGTGAGACCGATGGGATTAGGGCGAAACGGGCTGCGCGTGGCAAAGACGCCCACGCGCTCGACTCCGCCCAGACGCGGCGGGCGCACGGTTTTCGACCATTTTGCGTTGGTTCCGGACCTGTCCTGCGACTTGGCATCGGCAGCTATGTCCTTAGCCGTGCCGCCGGGCGTTCCGTTTTCAAAACGCCACAGCAGCCATAGGTGAGAGAAGGAGTCCAGACCCTCAACCGCTGCATTGGAGGCAAATTCCGGCTCAAAAACGATGCATCCCTGCAGATCAGGTGCCAAAAAGCTGTTGCGCGGAATGCCGAACTTCTGCGGCAGGTCGGTATGTATGTGTGCAATAGGTTCCATGCCGGCCATTGTACGGCATGGAGGCGTGGGGCGTTGCGCGCAATTCTTTGTCGCGGCCCCCGTCGTGCAACCAACGGTTGCTTGGAGGGGAGCCGGCCGCCGCGTATACTTAAGCCGCCAACCAGCAGAAAGGAGCCGCTATGGCCTTTGCAGAAAAGCTCATTGCCATCCGTCGCGCCCATCACCTTACCCAGGAGCAGCTCGCCGCCAAGCTCTTCGTCACACGCCAAGCCGTCAGCCGTTGGGAGCGCGGCGAAGTCACCCCGGGTATCGACATGATGAAGCTCATTGCCGCCGTAACCGGAGAGCCGCTGCCCCACCTGCTCGAAATGCCCGAGCATTATTGCCAGAGCTGCGGCATGATACTCACGCCCGACGACTGCGGTACCGATGCTGCGGGCGCCACGACCGACCATTACTGCAAGTGGTGCTACGACCACGGCAAGTACACCTACGACACCACCATGGAGGCGATGATCGAGGATTGTGCCCCGCGGCTGGCGCAAAACACCGGCATGTCGCTCGACGAAGCCGTCTCGCTCATGGGTGCCGTCCTGCCGCAACTGGAGCGCTGGCGCACCGTGCAGGAAAAAGAGGAGCGCTACGGTGCCGAGGCGCGGGCGCGCTATGGCGATGAGGCTATCGATGCAGCAAACGAAACGTTACTGGACATGGATCCTCATACATGGAACGACATGAAGGAACTTGAACGCGCTATTCTGGGTCAACTCTCGATTGCCATGGGCGACGGCGATGCGGATGGAAGCGAGGCTCGCATGCTTGTCGCGATGCATCGTCGTTGGATTGGTCTCAACTGGGGACGCGAACCCCAGAACGAAGCGTACCTGGGCCTCGCCCACGGCTATCTTGCCGACCAGCGCTTTGTTGACTACTACGACAAGCCCTGCGGCACCGGAGCCACGGCGTTTCTGGTCCAGGCGATCGAGTCGTCGTTGGCGCACGCATAGACCGCGGCAGCTTTGGGTATTTCAATCAAAACCTCAACCGATTGGAGACCTATGGCTACTGATCATGAGCTCGCGCTGTACGTTATGACCGGCTGCCCGTATTGCATAAAGGTCAAGCGCTTTCTGGCCGATAACGGCGTGACCATCCCTGAGCGCAACATCTCGACCGACCCCGATGCCGAGCAGACGCTCATCGCCGTCGGCGGAAAACGCCAGGTTCCCTGCCTGTTCATCGACGGCAAGCCACTCTACGAGTCGAGCGACATCATCGCGTGGGTACAGGAGAACCTACTCTAACGCTCGCGTTGCGACCGGCTCGCCCCAACCTATACGACCCAAACATGTACACCAGCATCCAAAGTCGACATTTTTCGACATCTTTGGATGCTGGCGTACAACTTTTGGGTAGCCATGGACGCTCTTAACCGGCTAATTGTTTGAGGCGACCTTTGGATTATGGCTGTTTGATGCCTCGGGAAAGAGTTTCCGAGGGAGCAATGGTCAAAAAAGGGCAAATATGAGTACTGCTACCTGTTTAGTAGCAGCAATTTTGATCATTTCAGGAACTATTCAACGTTCCACTCGTCCGCAGACGACGTTATTTCTCCTCATATGTTCAATAAACGTAGCTCTTAATGGGAACAAATCTCATCAGGAGCTACTATTTATAGCAAAATAAATGCAACCATAATTGCAACAGTACTCATATTTGCCCTTTTTTGACCACGACCCTCCAGAATAGTCCCTGAGAACGACACTAAATGACAAAATCCGGCACTTGGACGTTCTTGTATGACTAGCCATTGAAGGACACCCAACGACTACTCCAATTCGCGACACACTGTGTCGCGAATTAAGCTGGTCCCACTATCGAAGACCGGTGAGAGCTCCTGCCCAGAATCTCGATAGCTTAATAAAACGCTCCCCTCCGGAAGTTCAACGAGCATCCAAATTCCAAGCTGAAAAGCAAAGGAGTATCGAAGCCGTCAATGCTCATTTCCTATCGAGCAGGCGGATCAAAACAAGCTAATTAGCCCGATAAACTGCTTGTATTTTTGTCTACAAAACTGTATACAAAAAAGGGAATCCGAGAACCAGCGCTCGACATTATGTCGATCGATAGGAGACGCTATGGACGCTAAGCAGCTCGAAAAGATGATGGAGTTTGCTCCCGGAGAGTTGGAGAAAGCCGCGGAGGCATACGAAAAAGATGAGTGGCCGAAGGGTCGCACCATCAAGCTGGGAAGGCCGTCGATCTCCGATGAGCCAAGCGCTGTTTTATCGGCACGTGTGGGTGAGTCGGTTCTTGAAGCGTTTGACGAGAAGGCGAAGCGCCATGGGCAAACACGCACGGAGCGACTCAGGGAGCTCATCATGCTCGATGCAATGATTGCCTAGTTACCCACCACACCCAAACATGTACACCAGCATCCAAAGTCGACATTTTTCGACATCTTTGGATGCTGACGTACAGCTTTTGCAACATAGTCATTGGGGGTAGTCATTGGGGACGTTCTTAAATGACTAGTCGTTAAAGAACGTCCCCAACGACCAACTAGCCGTGGAAGCGGGCTATGGGTGCAAGCGGCTGCTCGCGAAAGACGCGCTCGACGGCGGCGCGGTATTCGTCGACCTTTTTAGTCTTACGTACGAGCTTGTGAACGGTAGTGGGGTCGGCGAAAGCGCACTTGGCGTAGAACCACCACTCCTTCATACGAAAGACCGCGTTACCGCCAATCTCTTCTGCATAGGCCGCAAACAGCGTGTCGTGGAAACGCTGCAGTTCGGCTACCGTGGCAGCGGGACCGCCGTTGACCATGCGAGCCAGAGCGGGGTTCGCAAGCAGGCCGCGTCCCAGCATCACATGGCGCGTGCCGGGATAGGCCTCCACCAGCGCATCCATATCCTCAAGATCGAAAATGTCGCCGTTATAGGCCACGGGAAACGGCGCACGCTCCAGCGTCTCGCCGTAAAACTCTTTGCGCGGCGAGCCCGTATAGCGGTCCTTTTGCACGCGCGGGTGCACGATCAGCTCTGCCAACGGTATGCGGCAATACAGATCGAGCACGCGCTCATACTCGTCATCGCTCTCCAGCCCCAGCCTGGTCTTGACCGATACCGGCAACGGCGAGCGTTCGCACACGTCGCTCAAGAACACCTCAAGTTCGTCGAGATTACGCAAGAAACCCGAGCCCTTGCCCTTGGCGACAACCGTCCCCGAGGGGCAACCCAAGTTGAGATTGACCTCGCGATAGCCCATGTCGGCGAGCACCTGTGCCGCCCACACAAACTCGTCCGCGTTCTTGGACATCAGCTGAGGCACTACGTTAAGCCCCTGGTTATTGGCAGGATCGATCTCCTTAAACGCCTTGCCGCCAAAGCGGTTGCCCACCCGCGGCGGCGGCAAAAACGGCGTGTAATAGCAATCGAGTGCGCCGAAGCACTCCGCATGCACGCGACGGAACACATGCCCGGTAATCCCCTCCATGGGGGCCAACGATAGAATCATCAACATCTACTCTCAGATCAATGCGGCAAAGGGACTGCCCCTTTGTCACATGCATTATGCCTTGTCCTTGAGGCGGCCCACAAGGCGGAGGCGGTTACTTGACGCCAACCAGCCAACCAGTCGTCGCTGTGCAACGAAGGTGAATGGCGCCCACGATCAAGCGAGCACCAACAGCACGCTGTTGACCGCCATGTATGAACAACAGACATCCTCCACTCATCTATACTCAAGAGCGTGTGCGCATCGCCCCCGAAAAACGATGAGAGTCGAGGCCCCATGCAGCAGCTCACCGAGCAAGAAAAGAAACGCATCCAGCGGTACTGCACATACCCCAAAATCGCAGCGACCGCACTCGTCATGTCGTTCGTAGCATGCCTATTGATGTTGCCGCTCCAAATGATCAACGATATCGCGTTCCATCAAAAGGAATTCCAACCCGCGGGCATATATACCGCCATCGCACTCACCGCAATCGAACTCGCCATCTTTTGCTATTGCGCTCTTGCGCCGCGCTTTGGAATGCAGGGCAAACAGTGGAAGGAGCTGCAGGGCAGGCTTGCGGTGGCCCAGACCAACAAAGACCGCTCCGCGGAGGTCGCCGGTGTGCTCGCCACGCAAGCTGCCGGCCACCTGCTCAAGAACAGTGATAACGATCTCGCGCGCAACCTGGGCGGCGCCGCGGAGGTCGCCGGCGCCGTAGGGGCAGTCGCCACGGCGGCAGACGTGCTGGCCGAAACCTCGAGCAATGCCGAGGCCATGGCGGCCGCATACGGCGTTGTGATTCCGAGCGCCAAGAAACAGATTATCGTGCTCATCGCAGTGCCCGCCATTGTGCTGCTTGGCGTCTACATCCCGCAGTTTGTCCAGGGAAATAACGAGCTTCAGGCAAGAAAGGCTGCAGCCGCCGAGCAGCTCGCCATCGCGCAAGATGCCTTGGAGCCCGTGTGCGAACGCGTCGCGGCAGACGACCCATACGAGTCGTATCACGACTACGGCTACCGCATTATCGGCTATCTGCGCGACAATGACCTTGGCGCTCAAGCTGCCTATGTCTACCTTTCTTTTGATGCAGACGGCATGCTCACGGACGTCGATTACGTCAGTCAGATCGACCCCGAGGCAAGCCTCGCAGACAACCTCGCCCGCGCCGAGCAGGATATCGCGACGCTCTGCGCCCCGCTCAACGGGTTGGACATTTCCGTTGCCACACCGGGCCTCCTCACGCCATGCAGCCTGTCGGATGAATTTAAACAGACATTTTTAGCTGGCTCCCTATATGAAGAAATCAGCATCAAGACGGAGGACGAATCTATCAAGTCGTACTACACCTTTGACACCGAGGCCGCAGAAGAATTCGACGAATACACCCATCCGGAAATTAGGCTCATGCTCTCTGCAAAGAAGAACTAAAGGCTTTCGATCTAATTGCCGCTCGCGAACATCGTCTATATCTCGAGGTCTAATACTTTTCCGAGAAGTGAACGACCGTTTTTGGACCCCTGAAGCATCGACATTTTCTGGCGCCAAAACCGCAGGATTTGACTGGCAAAACCGCAGGAAATTGCATCACAAAAGCGCCGATGCTTCGGGGGTCTATTTTCACTCGTTCACTTCTCGGAAAAGTATTAGACCTCGAATTCACAAGCCGCTCAATGCGACAAAGGACCGTTCCTTTGCCACGCTATTCGGAGCGCAGGGCCTCCACGGGGTCCTTTTTGGACGCGCTGCGAGCGGGCAGCAGGCCGGCAACGACCGTTAGCAACACAGAAATCGCAATGAGCACCAGCGCATCCTGCACGGGCAGGCTCATCAGATTGGGCACCTGTTTGGCAGCAAGCGCCCAGGCATTAACCGGGAAGCTCACGGCCACCACGACGACAATGGCAAAGACACCGGCGATAAGCCCCTCAATAAAGGTCTCGGCATTGAATACGTTGGCCACGTTGCGCTTCGACGCGCCGATCGCGCGCAGGATGCCAATCTCCTTTTTACGCTCCAGCACGCTGATATACGTGATGATGCCGATCATGATGGAGCTCACCACCAAGCTGATGCTCACGAATGCGATGAGCACCAAGCTGATGGTGTTCACGATGTCGGTCACCGAACCCATGATGATGCCCATGTAGTCGGTGTACGAAATTGCCCGATCATCATGGCCAGCGGCTTTGACCTGCTTGTTGTACGCATCGATGTGATCGAGTACGCGCTCCTTGGCCTCAAAGTCGCGCGGGAAAATCTTGACCGAGATGGGATCTGCCTCGTCCGCATAACCCAACGTGGTCAGATTGTTGTCGTAGGTAAGCTTCGACGCCTTCGCATAGCTCATCATGAGCGAGCTCAGGTCCTCGGCGTCCATGTTGAAATGGATGGCATGAGCAAAGGCACTCGCATCCACGCGCATGGCGCTCGCCAGGTTAGCAAAACTCGACGACATCTGCGTCGCCATCTGGCCCATGAGCCCTGCTGCGCCTGCCCTGAGCTGAGCTGACACCGTCGCCGCAATCTGATCGCTGATCGACTTCATCACCTGATCCATAGCCTGCTGCAGATACGGAGCCAGCTGCTTTTGCACATAGTCGGTCATCGCCTGCTGGAGACGCTCTGCCAGGGAATCGCCGCCGAGGGCCTTGAGCTGAGCCAGGCATTGTTGGGCTGCGGCATCATTCTCAAGATATGTCGAGAATGCGGCAGAGAGCTTTGACGCATCCTTAAGCTCTTCGGGCGACAGTGCCCTAAACTGATCAGACTGCAAAAAGCCCTCAAACAGCTGGTTGGCAAGCGTTCCCACCTGCTGCATTTGCTCGGGCGTGAGTTCCAGACCGTCAAAGATGCCCGAGAAATCTGGGGCCGGCGCTTTGGCCATGATGTCGCTGAAGTCGATGTCCCTCCCAACGTCCGAAAGGTCAATGTCCAGCCCGGACAAATCGATACCAGAAAGGTCCATACCGCTGGCTGCACCCGAGAGTGCAGATGTATCGAACGAAAACGCACTCTTCAGCGCCGCCTCGTCCACACTGAACATGCTGCCCAGATCCACGCCCTGCTTGGCCTCGCCTTGCAGTTCGTCGAAGGTTTTGCCCGTAAAGACATCCGTCTCGGGGTGGGCGAGTTGCTCCCGCACAATCTGCGAATCGGCGGCGCGCTCCATAAGCTGACGAGTTAGTGCATGCGTATAGACAATGCCCGGAGACAACGCGCTCGCGTTGGCCGTCTCGTTGGGTCGTACCACGCCCACAATGTGCACGTCGATACCGTCGGCAACCTTGGTGGCCATAAAGTCGGCGTCACCAGACATGTCGGTCCACATGCCAGTCTCTTCGTTTTTACGATAGGCATCGGCCGGCGACAACACCTTAAACGTCGTGGACAGCGCATCGTCGTAGGTAAAGTCGGTGCCGGACTCGGGCGTCTCAATCTTGCCGTCAGCCGTCATAGCACTGTTAACCAGGTCGTTGAGCTCATCGATATTCAGCGCACCGATGCTATAGAGCGTGTAGTCGCCCACCGTGCCGCGACTCGAAAGCACCATCACGGCTTCGTTAGCAGACGTAGGCCAATGCCCCGCCACGACGTCGTATTGGCTGTCGAGCAGGCTCTGGTCGTCAATCATCTCGTTAAAGACCGAGGTTCCCATGGATTCCATGCTCACCGTTGCCGCCGAGCTCGCGCCGCCGCTCATGGCCTCGGTCATGGCATTAGGCACCAGCCGGACAGGCCTCTCGTCTCCCTTGCCCGCGCGATAGACAACCGGCGTTACGCCATAGCCGTACTGAATGGCGTTAACTTCTTTATCGATGCCGTCACCACCGGCATCAAGCCATGCCTTGAAGCTCGTCATGTCGTTGGACTTAACGCTCGCAAACATATCCTTTACGGCCGTAACCACGGGAATCTTATCGGTTCCCTGAGCCTTGCCGTCGGTGCCGTCGTCGGATAAATCCTCGCCGTTGGACGCCTCATCATCCACAGCCCCCTGTCCGCCCATCATGGACGACAGGTCGTAGTCCTGCTTGGAGATCGTAAGCGGGTAACTCGAGAGCGTATCCTCCTCGACCTTTTTGATGTAGTTGTTCACGCCATTGGAGAGCGCCAAGATCGCCGCGATACCGATAATGCCAATCGACCCCGCAAAGGCCGTCATGGCCGTACGGCCTTTTTTGGTCATGAGGTTTCGGGCAGAAAGCCCCAGCGCCGTCACAAAGCTCATCGAGGTTTTGCGCGTAGGCTTTGCCTCGCGACGCGCGGCCTTGGCAACATCGAAGGGGTCGGAATCGTCGGTGATCTTGCCGTCCGCCAGATTGACGATGCGCGTGGCATATTGGTACGCCAGCTCGGGATTGTGCGTGACCATGATGACCAGGCGGTCGCGCGCCACGTCCTTGAGCAGGTCCATGACCTGTACGGATGTCGTTGAATCCAAAGCGCCGGTCGGCTCGTCTGCCAGCACAATCTCGGGATCATTAATCAGGGCGCGGGCGATGGCCACGCGCTGCATCTGCCCGCCCGAAAGTTGGCTCGGGCGCTTGTTAACGTGCTCGCCCAGGCCGACTTTCTCCAACGCCTCGCGCGCACGCTGGCGGCGCTCAGCATGCCCCACGCCCGTGAGCGTGAGCGCCAGCTCCACGTTTTCCAAAATGGTCTGATGCGGAATGAGGTTATAGCTTTGGAACACAAAGCCGATGCGGTTGTTGCGGTAGGCATCCCAATCGCGATCGTGAAAGTCCTTGGTCGAAATACCGTCGATCAGCAGGTCGCCGGAATCGAAATGATCGAGCCCACCGATAACGTTGAGCATCGTAGTTTTGCCCGAGCCCGAGGGACCCAGAATGGCCACGAACTCGTTATCGCGAAAAGCCAGGCTTACGCTGTCGAGCGCCACCTGCGTAAACGACTGGGTAACGTACCTTTTGCAAATTCCTTTGAGCTCCAACATGGACGGCAACCTCTCCCGCGCGGGCGCACTCGCCCGCTCTCCCCCGCCGTTCGTATTCGACGCGTTTGTCCTACTCTATCCCCATTTTTTGCCGACGCCAGTGAGGAATGTAGGGAACCGCATCAAAAAACGAACGGGACGGCGCCCAAAAGAAGAGGTCCCGAGCGGGACCTCTATATGGTGGAGCTTATCTTGAAAGGTAGCGGACTACTTCGCACAGCGGTGCGCGATCATCGCCATGCTTTACGCGTTTTCTACTGCTCGCTATTCGCAATCGCCTGGTCGATAAGATTGTCGAGCGCTGCGCGCTGCTCAGCGGAGCTGATGGCTCCCACGATTGGATCCCCTACGATGTTGCCATTCTGATCGATGACATACGTTGTCGGGAACGAGAACAGATTTGACGTAAACTTACCGGCCTCGCTATCCGACTTGAACCAGATGTTCTTATATGTCACGCCCTTCTTGCTCAGCACGTCCTTGGCATCTGCAATCTCGCCCTTGTTGCCATCGAGCGTAAAGGAATTGACGCCCACGACCTGGCCGCCCCTCTCGGCAAGCTCCTGATTCAGTTTCTCAAGATCGCCCAGCTCGCCCACGCACGGCTTGCAAGTGGTGAACCAGAAGTTCATGACGGTGACCTTGTTCTTAGAGAACAGCTCGTCGCTGCTCACGTCGTTGCCATCCAGGTCCTTGCCCGTAAAGCTGGGGAACTTCGTCGCCTCGCTCGAAGCATTGGCACCAGCCGTCATGCCAGCGGTCGAAGCGTCGACGCTCTCGCCTGCACTCGGCGTGCTTCCACAGCCGGGGAACTCCTTCTCCAAGCTCTCGAGCTTGTCCTCGATCTCCTTGATCTGCTGTGCACCGGCCTTGAGCGTCTTAAGCTCATCCGCCGTGAACTCATCCTTGGCGCCGTCGATGGTCTTGAGCAGAAAATCGCCGTAATTGCTGCCGTCCTCAATCATTGCCGAGTCTTTATTTGCCGCATTGAATACCTTTTCCCACAGCGCGTTATCACTCGAAAAGATCTCGTTCTCCTTCTGCATGAGCTTCGCATACAGCTCGGCGGCCTCGTCGGCATTGGCCGGCTTCTGCGCAGTGAGTTCTGCGATCTTAGGATCGGAGCTCGCAGATTCGCTCGCATTGCCACCGGGCGCCGAACATGCCACAAGGCACAAGGCCAATACCGGCACCATAAACAGGGCCGCAATCTTAGAAAGCTTCATAGTCATTCCTCCGTTTTGTCGAAGCTTGTTTACTTTTTATCGGCAGTCAAGGGAAGCTTTTCCGCCGACACATCCAGGCCATAGCGATAGCTGATGGCATCGACGGGGCAGGCCCCAATGCACTTTCCGCACCGGATACATTCGGCATGATTGGGCGCGCGGACCACATCAACGTCCATCTGACAAACCCTTGAACACTTGCCGCACGAGACGCATTTGCACGCGTCGACCTGAATCCCCAACAAGGACACCCTATTCATCAGCGCATAGAATGCGCCGAGCGGGCAAATCCATTTGCAGAAGGGGCGATAGAACAAAACGCTCAGCACTACCACGGCAATGAGAACGACAAGTTTCCAAGTAAAGAGCTGTCCCAACGCAGATCGAATGCCGGCATTGGCAATGGCCAGCGGAATGGCGCCCTCGAGCACACCCTGCGGACAGATGTACTTACAAAAGAACGGGTCGCCCATGCCCACGTCGTTAACCACCAAGACGGGTAGCAGCACCACGGCAAACAGCAACACGACGTACTTGATATACGTAAGCGCCTTGAGCTTTTTTGTCGAAAGCTTTTTGCCGGGAATCTTGTGAAGCAGCTCCTGCAGCCAGCCAAACGGGCACAGAAAGCCGCATACAAAGCGTCCCAGCAGCACGCCGAGCAAAATGAGCGTACCGGTGACGTAGTAAGAAAAGTTGAACTTGGATGAACCTACCACCGACTGGAACGACCCGATGGGGCACGCACCCGATGCCGCGGGGCACGAATAGCAATTAAGTCCAGGTACGCAGACTGTTTTTCCCGCGCCCTGATAGATGCCGCCTTTGGCAAAGTTTAGCAGGTGAATGTTGGTGACCAGCGTCGCCGCCGCCTGAATGAATCCGCGAAATCGGACCAAAACATGCGACGCAGTGTTTTCTCTTTTATCCAATTCCGATACACTCCAAGCACAGCCTAATCGCTTTGGCCAGCACGGCATCCGCCTCGCCACGCATAACACCAAAGCACACCATGGTAATTCCGACGATCAACAAAGCGACCTGTACCACGGGTTTTACCGCTTTGAACAACACAACCACTCCTTTCGTTACGCGACCATTGGACCATATCGACTATAAAATCCGTGTTAAGTGCGATTTGGAATGTGCAAGGAGACTGTTATGCGTATTTTGATCGTCGAGGACGAGCGGGCGCTGTGCGACGCAATCGCGCGCAGCTTGCGGAACTTGGCGTACAGTGTCGACTGCTGTCACGACGGACAGGAGGCGCTCGACCTACTGGACGTCGAAGTCTTTGACCTCGTGGTACTCGACCTCAACCTTCCCCGCATCGACGGCATGACCGTACTCAGGGAACTTAGGAAAACTGACTGCGAGACTAAGGTACTGATTCTGTCCGCACGTGGCGAAGTATCAGATAAAGTCGCCGGACTCGACGCCGGCGCCAACGATTACCTCACCAAGCCGTTTCATCTGGACGAGCTTGCGGCAAGGATCCGCAGCCTCACCCTCAGACGCTTCGCACAAAGCGACATAGTATTAACCTGCGGAAAGCTCAGCTTTGACACCAAGGCGCGCATCGCTTCCGTGGACAGCGAGGCTTTATCTCTTACGCGCAAGGAAACGGGAATCTTGGAATACCTGATGCTTAATCAGGGGCGTCCGGTAAGTCAAGAGGAGCTTATCGAGCACGTTTGGGATAGCAGCGTGAACAGCTTTAGCAACGCAACCCGCGTTCACATCTCGTCACTCCGCAAAAAGCTACGCAGCGCTTTGGGATACGACCCGATTCGCAATCGGATTGGAGAGGGCTACGTTATGGAGGATGGCGAATGAAAGGGCTTTCGCTGCAATGGCGCATAACGATTATGACGGCACTGCTCACGTGTGCAGCATGCGTGCTGACGAACTGCCTGGTCGGCTATACGGGCATGCGCTACATGGATGCCATCGGCAGTGACATCTCGGCCCTTAACGCGACCGGCGAAGATTCGCCCCAGGCGTTCGACCCAACGAAAGCGACCCCCGATGACAAGGTCACGATCGTCGTAAACGACGCACAGGAGTCTTTTGGCACGACAACCTGGTACATCACGGCTGGAGTCACACTCCTTGGCGGCGCGCTGGCATACTTTGTGAGCGGCCGTGCACTCAAACCGCTACGGGCTTTTGCCGCCCAGGTAGAGCGCGTGCAGCCTGACAACCTAAGCGAAATCAGACTCAGTGAAGATGTGCCCACCGAGCTACAGCGATGCAGCGCCTCTTTCAACGACATGATCGCCCGTCTTGGCGAAGGGTTCTCTGCGCAGCGTCAGTTTACCGGCAACGCCGCACACGAGCTGCGCACCCCGCTCGCCCTTATGCAAGCACAGATTGAACTATTCATCTCTGAGCACTCCGGTTTGCAACCCGAAACAGCCGAGCTGCTCGGCCTGCTACAAGAACAAACCGAGCGCATGTCTCGAATGACCAAGGTGTTGCTCGAGATGAGTGAGCTCCGCAGCGTTCCTTGCGAGGACGATGTGGAGCTTGGTCCCTTGTCCGAAGAGGTCCTCACCGACCTTGCGCCACTTGCCGAAAATAAGGGCATAGCCCTCAATTGTGCTGGAGACGCTTTAGTAATCGGGAACGATGCGCTCCTCTATCGGCTGGTGTTCAACCTGGTCGAAAACGCCATCCGCTATAGCCGCGCCGACTCGAGCGTTACCGTCTCCATCTGCGACAACGACAGCCACGTGTTCCTGCGAGTCGAGGACCAGGGCCCGGGAATACCCAAGCAGTACCGTGAGAGCATCTTCCAACCGTTCTTTCGCCTGGATAAATCCCGCAGCAGGGCATACGGCGGCGCAGGACTCGGGCTAGCGCTTGTTTGGGAGATTGCAGCGCTTCACGGTGGCACGGTAGAGGTCGAAGCAAATTCCGAGAACGGAACCGTGATGCTCGTGACCCTCTCAAAGGGGGCCACCACGTGATCCGACTGTCCAGGAGTCCCACTCGACATTGTGAAACGCGTCCCAAAACTTGGACATGAGAAATGGGAGGCAGTTCGCATCTATGCCGAGGACGAAGTCCTGGCGGGGATTCAGGATGCGCAGAGGAAGCTTGCGGCAGAAAACCCCGACAGAGTCGTGACCGTCGGCGGCAACTGTATGGTGTCGCCTGCCCTCTTCGATTACCTGCACGGGAAATACGAGAACGTTGGAATCGTCTGGATCTATGCGCATCCGGATGTATCCACGCTGAATGATGGCTACCCCAACGCTCACGCCATGGTACTTGGCAGCCTTTTGGAACAGGGTGCACCGCAACTCGTTTCGCGGATGCGGCATCCGGTGTTTAAGCCGAGCGATGTCCTGCATGTCGGGCTACAGCAGCTCCACGACTATCAGGAAGTTTGCTTAAACAAGCATAGGTGTTGCGGTTTTAGCCGATGTCCTCATGGAGGAAAACGACATGCTGGGTCTGTCTGATTAAAGTCCAACAGTTTCCATGAGGCATCTAGCACGGTAAAAGCTAAAGACCCGGGAGACCCCAAACTGTCAACCATCTTTACGGGTGCAAGGGAAACGGGCAAGACAGCCCCCTCTCGCTCCTATCCGAAACGGCGCTTGAACACGGCTGGATTGCAGCGAATGTCTCCGCCATGCCCGGCATGCTCGAAGATATCATCGAGCACACAAAGGAGGCCGCAGGCCGTTACCTCTCGCAGCCCCATACACGCGTGAGCGGAGTTCAAGTTGGGCAGCGGGGCGGTTTAGCGCGCCAATATAATCAAATCGTGCACTTCCATAGCCTCTCGTCTACGTGGTGTACCGTCGTCTCCCCTTTTATCAGAGTTGGGCGATTTTCAGGCACCCGAGCTGAACTCAAATTGAACTCAACGATGCCTTATCGGTCGAGGGCGTCCTAGCGAGAATATACAGAGGCGCACATTTCGCAGGGAACCTCCCATTCGTTATCATATCGGGATGCTGTCAAGGCAGCGTCAATGCGTTCGACCTACACCTTCTCGCTTTTCGAGGCCTCGTCTGCAGGACCATCGGAATCGATACGGAATCGATCGGCATACCATTCATCCGAAGCAATCACCTTATGGAGCATCTGGAGATGCAGGTCGACATAGTGGCAGAACGCCTTGCCGCATTCCACGAGAGGCGCATTGTTTCTCTCGTTGGGCTCGGCTCCAAAATTAAACTCGACCTCATAGCCCTCCCCAGGCACACCCATGCTCGGCAGAATATCAATGGAGAAGTGGACGAATCCAGACGTCACCTTGTATACATCTTTTACCTTTGGATCGAACTTCTCGAGTAAGTCTTGAAGTCTTCCATCGGACATCTTCTCACCCGAGAAATCTTTCAGCTTGTTCACAGGCACACCTTGAAACACCTGCTTGAGAAAGTCATCCTGGTCTTCGGCGGCGAATAATGCGAATGTCCGCAGGCAGACTCCAACCTGTGCGCGGAGAAGCTGGGCGACGCAAACAAGATTCCTCGACTCGAGCATGGAGATGAATCCGTCTATCAGTCTCATCGCATACTCAGAGGAGGATGCCAGATATAGATCCCATTGGGTAAAGTCGCCGTTCATGAAGGGAATCACTGCATTGCGCTCGGCGACTCTCAAGGCACTCAGGCTTTGTTCTATTTTCTCAGCTTCTTGTTTGAACTGTTCGCTATCCAAAATGCCCCCAAATGCCGGCTTCTCAACAAATCAAAAAAGCAAGAGAGACAGAGATTAGGTTCCTGCTCCACTGAACCCACGCTTCCAGTCGAGACACTCCTCCTCGAAGATCTCCCCAGAGTCCCGCCTCTCGCACCCCTCACGGAACTGTCCATATCAGTGTAGCCAATCCAAGCACAGCCCCACCGCACGGCCCAGTCGCTTCCGGTCCTGCGTGGCCCCGTGAAGGCGGAAGGGCGTGGTTGTCGTCATCGCGTTCCTTTCTCCTCGTACCTTTTTGGGCATGCGTCACGGGCCCCCGCGCGGCGCTGAGAGCGAATCGGCGCAGGCTTGGGGCCAGTTGCGTAGAGGTTGAGGTTCGGGTTTCGCCGGCTTACGCAGCTTGGCGGGCAGAGCGCCCGGGCTCGCTGCGCCTAGGGCGCGGCGGGATCCGCGACGCCGGAGGTGTCGATCTCGCCCAGATTGGCGAGCTGCTCGATGAGGGGGAGGCCCATCGGGTCGTCCACCTCGACGCCGCCGAGCACGATGGTGCTGTCGCGTGTGTCTATATGGGTTGTGAACACGGCCGGGTCGAAACCCGAAGCGATAAAGCCAATGCCCGCGAGGACAACACCCGCGGCAACGAGCCCGCCCGCCACGGCGAGGTAGATCTTCTTCGCACTGGTCATGGTACTCACTCCTTTCTACGCCGCGAGATGCGCGGCAGCGCCGCCCTTCTCGCCCTTACCCTTCCAGAAGGGCGAGGCGGCCTTCCTCGCCCAGAGCGCCGAGAGGCGCGCAATTTGTTTTGAGGCTGCCCAAGCGCCAGCACCAACGAAGAGCGCCACGCCGACGAGGCCGAGCCCCACGCCCGCCGAGGCGAGGGCGTACGGGAAGTGGCCGATGATGACGCCGCTTACGGCAAGCAGGAGCCCAACTACGCCCACGCCCCCGAGTGCCACCGCGAGGATCCACACGCAGAGCGCCAGCACCCAGATGCAGATATAGACCGTGACGGCCACGGCGGCGAAGGCGGCGAGCAGCGGCACCCACACCGGGGAGCCCACGATGGCCAGCACCCACAGCAGCGCGGTGCTGCGCCGGCGCGTCCTCGCGATCGCGCGCGGCACGGCGGGCAGGTCGTCGAGCGTGGCCTCCGCCACCTCGCCGGGCGTGCCCATGGCGGCCACGGCCTCCTCCTCGCTCATACCGTCCTCCATGCGGTCGGCGATGGCCTCCGCATAGAACGCCTTGGTCTCCTCCACCTGCTCGGCCGGCAGGCAGGCGAGCAGCTCGCCCAACCGGCCCAGAAACTCATCGCGCGTCATGGTGCGCCTCCTCAACGTATGCGTAAATCTCCCGTACGGACGGCCACTCGGCCAGGAACTCCTCGATGCGCGCTCGCCCGTCGTCCGTGATGCGGTAGTACCGGCGCAGCCGCCCGTTGTGCTCGGCGGAGCGCGCCGTGATGCACCCGGCCTTCTCCAGGCGCTTGAGCAGCGGGTAGAGCGTCGACTCCGTGAGCCCCATGCTCGCCGGTACGTCCTTCACGATCTGGTAGCCGTAGGACTCCTCGCCGGAGACGGCCGCGAGCACGCAGGCCTCCAGGAAGCCGCGCTTCATCTGTGCCTCCATCCGCACACCTCCTCTCGTCATATACTGTGCTATACACACTATACGATGCAAGGTATTAAACGTCAACTCTCATCGCGAAGGTTCTCCGGCCCCTGCGCGCTGCGAACGTGATGTCGCGGGACGGTTGGCATTATGCATGAAACGTCAAGTAACGCTCTTTTGATCCACTTCCACTCGGCCCCATATGCCTTGCACAACGCCCCCTTCGACCTCGGAATCAAGAGAGCCGCTAGGCTGGACATGCCGGACGGTAAGGTCCTGGACGCCATGGTGGACTTCTCCGATGCCATGGGGGTCATGGGTCTACGCCGATGGAGGCCCACACACGCGGCAGGGCTCGCCCGTCACCGCTGGTCGCCGGACGGTCCCCACGCCTCGCTCGCCAACGCGCAGGCGACAGCAGCAGTCCAGCGCTGGCTGGAGACGCCGGAATGCCCAGAAGATGCGTTTCCCATCGCTGCGGCAGAGCTTTTTGTAGGGGCGGCAATTTTTCCTAATGTCGAGGCCAGCTAGGCTTCAGTAGCCACCTTGGGAGCATCGCCAATAGACTCTTCCTTTATACGTTCGGCATAATCGTAGGCGATACCCACAAATTCCGGTCCCGAGCAACAGGAGTACAATTGCTGCATTGTTGCCAGCTGTTGGGAGATGGAAGATGGACTGCGATGGCTACCCATGCGTTCCCATGCCGTTGATGTGCACCGCCTTTGTGCCGGGGCAGATTGACGCTGCGGTTGCAGGCATTTCCGACCCCGATTCACGCACCATCGCCACGGCAGAAGCGCTGTACTTTCGCGGACAGGCCGCCCTCGCTGCCAAGACGGCGCGTCCCTATCTTGACGCCACCGATTCCGCACTGCGCTATTCCGCATGCTTTATCTGCGGATACGCCAGTCTGTCGCTCAACCGTATCGCCGACGCCCGCCGTTGTCTTGCGGGCATCCTCGATACGCCAACTGACGAGGAATCACCCGCCGTCCACGCCACGCATATCCCGTTCGCCTCGGCCGCAAGCGTCCTGTTGCACTTGTCTTCCCCGTATTCTGCCGAAGAGTTTTATCCGCTTGCGGCGCATCTGCCCGAAGGCCTGCGCCTGTTCGCCAGCTACGTGATGGCGCATGCCCTGTACCTGCGCGGCGAATATGGCCGCAGTCTGGGCATGGCGGAAAACGCCCTGATCATGAAACAGGGAAGTTACCCCATCTCGGAGCTGTTCCTGCACTTGTCGGCTTCCATGGCCTGCATGAGCCTCAAGGACATCGACACCGCAAAGGCACACTTCGGAGCCGCTTGGGACGTTGCGCGTCCCGACGGCCTTATCGAACTCATTGGCGAGCACCACGGCCTTTTGCAGGGGCTTATCGAGGCGTGTCTAAAAACGCAATACCCTGACGACTTCGCACGCATCATCGAGATTACGTATCGATTCAGCTACGGCTGGCGGCGCATCCACAACCCCGATTCGGGCGAGGACGTGGCCGACGATCTAACGACCACGGAATTCACCATGGCCATGCTCGCCTGTCGCGGCTGGACCAACGCCGAAATCGCACGCCATATGGGAGTATCGCCGGGCACCGTCAAAAACCGCCTATCCGGCGTATACGCAAAGCTTGGCATCGGCACACGCGCCGAGCTGGTCGCGCATATGTTGCGTTAGCGGCCAGACTACCTGGCATATCGAAAGCGTCCCGGGGGCCCGACGCTTTCGCACGCTCAAATTGGACATTTTGGCCATCGAACGGCACTACCGCCACGTGGCGCCTTCTCGCAAAATTGGATTATTTCCACCGATACCTGCGGGATGGGAGCCAAAGATGCTTGATCGCCGTTCGTTACTTGTTGCCGGAGCGTCCTCGCTGGCGAGCGTTATGTTGCCGCGCGTGCCGGGAAGCGCAAACGCCTTCATATTGCCGTTCGCGCCCACCGAAGCCCATGCCGACGAAAAAGACCCCTTCAGGGTGCTCGTTCTCTCGCGCACCATGTTTGGTGTGGTCGTGGTCGACGTCGCCAACAAGAATACGCCCATCACGGGTGCCCAGGTCACGCTCACATCGCGCTATGCCGCAGACAAGCAGCTCACCGCCACGACCGATGACGAAGGCACCGCCATCTTTGAGGTCGCGCCGCTTTCAGAAGGCTACGTGGACGAGGCAACGCTCCTTGACGCGTACGACTTTAACGGCGGCATCTCCATTAGCATGGCAGGCTACCGCGATGTCGAGATTCCCCTCGCGCGTGTCCAAGGCGGCACCGCCATAACCGCGCCCACGCGTCCGCTCTCCGACGGCGAGCCGTACTTCCGCCAGCTCACATTCGACGAATGGGACATTCAGTACGCCGACGCTACGTTCATGGCAATGCCGAAGGACGACACTGCAAACGAGCAACCTGACACGCACGCTTTCACTGTGCAGGCTCATCTGCCGCAGGGTGGACAGGCAACGCTGCACGTCAACAAGGTAATGCCTGCCGCGGGCAGCTCACCCGAGACCGTCACGCAGATTGGCCAAGTCAAGGCCAGCGCATCGGGCGCGGATAATCTGGCGACGTTCACGCTCGAAGACAAGTTCCTCGACGCGGCATCGAGCCTTCTGGAAGAAGGATGCAAGCTGCGCTTTGTCCTCGACTACCAGGGCAAAACCTACACACTCTCCTCCCCCATGGCCGTTGTCACTGCGCCGGCGGCAAAGGCGGAATCCGGATCGACCACTATCGTCCCCACCACCATGGACCAAGAGATCACTCCGTTTGATTTCCCCGCGGCGTTTCCCGGCATCGGCGGCAATAAGTTCACGTGTTGGATGCCCTCGTTCCCCATTTTGTTCGATTTCTCGTTTGCCGGGTACGTACTGTTTGGCGGAGGATACAAACCAGCCAGCTATATGAACGATTCGGGCAACCCTGATCCTGAATACTGGAAGAAGTCACCGCGTGAGTCGGGCGCCAAGCAGGCAAACCGCTACCTCGACGAGATGGAGGGGAAGTGGAATCAGTACAAGAGCATGAGTGCCGGTTCGGGCACCGATCCAAGAAACACCAAGCTCCTTCGCCACCATTGCACGCTGCTGTTCACGATGGATATCGCCACACAGCTGTACGGCTCGCTTGCCTACGATTGGGTGGGCAAAACCTGGGGCGACAACAACGACCCCGCATACGGCAATATTAAGGCCCTCTTCCAGGTAAGAACCGACCTCAATTGGACCGAGCAGTTTACCCTAGGACCGGTGCCGTTTTTCCTAAACGTCAACCCCTGGGTGCTGGCAAAACTGGCGCTCGCCGTGGGTGCCCACACACACGGCAGCGGCGCGGCGTTTTTTAAAAACATTTCGCTCGACTATTCAAACACGTCGGGCTCGTTCACCATCCAGATCGGGCTTGCCGTCACCTTTGGCGCCGGCGTTGCAGGCGTCGCTTCGTCTGCCGTGCGCGGCGTCGCATCCCTCACGCTGTTCATTGGGTACGAGAAGGCAGATGGACACCAGCTTCCGCGACTGCGTGTAGGTGCAGACGTCGATGTCGATGTGATACTCCAGTTCGTAATGTTCAAGTGGACCACCAAGGCTTGGTCGGGGTCGTGGCCCACACTCCTCGATTCGTGGAATATGTCGGTGAACAATGGCAACCAGTATGTGCTCCAGCGCTCTGAGCTCGCATTGGGTGGAGATACGCCTTACACGTTGGATGCCTGCTTCGGCACGCCCGGCAACATCGAGGCGGGCGGCGTGCCGCAATTTATCGCATCGGCCACCATCGTCACCAACGCCGAGCTGCTCGCACGCGCCGAGGTTAAGGCCACTGCCGTAAACGCCGCGCCTGTCGTGCGCGATTGGGATCAAGCGGTCACGCGCATTGAGCTCGAGGCGGATGCAGAAAGCGACGACACGGGACAGATCGAGCATTTCGTCCATGCACTGATAGAGAACGACGAAAACGCCGCGCCGATGTATGCGTACACCCATATCGGGCAGGCGAAGGACGCCGCTGCGGACCCCAACGCCAATTCTGCCGGCGTGTCGGAAGACGAGCGTGGCGGTATCAAGCCCTCGAACGACAACGTGCTGTTTACTGGCGTGCTCAGCGAAGCTCACATGAAGCTGGCAATGATTGCCGGCGTAGAATGCCTGTTCCGTATCGCCTCGGTGCGCTACGGCGACAATGGCCGCTCGCGCCTGGTGGTGCACACAAAGGCAAACGGCACGTGGTCCGCTCCCGCGCCCGTGGACTTTCCCCTTGGGTTTGGCGAGGGCGACGTGGAGTGCGACGGCATATACGATTACGACTTCGACGTGGTGGAATATGCGGACGGAAGAGGAAACCGGGACGCCTACGTGTTGCTGGTCTCGGGCGAGCGACGCGACGGCGATAGTACCCTTTTCGATACGGCAAGCACATCCGGCATACTGTCCGTCGTGCGCCTGCGCATAAGCAACGACGGAGTTCGCGTGGTGTCGCATACGTCATGGCGCAGCATCTCGCGCGGCCGCTTGCAAGAGGATGGCTACCATTGCCTGCAGTGCCCGCGTATCACGGTGGGCAAGACGCTGGTCGACGGGCGCCTGTCGGGTGCCTACCTCCACCGCCGCGGAACCACCGCAGAAAAGGCGCTCGGCAGCGAAGCTGAGGTTGCGCTGGAGTGCTTCACCCTGTGGTCGGATGATTTGGGCGACAGCCTGACGTTCCGCCAAGTTCTCCGCTTTCCGCAGGCACCGTCGAGTATCGAGCTGGGCGAGCCCGAGAATATCAACGGTAAAATGGTGGTGCCCGTTGCGTACGAGACCGCAGACGGTTGCGGCTGCGCATCGTACGCCGTGATTGGCCAGTCCATTGCGGGCTGGGGCGTTATGCCGCCGGACGCCACGGTACCCCATGCGGTGCCGTGGCCACAACATTCGGGCTTTTTGGCAACCGTCAACGAGCAACTGCAGCATATTACTTGGACGCGAGGCGCATCGGCATTTGCAACGCAGCCTGTGGGTGCCGCAGGCTGTGGCCCGGCATCGTTTAGCGTAAGCAACAACGGCAGATGCGTGCTCTATGTAGAGAACACCGATGGCAAGGTGGGACAAACCTACGACGAAGAAGGCAACCCGGTAGCAGTGATGGGCAAGCACTTCCGCATCTTCGCCAGCACCTTGGCAGGCGATCTGTTCACGGAACCGTTCGTGATGTGCGAGCTGGACCATCCCGTCGATCAGATAACGACATTTTTGACGTCGGGAGGCATGCTCTCCGCGCTCGCCACGCACATTGTGAGCGCGGAGAAGAGCGAGGCAGAGCTGCACGGCATCGAAGTACCCTTGGTGGCATGCGCGACGCCGACAGGCGCGGTCGCCACCTCGGGCGCGGTGGTGCCCGGAGCAGCAGGCGAATCCTTCATGGTCACGGTGCGAAACGACGGCAACACCTTGCTGACCGCCGGCACGATCGATCTGTACCGAGAGGGCTCCAGCCAGCCGTTCTCCAGCGCTTCCATCGGATTCGGACTGAACGCACGCATGGCTTCAATCTACGATCCAGAGCTTGCCGAGGACGCTTCGGCCAACGACATGGCACACGTGAAGTACGCGCTCGAGACGCTGGGCGCACGTTTTGCAACGCACCCGCTGGTAGCCGACAACGGCAACGCCGTGCTGGCACCGGGTTGCACGGCACAGTTCCGCATGAGCTTCGCCATCCCCGAGAGCTGGAGCGACGAAGTAGGCAAACGCGTAACGCTGTATGCGAAGGCGCGTAATCTGGTGGCGCTCGATCCCGTAACGCTCGAGGAAATTCGACCGGGCGCGAACTCGGCACTGGGTGCCGTACTGCACGAGCTTCATGTGCCCGACGCGTCATGCGAACGCTCAGAAGTTCAGGTCGGCGTATGCGACAGCGCGGATACGACAGGACTTCACGACGCCCCGATGACGGCAGACGGCGATGGTGGCTCGAGTGGCGACGGTACTGACAAGGGTGGCGGCTCCGGCGGAAGCAGCTCCGGCAGTGGCAAGGACCACGGCAATAACAAGCGCTCCGGAAAAGCGGGCGCGCTTGCGGGCACGGGCGATGCCAACGCTCCCCTTACGGCAGCCGCTGCTGCACTCGCCGCGGCAGGCGCCGGCCTCGTCGCCTACAGCGTCCGCCGCACGGCGCTCGAAACCGACACCGCCAATGAGGTCAATTCTGATAGGCCTCGCTAGCTCCTAGTTACTTTTGTGAGAGACGTCGACTCGACTCATCGAACACCAAAAGGGGCTGGCCCCGATAACTCGGAGCCAGCCCTGAGTCGCCTGACATGGGAATCGCAACCCGCTACTTGAGCTTCAATGCCTCCATCATGGGCGCGGCGGCGTCCCAATCGATCTTCCAGCCAATCGACACGCGGACGGTCTCGCCCGTCGCGGGAGCCGTCGCAAACAGCGTATGGCCGTTGTCGGGACCGGTAAAGCGCAGCCACGTTATGCCGTTGTACTCGACCTGGTCGGTTGTTGTCTCCTTGCCTTCGTAGACCTGCTCTAGGCTTGCAACCTCTTCCTCCGGCGAGCGCGGGAAGATGCTGATGTTCAGGCGTCCTCCAGTCTCGTCGTGGAAGAAGTTTGCCTTTTCGCGCTCTTCGTCGGACGAATCCAGCGTGTACCCATCGGCGGCCTCGATGCTGTACGATGCGCAGTCGATGCCCGTTAAATCTGCCTTCTCGCCAGAATCGGCCACGCCGCCGGCCGCCTTGAACTCCTTGGTCTCGCATCCCGTGGTGTCAAAGTGCATGGCCTCATGATTCTTGGCGGGGGCATAAGCGTCTACGAACTCGACAGTGATGGGCCCGTAGTACGCCGTCTTGGGCGCCCAGAAATACACGTACTCAACGGTCTCGCCCGGGCCGATATCTGGCCTCTCGGAAAGGTCGATGCCCTCGTGCAGCTCATCGGGAGCCTCGCTTGCAACGTAGTCGAGCACGGCCGCCTTGCCGGAAGTAAACAACGGGTCGCCTGCCTCAAGATCGCCCTGGGCAGCATGCACGTTAAAGGAACTGAACGTCCTGTTCTTTGTGTTGTTGTTGGTGATCTTGATGTGCAGGTAAAAGCCGTCCTGCAGCTTGGCATCGCCGCGATAGAACGTACCGTGAGCCACCGACTCATAGGTAATGCCTGCCACCTCGACCGTCTGCGAATCATAGGCCCTGGGCTTTTCCTGCACAGGCGCGCTGCCGCCCGAACCGCCAGGCGAGCCGCTCGGAGCACTACCGCCACAGCCGGCCACTGTACACGCCAGCACGGCCGAAAGCGTCACGGTGGGAATTCCTAACAGCAGTTTCTTTGTCATGGGCCTCATCATTCTCACCGCTCCTTTCGGCTTGCAGCTCATCCATTGCCCGAGTCCCAAGTCGACCCCGTGGCATCGGCTTCCACTATGAGCGTATGACGAAACACGGCGCCGGCGAAGTGACCCGTGGCCCAAATAACGACCCACCAGCGTTCCTTATGGGCCAAAAGAACTCGCACATGCACGCCCCCGGCCCATAAAACGAGACGTCTGTCCCAATGTTCGATTCGATCCAACAATCCGCACGACACGTTTTCGACAACGTATCCAACCGCAAACGCAGCAAGACGCATTCGGCCGCCTTCAAATTTACTCGGGCAGAACCGACTCGGTTTTGTCCGAGTAAACTCGAGCATAAACTGATCCATGCGATACAATTAACTCGGACAAAACCGAGTCGGAAGGAACCGAGTAAGTGGAATTTATTGGCAGGGAGCGTGAGCTCGCCCGTATTAAGAAAACGCTCAAAGCACCCGAGCAGCGCAATGTTCTCATTTACGGCAGGCGTCGCGTCGGAAAAAGTGAGCTCATCAAGCAGGCGCTAACCGATTTGTCGGACGTCGCAACGGTCTATTACGAGTGCCGCCAAACCTCCGAGGCAGACAACCTCGAGAGTCTGTCCGTCCTTGTTGCTGAAGCGCTGAGCTTTCCTCCGCTCGCCTTCACAGGCATCCGCGAGCTCATCGAATTTCTGTTTGCCCAAGCTAAAGACAAGAACATTACCCTCGTTCTCGACGAATACCCCTACTTGAGAGATGCGGTTAAAGGCTTAGACAGCATTCTTCAGACCTCAATCGACGCCCACAGGGAAGACTCACGTTTAAACATTGTCCTGTGCGGCTCCTACGTTGAGATTATGAAATCCCTCATCGAGCATGAAAGCCCCCTCTACGGGCGAATTGATCTCGCGCTTGAGCTTAAGCCCATGGATTACTTTGACGCTGCGAAGTTCTATCCCGCGTTCTCGCCCGAGGACAAGGTGCGGCTCTATAGCGTTTTTGGCGGTATCCCCTTTTACAATCGCCTCATCGATCAATCCCAAAGCGTACGCGACAACATCATCGAGCTCGTCACGGAACCTGGCGCCCGCTTAGAAAGCGAGGTGCCGTCCTATCTCAACGCCGAGATCTCGAAGATGACCAACGCCAACGAAGTTTTCGGGGTTCTCGCACAAGGCTACTCCCGTTGGGGGGACGTGCTGGCACAGTCGCACGTCTCGAGCGGTCCGGCCATGGCAGACGTGCTCGACAAGCTCATGTCACTCGAAATCGTCCAAAAGCGTGCACCCATCAACGACCCTACGAACAAGCGCAAGTCTGGCTACTTTGTAGTGGATCCGCTTTCGCTCTTTTACTATCGCTATGTTTTCCGCAATGCCTCAGCGCGTCAGCTGCTCGACCCGGAAGTCTTCTATGATCGTCACGTCTTCCAAGACTTCGAGGAAAACTACGTTCCTCATATGTTCGAGGAGATCTGCCGTCAATACCTCGTGCGGCAGAACAGGACCGGCAAGATCGAACCGGCTTTCGACGCCATAGGCAAGTACTGGTACGACGACCCCGCAAACAAAACGAGCGGCGAATTCGATGTGGTAACGCAAGACCCCGAGGGCTACGCATTCTACGAAGCAAAGTTCCGCAAATCCCCCATCACGCAAAAAATGGTCGACGAGGAAATCGCCCAAGTCGAGGCAACGGGACTCAAGTGCCATCGCTATGGATTCTTCTCCCGTTCGGGCTTCGAAGCTGGCGAAAGCGATCGAACCGTCTTCATCGACCTGCCGCAGATGTTTGGATAGGACAGGACAGGTCCCTCCCGCATTCCAAGCATTCATTATCTAATCGAACGGTTGTTCGATGGATTTCGTGTTGGGTGGAATCGTCTGTGGGCTGGGCTATGCTACCTTGACTATCTATATGACTTAAACGCAGCAAAGGAGCATCGAGAGAGCGAGCATGGCAAAAAACACCGCAAACTATGGTAACGACAGTATTCGTCAGCTCAAGGACGAGGAACGCGTACGCCTGCGCCCCGCCGTTATTTTTGGCTCGGACGGGCTCGACGGCTGCGCGCATGCCGCCTTCGAGATCCTGTCCAACGCCGTTGACGAGGCGCGCCAGGGCTACGGCAAGCTCATCACCCTTACCGCCTTTCGCGATGGCTCCATTCAGGTAGAGGACAATGGCCGCGGCTGCCCGCTCGACTGGAACCCTTCCGAGAAGCGCTTTAACTGGGAGCTCGTCTTTTGCGAGCTCTACGCCGGCGGCAAATACAACAACAACCAGGGCGGCGACTACGACTTCTCGCTCGGCACCAACGGCCTGGGCTCGTGCGCGACCCAGTACGCTTCCGAGTACATGGACGTCACCGTTTGGCGCGACGGTAACAAGTACTCTCTGCACTTTAAGAAAGGCAAGGTCGTCGGCGCCAAAAAGAAGGCGCTCGAGATCGAGCCCAGCGACGAGGACCGCACCGGCACCACCATCAAGTGGCGCCCCGATCTTGAGGTCTTTACCTCCATCAGCATTCCCCACGACTGGTATCGCGAGACCATGCGCCGCCAGGCCGTGGTCAACGCCAACGTGACCTTCCGCCTGCGCATCGAAGGCGACGATGGCGAGTTCTCCGAAGAGGACTTTTGCTATCCCAAGGGCATTGAGGACTACGTGCTCGAGAAGGTGGGTACCGACTACCTTACCGAGCCCTTCTTTATCGAGGCCGACCGCCGCGGTCGCGACCGCGAAGACCTGCCCGACTACAACGTAAAGATCACCGCGTGCATGTGCTTCTCGCGCACCTTCATGATGCAGGAGTATTACCACAACTCATCGTGGCTCGAGAACGGCGGCTCGCCCGAGAAGGCCGCGCGCAGCGCTCTGACCAGCGCCATCGATGCCTATATTAAGCAACAGGGCAAGTACAACAAAAACGAGACCGGCATTAAATGGCAAGACGTCCAGGACTGCCTGGTACTGGTGACCAACTGCTTCTCCACCCAGACGTCCTACGAAAACCAGACCAAGAAGGCTATCAATAACCGCTTTATCCAGCAGGCCATGACCGCCTTCTTTAAGGAGCGTCTCTCGACCTACTTGATCGAGAACAAAGATGCCGCCAACAAGATTGTGGAGCAGGTGCTCATCAACAAGCGCTCGCGTGAGAATGCCGAAAAGACGCGCCAGAGCATCAAGACCAACCTGCAGCAAAAGACCGACATGGCCAACCGCGTGCAAAAGTTCATCGATTGCCGCTCCAAAGACAAGAGCCGCCGCGAGATCTACATCGTAGAGGGCGACTCGGCAGCAGGCGCCATTCGCACCTCGCGCGATGCCGAGTTCCAGGGCGTCATGCCCGTCCGCGGCAAGATCCTCAACTGCCTGAAGGAGGACTACCCGCGCATCTTTAAGTCCGACATCATCATGGACCTTATACGCGTGCTGGGCTGCGGCGTGGAGATTAAGGACAAGCGCATCAAGAACCTGGGTGCCTTCGACCTGGACAACCTCAACTGGAACAAAGTCATCATCTGTACGGACGCCGACGTCGACGGTTACCACATCCGCACGCTCGTGCTCACCATGCTCTACCGTCTGGTGCCCACACTTATCGACGAAGGCTACGTGTATATCGCCGAGTCGCCGCTCTACGAGATCAACTGCAAAGAGAAGACCTACTTTGCCTACACCGAGCTCGAGAAGAACGGCATCCTCAAGGAGATCGGCGACCAGAAGTGTTCCATCAACCGCTCCAAGGGTCTTGGTGAGAACGATCCGGACATGATGTGGCTCACCACCATGAACCCCGAGACGCGTCGCCTGATCAAGGTGGAGCCCGAGGACGTCACCAAGATGGAAACCATGTTCAACCTGTTGCTGGGCAACGACGAGGCGGGCCGTAAGCGCCATATCTCCGAGCACGGCAAGGAATACCTGGACCAGCTGGACCTGCAATAGCAGCAAATCGATAACGACGGCCCATAAGAAGTTCAAGAGGAAATCGTGGCAAAGAAGAAGACGAAGAACCAGCCAAAGAAAAAGCAGGTCAACGCCGAGAACGTCATCGGCCTGCACTCCGAGGTTACCGACCAGCCGATCACGCAGACGCTCGAGGTCAACTACATGCCTTACGCCATGAGCGTCAACGTCTCGCGTGCATTCCCCGAGATCGACGGCTTTAAGCCCTCGCACCGCAAGCTGCTCTACACTATGTACAAGATGGGCCTGCTCAAGGGCGAGCGCCAAAAGAGCGCCAACATCGTGGGCCAGACCATGAAGCTCAACCCACACGGCGACGCCGCCATCTACGAGACGATGGTGCGCCTGGCCACGGGCAACGAGGCGCTGCTTGCTCCTTTCGTGGAGTCGAAGGGCAACTTTGGCAAGTACTATTCGGGCGACCTGAGCTACGCCGCCTCGCGTTATACCGAGGCCAAGCTCTCCCCCATCAGCGCCGAGATCTTCAAAGACATCGACAAGGACCCGGTCGACTTCGTTGACAGCTACGACGGTGCCATGAAGGAGCCGCGTCTGCTGCCCACCACGTTCCCCAACATCCTCGTCTCGGCCAACAAGGGCATCGGCGTCGCCATGGCGTCCGACATCTGCGGTTTCAACCTCAACGAGGTCTGCACCGCCACGATGCACTACCTGCAGGATCCCGACTGCGACCTGCTCGAGTACATGCCCATGCCCGACTTCTCGACCGGCGGCGAGATTATCTACCGCCGCGAGGAGATGGAAAAGATCGTCGAGACCGGCCTTGGCAGCTTCCAAATTCGCTCCCGCTGGCGCTGGATTCCCGAAGAGCGCATCATCGAGGTCTACGAGATCCCCTACACCACCAAGACCGATGTTATCATCGAGCGCATCGTCAAGCTCTCCAAGGAGGGCAAGGTCAAGGAGATCGCCGACATCCGCGACGAGACCGACCTTTCGGGCCTGCGCATCGCCATCGACCTTAAGCGCGGTGTCGACCCCGACAAGCTCATGGCCAAGCTCTATCGCTCGACCACGCTGCAGGATTCGTTTTCGTGCAACTTCAACGTGCTCGTCGACGGCTATCCCCGTGTTATGGGCGTGCGCCAGATTCTGCACGAGTGGGTCACGTGGCGCATTCAGTCCACGCGTCGCCGCATTAACTTTGACCTGGGCAAAAAGTCCGAGCGTCTGCACCTGCTGCACGGCCTCGAGGCGATCTTGCTCGACATCGACAAGGCCATCGCCATCATCCGCGGCACTAAGCTCGAGGCCGAGGTCGTGCCAAACCTTATGAAGGGTTTCGACATCGACGAGACCCAGGCCGAGTTTGTTGCCGAGCTTAAGCTCCGCAACATCAATGAGGAGTACATCCTCAACC
The DNA here is from genome assembly GCA_019414515.1 of Collinsella sp. Classification (GTDB taxonomy): domain Bacteria; phylum Actinomycetota; class Coriobacteriia; order Coriobacteriales; family Coriobacteriaceae; genus Collinsella. The sequence continues at coordinate 84,160 of DXLX01000043.1, forward strand.
GCACCAAGGACATCGCCAAGCTCGAAGGTGAGATTGCCGAGCTCGAGGAGATCCTCTCGAGCGAAGACAACATCAAGAAGGTCATCAGCGACGAGCTGGCCGCGGTCAACAAGAAGTATGTGATGCCGCGCCGCACGGGTAGGATTGAGCCCCATGAGGTTATCGAGGTAAGCCTGGAGCCCGAGGTCGAGGAGTACCCGGTCACCATCATGCTCTCGCGCGATGGCTACCTTAAGAAGATGACGGACCGCGTGCTCAAGAAGGCGACCACGCTCAAGTACAAGGACGGCGACAAACCCTTTATCGAGTTCCCGTCCTCCAATACGCACGAGCTGCTCGTGTTTACCAACAAGAGCCAGGTGTACAAGTGCAAGGTTGCGGCGTTTGAGGACACCAAGTCGGCCCAGCTGGGCTCGTACCTGCCGACCGATCTTGAAATGGAACCCGACGAGAGCGTGATTTGGATCATCGACCCCGAGGACTATAAGGCCGACGTGCTGTTCGTCTTTGAGAACGGCCGCGTAGTCCGCGTCGCGCTTTCTGGATACGTCACCAAGACCAACCGCAAGCGCCTTAAGAACGCCATCTACGGCGGCAGTAAACTGCTGTATGCGCAGGTGCTCAAGGAGGACCGTGACCTCGCGCTGGTCTCGAGCGACTACCGTCTGATGAACTTCAACACGTCGCTGCTCAAGACCAAGACGACCACCAACACGCAGGGCGTCCAGGCCTTTACGGCCAAGAAGGGCCGCTCGGTCACCACCGTCGGCACGACCGAGGAAATCCTTGGCGCCGGCGTCTCGGCCGAGAAGTTCACCGCGCAGAGCCTGCCCTCTGCCGGTGCCCTCATGAAGGAAAACGACATGCCGAGTTTGTTTGACTAAAACAACGGTGACTAAACCGTCATGGTTTTACAAAGCAGCGGGGCCCGGAACGCAGTAAACGCTGTGCCCTGGGCCCCATGCATTACAGCAGTATCATCCCTATAGACAAAATGCCGCATAAAGTGGAACAGACATAAGCCCATCATTCATTCCAAAGGGCTTAGTCGATAGCCTGATAAGGCGCACGCCCGGATGGGTCTTTTTAAGTGAGGACAGGCTTCGAGATCTTGTGTTCTCTCCCGCCTTGACTTCAACCGCAGACAAGCATCCCTGCTTCTCTACTACAAAGTCGATTTCCGCACGATTATCTCGCGCCCAATAATGCAGCGGATAGCCCATGGCTGAAAGCTGTTGGGCGACGTAGTTTTCGGTAAGTGCACCCATGAATGTGCCGCCGATGCCGGCAAGAATATCGGCGCGTTGAGCACCGGCCTTGGAGACGAGCAGCCCTGTATCCGCCTGATAGATTTTAAAAGCAGAAGGGTTAACGAAGGCCTCTAAAGGGCTTTCGATCTTCCCAACTAGGCTGCAGCGCGCCACCGTACCCGACAATACAAGCCAGTCGAGAGCATCTCCAAAGAGAGACGCATTGCCCCCCGCTCGCACTACCTTGTATTGAAATTTACGATTCTCTTTGGCAAGCTGCTGTGGAATGGAATCGAAGCACGCACGCGTCTTTGCGCTCAAGCGCTCATCAGCATATTTATTAGTGTCGGCGGAGTATCCGTCGAGAATAATCCGATGCTTTTCGGCCACATCAATGATTGACTGATCATCGATATACGTTTGGACCGCCTCGGGCATTCCGCCAACAACAAGATACTGTCGATAGAGCCCAAGCGCCTTTTCATGAAGGCTTGGCGCGAGAGGACCCATTAACTCGAATGACGAGCGTATCTCGTCGACCAGCTGATCGTGCCCCATCGCCCAGAGAAACTCCTCGAAATCGAGTGGAGTCATCTCAATCAAGTCGGTCTTTCCAACGGGGAACGAATACGACTGATGGTTAATGGCAACCCCAAGAAGCGACCCAGCAGCCGCAACGTAATACTCGGGAGCATCTTCGCAAAAGTATTTAAGGGAAGTGAGCGCTTCCTCGCATGCCTGGATCTCATCAATGAACAGTAAGGTTTTGCCAGGCACGATACGCTGTCCCGTACGAGCCTCGATCGCGCGTACAATCGAATGAGGGTCAAGACCGCCCGAAAAATCCGCTCGCGCCGACCGGTCGTTCTCAAGATTAACGTAGACAACCGATTCGAAAAGACCCTGGGCGTACGTTCTGAGCAAATAGGTCTTGCCACACTGGCGCACGCCTTTGACCAGCAAAGGTTTTCTATCGGCTCTGTCTCGCCATTCCCTAAGGAGCTCGTCTGCCTTGCGACGCATGCGCAACCTTCCCTCATGAACTTCTGTTTGACAATATTTTAACGCGAATTAATTTGTTTTCAGTTATTTTTCTGCGTTTAAAAATTGTTCTATACGGCACTTGAGGGAATGCGCCCCTATCTCTCGGTAAGGACAGCAAGCATTTCCACCAACACCGATTGCCATGCGCTCTTCTTGCCCTTAGGCGAGCTTGCGAGCGAGCTCTCGCACCTCTTCCAGCTTGGGCGAGGAGGCCATGCTGTCGCGCTCGGTCATACCGCTGATGGTGACAATGCCCTGGTCCTCCCACTTGCAGTATGCGCACGTGGACTTGTACATGGCGATCGCCGCATCATAGACGCCCTCGCTGTGGCTATCGAGCAAAAGGGCCGTCTTGGTGAACGGGAAGCCCGTAGCACCGAAGGCGTACAGGCGGTCGATGACAGCCTTCTCCTGCGCGGTGATATCGAACCAGTAGATAGGCGAGGCAAAGACGACCATATCTGCGTCTTTCAGCGACTCGATCACGTTGACCATGTCATCCTTCTGCACGCAAGTGCCCTCGTGGGCGAAGCAATACTGACACCCCAGGCAACCAGCGATTATCTTGCTGGCAACGCGGACGACCTCGACCGTATTGCCGCTCTCGCGCGCGGTCTCGGCAAACGCCTCAACCATGGTGTCGGTATTGGCGCCCTTGCGCGGGCTACCACTCAATACAACGATTTTCATAAGAATCTCCCTTCTTCATGCCGCAGGCGCACGATGATTCGGGACAGGTTTTCGTTAGCACCCTCGTAGCGGTTCTCCGCCCCCCCCAAGCGATGTGTCCGCTACGAAACAATCGTCTTGTAATAAGCGCCGAAGTCTGCGAGCGAGTCCATGATGGGCATCATCTGGCGGCCGAGCTCGGTAAGGCCATACTCAACGCGGGGAGGATTCTCGCCATAGTCATGGCGAAAGACCAGCCCATCATCCTCCATCTGCCGCAGGCTGTCGGTAAGCACCTTCTGAGAGATCCCCTCCAGGTTGCGGCGCAACTCGTTGAAACGCCAAGGGCGTACGCGTAAATTACGAATAATGAGCAGTTTCCACTTGCCGCCAATGAGCGCTACCGCCGTTGCGACCGGACACTCCGGAAGCTCCTCTTTCGCCATCATGGGAGACCCAACCTCCTTGACCATACCGGTTTCACAAAAAGGCACGCAGTTACAAATATGTGCGTACTCGTATTTGCATGCGCTTTCGCGTTGAATATATCTCACGCAGGAGATGCCTGCAAGGTAAATCAACCCCAAGAGAGGAACCATTATGGCTAATTATGCAAAGACCCACATCGGCAATGAGAGCCGCGTTGAGCTGCACGAGGTGCTCGGGCTTACCGGGGCAGAGGTGAGTATCAACAGTCTTCCCGCCGGCGCTGGCGTTCCGTTCGTCCATGCACACAAGGAAAACGAGGAGATCTATGGCGTGCTCGAGGGCGCAGGCTCGGTCACGATCGACGATGAGGATATCGAGCTTGCGGCCGGCGACTGGCTGCGCATTTCCCCCGCTGCGCATCGTCAGTTCCGCGCCGCGTCCGACTCGGGGATCACATACGTCTGCATTCAGGTCAAGCAGGGATCCCTCGATGCCTTCACGGCCGACGACGCCATCATGTTCTAATTCGCGATTAATCTGCAAGGGGCCGATACCGCCCGCATGCCCCCTTCGGAATAGGCGCTGAGCAGTTCCTGGGCGTGGGCGAACTCGGGCCCTCGCCTCCAACCGAGCAGGCGGTTGACCGCGAGATTTCCCTGGACGTTGTGGACGAAGATCAGATAGGCGTCCTCGCACGAAAGCCCGGTCTCCTCCATGATCGAGGGAACCATCTGCTCGGCGCCGCGCTCGACGACGCGCTGTGCCACCCGGGCGTACGCGTCGTCATCCGAGTAGAGCAGATAATAGTCATCGTTTGCCGGCGGACGCTGGCAGAGGGCACCCGCCTCCGTTCCCTCGAGCGGCGGCACCGCCGCCAAGGCCTCGTCGATAAGCGCGTCGAGCAGGGCGAACTTGTCCTCGTAGTGCAGATAGAACGTGCCACGGTTGATATCGGCGCGGCGGCAGATATCCGCTACCGTCATCTTCGCGAAGCCGACCTCGGCCAGCAGCGCGAAGAACGCCTCCCGTATGACCGAGAGTGTATAGCGTCGGCGACGATCGATCTTCCCCGCTTCCATTACCCCTCCAATTGCAACGCTCGACAATGCCCGGCAAACGCTCGTTTATCGACAGCAGGCCGAAGCTGTTCATTGCTCTTAAGCAAATCGACATGGATACTTTTTATAGACACGTGTTTATAATAGCTGAAAGAAGGTATCCAGTGACCCTGTACGAGCAGCTCGTTATCGAGCTCACCAACCAATCGTTTTCCCTTCAGGCCGCCTACCGCAGCGGCGGCACGCCCTATGAGCTGAGTGACCGCGAGCCCGAGCCCTACGACCAGCAAATCGAGGACTTCGCCCGCATGATCGAGGAAGCCGATTGCGTGCTGGCGGGCGGGGCCTCCGGGCTCTCCGCGGCGGGCGGCGGCGACTTCTACTACGAGGACAACGCGACCTATCGCAAGCATTTCGGCAAATTCGCCGAGCGTTACGGTTTCAAGGGCGCTTTCGAGGGGTCGTTCTACCGCTGGCCCACCGCCGAGGCGCGCTGGGGATACCTCGCCACCTTCCTCGACACCACGCTCAACGCCCCGCTGCGCAAGCCCTACAGGGACCTCGACGCCATTCTCGCCGAGAAGGATTTCTTCATGCTCACCACCAACCAGGACACGCAGTTTGTGAAGCTCTATCCCTGGGAGAAAGTGGCAGAGATCCAAGGCGACCACCGCTTCTTTCAGTGCTCCCGCTGTTGCACCGACGCGGTGTGGGATGCGGTCGAGCCGGTCTCCAACATGGTAGAGGCCATGGGAGACGGCCTTGAGGTTCCGACAGAGCTCGTGCCGCGCTGCCCGCACTGCGGGGCAGAGGCGTTCCCCTGGGTTCGCGGCTACGGCAACTTCCTGCAGGGCGAACTCTACGAGGAGCAGTACCGCAAGGTGTCCGACTGGCTCGACGCGCACGCACGGCAGAGGATCCTCTTCCTCGAGCTGGGTGTGGGCCGCATGACGCCCGCGTTTATCCAGGAGCCGTTCTGGGCCCTCACGGCGCAGTTACCGCAGGCCAGCTACATCGCCGTAAACAACAAGACGCAGTTTCTCCCCCGCGCGATCGAGGATCGGGGGCTCGCCGTTCGCGCCGACATCGCCGACGTGCTTGCCGACGTGCGCAAGACGCTGGGGAGGTAGCGCATGGAGACGGCGAAAGCAGTTCGCATAGGCAGGGCGCTAGCCGAAGCGGATCTTGTCATCATCGGCGCTAGCAACGGACTCGACATGGCGGAGGGGCTCAACCTTTTCTGCGCCGATGCTCATTTCCAAGAGGCGTACGGGGACCTCGCCCAGGCAGACGGCATCGGCTGCATACTGCAGGGGCTTGCCTCCCCGGATGCCAGCGTGCGACGCCGATGGGCCGAGCGGTTTCATCAAAAGGAATATCTCGAATATGAGCCCAGCCCGCTCATGAACGAGCTGCGGCGTCTTACAGAGCACGCTGACACCTTCGTGATCACGTGCAATATCGACGGGCACTTCGTACGCGCAGGGTTCAACGAGAACCGCGTGCTCGAGACGGAGGGGGGCATACGCACGTCGATCGACGAGCGGCGTCTCGCCCATCCAGACGCCCTCGCCACGGCCCAGCTCGAGGAGCTCGAGCGCCTTGTGCAAGCCCATCGCAGCGGCAGGGTCGCCATCCTCGAACTTGGCGTGGGACTGCGCAACGGCATCATAAAGCACATGCTCGCCCAGATCGCGAACGTCTGCGAGCACGCCACCTACATCGTGTTCAACTACAGCCAGGCCATGGCGCCCGACGCCTCGTGCGAGACGATTCTCGTTGACGGCGATATGACCCCGGCTTTCGAGGAGATTGCCCAATGCCGTCTCTAGAGAGGGAAGCGTATAGGCTTCGAAGCCTTATCGACGATGCCGACGCCATCATCGTCGGCATCGGCTCGGGCATGTCAAGCGCCGCCGGGTTCAACCATTACAACCGCGCAGGCATGGCGCGCGCCGGAATGACGGACTGGCAGCAAGCCTTTGGCTTCAAGAGTCTTTTTGACGGCTTTTACCACCTCTACCCCAGCCTCGAGCAGCAATGGGCCTACTACGCGCGATATATCGATTTCATGCTGCGCGAGCCGACCTCGCAGCCCTATCTCGACCTACGGTCCCTCATCGGCCATAAGGACTACTTCATCCTGAGCACCAATGTAGACACCCAAGTCGAGAAGACGTTTCCCACCGAGAGGATCTGCAACTATCAGGGAAGCTTCGCGCACCTTCAATGCAAGCAGCCATGCTGCGACGAGCTCTTCGAGGCGAGCCCCTACGTCGAGCGCATGCTCGCGGGCATGGCGGGGTTCGAGATCCGCAGCGAGGATGTCCCCCGATGCCCGCATTGCGGCTGGCAGCTTGTGCCGTGGGTGCGCGACGACACGTTTCTGCAGGGTGCGGCCTGGCGCGAGAGCCTCGGACGATACGAGCACTTCGTGCGCGAGCGCAGCGATCGCCGCGTGCTGTTGTTGGAGCTCGGCGTGGGCGAGATGACCCCCGGCATCATCACGCTCCCGTTCTGGAGCATGACCGCGAAGCTGCCGGATGCGCACCTTTTGAGCGTAAACATCTCGGGCGACTCGGCTCCGTTGCAGCTTGGAAGCAAGGCAGAGGCGATCCAGGCCGATTTGGGCGCCCTGCTCTCGGCGGCGCGGACGGGCGACGAGCAGCGCAGTTCATCGCGCCGTGTTTCATGCGTGGACGCTTAAATCAAAACCACCCCTAAAAGGGGTGGTTTGCTCTTAGGGTATAACCCTTGGATTTCCGGCACGCGTCTAAAGGCGCCGGCCCTCACGGGGTTCGGGCCGCACTGCAGATTGACCCGTGGCGGGCCGGTCAAACCGGCGC
>DXLX01000044.1 GCA_019414515.1 Collinsella sp.
GGTGGCGGCCGTGGGGTTTGCGGTGTTGGCGGTGGCGGTGCCGTCAGCGCTTTCCGTGTTGGCTGCGCTGGTGTCGATGGATGTTGCGGCGCTGTCCTCTACGGTATCTGTTGCCGCATTTGTGTTGGTGCCGTCTTCGGCCTTGCCTGTGTCGCTGGTGGCGTCGGCTTGCGCCTGCTGCTCGGCTGTTGCCGGAGGCTGCATGGCTTCTGCGATGGCTGGCGTAGGCAACGTCGCGCTGATCAGGGACGTGCACGCGATCGCGCAGAGCAGGTAGTAAAGGGGTCGATTCATAGCGGAGCCTCTCGGTGAGCAGCCAATAGGGTCCGAAGGCAGCTCCAGGCCAGCACTCCGCACATATTTTGTTGCGGTTTATTTTACGGGAACCCCAGTCAACATCAGCGAACTTTCTGGGGGATGTTGGGGAGGGGAGGGATGGCTGATTGCCCGGTGACGTTGTGGATCGCGTCGGGTTGACTATGCTCGATGCGGCAACTCCAGCATGAGACCGCCTTGTGCATCTTCGAGGCTCGGCACCGAGGCCTTCCAGGAAAAGTTTGCGATGCTGCTGCCTAGATCAAGCTCTACATGGTCGTATTCTTCAATTTTGCAGCCAGGGTGGTTCTCGTCGGGTATAAGAAGGCATTCGACCGGTTGCGACCCGATGATTCGATACTCCTTCTGATATGCGTACTTGGGCGTTTTGATAACGAGATTGTGCGGGATGCCCTCAAAGATCTCGCGGATTAGTTTTGGCCCGGGGATGCCGTAGGAGATGGAACCGTGGGCGTAGATGCTTCCGCCGTCGGCGGTGTGTCTGTCGGCGAGGTACGCGAAGCTGTCGTACTGTACAATGCCGATCCACCCGTCCGCGCACCCGAACTCCTGGATCATTCGCATCGGGATTTTCACGGCGTTGTCGACGATATCGTTCTCGCGGACCGTGTACATGCAGATTTCGGACCTCGAGCGTTCGGCTGCTTCAATGAACCGTATATCTTTCGCTGGGGCCAGGGGCGCGGCCATCTGTTCTTTCTTCCCGTGGTGGCTAGCCATAGTAGCCAGCACGGGAAGCTGTACAGCGAGGGTCGCGCCCCGGTTCCCGGGGCGCGACCCTATTGATTTATTTGCTCAATTTTTCGTGCCCATGGCGCTTATTTCCTGGTAATCACTCGGACCATTTCATGGTTAACATCAACACCTGTCCTTCAGGCGAGTGGGACCGCAGAACTGTACGGCATAGGCGAGGACAACACGCGCCAGCTCCATGAGGCCGGAAACTATCGATAGGGGGTACCGGGGCTCATGCCGGACCACGCGAGCAAGCAATCACTGATCATTCGTCAAGATTTTCATAACCCTGTCTGAAAGTATCGCTAATCCGTCTTTATCTCGCTTATAGGTAAATACCCTCCTGTGGCTGATATCAAAAGGCAGCTGGGGAACATCATCTTTGCATATCAAAATGGCCTGCTTGCCCCTTCCGATCGCATAGCCCACTTCGAACATGACGTTTGGATTCAGATTGGTAATATCAGCAATTACCAAAGAGCTAGACGCAATCAAATTAAATATGTCTTCCGTAATATCTACGGGAGTCAACATCTCGTCTACGCGCATGCATTTCTTACCCGCCCTCTTAGAGCCTTTGACCAACGCTAAATATACAGGGTCGATAGAAGGGTCTTCGGTGAATGGCATCATGACGGCAATTAAATTTGGATCACACGCAGAAGACGCTTCAGGTTCGACCGGCAAGGGACGGTCATCAAGAAACTTTGAAAACAGGCGAAAAGGGTCCCCTTCGCAAAGCCTCCAATGAGTACGTTTATTTTCCCAATAGTTTTCATCGAGCAAGCCGAGATCCAATAAGGCATGCGATGGAAACTGCAGAACGGGTGAAGAAATTACTGGGTTTATCGACGGAGAGTCCATATAGCCCAGCCTGGCCATGGCGCCCATATCGTCCGACTCAAATTCACGCGCCATAACAGTAGGAAGCTGAGCGAGGGCATTAAAATCAAAGCTGGTGGAAGTTCTATAGCGGTCCGCCAGCTCATCGGGAGTTCGCTCAAACATTCTAGAAGTCAACATGGGCAGGGTTTCATCAGCACGGATAATCAAATTAAACAGCATTCACATCACACCCTATGAAAAGAAACGGCTAAACGACTGAAAAAATAGTACTCTTTTAGTCTGTCTCGGAGCAGAGCCAATTGTGCTCGGTAATCTCAGCTGCCTTGTTCCTGATAGAGCATTGAGGCACCGTCAAGATTCTTTCGCAAATTGATTTAGCCGTCCTCGGTACCGTCCTCTTCTAGCCTTCCGCCTTTCCCTTCAGCTCGTCCATCTCCTCTAGTTTGGACATGTCCAGCCCCTTCTCTTGCTCCACTCGTGATCCACTGTGTACTTCAGCCTCGCCGTCACCAGCATGAGGGGCGAGTTGCCGTCCGGGAAGGTCCCGATGACTCTCGTCCTCCTCCTGATCTCGCGGTTAATGCGCTCGATCCCGTTGTTCGTCCTGATCCGGCGCCAGTGCTCCGGCGGGAATTCCGTGTAGGCAAGCGTCTCGGCGAACCCGTCGCGCACCGTCCTTGTGGCCGCCCCGCGGAGCTTCGGCACGCTGAACTCGACTTACTCGGCCCCGGTGACGAGATTTCTCGCGTAGTGGCTGCTGCGGTAGGCCTCCCGGCCCGCCGTCCTCTCATAGCGCTCGGCCCCGACAAGCTCGGACGCCTCCTCTTTGGGCAGCGCGTCGAGCGACCCATCGTCGATCGATACGATGTTCGCAGACGGGGCTCGTGCCCCTTACGTCGATGATTTGTTGTTTGGTCGCCTGAACTCATATGACGACGCGTGAACCGTGTTCCTCTATGTGTTTGTCAATTTGTGAAAGAAATTATGTGTCACCTCCTTATGCGCAACTTCTTTCCCTATGGGTTATTAAGGCTTCCCGAGACGGATTGTTGGTCGTTGGAGATTGGTTTGCCCAACTGGGCTTAAGGTCCTTGATCTGGATTTCCCAGTCGCCCTACAACGCTCTTGCAATGAGTGTTGTAGCGGTCATTGCTCAAACGTTTCTGGCAATCTATGAGCTGTTTAGGAACATGAACTACTACGACATGAACGCCCCGTTTCTTGAGAACTTCTTCAACGCCGTTAAGGGTGCGGCGCTGAAGCCGTGCACTGCAATCTTGGGCGAACACGCGATACATGTGTCGTGCAAGAAGAAGGTGAGTGAAGGCGAGATGCTCAGAATATCAGGCCGTTAGGTGCTGCGATCACCCCGTTGTTGACTGTCTCAATGTGGGCGTTGTATATCATGGATTTGATGTCGGTATGAATAGGGAGAGACAAAGTGGGCGAGCTTTCCAAAGAAATTGCATCTCTGCCATCTGGTGTATTGAGTAAAGCATACGATGATGCTGTGCATCCTGTGTTCTCATCGGTCGGAGACACTCTGAGTTTAGTTCCCAGAACCGTTGGCGTATTGCTTGGCCCCTGGAAGAAATGGGTGGTTAACGGTGAGAACAATATTGAGGAGGCGATTCGGCAAATCGAAGAAAAGATGGAAGACGTCCCGGAGGATTGCTTCTGTGAGCCTGCGTCAAATGTCGTGGTCCCGGCTATTCAGCAGCTTTCATATTCGTATGACAGTCAGGACTTAAGGGGCCTGTACGTTAATTTACTCGCGTCCTCCATGGATAAAAGGGTTTCTTCTCTCGTCCATCCAAGTTTTGTTAGCATAATCGGGCAACTAACCCCCGATGAAGCCAAAATGATGTCGTGGCTCTCTAAAGGGCTCGGTAAAGATCATATTCCGGTTATTGACTTGCGCGTTGTTGAAGACGATGACATGCCAATTAAAGCTCGGTGGCGAGTGCTTTGCGAAAATTATACGAACGTATTCGATGTTATCGTTCAATGTCCTGAGAATGTGTCTTTGTATTTGAATAACTTGGAGAGACTGAAGCTGCTAAGCGGAGAAACGTACCGTTACGAGGGAGAAGACGATTATCTTGGGATTGAGGATTCTGACAGAATTCGAAATATAAAGAAGGATAATACGCCTTCTGATGGATGGCGGTTTGATTGCGTACATCATATTTTTAGGCTGACACCGTTCGGGAAGCTATTCATCAAGTGTTGTGTTTAGTCTTCTCGGCAGTGCTGGTACGATTCGATTCAAGGCCGTTTGCTAATGGGTGAATGCATTGGCCAGATCCGATGGGAATATCTTCTATTTCTTGTCGCTTAGTCTTTTAAAGCTTCCGACCGTCGTCCTGGCGGTTTTTCTTTTTCCCCGCATTGGTGGACAATTTCCTTAAACGTTTTTGGTCCGTGATAGTTTCTCACGGTTCATTTTCGCTTCAATTTATGGTGATGGTGCCAAATGGTAAGAGGTGCATATGAACGAAGCGGTTTTAAGGGTTTTAGCCAAGCTAGGGCTCGACGCTAAACCATTCGAGCAGGAGAAAGTAATCGAGCTGGTCAAGAACCCCCTTTCCGGAGCATGGACTACCGTCTATTCGCACCATGACGCTGCTGATGGAAGGCCTTCCGTTTTTGGCTGTTTTGCCGACCTTACACGAAAACAGGAGATTCTTGCAGGTGATGATTGGTTGAAGCATGCCTCCAGTTTCTCACCAGGCTTCTGCGTATGTGCAGATGGCGTCACTTATCATGACGGACGCGATGAGGGCTATGACTTTATTGTTGCCGAGCAGTATTTCTATCCGCTCGACCAAGCGCAGATTCTGGTCAACCAGGAATTTGTCATGCTGTTTGAGCTCTACCGCGGCGAAGACGGTTGCTACTATAGCGTCGACAAGTGTGGCGAGAGAGAAAAAGTCGTCGACTTTGCTGGAGACGAGGTGCGTGTCAGGACCAAATATATACTGCGCTTTATTGCAGCTAAGCAATGCCTCTTCGTCTACTTTGTGGACGCGCGGCTGGCATCTTCGTCCAGCTTTCCTTTGGGGAGCACTGAGTGTATTGCAGAGAGTGATGAAGTCGGAGGAAACTACCATATCGGACAGTGGTACACGAGTGATATTGATGAAGGCTATCTTCTGTCGATGCTCTACGCTCGAAGCTTTATCGAGCCCGGCGACGTCGAGACTTGTGGCGTATGGCCGTACGATGAGAAAATAGAACAGTACCCTGAGTTCATCATCGGCGAACGGCCTGACGGCTCGCTCGTTCGATACACATGTGACCCGAATAAGCTTGGCACCTACTTTGATAAGGAGCCTCGCGCCCCACATTACTTAACTCCCGTCTTCTTTAAGCCCGCTGTACTCGATAAGTACAGGAGTAGCCCTTACTTCGATGTCAGCGAGCGTCACATTTCATGTGGGAGCCAGTGGAGGTGCGAGATTGACAATGTCGATCCGGACAGAGTTATGGTGTATCTTGGCGATCTGGGGCGCGATCTTCCCGAGAGCGAGCGCACCCATTTCCTCTCTTTCGAGATGTCGCCCGTTGACCAGCACATTTCCGATGAGGTGTTCAAGACAGATTTGCTTAATATGTGGTTTAAAGATCCGTCGGGTCCTGTTTCCATGCTTATGCGAGCGCGAATGGAACTTGATAAAGCATGGAGCAAACGGTTTGGCTTGACGCTGTACAGGCCTTTCCACCGTGCAGACGAGGGCATTCTTGAACAAATCCACATTCCATCTGGCAACGGCGAGTCTGAATTTGAGGCCGTGACTATGGCCCTCACGAGAGCCCTCGTCGACTACATCGATGAAAGTGCTCTAGAGGGCGCTGATGCGAAGGGTAGTATTAACAAGCTGGAGGTCTTTCTTAGTGCGAATGACATCGTGGCTGATCTAAAGCCTCTCCGTGACCTTCAGAACCTTCGGTCGGCGGGGGCGGCGCACGGCAAGGGCTCAAAATACGATAGGCTTTACGGCGATGTGGTCACCGAAGACCATAGAGAAGATGCGAAAAGACTCATTGCTCGACTTACGACCATGCTGAACGAGTTGACTGAGACTTTAAAATCCGTCGACTGTCACGAATAATCCTAGGGTGTTGGGCTGTCATACGAAGAGGGAAATACGTTTGTCGTTGTTTGCGGACCTAGGCGTCATGCGTCAAGACCTTCCGATTGACGACGTCTTCGCCTTTGTTGCTGTGCAGGTGTTTCTACGCGAGTCATAGGTGAGTCACGTCCTCCTGAAGGGCTGTATCACCTAGAATTGATAACTGTTGACAGCGGCGTTTGTCCAAGGGGCTTCAAATGGATTCGTCCAAATTCAACGCGTTGCGGGCTTCTCTTGGCTCGACTGCAATTTCAGAGATGCAGAACGCCTTTTACACCTTGGGTCTTTCTTTAGCGGAGCTTCGCGAGGATTACGATTTGCCGTCTGGATTTACCGACTCTGATTTCATCGCCTTATTCGGATTGTTCGAAATTGATAAGATTTGCCCCGTCTGCTTTGGACATCTTTGTGCGCCTCATGTTAGCAGGGGCATTTTTGGTGCGGGGCCAACTTCCTACGATAGTCGTGCGTCCTTTGTGTTTCGTGCCATCTCACTTCTGATCAAATAGAGCGAGAAACTTTCTACTTGGATAAGGAAGGATAGATCCGTGAGTGTCTACATACACAGTTTGTCCAGAGAAGATACGGCGTTGCGATGATATTGGAATCTTATTATTGGCGCAAAGAGCTCAGTTGCATGATGGATGAACTGGTCTCCTGCTTTCGATTTTTAGCAAAGCATGCTTACCGTTCTAATCAACATTCTATCTTTAATCGAATTGTTGAACGTAAGGAGTACATTGTCGAGCGAGACCTTCTTCTCTCTGCATTTATTGTTCGCACTTTGTTTGAAGCGGGGAAGTTAAGCGATGAGATGGCTGACTATGAGCTGAGCATTGTGTCGTATCCTGCAACTCCCAGGAATACAAATAAGCTGATGCCGTTGCTTAGGCGCGTTCCTGACGATGACTTGTACGACTATGGTCGGCCTTCCCAGCTGAGTATTCCTAGCAGGCGGTTTGTAAATCAGCTGATTCATGCTGCTGTTATTCCGTGTTTTGATTTTGGGGACAATACCAGACCCGCTGCTTTCATGGTGGTCTCGGATCGATTCGCTCAGGAATGTCTATATCGATGCGAACTAGATGTTTGGGTGAAGTTTGTCAGGGAAGTTGTTCATGATGAGGTCAATTCTATTCATGAAACATGGGATGAGGCTAAGGGCAAGTGGAAAATCGAACGGAGTCGAAAACAAGGCGAGACGTAATTTCGGTTGAATAAGCTGCAGCGATCCGTTCGCGATGCCATCAAATGATCCGGTGGCGTAGTCGTGTTATATGCTGCAGCTTTAGGGGAATGAGGACGGTACCGATTGGGATAATGCTCTAGTGGTGTCCGGTAGCGGATATAATTAATTCAATTTCGGCTCCGCACTTAAGGACCCATAATGAAAACTCTCAATGGCCTCATGAAACATCTTAGGGATAAAGGGATAGAGACGCACGGCTCTGTCCATAAAAGAAAGATGAAGAATTACGGCTATTATCATGGCTACAAGGGTCATCGTTTTGTGGGCAATTCTTCCAACTGCTTGGATTTAACGAGCTTTGACGAGGTAATTGCCTTAAATGAGTTTGATATGGCGGTCAAGGCGCTCTTATATCCAAGCGTAATGTTTATTGAAACTGCGTTAAAGAACTATACGCTAGAAGCCGTGCTTGAAGATTCTCACTCGTTCGTGCTGGAGGATATTTTCTCTCGAACGCTCGTGGCGTACCGTGATTACCCTAGAAAAAGTAAAGACTATAGCGCTGCTATGAAAAAGCGCCTGGGTCTGCGCGCGGAAATCAATAGATTGATTCAGTACAATTATTCCAAGAACCCTGTTGTTAGGCATTTTTATGACAGTGATAAACCCTTACCTATTTGGGCGCTATTCGAGGTCATGACTCTAGGAAACTTCGGTGTTTTCTATTCGTGCTTAAAGGGCTCGGTTAGACAGAGCATATCCGATGACCTAAAGCTTCCGAACAATTACGACGGTCCCGGGCTTCTCGAACGTACTATCTTTGTGCTCAAGGATCTCCGTAACGCGGTTGCTCATAACAGTGCCGTTTATGACGTTAGGTTTAAGAGGGCAAAAGTGGGAAATCAGCTTGGCCAGATGCTGTCATCCGAGGTTGGCGTTCCTTCGATAGACTTTTCAACTATTACTGATTATGTCGTCCTAATTGTCTATCTGCTCAGAAAGATGATGGTTTCCAAAACTGAGTGCTATCAGTTAATTCGAAACTACTCTAGCGTGCTGGAAGACTTGCACGGCTCTCTGTCTTCCTCTGATTTTCATAAAATAGTAAAGACTGGGGCCAGGAGCAAGATGGATGCACTTCGTGGCTATATAGCTGCTTCTTAAGAAGCAGCAGCTAAGATGGATGCTAAAGATGGAGATGACATTCTTTGGAGCTGGGCCCGTAGACAAACATAGGATATCGACTAAAATATAATCAATTGCGGTGGAAGCCTTCGGGCGACACCTGAAGAGGGTTGATGCGTCGGCCCTCTTTTTTTGACGTTATTTTACAGCATGCTTGACATAGCTGCGCGAGGCCGTGCGGGGGAATCCGTGCGGGGAATGTCACTTCCAGAATTGATCTTGCGATTCAACTGCCGCTCGACGTGGTCATTTCGCAAGATACCGATTTGGCGTCGGTGCTCCTGTACCCATCGTTTATTCGCCCGATAATCACGACGCTATTGTTTGCGATCTTGCTCTCTTGCACCGTGAACATGCAGTAGATCGGTAAGAGCCAGTTGGCGTAGATGCCCATCCCGTACGCTAAAGACGCTACCAATGAAACGCTCTGCTCGCCGGGTAGTCCATGGTAGTACCCGGCCGCGTTCATATAGAGGCGCCCGTCCATCAGGTTGTCGATATGAACCTCCTTGGATGTGAACTTCAGCACCCTTTCTGCTCTTTCGCTTTGGTTTGCAGGGCTGCCAGAAGACAAAAACATCAACGTGCTCGTTGCGTGCGCTTCATTTTATGTCCGCGCCAGTGGCTACACTTTTGAAAAACGGCACGTAGGTATCTGTCGCATATCTCATGCTGTAGACATATCGGCGAGTTCAGAGTTGAAGGCGAGGTGAGTATGAAAGGCAGAAATCAGCACGTTACGAAGCGTTCGGATGGCAATTGGCAGGTTAAGGGCGAAGGGGCAAGTCGCGCTTCTTTCGTTACGACGACCCAGAGCGAGGCGATAAAGCTCGGTCGACGCATTTGCTCCAATCAAGAGTCTGAGCTGATCGTCCATCGTAGCGACGGAAGAATCCGCGAAAGGGATTCCCATGGCCACGATCCCTTCCCACCGAGGGGATAAGGGTGCGGCTCCATAGCGACAGCGGCTCGTAATAGCGTGCCCGCTGTCGCTAAATGACTTCTTCGTTGTGGCGAAATACGAGCTTGGGGTTATTTCACATGAATTGGTCGTTTGGTCTCTTCTAAGGGCTGATTTGGGGGATTCGTGGTATTGGATTGACGGCCCCCGAGTTCTCCCTTAAAGTAAACGTTGTGATGAGGCCTTGCGACGGTACGTCCGGCTTGGTCCGTGGGAACCGCCGAAAGGCGGTTTTCGCGTTTAAGGGGCCCATATGGATAAGCCATTTAAATCTATTACCGAGCAGATTGCTATTCTTGAAAGCCGTGGGCTCGAATGCGATAACAATACTCGTTTAGTTCTGGAGCGTGAGGGATACTATCCGGTTGTTAACGGCTACAAGGATTTGTTTCTTGACCAACGGGAAGACTCTGGCCAAGAGGTTTTCGTAAAAGGGACCAAGTTTTCTGATATCTATCGTTTATTCGAATTCGATCGAACGTTGCGCCTGCTGATGTTTGAGTATTTTAACAAGGCGGAAGCAGTTCTTAAGACCGTCTGCTCTTATCGGTTTGCCATGGCTCATAAAGATAACCCAGAAGCATACCTTGATAGAGATTCCTATCGGGCTGAGGCCGGCTATCGAAAAAAGATCGACACGCTTATCGGTGATTTCGAGAAGGCGCTATGTAGGTCTAAAAAATGGAACAGTGATTATAAAAGGGACTACATTCGTCATTATGAAAATAATCACGACAATACGCCGGTATGGGTTCTTATGAATTATTTAATGCTTGGCCAGGCATTCAAGTTTTTCGAGTTTCAACCAGAAAGCATGAGAAATTCCATTGCCAAGTCGTTTTCTGACCTTTATTCCGAGACGCATGAAGTCCATAAGCGCATCAGCCCACGAAGGCTAAGACTTGCATACGATCACATTAAAGATTTTCGAAATATCTGTGCGCATGACGAGCGTCTGTTCTGCGCAAGGGTGTCTCCGTCTCGCGATGTCAATCTAGTAGGGGTTTTAAGCGATCTTGAGCTAGTGCTGACTGAGGATGACTATAAGATGTTACGCCGAAATATACTGCTTGATGCACTCAAGTTGAGTGACGAGCTCAGTAACGATGCCAGCACAAAGGTGCTTTTCGCTATGGGTGTTAACGATTTATCGAGTGTGTTTCCTAAGGAAATACTGGGGTCGTAATCGACGCGAGCGATGAATTTACTCTACAAGTTGGACGTGCACGAATCGCGCAGAGCGGGTAGTAAAGGGGCCATTTCATGGCGGAGCTTCTCGGTGAGTAGCCAATAGGGCCCGGAGGCAGCTCCAGGTCAGCACTCCGCAGTTATTTTGTTGGGGTTTCTTTTACGGGAACCCCAGTCAACAATAGCGAACTTTCTGGGGAATGTTAGGGAGGGGAGGAGTAACTGACTGTTGGGGCGTTGGTCATTGGCGGCGTCCCGCCCGCGCTTCGTTGGCTATGCTTGATGCGGCAACTCCGGCATGAGGCCGTCCTGCGCCTCATCGAGGCTCGGCACCGAGGCCCTCCAGGAAAAGTCCGCGAGGCTACTGCTTGGGTCAAGCTCTACATGGGCGTATTCTTCGATTATGTAGCTAGGGTGATTCTCGTTTGGTAAAACTGGCTGCGAAGTGATTATCGCTAGTCATGTCTCAAGTGACTCATTAGTCTCCACGCGTTTCTCTATCATGTAATCGCTACGTCATGCGGTTGCTCCTCACGGGTATCATGGTGAAAGCGATTTCAATGACAGGGGTACTCGTGGTAAAGATGAAAGATGTGGCCGAGCTGGCCGGCGTTTCGAGCGCCGCCGTCTCGCGCTACCTCAACGGTGGCTACATATCGACGGACAAGGCCGAGCGCATTAAGCAGGCGATTGAGCTGACCGGATACGTGCGGTCCAGCCAGGCTCGCGCGCTGCGCACCGGTTCCACCAAGCTCATCGGCGTCATCGTGCCTAAGATCAACTCGGAATCCGTGAGCCGCATTACCGCCGGCATTGGCCAGGTGCTCGGTCGCCGTGGCTACCAGATGCTGCTTGCAAACACCGACAACGCGGCCGATCGCGAGCTCGAATACCTCGATTTGTTCCAAAACCATCCGGTTGATGGCATTATGCTGGTGGCAACTATGATTACAGACGAGCATCGCCGGGCGATTGAGTCGTGCCGCGTGCCCATCGTGCTGATCGGCCAGAATGTTGAGGGCGCGGCGTGCGTCTATCACGACGATTACGAGGCCGCCTTTGAGCTGGGCCATGCGCTTGCGGGTCGCGTTGACGGCAAGATTGCCTATATTGGAGTTACCGAGGGGGACCGCGCGGCCGGTTATGACCGCCGTCGCGGTTTTGAGGCTGGCTTGCGCGCCGCGGGCGTGGCGCTTGATCCGAGCCTGATTCGCCAGGGGTCCTTTACGCTCGACTCGGGCTATGGTGCGGCGCGTGAACTGCTTTCCGTCGCTCCCGATGTTTCGTTTATCGCCTGCGCGACCGACACCATGGCGGCGGGCGCGCTGCGTGCCATCGATGAGGTTCGCGGCATGGGCGAGGGTATACACCGCGTGAGCGGTTTTGGCGACAATGCGTTTTTGCGCGCGCTGACGGGCGGCATTCCCACCGTGCATTATGGCTACCTGACCAGTGGCGTCGAGGCGACCAATATGTTGCTCAACACGCTCGATGGCGTTGAGGGGGAGAGCGGTCTCAAGACGCTCAAGCTCGGCCATCAGCTTATGAATGTCTAGGCTTTGGGCACGTCTGCCTGCCTCTGAGCCCTTATGTTTGTCTCAAAACTACCATTCGCCGGCTTTTTCCTACCGTTCACCGTTATATGAAAACGATTGCAGTCATATGAAACTGAAAACGATTACAGTTTAAGTGTCAAAGATGGCCGGGTGCACATGCGCCCGTTGGAGGAAAGGGAAGTCATGGACTACCGCAAATCAGCCCAAGAGGTGCTCGACAACATCGGTGGCGCCGACAACGTTGTTTCGGCCGCACACTGCGCCACGCGTCTGCGCCTGGTGATTGCCGATAACGCCAAGGTTGACAAGGAGGCCCTCGAGAATATCGACGGCGCTAAGGGCGTCTTTGAGGCCCAGGGCCAGCTCCAGATTATTTTTGGCACCGGCACCGTCAATAAGGTGTACGACGAGTTCATCGCCCTCGGCGGTATCAATGCCGCCTCTAAGGCCGAGGTCAAGGAGGCCGCGGCGCAGCAGCAGAACATCTTTATGCGTGCCATTAAGGTGCTCGGCGATGTCTTTGTCCCCATCATCCCCGCCATCGTGGCTTCGGGCCTGCTGCTGGGCATTATGAGTGCCCTCAACTTTATGGCCTCCAACGGCTTTATCGCGCTCGACACCAATAACTTTATTTATAAGATCGCCGACCTGGTCTCGGGAACGTCCTTTGGCATTCTGCAGATCCTAATCGGCTACTCCGCGGCTAAGGCCTTTGGCGCCAACCCGTACCTGGGTGCCGTCGTCGGCGGTGCGTTCATCAACTCCTCGCTGCAGAGCGCCTACACGGTTGCCTCCGAGGGCGTGCAGGCCATGGTCACCGTCATTCCCGGCGTGTACAGCTTTGAGTGGGTCGGCTATCAGGGCCATGTGATCCCCATCGTTATCGCCTGCGCCATTCTGGCCTTCCTCGAGAAGCGCCTGCACAAGATCGTTCCCGAGATGTTCGACCTCTTTGTGACCCCGCTCGTCTCAGTGTTCGTGACCGTGCTTGTGACGCTCGTTGCCGTCGGCCCCATCTTCGTGTGGGCCGAGAACGCCATCCTCGGTCTGATCCAGGCCCTGCTGACCCTGCCCTTCGGCATCGGTTCCTTTATCGTCGGCCTGTTCTATGCCCCCACGGTCGTTACCGGTATCCACCAGATGTACACCGCCATCGACCTGGGCCAGCTCGCCCAGTATGGCGTGACCTATTGGCTGCCCATCGCCAGTGCCGCCAACATCGCCCAGGGTGGCGCTGCGCTCGCCGTTGCCTTTAAGACTCGCGATGCCAAGATTAAGGGCCTGGCGCTTCCTTCGGCTCTGTCCGCCTTCATGGGCATTACCGAGCCTGCCATCTTCGGCGTGAATCTGCGTTTCTTTAAGCCCTTCATCGCCGGCTGCATCGGCGGCGGTTGCGGTGCCCTGGTCTGCGCGCTCACCTCGCTTGCTGCTTCCGGCACGGGCGTTACCGGTATCTTCGGTATCCTGCTGTGCCTGGCCCAACCCGTGCAGTACGCGATCATGTTTGCGGTCGCCGCGCTGGTTTCCTTTGGCGTCTCGTTTGTCCTGTACAAGGACGAGCCCAAGGCTTCCGAGCAGGCCTAAGAGCTTTTGATTGGGGGAATGCCCGCGGGTTGTATGCTCGCGGGCGTTTCCCGTATCTGGTGTCGATCTCTGGCGCCTTGTAACTTTCGATCCGTTAGGACTTTGATATGTCTAATGCCCTTGGGCGCGATCTTGCACAGCTGGTCGCCGCTGTTGACGCCGCCGCCTCTGAGTGCGGTCATGGCGCGTATGGCCAGCGCTTTCATATTATGCCGCCGGCGGGCTGGCTCAACGACCCCAACGGTCTTTGCCAGGCAGATGGCGTATTTCACGCGTACTTTCAGTATGCCCCGTTTGATGTGAACGGCGGCGTCAAGATGTGGGGCCATGCGACGAGTCGCGATCTTATGACGTGGGATTACGTTGGCGCCCCACTGCTGCCCGACGAGCCGTTCGATTGCCACGGTGTGTATTCGGGCTCCGCGCTTGCCGAAGACGGTTGCATTCGCGTGCTCTATACGGGCAACGTTAAGCTTTCCGATGCTGACGGTACGTACGACTACGTCAATACTGGCCGCCGCGCCGATACCGTCTATGTGGAGAGCGTTGATGGCCTTGCCGGTCGGGAGTTCAACCAAAAGCGCGTGGTGCTGGCGTCCGAGGATTATCCTGAGGATTTGACCTGCCACGTGCGCGATCCCAAGGTGTGGCGTGACGCGGACGGGCGTTATCACATGGTGCTGGGCGCGCGTCGTCGCGTGGATGGGCCGCATGTCGATAGTCGATTTTGCGCTATGCACGGCGAGGGCGCCGGTCGCGATGTGGGCGAGATCTTGGTGTATGGCTCGGCCGATATGCTGAGCTGGGAGCTCGAGAGCCGTGTGTCTACGCCCGAGCGTTTTGGCTTTATGTGGGAGTGCCCGGGATACCTTGAGCTTGAGGCGGATGGCGATGTACCGGCGAGGTGGCTGTCCTTCTCGCCCCAGGGCCTCGAGGGCGGCCGTTGGGACCGCGGCAACGTATACGCCGCTGGCTACATGCCTGTAACGGGCGATATCACCGGTGGTGACGGTGCCTATGAGCTGGGCGAGTTCCGCCTGTGGGACGCCGGTTTTGACTTCTATGCTCCGCAGGAGTTTACGTCCGAGGACGGTCGCCACATTCTGATCGGCTGGATGGGCATGCCCGATGAGCCTACCTATGGCAACGACCCCACTGTGGTGAGCGGCTGGCAGCACTGCATGACGGTGCCGCGTGAGCTTACAGCCGGTGCCGACGGCGTGGTGCTGCAGCAGCCGGCGCGCGAGATTGAGCACCATTATGCCTCGGTGCGTGTAGGGGAGGGCTCGTTGGAGGTTGCCGGCGATACCTGCTTTGACGTTGTTGCCGACGGTGTCGACGGCGCGTTTACCGCAACCGTTGATGGCGAGCTTAGGCTGGCGTATGTGCCCGCAGAGGGCGAACTGCCCTCGCGCTTTGAGATGCGATTTACCGATGAGAGCCGCGCTTCTGCCGGCTGCGGTCGTACCGTGCGTTGGGAGCCCGTCGATGAGGTTCGTAATGTGCGCATTGTTGGCGATGTTTCGTCGGTCGAGGTGTTTGTGAATGATGGTGCGCTTGTGTTTTCAACGCGCATCTATCCCGAGGCCTATGGCGTGACCGTTGACTCTCCGGGTGCGAGCGTGAACTATCACACGCTCATCATCTAGGCGAGTCGTCGCATATCGGCGCTATACTGCTGCCGTTGCCCACGATGCGGGGAACATCCGCATCGTGGGTTTTTGCTTGTGAAGGGACGGTACTGCGTGGACGTGCAACAGCTAGAAGAGGCCTGGGCTTTGAGGACCGGCGCGCGTGAGGTGCATCTTTTTGCTGCCCGGCACGTGCCGGCAGCGCTTTCGCTGCTGGGTATTGTGCGTCCCGGTGACCGCCTGGTGGCCTTTGCGGACGACTTTGCCGATGCGTTTACGCGCGGCTTTGATGGCTGCGACGTTGTGCTCGTGGGCTCACCGTCGGTTGCGGCGTTTACTGCCGCGTCCGAGGATTTTGATGCTTCGTTTGATGCCGAGGGACCGCATCTGTGGTGGTTCGTCAACTCTATCGGCGGGTTTGGTCTTCGTGTGCCCGACCTTCGTGCTCTGGGCCGCGCGGCTCGTGAGGCCCACGCGCTGCTGGTTGTGGACAACACCGTGGCGTCGGCTTTTGGCTGCAATCCGCTGCGGCTGGGTGCCGTGCTGTCACTTGAGGCGCTCGACCGTGTGTGCGCCGGTAAGGCTCCGCGCAAGCTCGTTGCCGCTTCGATGGCGCGCTCGCAGCTCAAGCGCCATCGTATGGATGCCGCGGCTGAGTGCGCGCATGCCCTGCTTGAGGGCCGTGGCTTGGTTAAGCTTGATTTGCCTGCTGACGAGGCCGGTGTGCTTGAGCGCGGGCTGGACTCGCTCGATACCCGCATGCAGGCGCATTTCGACCGCGCCCGTGCGCTGGCCGAGTACTTGGCTGCGAATGAGATGGTGCGCAACGTGCGCTATCCCGGGCTGAGCTCGCATCCCGACCATGCGGTTGCAACGGGAATCCTCGAGCACGGCTTTGGTCCGGCAGTTGAATTTGACCTTATCGAGCGTAGCGCGGGTGAGCTGTTCGACGCTTTGCCGGGGGAGTTTCGCACATCGCCCGCCGGCGGCGCAACGACGCGCCTTTCGGCCCCACGCGGCAGGCAGGGGAGCACCATCCGCCTCTTCGCCGGCACCGACGATCCCTTGATCGTGGCCGCCACCCTAGATAATGCCCTCCGCAACTAGCTAAATCATCCTCGACTCCATAAGTTGCGGTGAAATATGGATTGATTTACGGCTTTATCGGCATAAACAGCCCCTATTTCACCGCAACTTATGAGAAGGGGTTGTGCAGCTAAAAAAGCCCCGTCCCAAATTAGCTACTTTTTGATGCTGGCGATGAGGTCGTTGGCTTTGGTAGCAATGACCTGGTTTATGTCGGCCTGCAGCTCCTCGTAGACCGCGATGGCTCGCTCGCCGGCGGGGGTGAGCGTGGATCCGCGGGCACCGTCGCGCTCGATGAGTTTGCAGCCCAGCTGGCCTTCTGCCTCGTTCACAATGCGCCAGGCTTTGGAATACGCCATGCCCATGCTCTTGGCGGCACGGTTGAGCGAGTGTTCGCGGGCGATACCTTGCAGCAGCAAGACACAGCCGTGGCCGAAGACGCCCGGCAGATCCTTGTCGCACGCTTGAATGACCAACTTTGCCGTCGTCTTGTACTCCATCTGCTCCACGTCTCCCCGCTAAAGTGTTTGCTGGGCAAACGCAAAGCCTGCGTCAAACCCTCGTGTGCTCTTCTTTCGTGTGCTCTTCTTAAATCATGCATTGTAGCAGTCAAAGTGCGTTAAGATACTTCCCCAGTATTGGGCGCCCAAGGTTGGGCTGGGTCCTACGAGGCCTGCAGCCGACCGGTCGCATGGAAAAAGGAGAAACATGGCTACGTTCTTTCCCGGTGAGTCCCACACGTTTTCGGAGTATCTGCTGGTCCCTGGTTACTCGTCCTCGCAGTGCATCCCCAACAACGTCTCTCTTAAGACGCCGCTAACCCGCTTTAGGCGCGGTGAGAAGCCGGCAATCACCCTGAACATCCCCATGGTTTCCGCCATCATGCAGTCCGTCTCGGGCGTCGACATGGGTGTCGCGCTCGCTACCGAGGGTGGCCTGTCCTTCATTTACGGTTCCCAGAGCGCCGAGTCCGAGGCCGCTATGGTCAAGGCCGTCAAGGATCACAAGGCTGGCTTCGTTCAGTCCGATTCCACGCTGACCCCCGACATGACCATGGAGCAGGTCATCGAGCTCAAGGAGAAGACCGGTCATTCCACCATGCCGGTTACCGACGACGGCACTCCCAAGGGTAAGCTCCTGGGCATCGTCACCAGCCGTGACTATCGCCCCAGCCGCGATGACCACCAGACGAAGGTCTCCGAGTTCATGACCCCGCGTGAGCAGCTCATCGTAGGCGACAAAAACATCAGCCTCAAGGTTGCCAACGACGTCATCTGGGACAACAAGCTCAATGCTCTGCCCATCGTCGACGACAACGATCACCTCATGGGCATCGTCTTCCGCAAGGACTACGACAGCCACAAGACCAACCCCAACGAGCTGCTCGACGGCGACAAGCGCTACATGGTCGGCGCCGGTATCAACACCCGCGACTATGCCGAGCGCGTGCCGCTGCTCATCGAGGCCGGCGCTGATGTCCTGTGCATCGACTCTTCCGAGGGCTTCAGCGAGTGGCAGAAGCGCACCATCGAGTGGATCCGCGCCAACTACGGCGAGGATGTCAAGGTCGGTGCCGGTAACGTCGTCGACGCCGAGGGCTTCCGCTTCCTTGCCGACTGCGGTGCCGACTTCATCAAGGTCGGTATCGGCGGCGGTTCCATCTGCATCACCCGCGAGACCAAGGGCATCGGCCGTGGCCAGGCCACCGCGCTGATCGACGTCTGCCGCGCTCGCGACGAGTACTACGAGGAGACCGGTGTCTACGTACCCGTGTGCTCCGACGGCGGCATCGTCTACGACTACCACATGACGCTCGCCCTTGCCATGGGCGCCGACTTTATGATGCTGGGCCGCTACTTCGCCCGCTTTGACGAGAGCCCGACCGAGCGCGTCAATGTGAACGGTCAGTACATGAAGGAGTACTGGGGCGAGGGTTCTGCGCGTGCCCGCAACTGGCAGCGCTACGACCTGGGCGGCGCCGCGAAGCTCAGCTTCGTCGAGGGCGTCGACTCCTACGTTCCCTACGCCGGTTCCCTCAAGGACGGCGTGGGCGGCACGCTCTACAAGGTCAAGTCCACGATGTGCAATTGCGGTGCCCTCTCGATCCCCGAGCTCCAGGAAAAGGCGCGCCTGACTCTGGTCAGCTCCACCTCCATCGTCGAAGGCGGCGCCCACGACGTAGTCGTGAAGGATTCTCAGCAGAGCGTTTCCTATCGATAAGCGGCTTTCCCAAGCACCGCACCTTGCCGTTCAAACCGTCGCTCGCGTACCAAAGTACGCGTCGCTCCTCTTTCACGGCAATCTGCGGCACTTGGAAAACCCGACCATACATGGGCGGGTAACAATTAGCGGTTGATTCACAACCACGTTATTTAGATAAAGCGAGATGCCCGCAAGTCGCAGGCATCTCGCTTGTTGTATTTGCTATTATCAGTCGAGTCAACCTTAGGGTCGGGCGGCTTAGCTTTGTTCGCTACAAGTTCCGCACGCAAAGAAGAGCACTAAATGTGCTCTTCGTCTTGCGCAGGACTGTCCGCAGTAGCGAATAAAGCTAAGCCGACCGACCCCAGCTAAGATTAAAGGAGCTGATATGTGCGATTGCACAGATCATAAGGACGAGATTCCTGCCTACGACGCGCAGGCCATTGAGTCCAAGTGGATGAAGGCCTGGGAGGACTCCAACCTCTTTGCCGTCGACACCGACGACAGTAAGCCCAAGAAGTACGTGCTCGAGATGTTCCCGTATCCGTCGGGCGACCTGCACATGGGCCACGCTCGCAACTATACCATTGGCGATGCCATGGCCCGTCAGGCCCGCATGCGCGGCTACGACGTGCTGCATCCCATCGGCTTTGACGCCTTTGGTCTGCCTGCCGAGAACGCCGCCATCAAGCACAATACGCAGGCTGCCGCCTGGACGTATAAGAATATGGACCAGGCGCTCGCCACGATGAAGCGCATGGGCTTCTCCTACGATCTGGATCGCATGGTCAAGACCTGCAGCCCCGACTACTACCGCTGGGGTCAGTGGATCTTTGAGAAGCTGTGGGAAAAGGGCCTGGTCTACCGCAAGAAGAACCCGGTCAACTGGTGCCCCAACTGCAAGACCGTTCTGGCCAACGAGCAGGTCACCGAGGGCAAGTGCTGGCGCTGCGGCACCGAGCCCGAGAAGCGCGATCTTGAGCAGTGGTACTTCAAGATTACCGAGTACTCCCAGGAGCTGCTCGACGATCTGGAGAAGCTCCCCGGCTGGCCTGAGCGCGTCAAGCAGATGCAGGCCAACTGGATTGGCCGCTCCGAGGGCGCCGAGGTCGACTTTACCCTGTGCGACCAGGATGGCGAGCCCATCGAGGGCGACGAGGGCAAGATCACCGTCTTCACCACGCGTGCCGATACGCTCTTTGGCGTCTCCTTCTTTGTCCTGGCTCCCGAGTACGCCCGTCTGCACGAGCTCGTCGAGGGCACGGAGTACGAGGAGGCCGTGACCAAGATCGTCGAGGACTCCAAGCATATCTCTGCCGTCGAGCGCGCCCAGGGCGCTCTCGAGAAGCACGGTGCCTTTACCGGACGCTACGTGGTGAACCCCGTCAACGGCGAGAAGGTCCCCGTGTGGGTTGCCGATTATGTCGTTGCCGACTACGGCACCGGCGCCGTCATGGCCGTTCCCTGCGGCGACCAGCGCGACTTTGAGTTTGCCCGCAAGTACGACCTGCCGATCGTGCCGATTATCCTGGACGATGACGATCGCGCTGTCGTCGAGGCCAGCGGCGAGACCATCGATACCTTCCATGCCGAGACCGTCGACTGGGATTGCGCCCACGCTGCCGAGGGTACGCTGGTCCAGTCCGGCAAGTACACTGGCATGCGCGGCGGTAAGCACTCCGAGGGTGAGGCTGCCATCGTGGCCGACCTCGAGGCCATGGGCTGCGGCCGTCGCAAGGTCGAGTTCCGCCTGCGCGACTGGCTCATCAGCCGCCAGCGCTATTGGGGCAACCCCATCCCGGCCATCCACTGCGAGCACTGCGGTATTGTGCCCGTGCCCGAGGATCAACTGCCGGTGACGCTGCCCGAGAACCTGGACCTGGGCGCCGGCGAGACCCTCGCCGAGTGCAAGGACTTCTACGAGACCACTTGCCCGGTCTGCGGTCGCCCGGCCAAGCGCGAGACCGATACCATGGACACCTTCACCTGCTCCAGCTGGTATTACCTGCGCTATACCGACCCGCACAACACCGAGCTGCCCTTCTCCCGCGAGGCCGCCGACCGTTGGATGCCCGTCGATAACTACATCGGCGGCATCGAGCACGCCATTCTTCACCTGCTCTACAGCCGCTTCTTTACCAAGGCGCTGCGCGACCTGGGCCTGCTGAGCGTGGACGAGCCCTTCACCAACCTGCTGTGCCAGGGCATGGTCAAGGACGAGAACGGCGACACCATGTCCAAGTCTAAGGGCAATGTGGTGCCCCCGAGCTCGGTTATCGAGCCCTACGGCGCCGACACCATGCGTCTGGCGATCCTGTTTATCGCCCCGCCCGAGAAGGACTTCGACTGGGATCCCAAGGCCGTCGAGGGCGCCAACCGCTTTATTAAGCGCGCCTGGCGTATCGTGTGGCAGCTCGTCCAGTCGGGTGACGCCAACGTAGCCTTCGACAAGTCCGTGCTCGACGAGACCGCGATGAAGCTCTACCGCGAGCGTCACCGCACCATTGCCAAGTGCACCGAGGACTTCGATCGCGGCCAGTTCAACACCGCGATCTCGGCCGTCATGGAGCTCGTCAACGCGGCGAGCGCCTACCTCAACGCCACCGAGGGCGCTGAGCGTGACAAGGCTCTGTGCTACGGCGTGGCCAAGGACATCGTGAGCGTCCTGGCGCCCATCTGCCCGTTCTGGGCCGACGAGCTGTGGCACGAGGCCCTCGGCTGTGAGGGCAACGCCTACACCGCCGCCTGGCCCGAGTTCGACCTGGCCGAGTCCATCGAGGACACGGTGCAGATCGTCGTCCAGGTACTCGGCAAGGTCCGTGGCCGCATCGACGTGCCCCGCGATGCCTCCAACGAGGAAATGCAGGCTGCCGCCGAGGCTGCTGTCGCCAAGTGGACCGAGGGCAAGACGGTCGTCAAGGCTATCTGTGTACCCGGCAAGCTGGTCAACCTGGTGGCTAAGTAATCACTGCGAGCATAACTGACGCATAAAAGACGAGGGGCGATTCGGTTGGGTCGTCCCTCGTTTAGCGCTGTGTGTATTGTTTGGCTGGTGCCTAGCGCCACCCTCTACGGAATGTGCACCAGGTCCCTAAAGTAGACATTGCCCGTCTGCTCCTCAAACATCCAGATGTTGAGGTAGATGTCGTTGAGGTCGTTGTTCACGTCAAAGTCCGGGTCGTCGAAGGTGCCTACAAAGGTGAGCATCGCGGTCGCTTCTGCGCCTGCGGCGACGGGCTGGCGCATGCGCACGTCGCGGACGACACCGTTGACGTAGGCATAAGCATCAACATCGCCAAACATCATGTCGACATCGGTGTTGTTTGTCACCGCAAAGACCAACACGGCGTCGCCGTACCCATCCGTGTCCTTGCCCACGCAGGTAACATGGATGTTCTCGTCTGCCTCTAGGTTGATGGGGAACTGTTCTTGAGGGTCGGGACCTAAGCCCTGGGGGTCGACTATATCTTCGTCTATTTTGTCGAAGTGTTCCGATGGCGTCGTTTTCTTGATGGCTTTGGTGCTGCCGAGATCCGGCTCGCATGGTCCGGTGTTGCCATCGATGTTGCTGCAGCCCACCAGAGCGAACGAGCAGACTGCAATGGCGAGCGCGATCGTGCAGAGGGTGCCTAGGCGTTTCATGGTGTCTCCTTGCCGTAGAGGATCCGGAAGGTTGTGCGGTCTATGCGTGAATACGGCTTAACTGTTTCTGAATGTCCCTTACAAGCAGTCTTGCCGATGTGTGACCAGTGATGGAATGCCCATGGGGCCCGATTTGGCCGGCGCACTGGGACGCATGGCCCGTTTTGGGGCTTTTGGGGAGTACCGCACAGGAGTCCTCGCCTAATTGTCCTATTCTTGTGGAGAAGCTGTGGGCTAGCTGACCTGCGAATTTCTATTGCGCTTGCACGTTTTCGCAGGAATTGGTATAGTTTGCTTGCAAATGAAGTTGTAATTGAAAGAAGTGGGGTTTCGGCCCCGCTTCTTTTTTGTATGGATGGAGGTGCCGCAATGGTCAAGACCAAGACCGAGCAGGCGATCATCGACGCGCTCGAGGCCGTCGCTCCCCAGCACGATGTCGATATTGTCGACGTTGAGCTCGTGGGCGCCACCAAGGCCCCCTGCGTGCGTGTGCGTATCGAGGGTGCCGAGGGTCAGAGCCTGTCGCTCAACGACGTCACGGCCAATACCAAGTGGGTCGGCGACGTGATCGAGGAGCTCGACCCCATTTCTTCGAGCTACACGCTCGAGGTGTCGAGCCCGGGTATGGCGCGCCCGCTGCGCCGTCCGCGTGACTTTGCCCGCTTTGTGGGCGAGAACTGCGAGCTCACCTCCACCGCCACCGAGGGCCGTCGCAAGTACTCCGGCAAGATTGCTGCCGCGACCGAGACGAACGTGACCCTCGAGCTCGAGGACGGCGAGTCCGTCATCCTCGATTTCTCTGATGTTAAAAAGTGCAAGTTGAAGCCCACCTACGACTTCAAGCCCGCGAAGGAAGGAAACTAACATGGCAGCATCCGACATGATGTCCGCCCTGATGGAGCTTTGCCAGGAGAGGCACATCGACCAGCTCTACCTGATCGACCGCCTGGAGCAGTCGCTCGCCAAGAGCTATGCCGAGATCCTGCATCTTGAGTGGGGCGCCAAGGTGACCATCGACCGCACCACCGGCAAGATCTACGTTTACCGTCTGGAGCCGATCGACGATTCCATGGACGAGGAGGGCAACTTCACCGAGTTCGAGGAGATCGACGTCACCCCCAAGAACACGAGCCGCATCGCCGCCCAGCATGCCAAGGCCGAGATCAACGCCATCGTGCGCAACTCCGCCCGCGAGCAGATCTACGAGGAGTTCTCCGGCCGTATCGGTGACCTCATCAGCGGTACCGTGCTGCAGTCCACGCCCGACTTCACGATCGTCAAGATCCGCGATGGCGTCGAGGCCGAGCTGCCACATTTTGACCAGCGTCGTTACGAGAACGAGCGCAACGAGCGTCCGATGGGCGAGCGCTATCTGCACAACCAGCACATCAAGGCCGTGATCATCGACGTCCGCGATCCCAACTCCAACCTGCAGCCGGTTCGCGGCGAGCACAGCCGTCCGCCGATTGTCATCTCCCGTACCCACCCCGAGCTCATGCGTCGTCTGTTTGAGCAGGAGGTGCCCGAGATCTATGAGGGCACCGTCCAGATTAAGTCGATCGCCCGCGAGCCCGGCCAGCGCTCCAAGGTCGCCGTCCACTCGCTCGACGACCGCCTGGATCCCGTGGGCGCTTGCGTCGGCCCCAAGGGCAGCCGTGTCCGTGCCGTCGTGGGCGAGCTCCGCGGAGAGCGTGTCGACGTCATCCTGTGGGATGCCGATTCGGCCGTCTACGTCGCCAACGCCCTGTCGCCCGCCAAGGTCACCCGCGTCCTCATCGACGAGGAGAAGGCCTATGCCGGCGTCATCGTGCCCGACGACCAGCTTTCGCTCGCCATCGGCAAGGAGGGCCAGAATGCCCGTCTCGCCGCTCGCCTGACCGGCTGGCACATCGACATCAAGTCCGAGACCCTTGCCGCCGACATCCTCAAGAACGTCCCCGTTCACGAGGAGCCCGCCGCCGACCTGATCGGTGACGAGGAGGACGATGACGTCCGTCGCTGCGAGTACGTGTCCGAGGACGGCGTCCAGTGCCGCAACCAGGCCCGCCCCGGCTCCCGTTTCTGCGGTGTCCACGACACCGACGCCTTCGATGATGCGGAGGACCTGATCTAGCGCGCGGTCGCGTCGGGCGGGTCCCGGCGCATCTCCCACGCTCGTTCAGTCTCTAGGCACCCAAGGTGCCAGAAAGGGTAGGTGAAGTCATATGGCAAAAGTCCGTGTGTCCACCCTGGCCAAAGAGTTCGGCATGACCTCCAAGGAACTGATGGGTCATCTCGCCGAAATGAAGATTCCCGCTAAGTCCGCTTCCTCCGCCCTGGAGGACGCTTACGTCGCCATGGTCCGCAAGCAGCTCGCCTCGGTGATCGAGGCCCGCGCCAAGGAAGTCGAGGCCGCCAAGCAGGCCGAGGAGGAGGCAGCCGCCGCCGAGGAGGCAGCGCGCGCTGCCGAGGCCGAGCGCGAGCGCATCGCCGCCGAGAAGGCACGCGAGGAGGAGCGCCGCCAGTTCGCCGCGGCCCAGGCTGCCGAGGAGGCTGCCCGCGCCGAGGCCGAGGCCAAGAAGAAGGCCGAGCAGGAGCGCCTTGCCCGCGAGAAGGAGGAGGCTGCCCGTGAGGCCCAGCGCCGCGCCGTCCCCGCTTCCGACTCCGGTTCGCGCTTCCGTTCGCTGCTCGACCAGATCGCCGCACAGGAGACCGTGCTCAAGGAGAAGAAGGACGCCGAAGACAAGGCCAAGGCCGAGCGCGCCGCCGAGCGCGGCAACCGTCGTGGCGGCAACAACGACCGCCGCGGTGGCCGTCGCAACGATCGCAACGCCTCCGACAACAACTCCGAGCGCAACGCCTCCGAGAGCCGTCCGCACAGCCATCGCACCAACGCCAGCAACAACGTCGCTGCCGGCATGGACTTCCCCAACCCCGATAAGCAGGGCAAGGGCAAGAAGCGCAAAGGCGGTCACGGTAACGATGAGGACCACTACAGCCGCATGGCTCGTGAGGCCGAGGAGTACAGCCGCGAGAAGGTGCTCGAGGAGGCCCGCGCCGCCGTCGAGGAGGCCTCTCGCGAGTCCACCGGTCGCCGCAAGAAGCGCAAGGAGAAGCGCGAGCGCGAGGCTGCTAAGGCTCAGGAGGAGCGCAAGATTGAGGAGGCGCTGGCCCAGGGCGTGAACCCCGAGGAGCTCGATGCCATCAAGGTCTCCCAGGGCGTTACCGTCCAGGAGCTCGCCGAGGCGCTCGACGTTCCGGCCAACGACATCATCAAGCGCCTGTTCCTGCTGGGCACGCCGCTCACCATGACGCAGTCCATGTCCGACGACCTCGTCGAGCTCGTTGCCGACGACCTGGGCCGTCAGATCAAGATCATCACCCCCGAGGAGGAGAACACCTTCTCGTTCTACGACGATCCCGCCGACCTTAAGCCTCGCGCCCCGGTCGTCACCGTCATGGGTCACGTCGACCACGGCAAGACGAGCCTGCTCGACGCCATCCGTCATACCGGCGTCGCTGCCGGCGAGGCAGGCGGCATCACCCAGGCCATCGGCGCTTCGCAGGTCATGATTAACGACCGCAAGATCACCTTCATCGATACCCCGGGCCACGCCACCTTTACGGCTATGCGTGCCCGCGGCGCCAAGGTGACCGACATCGTCATCCTAATCGTGGCTGCCGACGACGGCGTCATGCCTCAGACCATCGAGTCGATCAATCACGCCAAGGCCGCCGGCGTACCCATCGTCGTCGCCGTCAACAAGATCGATAAGCCGGGCGCCAACCCCGACCGCGTGCGCCAGGAGCTCACCGAGTACGGCATCATCCCCGAGGAGTGGGGCGGACAGAACATGTTCGTCAACATCTCGGCCAAGCAGAAGATCGGTATCGACGACCTGCTCGAGACCGTGCTGCTCCAGGCCGACGTGCTCGAGCTCAAGGCCAACCCCGACACCTTTGCCTCCGGTAACGTCCTCGAGGCTAAGCTCGACAAGGGCCGCGGTTCGGTTGCCACGGTTCTCGTGACACGCGGTACCCTGCACGTGGGCGATACGTTGGTCGCCGGCCTTACCTACGGCCGCGTTCGTGCCATGCTCGATCCAAAGGGCAACGCCGTCACCGAGGCCGGCCCCTCCGACGCCGTCGAGATCCTGGGTCTGCAGTCCGTGCCCAACGCCGGCGACGAGTTCCGCGTGTTCGAGGACGAGCGCGAGGCTCGCGCTCTGGCCGATGAGCGTTCGCTCAAGGCACGTATTGAGGAGCAGAGCCGCGTGAAGCACGTCACGCTCGAGAACCTCTTCGAGACCATCGCCGACGCCGAGGTTAAGGAGCTCAACCTGATCATCAAGGCCGACGTCCAGGGTTCCATCGAGGCCCTTCAGGACTCGCTCGACAAGATGGATCAGTCCGAGGTCCGTATCAACACGATTCACTCCGCCGTCGGTGCCATCAATGAGACCGACGTCGTCCTGGCCGACGCCTCCAACGCCATCATCATCGGCTTTGGCGTGCGTCCCGACGGCAAGGCCCGCTCCGCTGCCGAGCGCGAGGGTGTCGAGATCCGTTGCTACGACGTTATCTACAAGTGCCTCGAGGAGCTCGACGCTGCCCGCATCGGCATGCTCAAGCCCACCGAGGTCGAGGTCTCCACGGGTACCGCGACCGTCCTGGACACCTTCAAGGTGCCCAAAGTCGGTATCGCCGCCGGTGTCCGCGTCGAAGAGGGCGAGATCGCCGCGACCGATTCCGTGCGCCTGGTACGTGACGGCATTGTGGTCTTTAACGGCAAGATCGCCTCGATGCGCCACTACAAGGACGAGGCCAAGAGTCTCAAGAGCGGTTCCGAGGGTGGCATTGGCCTGGAGAACTTCCAGGACATCAAGCCTGGCGACCAGATTGAGGGTTACCGTATCGACCAGGTTGCCCGTACCGAGTAGGGGGTAGCGCTATGAAGCAAACGCAGGCAACCCGCCGTCTGGGCGAGCAGCTTCGCGAGAAGCTTGGTTATATCCTGCTCTTTGAGGTTTCCGATCCGCGTCTCGACCTGGTCACCCTGACCGCGGTCGAGGTCGCGGTGGACCGTTCGTTCGCACGCGTGTACGTGTCGTGCGATGCGAGCCGCTACGATGAGGTCATGGAGGCGCTCGCCAGCGCCAAGGGCCGCATCCGCAGTCTGTTGGCTCGCTCGCTCGATTGGCGCGTCACGCCCGAGCTCGATTTTCGCATCGATCGCTCGACCGATGAGGCCGAGCGCATAACGCGTGCGCTGGAAAACGTTCCGGCCACGCTTGCGATCGAAAAGGACGAGGACGGCTACCCAATTGTGGATGCCGCCCAGGAGGCAGCTTTAGATGACTGATTCCGCCGATCTCGCCTCGTGCGAGTCTGCAGATATTAAACGACGCATCCTCGAGCTTATCGAGGATGCGTCCTCCATTGCGATCTCGGGTCACACCTCTCCCGATGGCGATGCCCTGGGCTCCGTGTTGGGCCTTGGCCTTTCGCTTATGAAGGTGTTTCCCGACAAGGACATCGCCCTGCTGTTGGCAGACGACGATCCCGTTCCGCGTATCTACCGTTTTATGGAGGGTGCCGATCTTCTGGTGCCGGCATCTGCCTACACCGGCAACCCGGACCTGTTCATTTCGGTAGACGTGCCGGTCGTCGAGCGCCTCAATAATTCCGCCGAGGTCCTGCGTCGTTCGGCCCACGTGGCTTGCTTTGATCATCACCCGGCACGTGAGGAGTTTGCCGAGGTCAGCCTTAGGTGCGTCAATGCTGCTGCTTGCGCCATGATTATCGACCGATTTTTGGCCGATTGCGGCATTACCGCAAGCGACAGTATCGCTACCTGCCTGCTGTGCGGCCTGGTCACCGACACCGGTCGTTTTCAGTATCAGAACGCCGACGCCGCAGCGTTTCATGCCGCCTCGCGTCTGGTGGCGCACGGTGCCGATCCGGCACGCGTCGCGCTCGAGGTCTACCAGAGCCAGCGCGTCGAGTTCTTGCACCTCAAGTCCATCGTCATGGGTCGCATCAAGACGGTCGCGCACGGGCGCGTGGCGTATAGCTACGCGTACGAAAGTGACCTTAAGGAATGCGGCGTCACCTCTGATGAGTGCGACGGCCTGGTCGATGTGGTGCGCTCGGTGATGGGTGTCGAGGTCTGCCTGTTTCTTAAGGGCATCGAGGACGATACCAAGGTACGAGGCAACCTGCGCTCCAAGGGCGATCTTGATGTTTCCGAGATTGCGGGCAACTTTGGCGGAGGTGGGCACCACGCTGCCGCCGGCTTTACCAACGCCGGAACGATTTCCGAGACGCTCACCACGGCACTTCCCATGCTGGCCGAGCTGGTAGGGGAGGATCCCGCTTCGGTGACCGTCGAGCTCTAACTTTTTGGATGGTACATGGCTCGTCGTACACCTTCTCAACTTAATATGCTGCTCGCCGTCGATAAGCCGGTGGGCTGCACGTCTCATGACGTTGTTTCGCAATGCCGACGCGCCCTCCATGAGCGGCGCGTCGGTCATGCCGGAACGCTCGACCCCATGGCATCGGGTGTCATGGTGGTGGGCGTGGGCCAGGCCACGCGTCTGCTGGGCATGCTCACGCTCGATACCAAAAGCTACGTCGCCGACATTTCGTTTGGCGTCGAGACCAATACCGATGATGCGGAAGGCGAGGCCGTCCGCACAGTGCCCATTGCCGCCGACCTGCGCGATCCGGCCTATGCCCGCGAGCGCCTGTGCGCTATGTTGGGCCCTCAGATGCAGGTGCCGCCGGCGTTTTCGGCCATTTCTGTCAACGGCGTGCGCGCCTATAAGGCTGCGCGCGAGGGCAATGCCGTTGAGTTGCCCCCGCGTCCGGTCGAGGTATATTCCGCCGACCTGATTGCCGTGAGCGGCGAGGGCGACGCTTGCGTTTGGACCGCGGCGTTTTCCGTGAGCAAGGGCACCTATATCCGTGCGCTCGCTCGCGACCTAGGTCGTGCCTGCGACAACGCGGCACATATTTCCGCGCTGCGTCGTACGGCCTCCGGTGTTGTTTCCATCGGTGCCTGCCATGCGGTCGAGGAACTTTCTGCCGAGTCCGCTGCCGGCTTTGCCCTGGATCCCATTGCGGCACTGGGCGCCACACGCGTCGACTTGCCGGGCGACCTTGCCGATGATCTGCTGTGCGGACGTCGTATTCCTATTGAGCGCGCGCTTGTGGGCTTCGATGCGTCGAAGGCGCCGTTTGCGCTCGTGCTCGATGGCGGGCTCAAGGCACTCTCCCGTATCGAGGGCGGTCGCTTTGTTATGGAGCATGTCTTTCCGCAGGCGATCGGCGGTGTTCGATGATGCTGGCCTCCCACGAGCTCGCGCGTATTTTTTTCGCGGGCGAGTTGGATGAGGCCCGCATCGTCGCCGCCGATGCGTTTGATGATTGCGCTTGCCTGGGCGCTGCGTCGATCGCCATCGGCGTGTTCGATGGCGTGCATCGGGGACATCGCGAGCTGATCGACGCGGTCGTTCGCGATGCGCGTGACCATGACTGCAAGGCGGTCGTGGTCACCTTTGATCCCGACCCGGACGTGGTGGTGAGCCCCTCGCCTGCTCAAAAACTGATGACGACGGCCGACCGTCTGCATGCCCTGGCTCTCACCGGGGTCGATGCGGTCGTGGCTGTTCCCTTTACGCCTTCGGTGGCGGCACTCGACCACGCGGGCTTTCTTAAACTGCTGTCGCATGTGGTCGATATCCGCTCGATTCGCGTGGGCAGCGACTTTAGGCTGGGCCGCGGCGGTGCCTCGGGCGTTGCCGAGATGAAAGAATGGGGAGCCGAGCGCGACGTTGACGTTTATGGCCACGAGTTGCTGTGCGTCGATGGACAGACGGTCTGCGCCACCCGTATTCGCCAGGAGCTTCGCCAGGGACATGTTGAGCTTGCCGCCGAGCTGCTCGGCCGCCCGTACATGCTGCGAGGTGTTGTTGCCGGAGGTCGTCACCAGGGCTCCGACATGGGTTTTCCCACGGCAAACATTCAGGTGCCCGAGGGCATCCAGGTTCCTGCCGATGGTGTCTACGAGGGCCTGGTGCTGGTCGACGATACCGTGTGGCCTGCTGCCGTCAATGTGGGCTTGCCGCCGACGTATGCCGACGATGCCGCCTCGGCTCATCTCGAGGCCAACTTAATCGGGTATGCGGGCGACCTGTACGGCGCCTCGGTTTCGCTGGCGTTTACGCGCTGGCTGCGCCCGTCGCGCCTGTTCGATTCGTTGGACGAGCTTATCGCGACCGTCGAGGGTAACATTGACGATATCCGTCATCATTTGGGCGAGCAGGGGGTGAGCATCCGTGATTAGCGATGAGGAAAAAGACCAGGTACGCGCTGCGTCCGATCTGGTTGCCATCGTGCAGGAAACGGTTGAGCTCAAGCCCCGCGGCCATGAGTTTTGGGGTTGCTGCCCCTTCCATGGCGAAAAGACCCCGTCGTTTCACATTATCCCTGCCACGCAGGTGTGGCACTGCTTTGGCTGTGGCGAGGGCGGCGACGTCTTCACCTACATCATGAAGCGCGAGAACCTGAGCTTTCCCGAGTCGATTCGCTACCTGGCCGACCGTGCCGGCATTGAGCTGCACGATACCGGCGCTTATCGCGAGCGCGGCACCAAGCGCGTCCGCATCTACGACCTATGTGCGGAAACCGCCCAGTTCTATCACACCATGCTTATGCGCGGTAAGGACAGCCGTCCGCGCGAGTACTTCGCCAGTCGCGGTATGGGCAGCGATGTCTGCCGCCGCTACTGCCTGGGCTTTGCACCGGGTCGCAATGCGCTGGTGTCGCATCTGTCGCAGGCGGGCTTTACCCCGCAGGAGATGATCGACGCCAATGTGGCCGTGAGCCGTGGTCGCGGGCAGCTTGCCGACCGTTTTTACGACCGCGTGATGTTTCCCATTTTTGACGAGCAGGGTCATAACATCGCCTTTGGCGGGCGCATTATGGGCGACGGCCAGCCTAAGTACCTCAACACCGCCGAGACGAGCGTGTTCCATAAAAAGCGAAACCTCTATGGCTTTAACTGGGCCAAGGAGTTTATCGTCGCGCAGGATACCGCCATCGTGGTGGAGGGATATACCGACTGTATCGCCTGCTGGGAGGCGGGGATTAAAAACGTCGTCGCCACGCTGGGCACGGCGCTGACGGAACATCATGTAAAGACGCTCACCCGCTTTGCCAAGCGCATTGTATATATGTTCGATGGCGACGCCGCCGGTCAAAAGGCCGCACGCCGCGCGATTCAGTTTATCGAGCAGGATTCGATGGACCTGCGCTGCGTGGTGCTTCCCGACGGCAACGACCCCATGGAGTTCATCACCGCGCATGGTGGCGAGGCTCTGCAGGCGCGCATCGATGCCGCCGAGCCCCTCATGGACTTTGTGTACCGCTCACTGCAGGAGTCGAGCGACATTACCACGCCGGGCGGTCGTGCCAAGGCGCTCGAGGATGCACTGACGCTCATCTATCCGCTGCGCGATAGCTACATGATCGATACGTACTTTATCCAGATTGCCGACCTGCTGGGTTTGGATCTGGAGACGGTGCGCTCGAGCTCGGGCCGTGTGTTTCGCGATGTTGCCAAGCGCGAGGACGCCGAGCGCCGCCGTGAGCAGAACTACGAGCGTCAACGCGCGCAAGCTGAGCGCGCGGGCAGCGCGGGCGGTCGGGCGTCTGGTTTGCTGGGGACGTCTCGCGGTGCCTGGGCCGCGGGTGCGACGCCGCCGGTGTCCGCACCGGTCGAGGAAGAACCGTACGACTATGTGCCGCTCGAGGCCTACGGGGCCGCGCCGGTCGAGGCTGTCGACGATATGCCGCCGATTGATGTGCCGGTTGGTATGGATGGCGCGGCACCGGTCGCCGATATAATGGGCGCGCCCGCGTCGCCGACGATGCCGATCGTGCTGACCGACCTAGAGCGAAAGTCTTTGGCGGGGGAGCGCGAGTTGCTGACGATGCTCACGAGCTACCCCGACCTGTTCCGCACGTATGCCGATCGCATCTGCTCGATCGAGTGGGTGGATCCGCGTCACGAGTCCATCGCGTGGGCCGTGCTCGCGACGCCGCCGGGCACCGACCCCACGGCGTGCATGGA
>DXLX01000045.1 GCA_019414515.1 Collinsella sp.
TTAGTAGTCGAACTGGTGGTAGTAGCGGCGGTACTTGAGGTTGTGCTTGGTGACCAGCTCGTAGTTGCGCGAGAGGCGGTCGGTGGTCAGCACGGACAGGATCCAGGGGGACACGATGACGCGGAAGTCGTCGTCCAGGCCCGGGATCGCGTACTCGGCGGTGTCGATGATGACGTAGTCCTCGTCGCCGGTCACGCCGCTGGTGAGGAAGGCGCGGACGCGCTCGTCGAGGGCGCGGCACTCGTCCTCGCCCATGAACAGGAACACCGGGACGCCGGGCTCGAGCAGCTCGAGCGTGCCGTGGAAGAAGTCGTGCGAGGTGATGTGGCGGATGCGCTTCCACTGCATCTCCTCGAGCAGGCACATGGAGTACAGGATGGTCTCGCCCCACAGCGCGCCCGAGCCGATGAACATGGTGTAGTCGGCCAGCGCGTACTTCTTCGCGAGCTCCTCGGCGCGCGGCTCGAAGCGCTTGCGGATGTCGAGCATGTCCTTCCAGACGTCCTTCGTCTGCTCGATGAACAGGTCGAACTTGGGGAAGCAGCCGCGGCGGTTGAGCAGGCGCAGGCCGAAGCAGTCGGCGAGGTAGTAGCCCTTCTCGCAGCCGCCGGCGCCGTGGTCGGAGGCCATCATGACGCAGTTCTCGGCGCCCACGGCCCGGCCGATCTTGCCCTCGGGGTTGGTCATGGCGTAGACGCGCACGCCCATCTCCTTCATCTTGCCGATGGCCTCGAGCACCTCGGGGGTGGTGCCGGACTCGGAGGCGGTCAGCACGACGGACTTGTCGGTCATGCGCTTGTGGCCCATGACGTTCCACTCGGCGGCGTGGATCAGGTAGACCTCGAGGTCGCGGTCGCCGAACTTGTTCATGAGGTACTCGAGCTGCATGAACTCGTCCCAGGTGCCGCCGACGCCCATCAGGAAGACGGCGTCGTAGCCCTCCTCGTGCACGCGGTCGGCCAGCGCGGTCATCTTCTTGCCCGCCTCGTAGACGTTCCTGCCGTCCTCGAGGTAGCCCTCCTGGTCGAAGTGCATGATCTCGATCTTCTCGGTCTCCTTCATTCCCGCTCCTTTCACGAGCAGTTTGAATTGTCACACGGCCCGGACGGGCTTACCGTCCCGTCGCACCGCCTAACCTTGTGGTCATCTTGGCCCCAAGCTCAACAATTCAAAGGTTCTTAATACCAGTGAACGATTACAGGTTAGCCGTTTTTAATACCGATTTTTCGATTTCATCCTCCCCTCTCGGTAGACGGTCAGTTTTTGCCGCCCATCGGTCAAGCGACATATGGCCATAAAAGACGAGCGCCCTGCCGTACACAAGGACGCTCTGAACACTAATAGTTGTAGGTATATCCGCCGGCATCGCCGCGGGTAAAAGACTTGGCACACTCGATAACCTGTCCACTCGAGTCATAGGT
Source organism: Collinsella sp. (assembly GCA_019414515.1). Taxonomy (GTDB): domain Bacteria; phylum Actinomycetota; class Coriobacteriia; order Coriobacteriales; family Coriobacteriaceae; genus Collinsella. Next base: position 1,422 of record DXLX01000045.1, read on the forward strand.
CAGGCATTCCAGCACGAGGGCCAGGTCGCCCGGCTCAAGATCGAGCAAACTCGCATCGCGTGCGCCCAGCGCCTCAATATCGAGCTTCTCAATCGATTTATCTGGCTTTCGGCCCAACATGTCATAGGTCTCATACAGGCTGAAAACCGATATGTCCACGTCTTCGATGCCAGGAAACAGCAGACACGGGATCAGCGTCATCTCGATCGACACGGGTTCACCATCAATGCAGTTAAGACGGCGCACCGAGTAGAGCAGATCGTCCTCGCCGATACCAAACAAGTCGGCATAATACGGGCCGGCATAGCGTTTGGAGCGCGCCAGGATGCGCACCGACGGCGTCGCGCCCGAAGCTAAAACCGACTGACGGAAGCCGCCCTTGCGAGCGTGCTCGTCAAACCACTTGTGCCCCACAAAGGCGCCCTTGCCCTGCACGCGACGAATCTGGCCACTTTTGACCAGCTCATCCATGGCGCTGCGGATGGTCAGGCGCGTCGTGCCAAACTCCTCGGCCAGCTCATTTTCGGACGGAATCATCGAGCCCGTCGGATAGTCACCGCGCTCGATTCGCTCCGCAATGCAGCGGCGAATTTGCTTGTAAACCGGCAAGTCTTCTACTGCCTCAGCCATTCGACACCCACCTTCGTCGCAACGCCGTCTGCCTCACCGTTATCGGCAAATCGATACTTGGTCGGCAGGGTCACGGACTTGCAATACTCGACAAAGCCATCGTTCTCATCGCGCTCGTGCGAAGCCTTATAAAACACCGGGGCGCCCTCCTGGGCATCCAGCAACTTGGCCTCGTCGGCGTTCAGACGGCTGATGGAAATATGCTCCTTGCCGTGCGACACGCGGACATTCCCCTCTTTGAGCAAAACGTCGTAGAGGCTCTCCTGCTCGAAATCGTGATCGGGAAGCGAGGGACACAAAGACAGATTGACGTATGCCGTCTCGATCGACGCCGGGGAACCATTGACCACGCGCACGCGCCGAATGCAGAAGAGCGGCATGCCCAGCTCGATTTGGGCCTTTTGGGCCAGGTCGATATCGGCGTACACGACCTTGGAGCATACCAGGCGTGCGGTTGACTTTGAGCCGACCCTCTCCACCGCCTGCGTATAGTTCCACGTTTCCTGAAAGATGTTCAGCGGTTTGGGCGGGCACACATAGGTGCCCGAACCGCGGCGGCTTTCCAAGGTTCCGCACGAAATGAGACGCGTGATCGCAGCGCGCAACGCCGTGCGGGACACGCCCAGCTCTTCACAGAGCACGCGCTCGGCGGGAAGCCGGTCGCCACCCTGCAGGTCATAATGGTTGATATACCAAAGAATGCCCTCAAAGGCGCGATCTTTGGGCGGAATCGCATATGGTTCACTCGACATGGGTAAGGCTCCTCGACCGCTTGATGCTGCGGGCATCATTGCTCCGAACGCCCCATGGCGTCGAAGGCTTCTTTGATCTGTTCCGCAACGTTCCGATACGACCGATATAGGCCGCAGTCTCGCTTGACTTCGCCCGCAGTCACAGGAATCTCAAGCTTCGAAATCTCATCCTCGCCGGTTTGCACGGCAACGACGACACCCATACCAAGGCACATGTTACGCTTGGCGGCATTGTTTTTGGTAGCCTGAGCTGGGTTAATCAAAATCTGCTGAGCGAGCTCTCGATTGCTGAGCTGCGGCACATCCTCGGGATTTCCGGTCTCGACAATCTCGCATTGCAGCACATCCGCGTAGTCAAAAATCCTCGGGGTCGCGCCGCGCTGATGCACGGCCCACTTGCGACGCGTGGCATCCTGGTAGATAGCCGGCAAAAACGTAAAGCGCGGCGGGTCCAAAATCGTGTCCGTGATGGTAAACACATCGGGATCAAAGGCATCCTGCGGGTTTTTCTTCTTGAACAGCCCCATATCAGACTCCCGTACTAACACTTAACAACTCGAGCTAAATATAGCACCAATTTCAAGTCGCCGCTTTAGCGCATCGGTGCATGGCATCTATAGCTCGCTCAGCGGGAAATACACAGACGAGACCCGGGGCGGGGTGCTTGGTTTTGAGAAGTGGGCTTCGCGAACTTCCAAAACCAAGCACCCCGCCCCGGCCCCGGCAATGTAATTTTGGCTGACCATAGTTAGGTGCGCGGTCTCCAAGGCAGCAACAGTCAAGTCCCCATTACAGTAAAAAATATCAGTCCCCGCAGATCGAAACGGTCGAGAGGGCCGCCTCCGGGCGGGCGCCTTCCTCTGAGAAGTTCGCGAAGCCCACTTCTCAGAGGAAGGCGCCCGCCCGGAGGCGGCCCCAGCGCGAGGCCGTCCCGGATGCTATTCGTTGTCGCCAGCGGTCATCTGCGTTGCGGAGAGCGCGCCGTCGGCAGCAGTTGCGGCTACGGCGTCGGGCCAGACCCAGTCGGTAAAGGCCGGGTGATCGAAACCTTCGTCGCACGCGAACTCAAAGGCCTCAGTGCGGAAAGCCTCCCACTCATCAATCTGCTCGGCAAACTTATCAGCGTCGACCATGCGCAGCACGTCGGCGGCCAGGGCCCAGCGGTCCATGTTGTTCAGGCGCAGCATGTCGAACGGCGTGGTCGTGGAGCCCTTCTCCTCGTAGCCGTGGACGCGGAAGGCATCGTGGCCGGGGCGGTTCCAGATCAGACGGCGGATCGTGCCGGCATAGGCGTGAAATGCAAAGAGCACGGGCTTCTCGCCGCGGCCAAACAGCTCAGCCCAGCGCTCATCGCTGATGGCTTGGTCGTTCTCGCAGACGTTCTGGATCTTGAGCAGGTCGACCACGTTGACGAACCACACCTTAATGCCCAGCTCGCGCAGCATGTCGGTTGCAGCCAGAGCCTCGAGCGTCGGTACGTCACCGCACGTGGCGACCACGACGTCGGCCTCTGCGAGCGAATCGGCAGTCGATGCCCACTCCCAGGTCGCTACGCCCTCGGCGAGCTCGGACCTGGCCTCGTCGACCGTCTGGAAGGTGGGGGCGGGCTGCTTGCCACAGAAGATGGCGTTGACGCAGTCGGTGGACTGGTAGACGCGCTCGGCAACGGCAAGCGCCATGTTGGCGTCGGCCGGATAGTAGGCATTCACGATATGCGTGTCGTTGGCCTTGTTGAGCAGCAGGTCGATAAAGCCGGGGTCCTGGTGCGAGAAGCCGTTGTGGTCCTGACGCCAGACATGGCTCGACAGCAAAATGTTGAGACCGCTAATGGGGGCACGCCACGGAATCTCGCGCTTGGTGGCCTCGAGCCATTTGCAGTGCTGGTTGACCATGGAATCGACCACGTGGACAAAGCTCTCGTAGGAGCTCCACACACCCGAGCGGCCGGTGAGCACGTATGCCTCGAGGAAGCCCTCGCACTGGTGCTCGGACAGCTGCTCGACAACCTTACCGGAACCGGCCAGCAGCTCGTCGTTGGCATCGTCCTCGTAGAAGCCGGCATCCCACTGCTTCTTGGTCACCTTGTAGGCAGCCTGCAGGCGGTTGGACGCAGTCTCGTCGGGACCGAAAATGCGGAAATCGTCCATGTTCTTGGCCAGAACGTCGGCAGTGTACTCGCCAAAGACGCGGGCGGCCTCGGTGGAGCCCCAGCCGTGGCCCTTGCTTGCAACGGGAATCTCGTGGGCATGAATATCGGGGAGTTCGAGCTCGCGGCGCACCTTGCCGCCGTTCGCATTGGGGTTGGCGCCGATGCGCAGCTCGCCGGTCGGCATAAAGGCCGTTACCTCGGGGCGCACCTGGCCCTCGGGCGTAAAGAGTTCCTCGGGCTTGTAGGAGCGCAGCCACTCGCGCAGCACGCGGAAGTGCTCGTGGGTGTCCTTGGCACTCGCCAGCGGCACCTGATGGGCGCGCCAGGAGCCCTCGGTCTTCTTGCCATCGATCTGCTTGGGGCAGGTCCAACCCTTGGGCGTACGGAACACAATCATGGGGTAGGCCGGACGGACCACGGTCTCACCCGCGGCGGCCTGGGCCTGCGCGGTGGCCTTGATGTCGCAGATCTCATCGAAGACCTGCTCGAACAGCGCGGCAAAACGCGCGTGAATGCTTGCGTGGCTCTCGTCGTCAAAGCCGGCGACAAAGAAGTGCGGCTTATAGCCCATTCCCTCAAAGAACTTGGTGAGCTCTTCGTCGGACACGCGGGCAAGGATGGTGGGGTTGGCGATCTTGTAGCCGTTGAGGTGCAGGATCGGCAGGACGATACCGTCGGTTGCCGGGTTCACGAGCTTGTTGGACTGCCAAGAAGTCGCAAGCGGACCGGTCTCGGACTCGCCGTCGCCCACCACGGCCACGGCCAGCAGGCTCGGGTTGTCCATGACGGCACCGTAGGCGTGGCTGAGCGTGTAGCCGAGCTCGCCGCCCTCGTGGATGGAGCCAGGCGTCTCGGGCGCAAAGTGGCTCGGGATGCCACCGGGGTAGGAGAACTGGCGGAAGAACTTCTGCAGGCCGGCCTCGTCATTGGTGATGTCGGGGCGGATCTCACGGTAGGTGCCATCGAGCAGCGACTGGGCGGTGCCGGCGGGGCCACCGTGGCCCGGGCCCATCAAGAAAATGGCGTTCTGGTTGTGGTCGGCAATAAGGCGGTTGACGTGGCCGAACAGGAAGTTGATGCCGGGCGTGGTGCCCCAGTGACCGACCAGGCGGTGCTTAACGTCCGGGCGACCAAAGTCGCGCACCTCACCGGTTTTCTCGTCGACAAAGTCGCTGCGCATCAACGGGTTAGAGCGAAGGTAGATCTGACCGACGGACAGATAGTTCGATGCGCGCCAATACAGGTCAACGCCCTCGAGCTCGGAAGCCGGCACCTCGTGGCCCAGCTTTTGCCACGGCGTCCCCAGTGTTTTAGCCATTGTATTTGTCCCTTCTATTTGTCCCTTCGCTGTGCGGTCGCCCTCCGATACGGCAACCTTTCGTTGGGACTAGTATATTTGCTAAAACGTTTTATCATGGTGAAAAAACGTTTTATCACCCTTATCAATCGCATCGATCTACAAAACGCGACATTCACCTGCGGCATTGTCTGTCACAGGTACTCCACATCCAATCTGCATGAATTGATAAACGTGTTTAGTTGTGTTTAGTAAGCTCGAGCACGCTGCCCTTAACGATAAGCGCCGGCTCCAGAACGACCTCTTCGGCACGTCTACCGCCCCTACCGGCAAGACGCTTGGACATGCAGCCAAAAGCATGCTCCGCAAGGACACCGGGATCCTGCTCGATCGCGGTCAGCGCCGGCTCAAAGAGAACGTCGGCTGCCGAGTTGTCATAGCTCACCACCGAGATATCGCCCGGGATGCTCTTACCCATCTCATGCAGGCGCTTGAGCAGACCCAGCGCAATGTTATCCGAGCTTGCGAACACGGCGGTGGCGTCAGTTGCGAGCACCGCCTCCGAGGCCTCGTAGGCACTCGGAATGTAGTACTCGCTCTCAAACTCCAAACGCGCGTCGATCGGCAGGCCAACCTCGCGCAGCGCACGCTCGTAGCCGGCAAGACGCTTACGACCCGTATTGGAACGGCGCGCGTTAACCAAGCAGGCAATGCGACGATGCCCCTGCTCGATCAAGTACCGGGTAGCCATGTAGCCACCCATCTCGTGGTCGAACATCACCTTGTCGCACTCGAGTCCCTCAATGGCACGGTCGACCATTACAGCTGGGATAGGCAGATGGCTGACCTCTTCGCGCAGGGCGCGGTCGTCAGAGAACTCGTCTCCCACGACCAAGAACACACCATCGACGCCGCGCGTCACCAGCTGGCGCAGGAGCTCCAGATCGTCCTCGGCACTTCCACCCGAGCTGGTAATAAAGAGCGCGTAGCCGTCCTCGCGGCAGCGCTTTTCCAGGCTACCGGCGAGCGAGGCAAAAAAGCGGCTCTCGATGTTGGGAACGATAAGGCCCAGCGTGCGCGACTCGCGCATGACCAGGCTGCGCGCAATCTGGTTAGGAACATAGTGGTTGCGCGCCGCGACCTCTTTGATGCGCTTGCGGTTTTCTTCCGAGATACGACAAGGCCGATTATTGAGAACAAGCGAGACCGACGAGGGGGAAAGCCCCACCTCCTGGGCAATCTGCTTGAGAGTAACTTTGTTGCCCATCTCGCTCCTTCCGAGTATTCGCGCAATCTCTTGAAAGTATAGCGACCGTCCCTCTACCTCGATGATAAACACTTTACCAATCCGGTAGACGGCTGTTTTATCGCCGCCAGCGCACCAAATCCGTCCGGGTGGGGTATATTGCAATCGATTGATGACAACGACCACCAAAAGGCGGATATTCGTATGCACGAGAACGACTTTTTTAACGAGGACCTGCTGTGCGCGCTTGCTGGCGTTGCCGGCGAGGACAACGTGTTGATGAGCGAGCCCATGCGCGAACACACCACGTTTAAAATCGGCGGCCCGGCCGACGTCTTTGTCACGCCCGATACCGAGCAGGGCCTCGTCGCCACGCTCGATACCTGCTATCGCTGCGATCTACCCCTCACCATCGTGGGCAACGGCTCCGACTTGCTCGTCGGTGACAAGGGCATCCGCGGCGTCGTCGTGGCGCTTGGCGAGGGCCTCTCCGACATTACGGTCAACGGCACGCACGTCACGGCAGCAGCCGGCGCCCTGCTTTCCGATGTCGCCGCGGCGGCAGCCGAGGCCGGTCTCACCGGCATGGAGCCCATCTCGGGCATCCCCGGATCGGTCGGCGGCGCCTGCTATATGAACGCCGGCGCCTATGGCGCCTGCATGGCCGAAGTGCTGGAGTCTGTGCGCGTCTACAAGCCCGCCCGCATGCTCGACGACGGCACCCGCGGCAGCGGCAACATCATCGAGTTCGATGTCGACGAGCTTAACCTGGGCTATCGCAAGAGCCGCATCGCTGACGACGGCTTTACCGTGCTTTCGGCCACCTTCAATCTCGCCCCGGGCAACGCCGCGATGATCAAGGCCGACATGGACGACTACCGCCAGCGCCGCGAGGACAAGCAGCCACTCGACATGCCGAGCGCCGGCTCCACCTTCAAGCGCCCCGAGGGCTACTTTGCCGGCAAGCTCATCATGGATGCCGGCCTGCGCGGCCATGCTGTCGGCGGCGCGCAGGTAAGTGAGAAGCACTGCGGCTTCATCGTCAACGCCGACCACGCCACCGCCGCCGACGTCGACGAACTCATCCGCCACATCCAGGCAACCGTCAAGGACCAATTCGGAGTAGACCTACAACCCGAAGTCCACCGAGTAGGCGAATTTTTATAGCCCGCTCGCCGCGGTCCACTTTAATTAATAACGGGACAAGTGATGTAGCTCACTTGTCCCGTTTTCATTTATTTGCGAAGAACATCGGCCATCCGCAGGATTGAAATCATCGACCGATAAGTGAGTTCCACCTTTTCGCCCGCAAGCAGTCGTTTCGAGCCAATCTCATCTAGCCCCACAAGCCGAGAAAACAGCAAGCTACTCATCGTGCCCTCGTCAATTGATTCCTTTATGGTCTTCAAAACGTCCGTATCATGAAGCGACGCCGAGCTGTAGGGGGCAACACGAGCGGAACTCTCAATTAACGACGAGACAAAAGGATGGAGATGCTTTGGACATAGTCCATCAAACACCACATCCCCATTGTCATCCGAGCCGACTAGTCGCCAACTATAATGATCGACCCAGTCGTCTCCGTCATATATGGTGTCCATGAGCAACTTCCCGTCTAGAGAGAAACCTGTTTGAACATCGGGGCGCAAGACCGCAATCCATATAGGACCCGCAGCAGCTCCAACCCAACGCACCACACGACAATTGTATATTGCGACTATTTTAGATCTACATGATCAGTTCGAGTTCGCAACAAGGCGATTATTGCAGCTAGGTTATATTTCATTTTCCACTTTGATGAGCCGTCGGCTCCAAATTCCAAAACCGAAGTCCACGGAGTCGATAATTTTATTTAAAAAGAAGGCCCCGAAAGGGGCCTTCGCCATCTTTATATCAGACAACCAGTCCGGTGTATCGCGCTCAGGACCCGAGAGGGCCGGGACAGTCCGAGAGGCATAAGGTTGATCGCGAGTTCCGCACGAGCCGGAGAGCACTTAATGTGCTCTCCGTGCGAGCAGGACTGCCCGAGCAGGCAACCTTATGCCTCTCGGACTGTCCCGGACCAAACCGCAGCTACGACAGCGCAATACCGCCAAGCCAGCCCCAGCGCACGCCAGAGCCAGTGCCGTAGAACCCAATGAACGAGTCAAGCGACCTCGACGTGATGGCGCCCTCGTTACTCATAACGATGCCGCCGCCAACGTAGATGCCCACGTGGCCATAGATCAGGCCCGGTATGCCGGTGCCGCTATGCGATGAGTCGGCAACAATCATACCCACCTGCAGCGCCGAGCGGTCGGAGCTATAGCACCAGGCGTTAAACATATCGCACGCGTTACCGCCAAAGTAGCCAACGCCGGCGTTACGGAAGACATTGGTAACCCACGCCGCGCACCAGTTCTGACCCGGCGAAGGCGTGGAGTAGCACGCGTTGACGACGGCCTGCTGTTTGCCCGAGCCGGCATTCTGTTGCGGGGTTCCGGGCGCATACGATCCGCCACCCGAGCTTGAACCACCCGAGTAGGAATTGTTCTTGTTCGCGGCGGCGGCAGCAGCGGCGGCCTTCCTGGCAGCCTCCTCAGCCTGGGCGGCAGCGAGGATCTCGGAATCGCGCTGAGCCATGAGCTCCTTGACGTCGTCGGAAAGACCGTTCAGCACGGTCTGGACTTCTTGCTGCTTGGCCTGCATGTCCTGCATCTGGGCAGTCTGCTGGTCCTTGAGCTTCTCCAAGTCGGCCTTCTGCGACTCAAGCTCGGTCTTTTGCGCATCGAGCTCTTCCTGGATGGTCTGAATGTCCTCGATGGCGTCGCGGTCGCTCTTGTTGATCTTCTCAACATAGTGCGCATTGGCGACGAGCTCCTCAAACGAACCCGAGGCGAGCAGCAGCGACAGGATGTTGGTGCCGCCCGACTTATAGCTGGCGGAAACGCGATCGGAAAGATCGCCGCGCTTCTTTTTGAGCTCGGCCTTCTTTTCGTCAATCTGCGCCTGCGTGCTGTCAATCTGGCCCTGTACGCCCTCGATATCGTTGAGGGTCTGGGCGTTCTTGTTGGCCAGCGCCGCGTATTCATTTGCGATGCTGTCGAGCTGGGCCTGGACCTCGTCAAGCTGAGCCTGGGCCGCATTGAGCTTGTCGGTGGTTTCCTTGGTGGCCTCCGCAGCATGGGCGCGAGCGGGCAGACCAAAAAGAACGGCTGCAGAAGCTGCGCCGAACAGGGCCTTGAGGGCAGTGCGACGCGAAAGCTCCTGGGAAAGGATGGAATCGCTGTTTGGTGACATATCTACTCCGTTACATGTTTATTTATATGTCGCTCAACTCATACATATTAGCGTACATCCGGCGCATCCCAACGATTTCCACGAACGGCAGCAAACCGTATGGTCGGCGGCTCATATGCAAACGTCAAGGTCGAGGGTATGCCCACGCCAAACATTTCCATGAGTACGTTAGCATGTTCATCTGCTTTTCCTGCCCTGCACGTTTTGGGTACCCCTGCCTGCGCTATACTCCCCTCAAGAAGTGTTCCTGATTCGATAGGAGACTGCATGTCCAAAGCACTCGACCCCAAAGACACCTGCGTCCTCGTAACCGGTGGCGCCGGCTTTATCGGCTCGCACACCGTCGTTCAGCTGCTCGAGGGCGGCTACCAGGTCGTCATCGTCGACGACCTCTCCAATTCCAGCGCTGTCGCCGTTGACCGCGTCAAGACCATCGTGGGCGAAGAGGCTGCCAAAAACCTCACCTTCTACGAGGCTAATGTGCTCGACCGCGAGGCCATGAACAAGATCTTCGACACTCACCAGATCGACCGCGTCATCCACTTCGCCGGCTTTAAGGCCGTCGGCGAGTCGGTGAGCAAGCCCGTCGAGTACTATCACAACAACATCGAGAACACCCTGGTGCTCATCGACGTCATGCGCAACCATGGCTGCAAGTCCATCATCTTCTCGAGCTCCTCGACCGTCTACGGCGACCCGGACAACCCGCCCGTCACCGAGGAAGACCCCAAGAAGCCCGCAACCAACCCCTATGGCTGGACCAAGTGGATGATCGAGCAGATCCTTATGGACGTCCACACCGCCGACCCCGAGTGGGACGTCGTGCTGCTCCGTTACTTCAACCCCATCGGCGCTCATCCGTCGGGCCTGATCGGCGAGGACCCCAAGGGCATCCCCAACAACCTGGTGCCCTATGTCGCCCAGGTCGCCGTGGGCAAGCTCGAGGCCGTTCAGGTCTATGGCAACGACTACCCCACCCCCGACGGCACCGGCGTGCGCGACTACATCCACGTGTGCGATCTGGCCTCTGGTCACGTTGCCGCCCTTAACTGGATGAACGGCAAAACCGGCGTCGAGATCTTTAACCTGGGCACCGGCACCGGCACCTCGGTACTCGAGGTCGTCGCCGCCTTCTCCAAGGCCTGCGGCAAGGAGCTGCCCTACGTGATCCGCGAGCGCCGCGCCGGCGACATCGCTGCCAACTGGTGCGATGCCTCCAAGGCCGAGCGCATGATGGGCTGGAAGGCCCAGTACGACATCGCGGACATGTGCCGCGATAGCTGGAACTGGCAGAGCCACAACCCCAACGGCTTCGCCGACGCCGAGTAGCAAAAACCTACATACCGCTCTTGCCCCGATCTCACAATGTGAGGTCGGGGCTTTTTCATGGCATGTAACCATTCGCCGAAAATCGACCAACTTTTTTATCTTGCCTGTACATGTTTAAACAACATGTTTTACAATAGGCATATCGAATCAGAACATCGGAGGCGGACTGCACACCCATCGGCAGGCCGACCCCACAACAAGAAGGTTGGTGAGCGCATTCATGGAGCGTGCAAGCGGCGTCCTCATGCCCGTCTCATCTCTGCCCGGACCATACGGAATCGGCGGCTTTGGCTGGAATGCCTACGACTTCGTCGATTTTCTCGCCTCGTGCAAACAACATTACTGGCAGATTCTGCCCCTTACGACGACCAGCTATGGCGATTCGCCCTATCAGTCGTTCTCGGCCCGCGCGGGCAACCCTAACTTCATTGACTTTGCCGAGCTTATCGAGGCCGGCTATCTGGAGCAGCACGATATCGACGGCGTGTACCTGGGCTCCGACCCCAGCAACGTCGACTACGGCGCCATCTTTGCTGGCCGCCGCCAAATCCTCGACCGTGCCGCCGAGCGCTTCGCCGCGGATAAACCGGCCGATTTCGACGACTTTATCCAGGCAAACGAGGGCTGGCTCATTCCCTACTGCGAGTTTATGACCGTGAAAGAGGAGTGCGGGCTCAAGGCCTTTTGGGAGTGGCCCGAGGAGCTCCGCCGCCGCGGCGAGGCATCCAGCAAGGTCTGCGCCGCCCATCCCGAGCGCATGCTCTACCACCAGATGACGCAGTACTTCTTCGATCGCCAGTGGGGCCGCCTCAAGGCCTATGCCAACGAGCACGACATCCTGATCATCGGCGACCTGCCCATCTACGTCTCGCGCGACTCCGTCGAGATGTGGGCCACGCCCGAGCTCTTTAAGATCGACGCCGCCGGCAATCCCGTGAGCGTCGCCGGCACGCCGCCCGACCAGTTCTCGGCCACCGGCCAGTACTGGGGCAACCCCATCTATGACTGGGATGCTATGGAAGCAGACGGCTTCTCCTGGTGGGAAGGCCGCATCCGAGCCGCCCTCGACATGTACGACATCATCCGTCTGGACCACTTCCGCGGTTTCGAGGCATTTTGGGAGGTGCCGTTCTCCTCTCCCGATTCGTCATATGGTACATGGACGCAGGGTCCCGGCCTCAAGTTCTTCAAGACACTCGAGGAAAAGCTCGGCACGCTGCCCATCATCGCCGAGGACCTGGGCTTCCTCACCCCCGGCGTCATCGACATGCGCGACAACTCGGGCTTCCCCGGCATGAAGATCCTGCAGTTTGCCTTTGAGGGCACCAACTCGTACTACCTGCCGCATAACTACATCGCCAACACCGTCGCCTATGTGGGCACCCACGACAACGAAACGGCGCGCGGTTGGTTTGAGGGAACGGCCACCCCGCGTCAGCGCGAGCAGGCAGCCCTGTACACCCATCAGCAGACCGGCGAACCCATGGCAGATGCACTCAATCGCACCATCGCCGCCAGCGTGAGCGATACCTGCATCTACACCATGCAGGACCTGCTCAATCTGGGCAACGAGGCGCGCATTAACACCCCCGCCACCCTGGGCGGAAACTGGACCTGGCGCATGCTCGATGGCGCCATCACCCGCGAGCTCGAGCACAAGCTCACCGGCTGGACCGAGACCTACTTCCGCATCCCATCGGAAGCCGAAATCGAGCTTCCTCAATAGGAGCCACCGCGCCCGACCCCACCCCACCGTGCGGACGCGACCGCTTTTCCCGCGCGAGGCCACTCCAATCCCCTCGCGCGGGCTTCTTTTGAATTTCTGACATGTCGTCAACTCGCCACAGGAGGAAACATGCCCTGTATCAATCTTGCGGATCTTGCCGAGCAGTCCTTTGGAACTTCGCTCGAGCAACTCGATGACCGCCGCATTTACAAACTGCTGGTCAAGCTCGTGCAGGAGCGCTCTGCTGCCTGCCCACTCAACAATGGCAAGAAAAAGCTCTACTACATCTCTGCTGAGTTTTTGATTGGAAAACTGCTGATCAACAACATGATCGACCTTGGCATCTATGCCGAGGTTAAAGACCAGCTCACCGCTGCCGGCCACGACCTCAACAAGATTGAGGAGTTTGAGGTCGAACCGTCGCTGGGCAACGGCGGCCTGGGCCGTCTGGCCGCGTGCTTCCTGGATTCCATTGCCACGCTGGGCCTTACCGGCGACGGTGTGGGCCTCAATTACCATTACGGTCTGTTCCGTCAGCGTTTTACCGACAACCAGCAAAAGGCCGTCCCCGATGAGTGGCTTAGCGAGCAGGACATCCTGATCGATGACGACCGCTCCTACACCGTCGAGTTTGGCGATTTTGCCGTTACCTCCAAGCTCGTCAACATCGATGTGCCCGGTTACGACCAGCCCACCAAGAACCGCCTGCGTCTGTTCGACCTGGCAAGTGTCGACGACGGCCTGGTCCCCGGCAGCTCCATCGACTTCGACAAGACGAAGATCGCCAAGAACCTCACCTTGTTCCTCTATCCGGATGATTCCGATGAGCAGGGCCGCCTGCTTCGCATCTACCAGGAGTACTTCATGGTGAGCAACGCCGCCCAGCTCCTGATCGATGAGGCCGTCGAGCGCGGCAGCAACCTGCACGATCTGGCCGACTACGCCGTGGTCCAGATCAACGACACGCACCCCACCATGGTCATTCCCGAGCTCATCCGCCTGCTCACCACCGAGCACGACATCGAGTTTGACGAGGCCGTTACCATCGTGCGCTCCATGGTCGCCTACACCAACCACACGATCCTTGCCGAGGCGCTCGAGAAGTGGCCGCTCGCCAGCCTGCAGAAGGTCTCGCCCGCCATCGCCGACATCATCGTCAAGCTCGACGAGGTTGCCAAGGCCGAGCACGACGACCCGCGCGTCGCCATCATCGACGAGCACGACACCGTCCACATGGCCCACATGGACATCCACTTTGGCTTCTCCATTAATGGCGTCGCCGCCCTCCACACCAAGATTCTGGAGGACACCGAGCTTCACCCGTTCTACGAGATCTATCCCGAGAAGTTCTCCAACAAGACCAACGGCATCACCTTCCGCCGTTGGATCCAGGGAGCCAACCCTGCGCTTGCCAGCCTGCTCGACGATGTGATCGGCACCGATTGGCGCAGCACCGGCGACCTGAGCAAGCTCGCCGAATTCGCTAACGACAAGGATGTTCTTGAGCGCCTGGCCGCCACCAAGGCCGAGGCCAAGACCATCATGCGCCAGTTCATGGCGCTCGAGCAGGGCGTGACGATTCCATCCAACGCCATCATCGACGTCCAGGTCAAGCGCATCCACGAGTACAAGCGCCAGCAGATGCTCGCGCTCTACATCATCTGGAAGTACCTCGACATCAAGAACGGTAACAAGCCCGAGCACCCCGTCACCATCATCTTTGGCGGCAAGGCGGCACCTGCCTATACCATCGCCCAGGATATCATCCACCTAATCCTGACGCTTTCCCAGTGGATCGCCAACGACCCCGACGTGGTCCCCTACCTGCAGGTCGTCATGATCGAGAACTACAACGTCACCGCCGCCGAGCGCGTGATTCCCGCTGCCGACATCTCCGAGCAGATCAGCCTGGCCTCCAAGGAGGCGAGCGGCACCTCTAACATGAAGTTCATGCTCAACGGCGCTTTGACCCTGTGCACACTCGACGGCGCCAACGTGGAGATTGCCGAGCTCGTGGGCGACGAGAACATCTACACCTTTGGTGCCTCTTCCAAGCAGGTCGAGCAGCTCTACGCCGACGGCAGCTATGACGCCGGCGCGCTCTATCGCAAGCCCGGCATCAAGCTGCTGGTGGACTTCATCACCAACCCCGCCTTTATGGCGACCGGCAACGCCGAGCGCCTGCAGCGTCTGCACGACGACATCAAGGGCAAGGACTGGTTTATGGCCCTGCTCGACATTGAGGAGTACATCCAGACCAAGGAGCGCGTGCTGGCAGACTACGAGGACCAGGACGCTTGGATGCGCAAGGCGCTGATCAACATCGCCAACGCCGGCACCTTCTCGTCTGACCGCACGATCTCCCAGTACAACGACGAGATTTGGCACCTGAGCTAATTTCGTTTCCTTTACCCATCCTCTTGAAAGCGGAGTCGCGGCAACGCGGCTCCGTTTTTTGTGCCCGCACGTTACCCTGTGATCCGACTCGGCCAAACAATCTCGATCCGTAGCAATTACTCAACCAAAACGGTCCCAGCCGTTACAGATTGAGACATACCGGCCCCTCCCCTTGGGTTTATCTCAATCTGTAACATCTAGCAGGTGTAATTCGCCTTTGGTGTTACAGATTTAGATGAAATGGTTAGCTCAGCGGAACCGTCTCGATCTGTAACATCTAACGTCCGAAATCGGCCCTACCTGTTACAGATCAAGACAAACTGACAGACGGAAAGCCCCAACACAAAGAAAGGCTCCCCTCTCGCCCAGTGGACGGGAGGGGAGCCTTATATGTGACCGCGGCAAAAGGATGGCAAAGCCGCAGTCGCCCAAAGGGAGGGCCTGGATGCACCGGGCCTAGATAAGGTTCTTGCCAGACACCTTATCGAAGAGATGGGTCGCGTTCTTCTCGAACTTGAACCAAATGGGGTCGCCCGCCTTGAGCGCACCCTTGGCCTCAATATCGACGACAGGGATGATCAGGACAAACTGGCCGTCGGGAGACATCACATGAACGTGCTCGGTCGAACCCATGAGCTCGGTGACCTCGATGGTGCCCTGAAGCGCACCCTCCTCGCCCTTTTCGGCAAGCAGAATCTGCTCGGGACGTACGCCGGCCGTGATCTCCTTCACGTCGCCGCCGTCCCAATTAAGGGCGAGCTGAGCGCAGGTCTCGGGGGCCAGCGCGACATTCATGTCGTCGGTCTTGACGGTAAAGCCGTCGCCCGAGCGCACCAGCTGGGCATCGAAGAAGTTCATCTGCGGCACGCCGATGAAGCCGGCGACGAAGATGTTCGCGGGATGGTTGAAGACCTCCTGCGGCGTGGCGATCTGCTGGACAACGCCGTCCTTCATGACCACGATACGGTCGCCGAGAGTCATGGCCTCGGTCTGGTCGTGAGTAACATAGATGAACGTACCCTTGATCTCGTGGCGCAGCTTGATGAGCTCGGCACGCATCTGGTTACGAAGCTTGGCATCCAGGTTGGACAGCGGCTCGTCCATCAGGAAGACCTTGGGGTCACGCACGATGGCGCGGCCGATGGCGACGCGCTGGCGTTGGCCGCCCGAGAGCGCCTTAGGCTTGCGGTCGAGGTACTCGGTGATACCCAAGATCTCGGCAGCGGAGCGAACCTTGCGGTCGATCTCGTCTTTGGGGACCTTCTTGAGCTCAAGCGTAAACGCCATGTTCTCGTACACCGTCATGTTGGGGTACAGAGCGTAGCTCTGGAACACCATGGCGATGTCGCGGTCCTTGGGCGCCACGTCGTTGACGCGCTTGCCGTCGATGAGCACATCGCCCGAGGTAATGTCCTCCAGGCCGGCAACCATGCGCATCGTCGTGGACTTACCGCAGCCAGAGGGACCAACGAGAACGACGAACTCCTGGTCGTGAACGGTGAGGTTGAAGTCCTCTACAGCGAGCACGCCATCCTCGGTAACCTTAAGGTTATGCTTCTTCTCCTCGGTCTTCTTCTTTTTGCCAAAGAAGCCCTTCTTTTTGGACTCGGTGTTGGGATACACCTTCTGAACATGTTTGAGAACGATCTCGGCCATGTCTTTACCTTTCGATGTGCGGCGCCGCGCTGAGGGGCGCCGCAGAAACTTGCAAAACAGTTACGGCATCAGCCCTTGACGGCACCTGCCACCACGCCGTCGATGATGTACTTCTGGCAGAGGATGTACATGATGACGATGGGGATAACGACCATCATGATGCAGGCCATCATGGGGCCGAGCTCGACGTGGCCATAGCCGCCGCGGAAGTACTGGATCAAGATAGGAATGGTCTTGTACTTGGTGGAGTCGAGGGTGAGGTAGGGCAGCAGGTAGTCGTTCCAGACCCACATGGTCTCGAGAATGCCGACCGAAAGATAGGTGGGCTTCATGATGGGAAGGACGATTTTAAAGAACACCTGGACCGGGTTGCAGCCATCAATCATGGCCGCCTCTTCGATCTCGAGCGGGATGTTCTTTACAAAGCCGGCGAACATAAAGACCGCCAGGCCCGCGCCAAAGCCCAGATAGATAAAGCAGATGTTGAACGGCGTGTTAAAGCCAATGCGGTCCGCCAAATTGGACAGCGTGAACATGAGCATCTGGAACGGTACGACCATCGAGAACACGAACAGGTAATAGAAGAAGTTCGAGATCTTGCTGTTGACGCGAACCACGTACCAAGCGCACATGGAGCAGCACACCAAGATCAGCACGACCGACGTGACCGTGATGATGAGCGAGTACATAAATGCCGAGGCAAAGCCCTGCTCGTTAAGGGCGTGCACGTAGTTTGCAAGGCCGTTGAACGTCTCGGGCGTGAGCAGATCGAATGCCGTGGTGGTGCTGATTGCGGTCGCTTTCTTAAAGGAATTGAGCGCAATCATAAACACGGGGTAGATCCACGCGAGCGACAGGATCGTAAAGAAAATCGAGAGCGCGCGGTTGATAACCTTATCGCGTTTCATTACTGCTGCACCTCCTTGGACCTCGTGGCCTTAAGCTGAATCATGGAGATGGCTACGACCAGGATGCAGAAGATAACCGCCTTGGCCTGACCGATACCCTGCCATGCGATACCGGCACGCGAATAGAACGTGTTGTAGATGTTCAGGGCGAGCATCTCGGTGGAGTGCGCGGGGGCGCCGCCGGTAAGGGCGAGGTTCTGGTCGAACAGCTTAAAGCCGTTGGTGATGGACAGGAACAGGCAAATGGTGATGGTCGGCATCAGGTTAGGGATCTTAACCTTCCAAAACGTCTGCCATGCCGTGGCACCGTCGACCTTGGCGGCCTCGATGTAGTCGGACGGAATGGACTGCAGACCAGCGATGTAGATGATCATCATGTAGCCGACCTGCTGCCACAGGGTCAGGATGATAAGGCCCCAGAAGCCGGCAGCGGAGTTAAGGGCAATGAGCTGGGCGCCCACGTTGGAGAGCAGGCAGTTGATCAGAATCTGCCAGATGTAGCCCAGCACGATGCCGCCGATCAGGTTAGGCATAAAGAAAATCGTACGGAAGATGTTGGTGCCTTTGAGCGCCTTGCGGGTGAGCGCCTGCGCAATTGCCAGGGCGATCACGTTGATGAGCACCGTCGACAGGAAGGCAAACGCCACAGTAAAGAAGAACGACGTGGCAAACTGCGGATCGGACAGCGCGCGCACGTAGTTCGCGATACCGACAAAGTGCGCGTTGTTAATAGTAATAAACTGGCAGAACGAGAGATAGAAGCCCTGGATAAAAGGGATCACGAACCCGATCATAAACGCCAGGCACGTGGGCAGCATAAAGAGCGGCCACCAGCGCTTGAGTGCTTTGCCCATAGAAGGGTCCTTTCAATATGCAGGGGGCGGGCAAACCTACGTCTGCCCGCCCCCTGTCGCTAATCAGATAGCTTGGGCAGCAACTGCTTACTCGGAAGCAGCCTTCTCGGTCTTCCAGCCATCGACGAAGGCGTTCTTGACGCCGTCCCACTTGGTGTTGTCGGCAGCATAAGCAATGAGAGCCTGCTTGAGGTTCTTCTTCCACTCCTCGGAGGGGATGTAGACGAAGTCCCAAGCGACGGTCTTCTTGCCGTCCTTGGCCATGGCAACGGCCTGCTGCGAGAAGACGTTGGTGGTCTCCTTGGCGCTCTTGAACGGAGCGGTCAGACCCATCTTGTCGGCGATGATGCTGGTCGGGGTGTCAGCGGTGACGCACCAGTACATGAAGTCCTCGGTGGCCTTCTGGGCATCCTCGGAAGCCTGGGAGCTCACGCACCAGTAGTTCTCGCCGCCGGAGCACAGGCCCTGGTTCTCCTCGCCGTCGACGCCGATGTAGATCGGCAGCATGCCGAGCTGGTCGTCGGTCATACCGGCCTTGGTGAGGTCAGCGTATGCCCAAGAGCCGTTCTGGTAGAAGACGGCCTTGCCGGTTGCGAACTCGTTGGTGGCGTCGTCGCCGGTCTTGGAAGCAAGCTGCGAAGGATCGCAGGTGGAGTCGGTGATGTACAGGTCGAAAATCTGCTTGAAGTTGTCGAGATACTCGCCCTTGATCTCATCGTCCTCCTGGTTGTGCTCCTTCTCGAACTCGTAGTAGAGCGGGAGGTTGGCGAGGTGGGTGGTGTAACGCCAGCTGGAGGAGTCATCCATGCCGGCGGAAGTGAAGGCGCCCTCAACGCCAAGCTCGTCCTTGCGGGCCTGAATGTCGTCAGCGCAAGCCTTCAGCTTGTCGAAGGAGTTGATGTCCTCGGCCTTGTAGCCAGCCTTCTCGAGCAGCTGCTTGTTGTAGATGATACCGTAGCTCTCCTGGACCCAGTCGATACCCAGATCCTTGCCATCGGACTGCAGAGCCAGGGAGTCGTCAATGAGCTCACCGCGGAGCTTGGTATCGGACAGATCGGCGCAGTAATCCTTCCAGTTCTTAAGACCGGTGGGGCCGTTGACCTGGAACAGGGTCGGAGCGGAGCTCTTGGACATCTCGGACTTGAGCTTCTCCTCGTAGGTGTTGGAGGCGGCGGTCACGATCTTGACCTCGACGCCCTTCTCCTCCTTGTACGCCTTGGCGATCTCCTTCCACTCCTTGTCGACCTCGGGCTTGAATTGGAGGAAGTAGACCTCGGCAGCGTCACCAGAAGCAGAGGAGCCGGAGCCGGCGGAGCCACCGCAGCCCACGAGACCCAGACCAAGAACCGCAGCCGCGGAACCAGCAAAACCCAGGAACTGCCTTCTGCTCATTTCGTTCTTCATTACAATCCACCCTTTCACACCGTGGCGGCACCCTTTGCCGCCGCCTTCGGAGATTGGCTCGGGGACTTTGCCCCTTTTGCTGATTTGAACGATACGCTATTTGACTAGTTGTTTGAACAAGTATTACTAGAGCGGTAGAAAAACTTCGGTGAACGGTAATTTCAACTTGATACTTGACAAGTTTTGTATAAACAATTATTTGTTATCGAATGCAGAGAAAACGCCCGGTCAAGCCGATGCATCGTCGGTTTGACCGGGCGTTTTCGCTTTGAGGGCATGAGTCTCGTCAGGCTGCGAGCTAGCCGGCTATCGCTTGGAGTTGACGCGGTAGTGGAAGATCTCGGGATGCGTGCGGGCATGCGTGACCTCGAACAAGATGCCATCCGAGGTGTACGACTGGCTCTCCATGACGGCAACGCAGTTGTATTTGCCGAGGTCAAGATAGCTGCAGTCCTCATCGTTGGCGAGCTCGACGCTCACTGTACGGCGACTCGCCATCACCTTGACGCCGCGTTTGTGCTCCAGATAGTCGTAAATTGACTTTGCGGCGATCTCGGGCGTCAGGCCCTTGGCGATTGACTCCAAAAAGTAACCATGGTCCACTTGGCGCGCGTTGCCGTTGAGGCTTCGGACACGCACCACGCGAATCAACTCCTCGCCCACCTTAAAGCCCAGGCGACGAGAGAGTTGCTCGGTGCAAATCAAATGCTCAAAAGACTTAACGTCCGTCGATGCAACGGCATTGTTGCGCTTTGCAAATTCGCCAAACGACTCGACTTCCTCGAGTGCGCCCAGCATGTCGGTTTCACCCTTGAGCCAAATAACGCGCACGCCCTTGCCGTGTATAGGCTGCACAAACATCTGGTCGGCCAGCATGCTCAAGGCGCGTCGAACGGTATTGCGCGTGCAGCCAAATTCCGCGGTCAGCTCGGCTTCGGTTGGCAGCATCTCCTGAAACGCATAAGTCCCGTTAATGATGCGCGAACGGATCTCGCGGTAGATTCCTTCGTAAATCGCTTTTGGCATGACTTCACCTCTAATGAATATGTATGGCTAGGCACGATAGCATTTCTTGAAGTTGTTTAAACCGATTATCGGCAAAGCGACAGGATTTAACCGTTGACGGTTTCTGTCACGCTCAAACCGGTTTCGCTCAAAACTGCCGGTATGACAATCGTCTGGTCCTCTACAATGAATCCATTGTTTAAACGTTTCACCACGCGCAACGCGCCTCGATATTCGGGAGGCAGAACATGCTGCAAAAAATCCAACGCTTTGGCGGGGCAATGTTCGCGCCCGCCATGTTGTTTTCCATATCGGGCCTTATGGTCGGCGTCTCCGCCCTCGCAACGTCTGCGGATATCGTCGGCGACCTCGCCGTATACGGAACCCCTTGGTACGTTTTTTGGACTATCATTCAGCGCGGCTCGTGGACGGTCTTTAAACGACTTCCGCTCCTTTTTGCCGTAGCGCTGCCCATCGGCCTTGCCCAAAAGCAACCGGCACGTTGTTGCCTCGAGGCGCTCGTGGCCTATTTTGCCTATTGCTTCTTTTTGAGCGAGATCATCAAGCTGAGCGGAGACAACCTTGGACTTAAGTACCCGTCGTCTTTGACCTCCGCTAGCGGCATCACCATCATCGACGGCATCAAGACGCTCGACACCGGCATTATCGGCCCGCTGGCGGTGTCGGCAACCGTCGTCGCCATCCATGACCGCTTCTACGATGTCAAGGTTCCCGATTGGCTCGGCACCTTCTCGGGCTCCTCGCTGGTCTACCTCATCAGCTTTTTTGCCGTGTTTGCCCTTGCCGCTATCTCGGCCGCCATCGTGCCCTCCGTATACGCTGTGACCGAAACACTGCGCCACGCACTTGCGGGCGTCGGCCCCTTTGGCGTGGGCATCTTTGTGCTTTTGGAGCGAGCGCTCGAGCCCATGGGGCTGCACCACCTGCTCTACATGCCGATCTACTACGACAACCTGGTCATTAACGACGGCATCTACGCCACGTGGAGCAGCTTGCTCCCCATCCTCTCCCATAGCACGCGCCCCCTTAATGAACTTGCGCCGTGGGCCGGTTTTACCGCCACCGGCTGGGTCAAGCTCTTTGGCCTTCCCGCCATCGCAGCCGCGTTCTACTCCACCGCAAAACCAGAGCGCCGCGCCGGCCTCAGGGCCATCCTTGTTCCCGCCATCATCGCCTCGGTGGTTTGCGGCGTTACCGAGCCACTCGAGTTTCTCTTTATGTTCACCCACCCCGGGCTCTTTTTTCTCTACGCCGTCTTATCGTCTTGCCTTGCCACAACCATGAATCTCTTTGGCATCGTCGGCATCTTCTCGGGCGGCCTCATGGAGATGGCAGCCTTCAACTTTATTCCGCTCATGCGGACGCATGCCGGCTCCTACCTTTTGGCGCTCGGTATCGGCCTTGCCTTTAGCCTCATCTTTTTTGTTAGTTTTCGAGCACTCATCTTGATCTATGACCTTAAGACGCCGGGCCGCGAGGATCATGTCGCCAATCGCGCGGCAATCGATCATTTAACGGGAAGCGGCTTTGCCAAAGAGCAATCTCCCAATGACGAGGTCAATAGTCGATCCGATCAAGATCACGTCCTCGCTGAGCGGGTAATTCAGCTTTTAGGTGGCGTTGGCAATATTGTGGGCGCAACCAACTGCGCCACGCGCCTGCGCGTCGAGGTCGCAGACCCTTCCATCGTTGCAGATAACGCGGCGTTTGTCGCGGCGGGCGCCAAGGGCCTCATCATTACGGGCAAGACCGCCCAGGTGATCATCGGCATCTCCGTTCCCCGCGTTAAAGAGCATTTTGACCAGATCATGGGCCTCGAACCGGGTTTTGCATTCGCCGCCTCGCCTTCTCATGCCGCCGACGCCACCAAAAAGCATGGCAATGTCTGCTTCTTCGACATCGACGGTACGCTCGCCTGGCAAGATCCCAGACTTGCCCAGGAGCTTCCCGAGGACGAGCGAGACCTCTCCCCCTATCCCAATGAAGCGGTCTCGCAAGCCATCCGTGATTTTGTCGCCAAGGGCAATATGGCGTTTATCTGCACAGGGCGCACGCTGAGCTGCATCCATCCAAAGCTGCTCGAGCTGCCCTGGACCGGCATCGTCTGCCTCGCGGGTGGCTATGTCGAACTTGAGGGACACGTGATTCGCGATTTGGCGATGACGCCCGGCATGCTGCAGCGCCTTGCTCCCATTCTTGAGCAATCGGACGAAGTGATTCGTTTTGAGGGACTCAATGGCGTCGTTCGCATGAGTGCCGATGCGCCCGACGCCCCGGGATACGCCCGCACCGTGGGCGATGCAATTACGCAGCTGCAACATTACAGCGCCTACAAGATCTTAATGTCCACGTCGCTTGCCAACCGCATCGCTCAGGATCAAGCGTTTGAGCCGCTGCTCTGCTTTAACGAGCTCGAGCTCGAAGTGACCGAGATTTCGCCTCGCGAATGCACCAAGCGCGAGGGTATCCAGTCCGTACTCGACGCCCTCGATCCCCACCACGGAACCGTATACGGCATCGGCGACGCCAGCAATGACGTCTCGCTGATGAACGCCGTCGATGTCGGTATCGCCATGGGCAATGCGCCGGACTTCCTCAAGGAAAAGGCCGACTATGTCACCGACAGCATCGACCACGACGGCGTCGTCACCGCGCTCGAACACTTTGGGCTTATCTAGCCAAGCCCCTACCGCACTTGCGGCCGCATGGACCAATCGTCTTCAACCGCCGCGCTCGACGCCCTAATGTGGCAATATGTTGTCTGCATAATGCAACGATGCAACCTATCAAAGAATGCGAGAACCCGTGTCCAGTCCGTTTACCAGCTTTTTAGCCCAGCACTTTGACCAGATTAACGACTATCTGGCCACGTTCTTTGACGGACAGGCGACTTCCGCCGATATCGAGCGTTACCTGTATACCCCGCTCTCGGCATTTACGGCAAACGCTGGCAAGCGCCACCGCCCGCTCATCTGCATGCTCGCCGCAACCGCAGTGGGCGGTAGCTTTGAGAGCGCCCGCAGCGCCGCGGCGGCCATCGAGCACTTTCAGTCGGGCGCACTCATCCACGACGACATCGCCGACAACGGACAGATTCGTCGCGGCAAGCCCTGCATGCACCTTACCGAGGGTACCGGTCTTGCCATCAACTGCGGTGACCTGGCGCTCACCATGGTCACCAAGACGGTTCTCGACGACCCCACGCTCAACGCAGACGTGAAGCTTCGCGTGCTCCACGAGCTTACCGAGATGATCGTTCGTACCATCGAGGGCCAAGCGCTCGACCTGGGCTGGGTCCGTGACAAGCGCTTTGATATCTCGGTTGATGACTACCTGGACATGGCCACGCACAAGACCGCGTATTACAGCGGAGCCACGCCACTTGCCGCCGGAGCCATTATCGGTGGCGGCAGCAAAGAGCAGGTCGAGGCGCTACGCGCCTTTGGCCTGCACACTGGCCTTGCCTTTCAAATTCAGGACGACCTGCTCAACTTGGTCGGCACCAAAGAAGCCGCTAACAAGGACTTCCGCACCGACATCACCGAGGGCAAGCGCACGCTCGTCGCTGTGCATGCCCTGTCGGATGAGCGCCATCACGACGAGGTCGAGGCCATTCTTTCCTCGGGCACCGAGGACCCCGCGCAGCTCGCGCGTGCCGTGGAGATCTTCCAGCAGACCGGCTCCATAGAATATGCTCACGCCTACGCGCTGGACCTGACCGCAAAAGCCAAGGCTGCCATCGAGGACGTTGAACTTGACCCGCACGCACGCGAGCTGTTCCTCTCCATGGCAGATTTCTTTGTGGAGCGTCTCAACTAGCGGGGGTCACAAAACCTGTGGGCAGCGCGTTTGGGTACAAGTTGCTACACTGTTGAGTGCATGTTTATGCATTGTCTCGCGTTGTCTATCCGACACGCGCTCAAAATAGTACGAATCGTACGCCGAAAGGGGTTCGTTCATGGAACCTATTACCACGGGCATGCGGGGAGCAGCCGTCGAGGATGTTCAGTCCCGCCTTCTGCAGCTCGGTTACACCATCGATGCCGACGAGGTCGCCGACAAGCGCTTTGGCACCACCACCGAGCAGGCTGTTGGCACGTTTAGGCTCGATAGCGGCCTTGCGGCCGGTTATGCTGTCGATATCCCCTGCTGGAGCGCCCTTGTAGACGCTTCATACAAGTTGGGCGACCGCACGCTCTACCTTCGCATGCCCAATTTTCACGGCGCCGACGTCAAGGCCCTGCAGCGCGCTCTCAACGTTTTGGGCTTTGCCTGTGGCGAAGACGACGGCTACTTTGGTCCGCATACCGAGGCCGCCCTGCAGCAGTTCCAGGAAAATGTCGGCCTGTTTGCCGACGGCATGGCCTTCCAGGACACCTACGCCTACATCAACCGCCTGCACCATGTGTGGGAGGGCAAGCCCTCGGTCACCGAGGCCGAATCGCGCATCGGTTTTGCTCGCGCCGCCAACGTGCTCGAGCGCTTCCAGATTGCCGTCATCGGCGAGGACCCCATTGCGCGCAGCGTAGCATCGCGCATGTGGAACATCGCCACGGCGACGACCGACAGCAGCGGCATGATGCTTTGCGATTCCGAGGTTCCGACCGACGTTGACCTGGTGCTCGAGATCGCAAGCGACGAGTTGCCTGCAGACGCCGCCCCGCGCGCCACGATCGCCCTCGCCGAGTGCCACAACCTGGCCCAACGCATCCGTACCGCCAATGTTGCCGCACAGCAAAAGCCGGCACGAATTCGCATCGAGCTCACCGGCATGACGCGTTACAACGGCACCTTTACCGCAAGCGACGCGCAGACCCTCGCCGTCCGCCTTCTCGATGGCGTTTGCGATGCCCTCGCAGATTAGGTAAACTAGACGAGTTGCTTTTGAGCAACACCAGACATTGGGACGTAGTTCAACGGTAGAACTCCGGTTTTTGGTGCCGGCTGTTGGGGGTTCGAATCCCTCCGTCCCAGCCAAAGAAACAAGCCTCTCGAACGCATAGCCGATCGGGAGGCTTTTCTTGTGAGCAAGCGGAGGGATTCGAACCCGCAAGGAATCTACCTATATAAGACAGACGCCCCAGGCCCATAAGGACCAAGAGCGCCTTTCATCTAGAAAATATCAGCCCAGTTCCGAAAAGCGAGCCGCATGCGACAACCAAGTAGCCGCAGGCCCCGGGAGAGTGGGGACACCGGCTTAGGTTTATCGCGAGTTCCGCACGAACAGGAGGCCACTTAATGTGGCCTCCGTCGTGAGCAGGACTGTAGAGCAGGAAACCTAAGCCGGTGTCCCCGCTCTCCCGGGGCCGGCGGAATTTAGTTGTTAAGCATGCGGTCGAAGCTTCCCGAGTCGCCATCCCGATAGTCGGCGGTCATCAGAATCTCCTGCGGAATGCGCCCGCCCTCGCGCAGCACGTTGCGGAACTGCACGCGCGTGACCATGGGCAGATCCTTGATCGTCGCTGCCAAGTTCTGCGGCACACCCTGGTTGGCAGCCGCGGGCTCGCACTCGCCGCCGGCCTTCACGCGACGCTTATGCTCGGCGAGCATAGCGCGATACATGCCGGCATGCAGGCGAATCTCAACCACATTGGCATTGCGAGTCTGCTCGACGATGCGCGCGCCCTCGCGATCGATATCGCCCACGTAGTAGACGTAGTTAAAGCGATAGCCAATCTCGGCCAGATAATCATCCAGGGCATGCGAGACGCTCGCCTTGCATCCGCCGCCAAAAATCACGCCGCCCACCTTGATGCCAAAGAGCTTGGCGTGCTTGCGGCCACGCAGCAGCTTGACGATCTCGTCGTAGGTGTCCAGGTTCTCGACCATAATGAACGGCTTGTCGGCTCCCAGCGTAAAGAAGCCCGTAAAGTGCACGGGGCGATTGGGGGCGACCTTGATCGCCTGCATACTGATGCCCTTTTCGGTCATACGCCTGATCAAGCGCTCACCGTGCTTGCCGTCAAAAGCCTTCTCGTCGTTAAAGATCTGGTAGGCACGCTGGCGGCGCGAGGCAACCGGCGTATCGGCACCTCGGTTCTGCTCGATCCAAGCCTGGATGATTGCGATTTCCTCGGCAATCTTGCGGTTGGACATCTCGTTGTGCTGAGTACGCTGCGGAGCCTTTTTGCCGTCCTTGCCCTCGACCTTTACGATCTGCG
Source organism: Collinsella sp. (assembly GCA_019414515.1). Taxonomy (GTDB): domain Bacteria; phylum Actinomycetota; class Coriobacteriia; order Coriobacteriales; family Coriobacteriaceae; genus Collinsella. The sequence goes on from DXLX01000045.1 coordinate 28,236, forward strand.
TCTGCTGCTCCTTGATCTTAGAGAGCGCCGTGGGCGTAGGGACAACCTTGAGCAGCTGCCTGCCTAAAACGCGGGCAAGGGCAAACGCCGAGACCTCGCCGTGAACGGCCGACTTGGGCTGCTGGGCAGCAGTATCTGCTGCGGCAGACTCCGGCTTCCCCTGAGACTTGCGCTTAGAATCGCCTTGGGAATTGCGCTCGCGCTTCGGCATAGACGCCTGCTTCTGCGGACGATTGGACTTGCTCTCCTTCGCAGGCTGGCGCTTAGGCTGCCCCGAAGAAACCTCGGCCTTCGCATCCTCGTCCTGCGGCGCGGTCCTCTCGGCTGCAGTCTCGGCATGGGAACTGCGGCCCCCACGATGGCGACGGCGGCGAGGCTTGCTCGAAGTACCCTCCCCCGTCTGTTCAACCGCAGGTTGCTGGCCCTGGGTCTCCGTATCGGACGCAGTCTGCTCATCAACAGGCTTCTGTTCACGAACTTCCGACTCGGCAGGCTTCACGGCCTTCTCGGCCCGCACCTCCGGAACCTGATTAACCTTCTCCTGGCGCTTTACGGGGTACGCGCGACCTGCAAAGCCGCGACCGGGACGACACGAACTCGGAGCCCTCTTGGCAGACTCCTCAACATCGTCTGCAACCTCGGAAGACTCTTCAACCTCATGCGCGACATCCTGCTGCGCAGCCTTAAAGTGGGCACCACGGCGACGCTGGAGCTCCTGGGCCTCCACGGGCTTTTGCTCCTTCGCGGGCCTCTGCGACTCGGCAGCAACCTCGTTCTCAACAGCCTCGGCATCCGTCTCACCCTTTTGAGCAACGGCACGACGGAAGCGCTCCTGCTGGGCGCGGCGCTGCGCATCGCGCTTGCCACCCCCGCCAAAACCGCCGCGTCCTGCCTTGGCCGTAAAGGCACGCACGACGTTCTCATCGAGCAACTCATCGGTATCGACATGCTCACGCGGAGCAGCTTCTTCCACAGCAGGCACGTCAGCGGAATCCTCGACGACAAAATCTTCGACGGACTCGGCAGGCTGCTCCTGGGCATCGCGGATCTCGACATTGATGGTATAGAACGCCGGGCGCCCGTTAATGCCGCTGCCCTCGATCTTGGTCACGATATTTGCCGCGATAAGCTCATCGCGCATCGCCTTGGTGTCGCATTCCTTATCGACGGAGCGGAAAATCTGCGCCAGCGCGCTCGACTTAATCTTGAGCGCCTTGCGGCAGAGCAGGTCGTAGGCAACCAGCTTGGCGCGCTCGGCAGAAAGCGATGTCTGGCTGCTCAGACGCTCAGCCAGAGCATCGACATTGTTTTGATTATCGGAATATACCGTCTTGGCCACGGGGCCCCTTTCATATGCACACATATACGTCCATATGGTACAACGCACGAGCCTATCCACGCAAAACATCTGCGAGAACGCCCTTGCACCACCTGTTCTCACAAGAAAAAAGACCGGGTCCGCTTGATTGCGGACCCGGTCTTTCCGAGTCAAATAGATGGGAGATTCAACCCGTCCGACCGACTAGGCCTTGGCGGCCTCGGCGTCGGCAGGAGCTTCAGCGGCAGCGGCGCGACCGTACTCGGCCTTGCCCATCTCGGACCACTCGGGCTCCTCATCAGGCATGGAGCCGGCCTCCTTGCCGAAGAACTCCTTGAGGCAGTTGACGGCAACGATGAGGCCCAGGACCATCAGCAGGACGGCGAAGACGAGCTGCAGACCCTTGGTGGCGGCGACGGAAACGGCAGCCGTGGTGGCGGTAGCCGGGATGGTGCCGAAGAAGCCGTAGGCCTGGACGGCGGTCATGCAGCCCATGGCGCTCTGGACCAGCGAGGTGAAGGTGCAACAGAGCAGGAAGACAACGGGCACGTAGAGCATCCAACCCTTGCGGCCGGTGCACTTGCAGAACACGGCGAGGGTGATCATGGTCATACCGCCGAGCAGCTGGTTAGAAGCACCAAAGAGCGGCCAGATGTTGGCATAGCCGCCAAAGGCGAGGGCGAGGCCAGGAAGCAGGGTAACGACCGTGGCGAACCAGGGGTTACCGAGGACCTTCATGTAGCCGGCCTTGGACTCGATGGCCAGGGCGTCGTTGGTCTGGGCAAAGAACTCGGAGAACGAGGTGCGAGCGATGCGGGCGACGGCATCGAGCGAGGTCAGGGCCAGAGCGGAAACGTTCATGGTCATGAAGACGGTTGCGAGCGTGCCGTCAACGCCGAAGGCCTGCATACCGCGGGAGATGCCAGCTGCGAAGATCTGGAACGGGGTGGAAGCGACGCCGGCGTTAAGGGCGCCGGTACCGGCGGTGTTCATGTCGGAGAACATGATGCCGGCGACGATGATGGCAAGGATGCCGACGAAGGACTCGACGATCATGGCGCCGTAACCGACCTTGACGGCGTCCTGCTCCTTCTCGACCTGCTTGGAGGAGGTACCAGAAGAAACGAGGCTGTGGAAACCGGAGAGAGCACCGCAGGCAACGGAGACAAACAGGACCGGGAACATCATGCCCGAGGCATTGCTAAAGCCGGTGAAGACCGGAGCGGTGATGGTGGCCTGGCCGTTAGCGCCCAGGACGACGATACCGAGGACAGCGCAGACGATCATGACGATCATCATGATGGAAGTGAGGTAGTCGCGAGGGGTCTTGAGCATCTGGATGGGCATGGCACCGGCAAAGACCAGGTAGACCATGACGACGGCGAACCACTGGAACTTGTCCAGGTAGACCGGGAACTGCATGCCGACGGCGAACATGAGGACCATGAGTACCACGCCGGTGACGAACTCGGCAGCGCCGGTGAGGTTGAACTTCTTCTGGGCCCAACCAAAGGCCATGGCGACGAAGGTGAACAGGATGGAGATGGTGCCAGCGCAGCCAGCGGCATAGGACTTGGTGAAGTCGATGGCACCGGTAGCAGCACCAGAAGCGTCAACGGCCGGGGTGAACATGAACGTCTTGCAGACCATGTCGGTGAAAGCGGCGATGACGATGATGCAGAACAGCCAGCAGAACAGCAGGAACAGGCGACGGCCGGTCTTGCCGATGTACTTCTCGATGAGCTGGGCCAGGGACTTGCCGTTGTTCTTCATCGAGGCGTACAGGGCGCCAAAGTCGTGGACGGCGCCAAAGAAGATGCCGCCGACGAGGACCCAGAGCACGACGGGAAGCCAGCCGAAGGCCATAGCGACGATCGTACCCGTAACAGGGCCGGCACCGCAGATCGAGCTGAACTGGTGCGAGAACGCGGTGAAGGCGGAGACGGGCGAGAAGCTGTTGCCGTCCTTCATGCGCTTGGCCGGCGTGAGGGCCTCTTTGTCAATGCCCCACTTGTTGGCCAGCCATCGGCCATAGCCCAGATAGCCGCAGGCGAGCACCGCCGCGGCCACAACCATGAGCAAAACTCCGTTCATTACATTTCCTCCTCTAAAAAGAACTACTCAGACATAAAAAATGAGGGCCGTCGGTTGCGCTCGACGGCCCTCATCTTCATCAGCCGCCCGTTATCGTACGGGCTAGCTGTATGTGCTAACCCGCATCAGATAATTACTACGCTGATAATGTTTAGCTGATGCGTGAACATGTCTGAGAAATCCTCTTCAATCATGATGTGAACGATCCGTGCGTGTTCACATCCCCCAGTGGTTGAAAAGGAGTATGAAACTTTAGTTACCTAAAGTCAACGCAAATATGTAATGAATTTTCAACTTTTTTGAATTTCTCGGTATAAAACGCCACTGACCTCGGACTTTACCCCACGACAGTTTTTGCTTGAGAGATGCTCCTCGGGGGCGGGGCGGGCGCCTGCCGCCATATATGAACTTTCCTGCTCGGACAATCCTGCTCACGACGGAGGCCACATTAAGTGGCCTCCTGTTCGTGCGGAACTCGCGATAAAC
>DXLX01000046.1 GCA_019414515.1 Collinsella sp.
TCCGGGCGTCGAAGCAGTAGGGCACGCCGCCGACGGATACGGGGCCGCGCGCCAGCGCGCCGGAGCCCGTCGCGTAGTACCAGGTGCCGCCGTCGAGGACCCATCCGGTCGCCATCGCGCCGGAGGCGTTGAACCAGTACATGGAGCCGTTGCACTCGTAGAGCCCGGTGGCCATTACACCGCCCGCGTCGGGGTCGAGCCAATACCAGGCTCCGCCCTGGCGCAACCATCCGGTATACGCTTTGCCGTCAGAGGTTGCGTAATACCAAGTGCCCTCTTTTAACTGCCAGTAATAAAGAGAGACATCAACATACGCGTAATTCATATCAACATTTCCGCTAATACCAGAAACTTTTCCGCGGCTTGTATACTGCCAAAAGCTGTAACTGGCGGTATAGTGACATTGGGAGTTGTATTGAGCAATCCAATGATCCCAAGAACCGCTCTTAAATACAGGGTCGGTCAATATATTGTTAAACCAATTTAGGTTTGCATAAATGCCTGGCTTATATCCAGCACTAGAAATCTTATTACAGAATGTCTGAGCTCTAGATGCAATTCCGGATTGACGACCATCTGCAATAATTGTCTTGTCCTCAAGATCGTAATACACCGGTAGCCTAGGATTGTGCCCCGATAGGCAGTCAATCACCATGGACGCCTCATCGGCTGCCTGTTGATTATCAAAAGCATATGAATAGACATAGACGCCGTAGGGAATTGCGAGTCGCTCGCACTCAGAAATATTTCGATTAAATTGATAGTCAACTCGACCGCCGAAAGACGGAGCGCCAAACCCAACGCGCAGAATAGCGAAATCGATGCCAGAAGCTTTAACTGCGTCCCAATCAATACGCCCTTGGTGCTCGCTGACGTCAATGCCCTGAGCTGTAACCCCATCGGGAAGAGCGTCCATAGACAATAAAGCTATTCCGTCTTCTTCGGAAGAAGCATCATCTGAAACTAATTGTCCACCCTCATAACGCCAAGAATTCTCAACCAGAGTCTGAGCAGCCTCTGCATCCGCAGGGCATACAAACATAGAAACGGGCGCAAAGAGCATCAGCACCAACAATGCCGAAAACAACTTAAGATGTTTGTTCATGTAAACCTCGTCATTCGCTCTTGATTGCGTCTAGCTTACAGCATAGCTATGAAAGATTCCCGAACATCTAACAGGACAAGATGCCATCTAGGACAATAAATAGTTGGGCGCAATGCTGCAAAGAAAAGAAGAACTTACCGGCAGGGTTGAACCCGCAGGCTCATTGCCCCCTCCTCTTGCCCCCAAGAATACCGACTTCAAATAAACTTTCAAACCAGATGTCAAAAAGGTAGGGGGCCCAGAGAGTCCCCTACAACTCGGAATTCTAACGAATCAGTATTACTTTCGATGGGCCCAAAGCGGTCAAACCGGAGATGCGATTTCCATAACCATCACTATGCCAGAACAAATTTTCGCTCGGCGAATTGCCCCAGAAAAAGCCAATGTGACTATCGTCCGCATATGGGTTGTAAGGATTGAAGAACACAATGTCCCCCTTACGAGCCAAACCACTACGTAACAACTCATCAATAGAGTTGAAATAAGTCACGTTCGCACACGTATCGATAGCGTAGCCGTACCAACGATAAGCGTTTACGCAGCCGCCCCTTCCGGGACCTCCACTCCAAGGGGAATGGCTCTGCTCGGCGGCAATGGGAGCTAAATTCCCGCCCGCCTTCATATATGCATGCGATACAAATCCACCACAATTCATGCCCGTATAACCGTCCCAACGCGGATCACCCTTTGGGTACATGCACGTTTCCTGGCTGAGGTGCGTGTCGTAGCGTGTTCCACGGTAATAGCCGTCGTTTTCGTGGCTCATAAGCCAATTGACCAAGCTGGACCTATTGACCCCCAAAACAGAACCAGACGTATTCAACCATGCACCACTTGCATTGAAGTAATAGTCAACGCCATCGATTTTCAGCCACCCGTTAGCAAACATGGCACCCGAAGGCTGGAGCCAGTACCACGTACCGCCGTCATTAAGCCATCCAGTTTTCATCTTGAATGTGGAAGGGTCCATCCAATACCACGCACCGTTGACATATTGCCAACCAGACTTAAGGACACCATTGGAAGATGCGTAATACCAAGTATTGCCACTTTCGTCAGAAGCGTCTTTCGACATAATCCAACCAGACGCCACGTTAACGACACCATTCGCATCCGCATAGAAAACCGCATCTCCAATATGAATCACACCTGGCAATGAAGACGAGTCAGTACGATCAGCGACTACAGGAGATCCATCAGATGAAGTAGGCAACGGCTCGCTCAGTGCTCCAGACGAATTCGCCCATGCCATACCATCGTTCAAGTTGATCCAGCACGAAGATGCCATTGCACCGGAATCATAAGAAAAATAGCGCTTGCTTCCTACCGCAAATTCACCAGTACGCATTGCGCCGGATACATCATCAAGGTAATACCAGGCGCTTCCGGACTTTATCCATCGCCCTCGTTGAATAGCTCCGTTTGATGCGGCGTAATACCAAGTACCATCAGCAAGTGCCCAGCCTGTTGCCATGGCACCTGAGCTCGTAAGGAAATAGGTGGACGAGTCCACTTGCACAAAGCCCGTGAGCATAATATGGCTTCCTGGATCCAGGTAATACCAAGAATTCCCTAGAAGTAACCAACCTCCATGCAGTAAGCCGTTGGAGTCAGCGTAATACCAGTTGTTGTCAATAAGTGCCCACTGGGAGGATAGCATGGCCCCTGAACTGTTAAAGATATAAGAGGTGCCATTGCATTCATTCAGCCCGGTGGCCATAGAACCATCTGCAGGATCAAGCCAGTACCAACGACCCCCATCCGAGAGCCAACCCTTCACCAGGGCGCCAGAGCCGGAAAAATAGTGCCAAACGGAAGCATCAAGATGCCATCCGATAAGCATCGCGCCAGAAGAAGAGAATCCATACGTGGCTCCCCCGATCTGTAGCATCGAGTCGTGGACCATCTTGCCTTCATCATCCAGCCAATACCAGTTGCTGCCATCTGAAAGCCAGCCTTTTACCATGGCGCCAGAACCGGAGAAATAACGCCAAGCAGAAGTGGAGCCCGTAGAATCTAGGTACCAGCCGACACGCATTGCGCCCGAAGAGGAGAAGGCATACGTCGCACCCCCAACTTGAACCAACCCATCCTGAGCCATTCGACCTTCGTCGTCGAACCAGTACCAGCTACCGTTTATATGTCTCCAAGAAGAAACAGCGATCGTTCCGTCGGACAAGCCCCAACGCCAAAAACCAGCCCCTTCTTCGGGTGATATCCACCCCTGATGCCAAACAATTTGATTCGAAACCTCAGAAGGGGTCTCATTATCCACCTGAGAGTTCTGCTCGACAGCGAAGGTCGAATCGCGCTGAGCATCAATGGCTGACTCAACAGAAGCAATAGCAACGTTAGATGCGGAACCTTCGTCAGTGTTATTCGAATCAAGGGCGTATAACATCGAGGGCGAACTCAAAAGGAGCCCCAAAGAAACAAGGCCGGAAAAGACCAGCACCCCGAATGAGCATTTCTTCATAGCAGCACGGTATCCAATCACGCAGCGACCCCGTCACCTCAGGGCAACGGGGTCTCAATCAAAACTAACTCAGTAATGTGCTAGCCAATTTGCTGGCAGTTTTTGCACTCTCGTGAAGCACCACGCCTCTGGGCCTCCTGAATAGAGATCTGCGAATAGCCCTTTGCGTCCTTACCAACGGTACGGCACTTATGCGTATGGTAAACATTGCTACCGTTCTTATACCAAACTAGGCCGTAGCCCGGAATCCACTTACCGTCCTCGCCGACATAATAGGAGCCGATCCAGGCATTCGTAGCCATGGCACCAGAAGACTGGAGGTAGTAGTCGCCGACCCAGGAGTCGTGGGCCATAGCGCCGGAACCGCTAAAGTAGTACCAGGCGCCGCCGATCTGACGCCAGCCGGTGGCCATCGCGCCGGAATCGTCGAACCAGTACCAAACTCCACCAACGTTGGCCCAAGAGTTAGAGGCCATAGCGCCCGAACCTCCGAGCCAATACCACGTGCCGCCATTGCTGAGCCAGCCGGTTACCATGGCGCCCGAACCACTCGCATAGTACCAAGAGCCACCTGCCAAGAACCAGCCGGTAGCCATCGCGCCGGAATCGCCGAACCAGTACCAGGAGCCGCCCAGGCTGCGCCAGCCGTTAGCAACCATGGCGCCCGAGCCATCGAGGTAGAACCACGTACCGCCGATATTGAGCCAGCCAGTGACCATCGCACCGGAAGCGTTGGCGTAGTACCACGTCCCCGAAACGTTGATCCAGCCGGTCAGCATGACACCATACTCGTCGAAAAAATACCAAGTTCCACCGATATTATGCCAACCGGTCAGCAGTTCGCCACTGGAGGTCGCATAGAACCACTTTCCATAGATGGAGTCATAGAGCCAGCCGCTATGCTGCATGCGGCCATCGGCGTTGGCACCAGGGGTGTTCAGGAAGTAGTTCTTGCCGTCAATCTGAACTCGGCCGTATGCCATATCATGGCTTTCGGGGTAAAAGTAATACTTGTCCCCACCGATAGACTGCCAGCCCGACACCGCGATCCCGTCAGCGCCAAAATAGTACCAGACAGCTTCGTATTCGTTATGCCACTGGTTCGTGACCATGGCGCCAGTTTCGGGATCGAAATAGCGAAGGTTGCCGTCCTCGCACCGAACGAGTCCAGTCTTCGAACGACCGTCGGAACACCATTCCGTAATCGGTCCACCGTCTCCGCCACCGCCAGCAATATCAGCAAATGAGGGCACCGGGGCAACCGTCATGCAGGCAGCGGCAAATGCAACAACTCCCAGCACTGTTAGTCCGCGCCATCTTTCTCGAAGGTTTTTCATACGACATCCTTTCTCCGAGATTTAAGGCTCTCTTAAGTTATTTTTAAACTATCAATTCAGTATTTCAACGGGAAATCGATAAAAGGTGTCTTTGTGACTGCAATTTAAATATGAGTCGCCACACCTCAACCGTTACGCTAAATAGCTTCTAAGGCAAACTTAGCGCATGAACGAACTGATTAAACGAGTGAACTGATTAATAAAGCAACAGAATACAAACCTTGGTCATCAATCACATCTACCGCGGGCCGATAACGCCCGCCTCATGTGCTGCGATATAATCAATCTCACTAGATGCCAAATCAGCAAGCCGAAGGAGCTGACGTGCTAACAATTCACTATGGTGATATGGAAAACGTTATCTACAACACGTCCGTTTACTTCGATAACGTATATTCGCCCCAGTGGTTTCAAGACTCCTTTGCCCAAAGGGTCATAAAATCCATCGACAAAGGCACCGTGGTAGGCCCCAATGCAATCGATACCAAGATTCTAGGCATCATTCCTCCCGAGAAACTATCCAGCGGCACCAAAACGCTACTGCTTATGTACTTTATGCCGCAGAATATATATAACGCCTCAAATTGCGGTGATAATTGCGCCTACTGGATTCTGAGGATCGCCGCGCAAAAGGATCTAACAATCAATCTCTACCACATAATGGATTTTGGAAACGGCAAATTCACGGTAACCATTGCAAATACGGGCGATATAGTCCACACAATGTTTGACCTTGTCCCCATAGCTGGAAAATGCCTAAGGGAGAACTCCTGATGCGCGGATCATACAAGGTAATTATTCAAAATAACCGGGTTCAGTTTAAACTGACCATCAATAGAAATCTGACCATCATCCAAGGTAACAGTGCTACAGGCAAGACAACTCTGCTTGATATGGTGGCAGCTCACGAAGAGCTTGGGGCACAAAGCGGCGTAACAGTAAGTTGCAAAGTGCCCTGTAAAACAATATCTGGAAAATATTGGCGTAGAGATCTCCAAGAGATTTCCAGCAGTATTGTTTTTATTGATGAGGGCAATACTTTTGTTCGATCAAGAGAATTTGCCCATGAAGCAAAGCGTAGCTCAAACTACTACGTAATTGTCGCCAGAGAGTCACTGCGCCAACTGCCCTATAGCGTTGATGAAATCTACGGTCTTAAGAACACCAACCGAACCACAACGAAGTATCCCGTTTACTCTCGTGTCTACACCTCTACATATCGTATTTACGGTGATACTGATTTTAGAGGCGAGAGGCCCGAGCTTGTCATTGTCGAGGACACAAATTCGGGCTACGAATTCTTCAGTTTGCTATGCAAAAAGAGCAGCATTAAATGCATCAGCGCGGGAGGAAAATCAAATATTTGCAACTGCATTATGGACGCACCGGAAAACGACATCCTCGTGATTGCCGACGGCGCCGCCTTTGGACCAGAAATTGCGGAAGTAGCTGCTCTATTGCGCCGAAAGAACATCAAGCTATTCCTACCGGAATCGTTTGAATGGCTCGTGTTGAAGTCGGGATTATTCAACAGCAAACACATTAAGGACATGCTGCTTAACCCCGCTGAACATATCGAAAGCTCAAAGTTCTTTAGCTGGGAGAGGTTCTTTACTGCAGAACTCATCGAATGCTCACGAGACACACGTTTTCGATATGACAAGAGCTGCATGAACGAGGAGTACTTGAACCCCACCGCCCTTGCAGCTCTTGAGGATACTTTGCCGGAACTTGGCATTACTTCGCACTAAAACGAGAAGTACTCACTGTCGGAGGATAGGTTCGGTCCGAGCCACGGGTCACCATCGAGGAAGAGCTCCGGCCAGCGTTGCATGAACAGAGCTTGCTCGCGTTTCCAGCGGCGCAGCTTTTCCTCGTTAGCCTCTTCCCTGCCGCGCGAGGTGAACTCGTAGTGGTACAGCTCGGCATAGGGCGTAAAGATGGTGCGGTAGCCCGCCTCCCACACGCGCAGGCAAAAGTCTGCGTCGTTAAAGCCGACGGCGAATTCCTCGTTGTAGCCCCCGACCTGCTCAAATACGTCACGTCGCACCATCTGGCAGGCGCCCGTTACGGCGCTAAAGTTGCCCGGACGCACAGCACGGGCAAGATAGCCCTCGCGCTTTGCCGAGAAGTCTTGGTTGGCATGGGCAAGTGCGCCGCGCACACCGACCAAAATGCCAGCGTGCTGCACAAGGTGGTCGGCAAAATAGAGCTTGGCACCCACCACGCCCGCATCGGGACGTTGCAGACAACCCATCATCTCTTCGATAAAGTCGGGGCTAATGACCTCGGTATCGTTGTTGAGCAGCAGCAGGTAGTCGCCCTTGGCGTGCTCCACACCAAAATTGATGATCTGAGAGTAATTGAACTCGCCCGGCCAGTACACAACGCGCGCGATACCCTTGCCTTCGGATGCCGCAGCCACGCGCTCTGGCAGGGTTTCGTAATACGCAAACGTCTCCGGGGCTTCGCTGTTGTTCTCCACCAAGACGATCTCGTAGTTGGCATACGCGGCCTTCTGGGCGATCGACATCACACAGGCGTCAAGCGTCTCAATGTGATCCTTGGTGGGAATCACAATACTCACCAGCGGCGCAGGCTCCGGCAGCGCATAGCGCATGCGGTAGACAAACGGCGTCTCGGCCTCCTCGACCGTTCCGCAAATGCCCAGCGCGTCAAAGTGACGCTGAAGCGCAAGGCGCCCGGCTTCAATAGCATACGGCTTGCTATCGGCAGAGCCATCGGCGGTCGACCCCGGATGAACGCGCCAGTGATACAGCACGTGCGCAACATGCTCAAACCGCGCGCCCGCCGAAAGGCAGCGAAGCGTCAGGTCGTAATCCTGGGCACCCGCAACATCTTCCGGAGACATGCCAATGTGATCGATGAGCGCCTTCTCCACCATCAGAAAATGCGTCACGCAGTTATGGCTATAGAGCAGGTCGACGTTGAGCCGCGTCTTAAAGACCGGCTGGCCCCACTCCCCCGTTTTCTGGAACATGTCCTCGTCGCAGAACAGGACCTGGGGACGCTCGCCCTCGGCGGCCCTGTTCAGCGCGGCAACATAATGGAATAATGCGTCCGGTTCCAGAATGTCGTCATGGTCCAAGAACGCGATGTAGTCGCCTGTCGCTTGCTCGATACCTGCGTTGGTGTTGACCACAATGCCGCCGTTGCCGGGAAGCTCGATGCGACGGATGCGCTCGTCGTTGGCACCTGCCGCAAGGGTGGCCACCGCGTCCCATTCGGGCGAAGCATCCATAAGGAGCAGTTCCCAGTTGTCATAGCTCTGGGCTAGCACCGAGTCCAGCAGCTCGCGCAGGTAAACCCAATCAGTCTTGTAGCACGGCACCACAATGCTCACGAGCGGTCTATAGGCAAAGGCCGCCGAAGCGACACGCTGGCACGCCAAATCGCCCGGCTTTGCGCGATGCTGCTCAAACCAGCGTCGATAGGCCGCATCATCCGCACGCGCATCCTTCATGCGGTTCCAGCTGTCGTCGACCATGCCGTTGTACAGGCGGCCATCCATGGCGCAAAAACCGCTCTGAATCTGGCCCGTGGCATCAGCCGCAATCGCGACAAAATCTCGTATATCCTGAGGCATCTCAACGCTCAGATACGTTTTATTGACGCGGCAACCGTCCTGCTGCGGCACATCGACCTGCGACTCAAACACATGCACGGTGGCACCGATGGCGTTCATATGCGTATCGAAGACCTGGAGCTCAGGTGCGCACTGGGGGTCTCCCACCCACGTAACCTCATAGCGCCACACCACGCCGGCGTCTGCCGGTAAATAACGAACGGCATCGATCTCATAGCGACCGCAGCACTCGCCGCGCTGTGCATCGCGAACGAGCGCACACATCGCAGCCTTTGCTTTGTAGTTAATCTTGGATTCCAGCTTGGCCACGCGGCTATCGAGGCGAATGGAGCCAAGCTTTTGGCCACCGGACACAAATGCAGCGTCGATCGTAGAGCCATCCAAAAACGGAAGCACCAAGACGGCAAGCTCGCGCTCGTAATCGGCAACGGAAGGGCAAAGCGCCAGCACACGGCCATGGTCAACCGGGAGTACCAGCGACGGCACACAAGAACCGCTCGTCGTCGCGCGGACAAAGGCCTGAGAACCTTCTTGCTCAATAAGCGCGGCGACATCCTGGCCGGCAAAACGAAGCAGCACAAACAGACGGCCCTGGCTGCGGCAAAGTGCCAAACGCTTGATACTCATCTACACTTCTCGCTTTCCCAGGGCGTTCGCTGCCATGCGTTTGCAGGCGCCCAAGCGCCCAAACCTCAAGACGTCGTAATCGAACATGAGCTTTTTGCACTCACGGGCATTGGGGGCCTTGCTGGTAAGCGCCGCACGCACCATAGCAGCAACAGAAGGAGCGCATTGTGCGAGCGCAGCATCGCTGCCCACGGCAGAACCGGAAAGGGCCGCGGCGACGGCAGCAAACACCTTGCCGCAGTCCGAGCCCAGCAACCTGAGCGCATCGTACAGCACCAGATCGCATAGGAAGTACGCCAGGTCATCGGCATGCTGAGCATCGAGACCGTCGCGCTGCCAGTCAGTCAGCACCGCGGAGTAAATCTTCACGTGCTCCAGCAGGCGCGTCTCGTCGTCGTAGCGCATAGTGTCCATGAGTGAGCCCTTGCGCGCCACACGGTAATCGTACAGCTTGTTCGAGATAAGCGCGGTCTTGTGCGAACGACCGTACACGGCAAAGTCGAAAACCTGGTCCTCGCCATACTTGACGGTTTCGTCGAACACGATCCCGTTGCCCAGCAAAAACTCACGCTTGCAGGCGGTGCGCCATGCAAAGGGGCGAGAAGCTTCCTTAAACAGCAGGTCAGAGCAATAGCCTTCAAACGACACATCACGCGGGCTCAGCACATAGTTAAGCCACGGATACCCCGCCTCCAGCGGATACGGATTCGCGCCAAAGGTCAAAACGTCGCAGTCCTCGCGCTCAAAGGTTTCGACGATCACGCGGCATGCATCGGGCGTAAACCGGTCGTCGGAATCCAAAAACGCGACGATAGGCGCCGTGGATGCGGCGATGCCTGCATTACGTGCACTCGACAGGCCGCCGTTCTCCTTATCGACCAGCGTAAAGCGCGCATCCTTTTCGCAATAGGCAGCCGCAATATCGCGTGAACCGTCCGGCGAGCCATCGTTGACTAACACGCCTTCCCAATCGGGCATGTCCTGCGCAAGCAGGGAGTCCAGGCACCAGGCCAGGCACTCCTCCACTTTGTAGATGGGAACGACAACAGAAATCTTGGGGGTAGCCATAGTCACTCGCTCCTACTGTGCTGCCGGAACGTCGTCAGGGTGCGGGTTGTCGCCGTAGGTGCGCTGATACATCAGCACGCGCCAGACCAGCGGTAGGCCGCCAATCTTAAAGTAATGCTTAAACGTATTGAGCTTGCCCGGCTTCTTAAAGTCAAAGCGCGAATCGATATAGGCGCGGGGCGACTTGACCATCAGGCGCAAGTCGGTCTCGCCACGCGGATCAAACAGCGACAGATCAAAGCGACCGGCATCCCAGTCGGCCTTGAGCTCGGACGAGGCTTTCTTCCAAAACTGCTCGCGCAGTTCATCGACCAGGCGCTCATCATTCCAACGGTACGTATCGACCTTCATGCGCATTAAAATACCCTGAAGCTGAGCCTTAAGCTCGGGGCGTTCATCCAAAAAGCGCTGCATCTCGGCGTATTCGTCGCACACGCAAAATACCTTGTTGGGCGAATTAACGGAGCTCTTCTCGTTGTCTTGGCGATAGCACAAAATGGGGTCCGCGATAAACGCAGCACGCTCGGCGCATGCCCAGACCTTAAAGTTAAAACCCGCATCCTGATACGAAGCACCCGGCGTGGGAAGGAAGCGAATCTGATTGTCGTTGAGGAACTCGCGTCGATAGATGGCAGACCAAATGGAAGGCTTGCGGTAGAAGATACCCGGACGATCGGCGGGGCGATACGCCGCACCCGTCATATGCTCGTCGATAATTCCAAACAGCTCGCGGCGCTCGCTGGGCGTGGACCAGTACAGGTAAAAGTCGCCCTTAACAACATCGGCATGTTCGGCGTCGGCCTTGGCAACCAGCTTTTGAAGCGAATCCTCAAACATAAAGTCATCGGACTCCAAAATGCCTACGTACTCGCCACGCGCCATCTCCAAGCCGCGGTTCATCGAGTCGCCGTAGCCGCTGTTGGCCTTGCCGATCATCTTTACACGGGGGTCGCGCTCCATGTACTCGCGGATGATATCTGGCGAGCTATCGGTGGAGCCGTCGTTGATGCAAATGATCTCAATATCCTCGAGCGTCTGTGCAATGGCAGAATCGAGGCACTCGCGCAGGTAGCGTTCGACATTGCAGATGGGAACAAGCAGCGAAACTTTAGGGGTATCAGAGTTCTGCAAGAGAACCTCCTGTTGAATAGCGTGTAACAGGGTTATTTTAGCAGCCGAGCTGCGGCGGGCGGCACCGCTTGGAATTAGATAAAGCGTTCCAGGCAGGCCTTGAGACCGCGGGTCGAAAGATAGAACAGCGTGGCGTCTGCCATCGAAACGCCCGAGGTCGCCGCAACGAGCTTATGGGCAACACGGCAAACGGCGCCCTTAGCAGGCATATCCGCCCACTCCGTTCCCAAAAACGTCGTGAAATCCATATTGACGCGACCGGCCACGCGACGGAAACCATCGGCATCCAAGCGCGCCAAATCAAACACGATAAGGTCCAAGAACCAGGTAATCAGCTCTCCGGGGCACAGGTCCAAAAGGCCGTAGGCCGCCCAGTCTTCCATAACTTCCTCGAGCATCCTCATGTGTGCGTCGAGCTTTTTGGCGCGTGCCTCGGCACTGTTGAACTCGTGCGTCGCCGATTCGCTCTCCATCACGTAGTGGTAGAACCTGACCGGCATGACGACGGTCTTTGAGGCCAGCGCGTAAGCTGCAAACTGGAACACAACGTCCTCGCCCAAGGCCAAGCCGGGGGCAAAACGTATGCCCTCGCGATTGAGCAGCTCGCGCGAAAAAGCCGCGCGGCACGCATAGGGCTGTGCGTTTGCGTGGAACAGCAACTGGGGATCACGGGCGCCAAAAGTGCCCGCCTTGGGGCTCATGAGTTGCTGGACCCGCTTGGGCGCGGCGTCGGACGGCTCGCAAACGCCGCCAAAAACGGCGACCTCGGCATCTGCAGACTCCATGGCATGCAGCACGCACTCGACCGTCTGGGCGTCGATGTAATCGTCGGCGTCCACAAAAAAGACGGTCTCGCCCTCGGCGGCATCGATACCGGCATTTCGAGCGCACGAGACACCAGCGTTTTCCTGGTCAATCACCAGCACACGGTCGTCGGCCTGCGCAATTTGACGCAAGACGCCCAGCGAATCGTCAACCGAACCGTCGTTGACACAGACAACCTGAATCGAGCGCTCAGACTGTGCCAGCAGCGAGTCGAGGCATCTCTGAATGGAGCGCGCGGAGTTGTATACGGGAACGACAATAGTCGCTTTGGGAATCGAGGCCTCTCCCATACCGACCTACCCCCTCAGCGATTCGATGAGGAAGGCGGCGACCACACCAGGGCCTCCAACCGAGGCGTAATACTTAGCGCGCCCCAAGGCACCATCCGTTGCAAAGTGCGGATGCTCGTCAACCCAGCCCTCTGGATCTTTGAGGATGGCAGCGAGATTCGCGCGCTTCCACGGCTTAAGATCGTCCAGCGAAAACTCCCCGGCATCCAAGGCCGCTTGGAATTCCTTGGTCATCTGCACCAGGAACTCCTTATAGAACTTGGGTGCCAAGCGCACATAGTTCCACATATACGAATCGTATTTAATGAGCTGATTGAACTTGAGCATGCGGGCGACGTCATCGCTTGCGTGATCGCGAGCATAATCTTCTCGGATCCAGCGCTCGATTTCGGCATACTCGGTATTGACGCAAAAGACCTTAGCCGAAGAATTGACCGAGGAGTTCTCGTTGTCCTGACGATACGAAAGCACGGCATCGTGCAGGTAAACGGCCTTGTCGGCGCATGCGATCGCCTTAAAGGCAAACGACGTGTCCTGAAAGGATGCTCCCGGAGTCGGCAGGAACTTGATGCCGTTGCGCTCAAGAAAATCACAGCGGTACACGGCCGACCAAATCGACGGCTTTTGCTTAAAGAACTGCGTCGTGTCGCTCGGATGCACCGGCTTGTCACAGTCCCTTGCCTTAAACATCTCGTGCAGCGAGCGGCGCTCCTCGGGCTTAGACCAGTAGAAGTCAAAATTTGCCTTCGCAAAGTCGGTATTGAAGCGCTCGGCAGCTGCCACGAGCTTCTCCAGCGCATCGGGCGCCATAAAGTCATCGGACTCCAGAATGCCCACGTACTTGCCGCGCGCCATCTCGAGCCCGCGGTTCATGGAGTCGCCGTAACCGCTATTGGCCTTGTCGATCATCTTCACACGCGCGTCGCGCTCCATGTACTCGCGGATAATCGCCGGCGAGTTGTCGGTAGAGCCGTCGTTGATGCAGATGATTTCGATGTCCTCGAGCGTCTGCGCCACGGCGGAATCGAGGCACTCGCGCAGATAGCGCTCAACGTTGTAGATGGGAACAAGCAGCGACAGGACAGGGCCGCCAGGGGAATTAGTAGACAAATGTGCTCCTTAGGAAATACCTGCCGTTAATGGTATCAAAGGGTCGTCCCGCCCGCGGGCGTTTATATAATCTATGGAGCTCGCAGAGGCGAACCGAAGCGAAAGGAAGTCATGCAGCCCAAAGCCGCACGCAACATATCCATCGAAGCGCTGCGCTTGATCGCGGTCGCCACGCCCATGGCAGGTTCCTGCGTTTTATTCAAACCTTGCCAACATGGCGCAACGACCCTTTACAATAGGTGCCGTCCAACGGACGCATTCGATAGCTTCCGCGCAGCGCTCGCCCGCCGCGCGTGAAAGGATATATTCCCCATGACTTCCACCCTACCCGCCCCCATCGAGAAGCTCGCCATCGTTGTCGTTACGTACAAGCGCCAGGAACTCCTGGCCAACTTGTTCGACTCCATGACCGAGCTCACGGCAACGCCTTGGCGTATCGTGATCGTCGACAACGAGAATTCGCGCGAAACCGAAGCCATGTGCGCCGCATTCAACGAGCGCCTCGCCAACCTGTGGGGCATCGACACCGATCAGCCTGATGCAAATGGTGGCACCGACCGCGTCATCTACGCCCCGCAGCTCGAAAACGGCGGCGGCGCGGGCGGTTTTTCCGCCGGCACCAAGTGCGCCTACGACCTGGGCGCTCAGTGGTTCTGGGTGATGGACGACGACGTGCTCGTCATCCCGGAGGGCATCGAGCGCCTAGCCAAGTGGACCGGCCGCTACGACGTTATCCAGGGTTCGCGCCTGGACTTCGACGGCGGCGCGTTCTTTTGGCAGTACCAGCTTATCCTTTCGCTTGGCATCCCCAACCCCATCGCTAAGTGGGACCTGGGCCCCGAGGGCTACCGCGCCATGAACCAGCTGTGCTTTGAAGGCGGCCTGTTCTCGCGCCGCGTAGTCGATAAGATCGGCCTGCCCGATGCGCGCTTTTTCATCTACGGCGACGATGCCTGCTACGGCTACGTTGCCAGCCAGCACTTCCCAGCTGCCGTAGTTGCCGACGTGGTGCTCAAGCGCGCCCGCGCCATCTCTAACTGGGATATCGCCGGCAAACGCCAGCTCAACTCCACGAGCGACACCAACCGCTACTACATCATGCGCAACCGAGGCTTTTTGGCGCGCTACATGCAGATTTACGGCGACTACCACCCCATCTTGTTCCGCTTGGGCAACGCCGCGACCTTCTGCAAGGAGTTCATTCGTCTGGCAGCCGTCGACAAGTGCTTTAAGACCGGCATTCCGGCGCTGCGCCGCGGCATGAAAGACGCCCGCAAGATCATCAAGGATCCCAACTGGAAGCCCATGCCGCCCATGAAGGACGCAGAGTAGCGGACACCCCCGCAGCATCGCCTGCTCCTACAGCCGCTGGCACACCGCAGCCACACGACGTCCATCAAACCCGAATCCCCAGCGCATGCGGCCCACACCGGGTCGCGGTACGCGAATCTTGTCGATGCCGCCACGCTCTATGTCGAGCAGTGCCTGAACAGCCAGCAGCTCCAGGCCCAGCTCGTCCACACCGGGGTCATACATCATGTTGATCGTTATCAGCGGACGCTCGTCGAGCATGCCGATCGTGTCTGCCGCGTCAAACACGGTGCCCGTAGGAAATACCTGGATGTCCCAGCGATCCACGCCACGCTTTCGCCTCGAGGCAGGATTGGCATAGCCCGGCAATCCAAAGCAGAGTCCCTGCAAGAGCAGGTGATATGGCAGCTGCGCATCTGGGTTGTTCGCACCGATTCCCGCATCTCCCAGGATGCGGTCTAACGCCTGCTTCACCGCATCCTCGTCCCCGCGGCACAACCCGTCGCGAAACGCATCGACGTCTCGAACGTCCTCGGCAGCACGCTCAAACCAATCAATAATCACCAGACGAAAGGTCTGGCGAAGCTCGTTATTGGGCAACCGCAGGGCACGGAGGCGATTGCCATGTTCCGGCTCCTCAGTCATATCAGTCGTCAGGAAACCGGACAGATACAGCGCCGTCCACAGGCCATCATCAGGCGAGGCCTCTGGCCCCGCAGCGCCCAAACCAAGCGAGACATCAACGCATCCATGGGCCTCGAGCAAATCGAACAGGGCCGAAAGGCGGTAGAGATTCCACCCGGCAACTACCCTACTCAGACAATCGGCATACCCATACAGATCGGTACGCACAGGCGCCGTGCAACCTCGGTCCAGAAAGCCGATCACACGCGCCGGACTTGAGCAATAGGCCCCGCCAAACCGATATCCCTCGAGCCATTCACGCGCATCATCCAGGTATTCCTCGCACCCGGCATGGCTCAGCAGGGCCTGAACCTCGGCATCTGAAAAGCCAAACCACCGGTCACACCACGTCGAGAGCGGCGTCGAAAGACAATACGAGCAGCTCCGCGAAGAAAGTGCCTCCTCGGCAGGGCCGGGACGCTCCCCCATCAGACACGTCAACCGTAGCGAATGGCCCGCGGTGGCAATGGCGTCGAACAGCACGCGATCGAGCAGCTCCGCCGGACCGACGACGGAAGCGTCCCTCGCGCTCGCACGGCGCGACCACGCCGCGTCGTACCCATCAACGAGCAATACAACCTGCTCATCGCAGGCAATCTCCAGCAGCTCAATGAGCAGACCAAGCACCGAGTCAACCTCGGCCTCGCTCGCCACGCCACGCACAACGCGTTCGATGTGACGTACCTTGTCTCGAGCTAAATCCGGAGCTTCCAAGAGTGGCATCAAGCGAGCGCATTCGCCCGAAAGAACATCACGCACGACGCCGACAACAGAGGCACCACGCCTCGCAGCACCAGAAAAGTCCAGCGATATCACTGGATAGCACGCATACTCATTCCGATAGCGCCCGCCATCCGCACCCCAAATCAGAGTATCGGCAAACGAAATCCGACCGGCACGACCGGCTGCGGGACGCTCCAGAAAAGCCTTGAGCATCGACAAGTTCATGCTCTTGCCAAAACCCTCGGGTCGGCAGCACACCATAACGGACGCGTCGCAATCCAGCACATCGGCAATAAACATAGTCTTATCGATCAGCATGCAGCAACCAAGAGCCTCCATATAGTCGTGCATGCCAATGGGCAAAACCGCATCGTCGGAACAGCCAATCAGACGCACGCCAAAGTCGGCAGCACAACCATTATTTGCCTGTTCAGACATCGCAACGTTCCCCTTAAATCGCAGCACGATGCCAATTGTAATGACGGCCTCGCACGTACTGATGTAGCGCGCAAACATATCGGGCAACGGTAGCAACATGGGGTGTGAGGGGGCATAACTAATCGTTGCACAACAAAACAGGGCCCGATGCATTCGCACCGGACCCCGTCCTGATTCTAAAGGCATTCGGCAACCGAGAGGCTACTCCTCGGAAGCGTCCTCCCCTGCAGCCTTGTTCTCCTGATCGAGTTTATGCTTACCGCTCACAATAAACGTGGCACCCAGCGTGGCCAAGCTTGCACTGGCAAGGCTCGCCATAACAATGATGTCGCCCGTCTTAGGCATGTTACCGCCCGAGGTCTTGGTCGTGGTAGTCGTCGCGGTGGACGTAGTACCGCCCTTGTCACCGGTCTTCTGAGCATCGGCGTCGGACTGCTTCGCGCCCTCACCGGCAGAAGGATCAGCAGCACCGTTGGCATTGGAGCCGGAACCCTGCTCCGACGTTCCCTCATCAGAAGAAGAGCTGCCGTTAATGCCCGCCATCAAAGACCATCCCAGCATTGACCCAACCTGCTCACCGGCAGAAGAGTTGTCTTCTGCCGAGGAATCACCAGCATCGGTGCCCTCGTTCGAACCGTTCTCGGAAGCATCGGAGTCAGAATCTTTAGAGGAGCCAGCATCGGCAGAGGAATCGCCAGCGCCCTTGGAAGCACCAGCATCGGTGGAGCCAGAATTCGTACCATCCGTAGCGCCGTCGGAACCAGAAGTCGACGAATCGCTCGAAACATCGCCAGAAGCAGTGTCACCAGACGCAGCCCCGCCGTTACCGACATCATCACTGCCCACATCAGTCGAGGGCGCATCCGTATCGCTATCGTCGCCCGCATCGTCATCGGCACCAGGCGTCGGTGCGGCGGGAGCAGCGGGCGCCATGCTCGGGCCGGGCGCCGGCGTGGGCTCAGGCTCCACGGGCGTTGCCGCGGCAGCCTCGTCCTCGGCAATGTAGACCAGGCAGTCCTTGAGCTCATTGCGGTAGCGATTCTTCCATCCCTCATGGTACTGAGGCTGACTCGAATACTTGCGCGCCACGTTATCAACCACGCAGTTGGAAAGCGCCGTCACAAACTCGCGGTCGGTCATGCTGTTGGAAAGGTTTGCCCAGCGAAAAAAATCCTGACAGCCATAGGTGCCGCACATATTGGTGATACTCCACACCATGCCCTTGACGCAGTCAGCACGGCCGGAGATGTCAATGCCAAGAGCGCTCTTGAGCCATGCCTCGGTCACTGCATAGTAGGAGTTGTACGCATACGCATCCTGCAGAGCCGAGAACTCAGCAGGGTCGGTGTTATAAGCACCCTGGAAGGCCTCCTGCGCAATACGACCCAGCTCGGTGAGCTGGCCGTTCGCATACATGGAGTTGTTCGCGTTGGAAATCTCACTGCCGTGATCGATCGCGGCCTTAAGCATGCCGTACTTAGCAGAATCGTAGTTGTAGACCTGTTTCATAAACGGAACAAGCGACCAACGGCGGTCGAACTGGTAATAGCCTAGCGCGTTATAGCCATCGCCATACGAAAAGCCCTGGTTATAGTTGCCATGGCTCTCGTACTTGGTGAAGTACTTCATCTCGGAGGTCACGTTGACAAACGAAACACCCTGAACCGACCTCAACACGCCCGAGAAGGACTGCTGGGTGTAAAGGCCCTTATCGATATCGGTGGCATCCGAGGCAACACCCGGCGTGGGCTCCTCGGCAACAGCAGTCACAGGCGCGGCAACGGCGCCAAACGAAAGCGCCAACGTAAGACCCGCGACAATTGCGGAATGCTTGGGCTTCATAGATCCTCCCTGCATTGGTATAGTTAAAGTGCAGTTTGCAAAGATGGATTCAGTATTACAGCTCGCCCGTTGTTGCACAACAATCACTCGGTAAACGGCAACAACCCTCCGCGAAATCTTAAGGAATTAAACAAACTGGTCGTCGGGAGCCAGCAGAAGCTCGCCGTAACGCTCCATCAACCCGTCTCTCAACTGACAGAAAGCGGGGATATAGGCGTTCAAGATACGCTGAATCAAATCTTGAGCGAGCTTGTTGTCATAGATATGGACGTTCGTATTGCGGTCTCTGAGCATATCTAGCCAGGCTGCCTCATCAATAAAGTCGTAGAATCGGTAGGCCTCCTTCAAGATGGCACGAGGAGACCCCGACGCAGCAAGCGTGGCACCCTCATACTCGAGCAGACGCTTAAGGAGCGTAATTGAGATACCGAAAACCTGCTCATAGATATACGCACATCCAGAGACAACATAGTCGTTGTCGAAATCTTGGAATCGAGCTGTCTCTAGCAGTGCCAGACGCGAATCGAAGGCTTCGTACGACTTCACGAAAGCCAGCCCCTACAGCTTAATGTCAAAGTTGATCTCGGGGACGGCGGCTAGGTCGGCCAGCGTCACGCCGTCAACGTACTTTTCGATCACGTCGTCCAGACCGCGCCAGAACTTGACGGTCGAGCACAGGTCGCTGCGGGTACAGCTGTTGTCGATGCCATCGCACGCCACCGGAGCCGTGCTGCCCTCAACGGCACGCAGGATGTCGCCGGCACGCACCTCGGCCGGGTCCTTGGCCATCATGTAGCCGCCGCCCTTACCGCGCACGCTCTTTAGCAGGTCCGCCTTCATAAGCGGACGAACCAGCTGCTCCAAATACTTTTGCGAGATATGCTCGCGGTCGGCGACCTCGCGCAGGGCGATCTTGCCCTCGACGTCGCCAAGCGCTGCGATATAGATCATCAGTCGGAGGGCATAGCGGCCCTTAGAAGAAATGAGCATACCTACCCTCCCGTTGTTCCTGGGACAAAACCACCAGGGGCATTTGTCCCAAATCTTATGCACGCGGGGCAAGCAAACCTGATTATTATGTCCCGCATCTAAAAAGTCGAGTGGATTAGTCGGGTTTTCCCTTGACTAACGCCGAACCCATAGTAACTTTATTCCGAGAAGATTCCTAGGGTTTAGTACACCTATGAGTACACCATATACAGAGAGGGACAGCATGAGCGCAAATCCGCTGCTTTCCATCGAAGGTCTGACCGCCTCCGTGGATGAGAAGACCATCCTCCACAACGTCAACCTCAACGTCGCCGCCGGCGAGACCCACGTACTGATGGGACCCAACGGCGCCGGCAAGTCCACCCTCGGCCACCTGGTCATGGGCGACCCCGTCTACACCGTGCAGGACGGCCGCATCGTCTTTGACGGCCAGGACATCACCGAGCTCACCACCGACAAACGCTCGCGCGCCGGCCTGTTCCTGAGCTTCCAGGCCCCGGTCGAGATCCCCGGCGTGCCGCTGTCGAGCTTTTTGCGCGCCAGCATCGCCGGCCGCCCCGGCCTGGAGATGAAGGGCAAGGAGTTCCGCCGTCGCGTCAAGGAGCTCGCGGCAGAGCTCAACATGGACACCGCCTACCTGAACCGTGAGCTGGGCGTGGGCTTCTCGGGCGGCGAGAAAAAGAAGGTCGAGATGCTCCAGCTTCTGCTGCTGCAGCCCAAGCTCGCCATCCTGGACGAAACCGACTCGGGCCTGGACGTCGACGCCCTGTCCACCGTCAGCCATGGCATGGACGCCTACCGCAAGAGCTGCGACGGCTCCATGCTCATCATCACACACAACACGCGCATCCTGGAGCACCTGGATGTCGATCGCGTCCACGTTATGGTCAAGGGCCACATTGTGCGCGAGGACGACGCCTCGCTGATCCCCTGGATCGACAAGAACGGCTTTGAGACCTTCGAGCGCGAGGCCGCCGAGCAGCGCGCCCAGGCCGAGGCCGCCGCTGCCGAGCAGCAGGCGTAAAGGGGCGACGCAATGACCAAGAACCGCACCGAGGTCGCGGACATCGACCGCAGCCTCTACGACTTCACCTATGGCGAGGAGGGATTCGAGCGCCTCGACGCTGGCATCACACCCGACATCGTGCGCGAGATCAGCGCAAAGAAGAACGAGCCGCAGTGGATGCTCGACCTGCGCTTAAAGTCCCTCGAGATCTTCAATCGTTTTCCCGACCCGACGTGGGGCCCCTCCATCGAGGGCCTGGACATGGACAACATCGTCACCTACGTCAAGCCCAACACCGACCAAAAGCACGACTGGGAGTCGGTGCCCGACGACATCAAGAACACCTTTGAGCGCCTGGGCATCCCCGAGGCCGAGCGCAGCTACCTGGCGGGCGTCGGCGCGCAGTACGACTCCGAGCTCGTCTACCACAACATGCAGGACACCGCATCCAAGATGGGTATCGTCTACTCCGGCATTGAGGAGGCCCTGCACGACCCGCAGTGGGAGCCGCTCATCCACGAGAAGTTTATGACGCTCATCCCGCCCACCGATCACAAGTTTGCGGCCCTGCACGGTGCCGTGTGGTCGGGAGGCTCGTTTGTCTACGTGCCCAAGGGCACCAAGCTCGATTTTCCGCTGCAGAGCTACTTCCGCCTCAACGCCAAGGGCGCCGGCCAGTTTGAGCACACGCTCATCATCGTCGAGGACGACGCCGACCTGCACTTTATCGAGGGCTGCTCCGCGCCCAAGTACAACGTGGCCAACCTCCACGCCGGCGCTGTGGAGCTCTTTGTGGGCAAGCGCGCACACCTGCGCTACTCGACTATCGAGAACTGGTCCAAGAACATGTACAACCTCAACACCAAGCGTGCGCGCGTGGACGAGGACGGCGACATCGAGTGGATCAGCGGCTCCTTCGGCAGCCACGTGGGCTACCTCTACCCCATGAGTGTACTCAATGGCCGCCGTGCCCGCTCGAGCTTTACCGGCATTACCTTTGCCGGTGCCGGCCAGAACCTGGATACCGGCTGCAAGGTCGTGCTCAACGCGCCCGATACCTCGGCAACCGTCGAGACCAAGGGTATCTCCAAGAGCGGCGGCATCCAGACGTTCCGTAGCTCCATCGTGGCCACGCCTAAGGCCGAGGGTTCCAAGGCAACCGTGAGCTGCCAGTCGCTGATGCTCGACGACCAGAGCCGCTCCGATACCATCCCCGCCATGGACATCCGCGCCAAGAATGTCGACATCGGCCACGAGGCCACCATCGGCCGCATCGGCGACGACAAGGTGTTCTACCTGATGAGCCGCGGTATCTCGGAGGAAGAGGCCCGTACCATGATCGTCAACGGCTTTGCCAACCCGGTCTCCAAGGAGCTGCCGCTTGAGTACGCCGTCGAGATGAACAACCTGATCAAGCTCGAGATGGAAGGAGCGATCGGATAATGAAACAGACCACGAACACCGCTGCTACCACACTTGAGCAGGTCAACGCTATGCCGGCCGCCACTTGGGGTTGGCTCAAGATGAACCAGACCAAGCTTGAGCTTTCGGACGAGCTTGCCACCGCTCCCGCCGAGGCCGTTGAGGTCGAGGGTCTGGATGAGCAGTTCCGCGGCGCTGCCGACGCCTTCGACGCCGCCATGGACGCTATGGCCGAGCGCTTCCCCGAGCGCCGCGCCTCCGCCCCCGGCGACGCCGCCGACCACGCCCGCATCACGCCCGAGACCGAGCTTGACGTGCCCGCCACCTCTGTCTACCAGGCCGGCGCCATTAAGCTCGAGGAGGAGCTCTCCCCTGCCGAGGCCTTCGAGACCGGCATGGGCGAGGCCGCCTACACCTACCTGGCCGACCACGCCACCAAGCGCATCGTCATCGACGTGCCCGCGTACCAGCACGTCACGGCTACCGTGCGCGTGAATGGCGTCGACGCAGCGGCCGCGATTGCCGCCATCGACGTCGTCGCCCGTCCGCAGGCAACGCTCGATCTGCGCATCGCTTTGGATTCCCCCGTTACCGGCGAGGGCGTCGTGGGCTCCGTGCTGCGCGTGTGCGCCCACGAGTACGCCACCGTCAACGTGACTTGCACGCAGACGCTCGATGACAGCTGGATCGCGCTCGACGACACCGGCCTGTTCCTGGACGAGGGTGCGCGCGTCAACGTGCAGCACACCGTCCTGGGTGCCGGCGCCAGCGCCACCGGCCTTGCCGGCGACCTGTTGGGCGACACCGCCAAGGTGACCATCGATACCGATTACCTGGGCGCCCGCGAACAGGTGCGTGACTTTAACTACGAGCTGCGCCACCGCGGTCGCAAGACCGAGTGCGAGATCGACGCCAACGGCGTGCTGACTGGCATGTCCAAGAAGGTCTACCGCGGCACCATCGACCTCGTGCATGGCTGCAAAGGTGCCGTCGGCACCGAGCGCGAGACGGTGCTCTTGGCCAACAAGGGCGTCGACAACAAGACCGTTCCCGTCATCCTCTGCGACGAGGACGACGTCGCCGGCAACCACGGCGCCACCATCGGCCACGTCCGCGATGAGCAGCTGTTCTACCTCGCCTGCCGCGGCCTTGACCAAAACGCCGCCGAGGACCTGTTCATCCGCGCCAAGCTGGAGGACGCCGTGCTTTCCGCGACCGATGAGCGCACCCGCGCCGCCGTCGTTCGCCTGGGCAACAACCTGATCGACAACTTTGAGGAGGAGCTCGCATGATCGACACCGAGCACGTTAAATGCGATACCTGTACTGCCCCCGAGCCCATGGAGCTCGACGCCAGCGACGAGGCCTCGCGCGGCTGGCCTACCGTCGACATCGAGACCAATCCCTACAAAGCGCAGTTCCCGCTGTTCCAGCAGCACCCCGAGATCGCCTTCCTCGATAGTGCCGCCACCGCGCAGCGCCCCGCCTGCGTGCTCGACGCCGAACGCGACTTCTACCAGTGCATGAACGCCAACCCTCTGCGCGGCCTGTACTCGCTGTCTGTCGAGGCCACCGAGGCCATCGCGAAGGTGCGCCAGCAGATCGCCGACCTCATCGGCGCTTCCCAGGCCAACGAGGTCGTCTTCACCCGCAACACGAGCGAGTCGCTCAATCTGGTCGCCAAGAGCTTTGCGCCTACGGTGCTCAAGCCGGGCGACGAGGTCGTCATCACCATCATGGAGCACCACTCCAACCTGATTCCGTGGCAGCAGGTCTGCCGCGAGACCGGCGCCAAGCTCGTCTACCTCTACCCCACCAAGACCGGCCAGCTCACGACCGAGGAGGTTCTGTCCAAGGTGGGCCCCAAGACCAAGATCTTGGCCGTGGGTCAGGTCTCTAACGTCCTGGGCGTTGAGAACCCGGTCAAGAACCTCGGCAAGCTCGTGCACAAGTACGGTGGCTATCTGGTAGTCGACGGCGCACAGTCGCTGCCGCACATGCCGGTCGATGTGGCCGACCTGGGCGCCGACTTCTTTGCCTTTAGCGCGCACAAGGCCATGGGCCCCATGGGCATCGGCGTGCTGTGGGGCAAGATGGACCTGCTCAACGCCATGCCGCCCATGCTCACCGGCGGCGAGATGATCGACTCGGTCACCGAGCAGGACGCCGTCTGGGCGCCCGTCCCCGAGAAGTTCGAGGCCGGCACGCAGGACGCCGCTGGCATCTTCGCCACGGGCGCGGCGCTTGACTACCTGGTCAACACGGTGGGCTACGAAAACATCCAGGCACGCGAGCAGGCGCTCGTCCACTACCTGATGGGCGAGCTCATGCAGCTCGACTTTGTCCAGATTATCGGATCCATCTATTGGGACAACCACCACGGCGTCGTCAGCTTTAACGTCAAGGGCATCCACCCGCACGATGTCGCGAGCATCATGGACATGGACGGCGTCTGCATCCGCGCCGGTCACCACTGCGCGCAGCCGTTGCTCACCTGGCTAGGCGTCGAGAACCTTGCCTGCTGCCGCGCCAGCGTAGCCTTCTACAACGACAAGGCCGATATCGACAAGTTTATCGCCGGCCTGCATCACGTTTGGAGCACGTTCAATGGGTAATCTGTACACCTCCACCACGTTTATGGAGCACAACTCGCATCCCGACTATAAGTACGAGATGGATGCCCCCACGCACGAGCACGACGGCATCAACCCCAGCTGCGGCGACGAGCTCACTCTGCAGCTGCGTGTCGAGAACAACGTGATCGAGGAGGCCTCCTTTACTGGTCACGGCTGCGCCATCAGCCAGGCCAGCGCCGATATCATGGCCGACCTCATCACCGGCGAGACGGTCGAGGAAGCACGTCGCTTGGCAGGGCTTTTCCTCGCCATGATCCGCGGCGAGCAGCTCTCCGAGGAAGACCTGGAAGACCTGGACGAGGCCGCCCAGCTCCAGGACATCTCGCACATGCCCGCCCGCGTCAAGTGCGCCGAGTTAGCCTGGCGCACCCTCGACGGTATGCTCGAAGGGTAAACTAGCCAGTAGCGGATGCCCCAGATCAAAGGGTTTGATTGCCGAGCCGCCCAATACGGGCGGCTCGGCTTTTTCATAACGCCTCGGACACACAAAGTCGCGCGTCCGGCGCCCCGTCTGTCATTTATCGCACGGCCAACCGCGAACACGAGCGTTTTCCACCGTACTAAAGCTTGTGACAAGACCACGGGCACGCCAGGCAATGTCCCAAGCCTCGTCTTACTGGGCTCCGGCTCGCCTCACGCCTGCCGCAGATGGGTCCCATAGGGTGCGGCGTGCATTATTGCGAATATTCAGCACGCCAAGCCGTGTGTATACGCATTGGAAGCGTTAATCAACATCTCCAGTGGCCTTTATATTGCGTTTTAGAACAAGAATCGTGGTCTCAGGGGCGCAAACATGAGCTTCGGGAGCGCATCGGCAGGCATAAATAGCTTCAGAGCCCGTATGTTGCAAAATTGCGGCGGTGCCGACAGTACCACGATGCAGAAAACTCCGCTTTTTGCACGGCGCAGACGGGGGTAGGTACGGGCAAAACCGAGCTAAGGCGTTATTTTATGCATAACGGCGTCTGTTCTATGCAAATTAAGAAGTGTAGTTACCGTACCCAAGCTTTTAGAACAATAACTGTGGCGTATGGGCGACCCCAGCCGCGGTGCACCGGCGGCCCTACACCACGTTTCCGCCAGTCCGCACCGCCGCTCGCGCACGGGCGCGCACAATACGAGAAACGGTACTTTTGCCAATCCCCGTATACCGCTCAATCTGACGCACCGTAAAACCAGCATCGTGCAATCCAAGAATAACGACATTGCGTTGCGCCGACGGTGCGGCTTTAACCACGTGGAGCGGAACCCCGAGCCCCTTCGCCAACTTTTCGGCAAAGGCGTGGCGTTCCCACTCCGTCTCTTTCATATCGCACAGCGCTGGCTCGCAGCTGTCGGGCGTCGAAAGCGAATAGGCAATAAAGGCCTTGGCAGAACCAAAAAGCTCAAGCACGCAAGAAGGATCGGAAAATCCCCTCGTCATATCGTTGTCATAGGCCCGTAGATACTCGGCAAAGCTGCTCCACGGATAGCGCTCAATCAGAGCAATACCCGCCTCCTGCGGATCGGTGTGCACAGAGCGAATAGCCTCCATCACCTGCCAGTCGGTATCGAGCGAGCGGCGCTCAAAACGCTCACGAAACAGGCAGCCCGCGCGCCCGGTACGCTTGTTGAACCGACGGGCGTACGTCAAAAGCAGTCGTTGCATCGCCGCGCTCATCGCATCCTCATAATCCGCGAGTACCAGGTGAACATGGTTGCTCATAAGGCACCACGCCACGATTGTCACCCCCGCCTCCCGGCAGCAGTCGCGCATCAGCTCCAGAAACTCCCAGCGGTCGTCATCGGTCTCAAAGATCAGTTGCTTGCCTGTACCGCGGGCACAGACATGGTAAAAGCCGGTGACCGTTCTCCAAACGCGCTGCATGACGCTCCCCTCGCCGGGATCTGCTTGCGATCCAATACAGCACGATTGAAGCGTGCCATCAAAACATTCACGCAAAACAACTACGCCACACGGCAAAAGGCAGTATACAGGCGGCGAACGGCATCATAGCTACAGGTCAGACAACGCGACATAGTCAAAAGCTTGAACAGAACCGACCCCCTTCAGCGAACCGCACAGCCGCAAACAGTTTTGTTAAATCGTTTCAATTGAAAGTTCCGCGCTTCTCGCTACGAAAACTGAGCCGTTCGCCGAATATTCCGTGCATTTCGCGGTATTATAGGGGCTGCATGTCATGTCCCTTTCGAAGGGTCGCCCGGCAATCGCCAGCCACGACCCCCAGACGGGACGCCAACACGATAGAGAGGAGAGGCATGCAGTACTCACAGGAAGTGGAGAACATGTGCCCCGTTGCCAAGGGTGCATACCACGGTCCCGCACCCATCCCCGAGGAGGGCAAGTGGGTCCAGGCTAAGGAGATTTCCGACATCTCCGGTCTTACGCACGGTGTGGGTTGGTGCGCACCTCAGCAGGGCGCCTGCAAGCTCACGCTGAACGTCAAGGACGGCATCATCGAGGAGGCCCTCGTTGAGACCATCGGCTGCTCGGGCATGACCCACTCTGCCGCCATGGCTTCCGAGATCCTTCCCGGCAAGACCATCCTCGAGGCCCTCAACACCGACCTCGTCTGCGACGCCATCAACGTTGCTATGCGCGAGATCTTCCTGCAGATCGTTTACGGCCGCAGCCAGACCGCGTTCTCCGAGGGCGGCCTGCCCGTGGGCGCCTCCCTCGACGACCTCGGCAAGGGCCTTCGCTCTCAGGTCGGCACCATGTTCGGCACCAAGGCCAAGGGCGCTCGTTACCTCGAGCTCGCTCAGGGCTACGTCACCCGCATGGCTCTCAACGACAAGAACGAGATCATCGCGTTCGAGTTCCTGAACCTCGGTAAGTTCACCGACGCCGTCAAGGCCGGCAAGACCCCCGAGGAGGCCATCGCTGGTGCTATGGGCCACTATGGTCAGTGGGAGAACGCTGCCAAGTACATCGACCCGCGCACCGACGAGGAGACCCACTCCGTCGCCAGCGTGTTCCCGGTTCACGAGTAGAAAGGGAGGGAAATAACTATGACTGTTACGTTCGAAGGTTACGAGCGCCGCGCTGACAAGATCAACAAGTGCCTCGCCGACAACGGCATCGCCTCCCTCGAGGAAGCTCTGCAGATCTGCACCGACAAGGGCTTCAACCCGCGTGAGATCGTCAACAACACCCAGTCCATCGCCTTCCAGAACGCCGAGTGGGCCTACACCCTCGGCTGCGCTCTCGCTGTCAAGCGTGGCGCCAAGACTGCTTCTGAGGCTGCCGCCATCATCGGCGAGGGCATCCAGGCCTTCACCGTTCCCGGCTCCGTCGCCGAGGACCGCAAGGTCGGTCTGGGCCACGGCAACCTGGGCGCCATGCTGCTCTCCGACGACACCGAGTGCTTCGCCTTCCTGGCTGGCCACGAGTCCTTCGCTGCCGCTGAGGGCGCTATCGGCCTGGCTCTGAACGCCAACAAGGCTCGCAAGAAGCCGCTGCGCGTTATCCTCAACGGTCTGGGCAAGGACGCCGCTCAGATCATCGCCCGCATCAACGGCTTCACCTACGTGAAGACCCAGTTCGACTACTTCACGGGCGAGCTCAAGGTCGTCGAGACCATCCCCTACTCCGATGGTCCCCGCGCCGCCGTCAACTGCTACGGCGCCGACGACGTCCGCGAGGGCGTTGCCATCATGTGGCACGAGAACGTCGACATCTCGATCACCGGCAACTCCACCAACCCGACGCGCTTCCAGCACCCCGTCGCTGGCACCTACAAGAAGGAGCGCCTCGAGGCTGGCAAGAAGTACTTCTCCGTCGCTTCTGGTGGCGGCACTGGCCGTACCCTGCACCCGGACAACATGGGCGCCGGCCCTGCCTCTTACGGCATGACCGACACCATGGGCCGTATGCACTCCGACGCCCAGTTCGCCGGTTCTTCCTCCGTGCCTGCGCACGTCGACATGATGGGTCTCATCGGCATGGGCAACAACCCCATGGTCGGTGCCACCGTCGCCTGCGCTGTCGCCGTCGAGGAGGCCCTCAAGGCCTAATCGCGCCAGCGCGATGCTCATGTAGTTGAGCTTTAGAGCCGCTACCCACCCGGGTAGCGGCTCTTTTTTGTCGCCACAAAGCGTTCGAGAGCCGATATATCAGTTCTGATGGAACATGAAGTGTGAGGAGAAGGAGCCGCCAAGTGGCTTCAACGTCCACGTGCCATATTTGCCCTTTGCCGATTTATCCCATCTTTGCGATGCCTTTGCCGATCACCCATGCGACAATGCGCGAACGAGAAAGGAATCCTATGGAATCAACTGATGTACTGGTAATTGGATCTGGCATCGCGGGCCTTTGCGCCGCCATAGAAGCAGCACGCGCGGGCGCGACCGTTGCCATCGCATGCGCCGGCAAGACCATGAGCGGATCGAGCTTCTTCCCGGGCACCTGGGGCCTCGGCCTTATTGGCCCCGTCGACAAAGACGACGAGCAAGACCTTATCGACACCATCCAAACCGTCGGTGGCGGCGTTGCCGACCCCGAACTCGTCCAGACGTTCGTTCACGGCATTCCCCAAGCGATTGACTGGCTCGAACAGGATCTGGGCGTAGAACTCCAGCGTCCGCAAAGCGCCGAAAGCGCCCAGCAAAAGCAATTTATCCCCTGCTTCGACCACAAGACGAGAATGTGGCGCGGCCTCACCCGCAAACCCCTCGAAGACGCGTGTACGGCCCAGATCGACTCGCTCGGCATACGCCTGCTCCCCCGCCACGAGCTTATCGATCTTGTTGAGGATACGAACGGAAAAATTGTCGGCGCCGTGCTCTTCAACCAAACGGACGAGCGCATTGTGACCTTTACAGCCAAGGCCACTATCATCGCCGCCGGCGGTACCGGCGGTCTATTCGAGCGCAGCCTCACTTCCGCCGACGTGCTCAGCTCATCACAAGCCATCGCGCGGTCGCACGGTGCGTCCCTTACTAATATAGAGTTCATGCAGATGATGCCCGGCTTCATTGAGCCTAAGCGCAACCTTGTCTTTAACGAGAAGACCTGGCGCTACGTCAAGTTCGACCAGCCGGTCGATATCGCCGACGTCAAGCTGGACGATTTGCTTGAACAGCGCTCCGGATATGGTCCCTTCACTTCACGCCTGGCTTCCCGCGCCATCGATCTTGCCATCGATCAAGCGGGTGCCGAAGGCCTGGCGCTCCACTACGACTTCCCGCGAGAGAATGTCCCCGAGTTCGTGCAGACATTTGCCACTTGGCTACAAGACGAGCATGGTATCGCTCCGAGCGACGAGATACGTGTGGCGATGTATGCCCACGCCGCTAACGGCGGTATCAAGATCGACAAGACCACGTACACGGGCGTTGAGGGCCTCTACGCCTGTGGCGAGGCAACAGGCGGCATGCACGGCGCCGACCGCATCGGAGGGCTGTCGAGCGCCAATGGCATCGTATTCGGGCGTATCGCGGGCGCATCGGCGGCTCGAGCAGCACTGGACGCTCCCGAGGCTGACGCACCGGTGGATGTCGCCCTCCCCGAGCATGGCATCGCTACAGCAGTCGCCGAGCGCCTAACCCGCTGCCTCAAACACACAATGAGCACCTACTGCATGATCAACAGGACCGAACCAGGCCTATCCGAGGCGCTTCAAGAGCTTGAAAGCCTACAAGACGAGGCGACGTCGCTGCATAAGCCGCACGCCAATGACAGCGAAATCGCTGCCCTCGCCCGCCTAAAGTCGCAGATTCAGCTGGCTGCGGAGATGGTCAAAGCCATGCGCAAACGGACTGAAAGCCTCGGTTCGCACTATCGAGCAGACTGAATCGATTCACACTTTGAGTTTGATCACAATTTCTCAACATGCATCGAGCCCCGTAAGTATGATTCCCCCAAGGAGAACACGCTTACGGGGCTTGAGCCGTGTTTTCCCTAAGGGAATCACGGTGCAGACAGCTCAGCTCCGCGCCCTTTCGGGTTCGACCCCATGTGAGGTCAACGAAAAAAGCGACCAGCCGAAGCCAGTCGCTTTAACATGCTTTGGTGGGCCGTCAGGGGTTCGAACCCTGGACCTTGGGATTAAGAGTCCCCTGCTCTACCAACTGAGCTAACGACCCGATATCAACACGAAGCAAGAACTGGGGTGGGTAAAGGGACTCGAACCCTCGACCTACGGGACCACAACCCGTCGCTCTAGCCAACTGAGCTACACCCACCGTGTCCTGTGCGCTTCGCGCTCGACTATTATTGCAAGGAACGCCATGCGATGCAAGCCCCAATTTTCAAGAATTTTGAAAAGAGTTTTTCGAGTGCGTTTCGAGCAATTCCCACCCTTTTCATAGGAGTAAACTTGCCCCACTGCAAACCCTCGAAAGGACCGTCATGAAAGAACTCTCCAATCGCACGGCATCATTCACCGATTCGGTCATCCGCCGCATGACACGCATCTCCAATAAGTACGGTGCCGTCAACCTCTCGCAGGGCTTCCCTGACTTCGATCCCCCGGCGCAGCTGCTCAACAGCCTGAGCACCATCGCCGCCGACCCCAAGCCGCTCTATCACCAGTACTCCATCACCTGGGGCTCCCAGGCCATGCGCGAGGCGCTCGCTGCCAAGCAGGAGCACTTTATGGGCATGCCGGTCGACCCCAACCAGAACATCGTGGTCACCTGTGGCTCCACCGAGGCCATGATGGCCGCCATGATGACGGTTACGAACCCCGGAGACAAGGTCGTCATCTTCTCGCCGTTCTACGAGAACTACGGCGCCGATACCATCCTCTCAGGTGCCGAGCCCATCTATGTGCCGCTCAACCCGCCCACGTTCGACTTCGATCGCGAGGTCCTCGAGGCGGCCTTCCGCGACAATGATCCCAAGGCCATCGTCCTGTGCAACCCTTCCAACCCCTGCGGCAAGGTCTTTACGCGCGAGGAGCTCGCCTTTATCGCCGACCTCTGCAAAAAGTACGACGCCTACTGCATTACCGACGAGGTATACGAGCACATCGTCTACGCGCCCCACGAGCACGTCTATATGGCCACGCTGCCCGGCATGTTCGAGCGAACCATCAGCTGCAGCTCGCTGTCCAAGACGTACTCCATCACCGGCTGGCGTCTGGGCTACACCATTGCCCCGGCCCAGATCACCGAGCGCATCAAGAAGGTCCACGACTTCCTCACCGTGGGTGCCGCCGCTCCCCTGCAGGAGGCCGTCGTTACCGCCCTCAACTTCGACGACAGCTATTACGATGAGGTCCTCGACCTCTATACCGCCAAACGCGACCTGTTCTGTCAGGGGCTCGATGGCATCGGTCTTGAACACAACGTGCCGCAGGGCGCCTACTACGTCATGATGGACATCTCTGAGTTTGGCTATGACAGCGACCTCGAATTCTGCGAGGACCTCGCGTCTAAGGTGGGCGTGGGTGCCGTGCCCGGCTCGAGCTTCTTCCGCGAGCCCGTCAACCATCTGATTCGTTTCCACTTTGCCAAGCGAGACGAGACGCTCAACGCGGCGCTGGAGAACCTCAAGTCGCTACGTGATAAAATCAAGCCGCGCGGGTAAGGACGGCCCGGCAACTAAACTAACCAAAGACGCCTCGCACCGCCCGCCGCGTTGCGAGGCTTCTTTTTATAGCGCTTTCTTAAATGGTTTAGAGCTCTATACTTTAGTCACGGAGCAACTCGTCCCAGAGAGAGGAACACTATGGCAGAGCAGCAGCTTATCGGAGCGCTCGAGGCCGGCGGCACCAAGATGGTCTGCGCCACGGGCTATGCAGACGGTACGGTCCTGGAGCGCGAGCAGATCGCGACCACGACCCCGCAGGAGACCGTTGAGGCTGTCAACGCATGGTTTGCCGACAAGGGCATCGCCGCGCTGGGCATCGGCGCCTTTGGCCCCACCGCAGTCAACCCCGCCTCGCCCCAATACGGCAAGATCCTGGAGACGCCCAAAACGGCATGGCGCTATTTCGACCTGCTGGGCACCATCCAAAACGAGCTCAATACTCCCTGCGGCTACGACACCGATGTCAACGTCGCCTGCCTGGGCGAGGTCACCTTTGGTTGCGCCCAGGGCCTCACGGACGTGGTCTACCTGACCATCGGCACCGGCGTGGGCGCCGGCGTTCTCTCGGGCGGTAAGCTCGTGCACGGCATGATGCATCCCGAGGCCGGCCACATCCTGGTCACGCGTGACCCGCGCGACACCATCGGCGAGCATAGCGCCTGCCCCTTCCACGACAACTGCCTCGAGGGCCTCATCGCCGGTCCCGGCGTTAAAAAGCGTTGGGATGGCAAGAGCGCCGGAGACATGGCCGATGACCCGGAGGCCATGGACCTGCTCGCAGGCTATCTGGCACAGGCGCTCATGACCTACACGCTGTGCTACGCACCGCAAAAGATTATCATCGGCGGCGGCGTGGCCGACCACACCCCCATCGTGCCGCTTGCACGCAAAAAGTGCGCCGAGATGCTCAACGGCTATATCGTCACGCCCGAGGTCAACGACATCGATACCTACATTGTCAATAACAGCCTCGAGGGCAAGCAGGGCATCATGGGCTGCTTGGCCCTGGGCGCGCAGGCGCTCCAGTAAAGGGTGCATCAACGGCGCACGGCGTAGCCAAGCTCGCAAAACGCCCGGACAAAACCGTCACGCCCCGCAGAGGCCCTCAAACGAACAAGGCCGCCTAGGACCAAGCAAAACGTCCTAGGCGGCCTTTTTGGTGTAAATCAGCGACCGTAAGAGATATCGGAGCACGACGCCTGTCGTCGCCCCGCAGCAGTCGATCATCACATCGGTAATCATGCCGGCGCGACCGGGCACAAAAAGCTGGATCGTCTCGTCGATAGAGGGAACAAGCAGCAAGAACACCGCCGTGGGCAGCAACACATCAAACGTGCGCCGGCCTTCGAGGTCAAAGGCGTGCGTCGCCAAGATGCCAAGCACCATGTACTCGGTAAAATGAGCGCACTTGCGCACGACGAAGTTGGTCACCCACTCGTATGGAAGCCCCAGGGCCTGCAAAAAGCCGCGAATGGATTCCATGATCGACAAGCTCAACGAACCAGACCCCGTACCGGGAACCAGCGAATTGCCCCAAATGACGAGCACCATGGCGCAGGCGGCAAGCGCCCATTTTCGATCGAGCTTAACCATGAGGCAATTATGCCTCCGCGCGCAGCGGTGTAAAGCTGGCGGTACCGCCCTCGATAACGCTCAGATAGGCACGGCCCGTGCGCTTGACGGCCGCAGACTGTAGACGGTTGATCTCTTCCTCGAGAATCTGATTGACGCGCTCATGGCGACGGTTTTCCATAACGCCGGCAGCGATAGCCTCGGCGCGCTCGATACCCTCGCGCGAGATACGCGCGGTATCCTCGGGAAGCACGGAGCTGTGGCGGCCGACATAGACGGGAGCAACCGAGACAGGTGAGGCTGCAGGCGTGGGCACTGCCACGGGGGTTGGCTCGGCAGCCTCGGCCATGATCGCCATGGCGGCGGCCCACATGTCCTCGTGGCCCGAATAATCGGCCATGGGGACATCTTCCTCAAGAGAGGCATCGGGGAGACTGTCGGTATCCACGCGATCCTGGGCATCGATAGACGCAGTGATGGCGGCAGGCTCGTCCAGATCGGAGAGATCCACACCCTTGGCATCGGAAATGATGGGCATGCTGGCGAGCTTGGCGTTGTACGGCGCCGCCTCCGCGGCCTGCATTTGGGCCGAAGCGCCCCAAAGCGAGCTTTCGGCGGCTCGGCGAGCGGCAATGGTCTCCTCGTCGACAGCCAGGGGCTCATCGGCAAAGGGGTCGGCGACAGGAGCCACCTGAGCTGCGCTCTGTTGGCCGGTCGAAGCGGCCGCCGCGGCAGAAGTGTACGCAGCCGACGATGCGCCGCTATAGGCGGCATTGTTGGCGGCGTTGGCCACAAGCGCCACGAAGGCTGCGGTGCTACCCGCAGGGGCGGCGTGAGAGCCCGAGACGGCGCGTGCGGCAGCGGCGATGTCATCGCGATTGTAAGAACCGGTCTTTCCACCGTTGGTGAGCTCGTCGATTGCGACCTGGTAGACATCGCGCGAACGCACGGGATCGCAGCTGACCGGGGAATCGTCATCGAGCATGCTGTCGATCATAGACCAGGCCTCGGCCTCATCCATGGCGTTAGCCGCGCGCGCGATGGTGGGAACGCCATCGTCGGCGTGGCGGCGCTGGAACGCACCGGTCAGGCCGGAGAGAAATGCGGAAGAAGGCTGTGTGGCATTGGCCTGATCGGCCGGGACCGCAGGCTGAGGCGCCGACCCCTGCTGCTGCGCGGGAATCGAGGCGGTCTTGAACTCGTTGTGGGTCCGGCCAAACTGAGCGGCGCCGCCCACGGCATCGGGCTCAAACAGGCGGCCATCATGCTCAGAGCGATACTCGGAGATGCCCAGCGAGGCTGCGTAGATGCCCACGCCCGCCACCGCACCAACGGCGAAGGGAACCGCGCCCGCGACAACCGTCTCGTTGACCGACGAGAACGGCAACGTCGCGGCATACATCACCACGGGGGCGGCAAGGCCGATCCCGCAGGAAAGTCCAGCAAGGACTGCTCGTTGTGTTGCATCAGAAGAAGCCATGAGCTCTCCCCATCTTCCAGCACCCAAATCGCATCATTTAGTTGGCTGCGCGAGAGAAGATGAAGCGGGACATGCGTCCCAAAGCAACGGTATATGGTTCGTTTCATCTGCGTTTTCCGTCGCGAAGCTTAAAAGTTATTATGCGAAACCGACCCTCCGATTGCAAGCGATGAGGCCGGATTATGGCTCGAAAACTGCTGCTTGTCGGTCATAAGGTCAGAAAATGTTGCCGAGTGGCGCCGTAAAGAAAGGGCCGGGGCATAAACCCCGGCCCGATTGCCCGTTCTTATGGCGATATAGCGTGCGGCTTTTGGTCTAAAACGTCTGCTCGTAGTCGCTGTGCTTTTTGGCCGAACGCACCAAGAACTCCTGATTGGTGTTGGTGCCCTTAAGGCCCTTAATAAACGACGCCGCCGCGCGCTCGGTGTTGTTCATGCCGGCGAGAATGCGACGCAGGCCGAAGACAAACGGGCGCATCTGCTCGTCGACCAGCAGGTCCTCGTTGCGCGTACCGGAGGCAACGGGGTCGATGGCCGGGAAGATGCGACGGTCGGCGAGGTCGCGGTCGAGCTTGAGTTCCATGTTGCCGGTGCCCTTGAACTCCTCAAAGATGACCTCGTCCATCTTGGAGCCGGTATCGATGAGGGCGGAGGCGAGGATGGTGAGCGAGCCTCCGTTTTCGATATTGCGGGCTGCACCCAGGAAACGCTTGGGCGGATACAAGGCCGCCGAATCGACACCGCCCGAAAGGATGCGGCCCGAGGCGGGTGCCGCCAGATTGTAGGCGCGGGCAAGACGCGTGATGGAGTCGAGCACCACCACGACATCGCCGCCCAGCTCCACAATGCGCTTGGCACGCTCGATGACGAGCTCGGCCACGCGGGTGTGGTTGTCGGCGGGCATATCGAAGGTCGAGGCCACGACCTCGCCCTTAATGGAGCGCTGCATATCGGTGACCTCTTCGGGGCGCTCGTCGACGAGCAGGCAAATGAGGTGCACCTCGGGGTTGTTGATCGAGATGGACTGGCAGATCTTCTTAAGGATCGTTGTCTTGCCGGCCTTGGGCGGCGACACGATCAGGCCACGCTGGCCCTTGCCGATCGGCGACACGATATCGATGGCGCGACCGGTGATGGAATCCTTGCCGTGCTCCATGCGCAGCGGCTCGTTGGGATAGACCGGGGTAAGGTCGCCGAACTTGGGGCGGTTGCGGATCTGCTCGGGATCCATGCCGTTAACGGTCGTGATCTTGGCGAGGCCGGCTCGCTTGTCGCCGCCGCGCGAGGGGCGCAGCGAACCCTCGATGACATCACCCGTGCGCAGGCGTGCGGAGCGGATGAGGTAAGCGGGGACGAAGGCGTCTTCGTTGGACTTCATGTAACCGTGAGCATGGATGATGCCGGAGTTGTCCGGGCGAATCTGCAGGATGCCCTTAATATCGCGGAAGCCCTCGGCCTTCGCGGCGGTCGTGTAGATCTCCTCGACAAGCTCGGCCTTCTTCTTGCCGGTCGTCTCGATCTCGAACTCTTTTGCCTTCTCGCGCAGCTCGGCTACCTTCATGGCCGCAAGCTCCTCGCGCGAAAGCGTGGGCTCGGTGGGGGCGGCGTTGCGCTCCTTGTTGCGCTGTTTGCGGTCGCGCTGACGGCTGCGGCGGTCGTTGTTGCGATCGTCCTTGCGGTCGTTGCGCTCGTCGTTGCGCTTGTGCTGACGGCGGCTGGGGCGGGCGCCCTCTTCGGTCTCGGTGCCTTCGGCAGCCGCGGCTGCGGTTGCATCGGTGCCGGACGGAGCCTCGCCCTCTGCCTTGGCGTCGGCGTTGGCATGGTTGCTGGGTTCGGCGTCGCCCTGCTGCTCGGCACCCTTGGCCCTCGCGGACTTCTTGCGCGTGCGCTTGGGCTTCTCAGCTGCCGGCTGGTCGACGTTCTCGGCCTCGGAAGCGGCATCGGCGGTTGCCTCGGAGGACTTGTCGTCGACGGGCTTGGCCTCAGCCTTGACCTTCGCCTTCGTCGAGCGCTTTGCCGCGGTGCGACGGCTGCGGCCGGGACGGACATCGGCGGGCTCGGCATCGGCAGATGCGGGAGCCTCGGTGGACGGAGCGTCCTGGACCGGGGCATCGGCCGTGGCCGTAGGCTCGGCCGTCACCGCTGCGCCCTGGGCAGCAGCTGCTGCGGCAGCGGCTTTCTCGGCCTCAACATACGCCTTGGGCTTGCGGCCGCGACGATGCGGGCGCAGAGCCGGATCAACGACGGGAACCTCGTTGACCTCAGCGTGCACGACGGGCTCAGCGGAGGAAGCGCCCTCCGCTGCAGCAGAACGAGCCGGAGCTTCAGCGACCTCAGGAGTCAGCTGCTCGGCGGGCTGCTGCGTCTTGGCTGCCGCACGGCGCCGCGTGCGCGGTGCCGGCTTCTCGGCCGACTGTTCGGCAGCAGGAGCCTCGGGGGCGACCGGCGCAGCGAACTCAGTCAATGCCGCGGCCTCGCGCTCGGCAGCGCGACGGCGGGCACGCACAACCTGGGCCTCGCTAATCTGCGCCAGTGCACGGGCCTGCGCGACTTCATCGGAAATGGGGGCCGAAGCATCGGTGGCAACGGGGCGCTTCGCGCGCGTGGTGCGCGTCGTACGACGCTTGGGCTTTTCGGCATCCTCGCCGTCCGCAGCAGGCTTGGCCAAACGACGCGTGCGCTTAGGCTTAGCGGGAGCAGCCTCCTCGCTAGCAACGGGCGTGGTGGGCGCGGCGGCCTTAAGCGCCTCGGGAGCCGAGACCTGCGCCGGCGCGGAAAGCACGGCCTGGTCCGACGTAACCGGTGCAGCGGGAGCCGTTTGCGTCGTCGTTATTTCGTTTTCTTGTTGTTGATCAGACACAGTGTTTGCTCAACTTTCTTTTCAAGCCCTGTGATCACATGCTCCCTGCATAAACCTTCAGGGCGGCTAAACAGTCTAGCTCCGTCAAATACCGACGGACATCATTGATCTGTATAGAGATGATTGCGTTATATACGCAGCGTTAGTGTAACACAACCGCAACCACCTGCAACTTAGTCATCGGGGACGTTCTTAAACGACTAGTCAAAAGGGATGCTCTTTACAAAGTTCCGGCGTACGCCATCGCCACATCATAAGCTGCGGTGAAATAGTTCCCAAATCCCGGCCGACACCTCTATAACAGGAACCATTCCACCGCAACTCATAAGAAGAAGGTAGATCAAGCCTCAAGCATCGAGAAAACGGAACAGCTAAGGGACAAGGGCATCGGCCCCAAGATCAACACGCCACGAATCACGCCCATCTACTACATTTGCCCCCGCACCCTGACCGTGCTCATTATTTTCGAAAGTCGCAGGCCTGCTACCTGCGGTTTTAATATTGCGATTTTCTGCGTGGTCCGGGGAACGCACTTAAACGTAGTAGATGTCCCCGATTCTTGGCAGAAGGTGTTCCGCCGTTCCTCCACGGGACAACAATGATCCGTTTTCCTCCGTCCCCAAAGGGTCATTTTCAAAACCATGACGGTTTACTACGATGAATCGCTCAACCACGACCGCGCAAATACCTGAAAAAATAAAACCCCAGCTAGATGGCTTGCACTTTTCAGTGAAAAGCCCGCGTGGTTGTAATCCCTCGATTCATCGTAGTAAACCGGTATGGTTGTGGTTTAGTAACATTTCCCAACACACCAAAAAGCATCGCCAAACGCAAAAAGCCCGACCTCCGCATAGGAGATCGGGCTTAGAAGGCTCAGTTGAACCAAACCAACGCAGTCAAACGACCAGCGCTTACATCTGCTCGGGGGCAGAAACGCCAACGAGGGTAAGCACCAGGGCGAGCGTCACGCGGACGGCGTCGCAGGCGGCCAGACGGGCGCGCGAGAGCTCGGGGTCGACGGGACGGCCCTCGCTCGGCAGAACCTGGCAGGCGGCGTAGAAGCTGTGGAAGTCGCCGGCGAGCTCCTCGGCAAAGTGCGTCAGGCGGAACGGGGCGCGATCGCGAGCGCAGCTGGCAATCAGGTCGGTGAGCTCGTTGAGCTTACGCGACAGGGCGAGCTCGGTCGGGTCGGTCAGCAGCGAGTAATCGACGTTCTCACCGATGGCCTTGGCGGCGACGGCCTTCATGCCCATCTCGTCAGCCTGCTCAGGCGTAACGTCAGCGGCGCGGCGCAGGATGGAGCACACGCGAGCGTGAGCGTACTGCACGTAGTACACCGGGTTGGAGTTGTCGCGCTTCTTGACGGCCTCGATGTCGAAGTCGACCATCTGGTTGGAGCTCTTGGAGATGAGCGTGTAGCGAGCGGCGTCGGAGCCGACCTCGTCGACGAGTTCCTGCAGGGTCACCATGGTGCCCTTGCGCTTGGACATACGGACGGGCTTGCCGTTGCGCAGCAGGTTGACGAGCTGGCCCAGCAGAACCTCAAACTTGCCGGGATAGCCAAGAGCGTCACAGACGCAGCGGACGCGCTCGATGTAGCCGTGGTGGTCGGCGCCCCAGATGTCGATGACGTGGTCGACGCGCTGGAACTTATCCCAGTGATAGGCAACATCGGAGGCGAAGTAGGTGTACTCGCCATCGGACTTGATCAGGACGCGGTCCTTGTCATCGCCCAGGTCGGTGGAACGGAACCACAGGGCGCCGTCCTTGGTGTAGAGGTAGCCCATCTTGTCGAGCTTCTCAAAAGCGCGGTCGACGGCGGAGGTGCCGGCGGTCTCGCCCTCGGTGTCCTTCACGTACAGAGAGCGCTCGGAGAACCAACGATCAAAGTCGCAGTTAACGGCGTGGCAAAGGTCGCGCATGTTGTCGACCATCTTCACGTAGCCACGCTCGCGGAAGCTCTCCATGCGCTCCTGCGGATCGGCGTCGACCCACTTATCGCCGTCGGTGCGCCAGAACTCGGCAGCCTCGTCGATGATGTAGTCGCCGCCGTAGGAGTCCTTGCCCAGAGTCTCGGCAAAGTTGTCCTGATACGGATGGGTCTCGGGATGCTCGTCGCTCTCGTCGGCAACAAAGGCGTCGCGGTCGGCGATCAGAAGCTTGTGAGCCTCGTCGATATCCACGCCCTGCTTGGCGATGATGTCGGCAAGCTGCATATAGCGCGTGCTGATGGAGTTACCGAAGGTGTTCATCTGAGAGCCGTGGTCGTTGATGTAGAACTCACGCTGGATGTCGTAACCGGCGTGGTCCATCACACGGCAAAGGGAGTCGCCCAGAGCGGCCCAGCGACCATGACCGATGTGCATGGGGCCGACGGGGTTAGCGGAGACGAACTCGACCTGGGTCTTCAGGCCGCCACCGACGTTGGACTTAGCGAAGTCCATACCCTTCTCGCGGGCCTCGCCAAAGATGGCGTTCTTGACGGCGACGGAGAGGTAGAAGTTGATGAAGCCAGGACCGGCGATCTCGACCTTCTCGATTGCGGGGTCCTCGGGCATATGGGCGACGACGGCCTCGGCGATCTTGCGCGGGGCGCAGTGAGCCAGCTTGGCGGACTTCAGGGCCATGGTGGAGGTCCACTCGCCATGA
Source organism: Collinsella sp. (assembly GCA_019414515.1). GTDB lineage: Bacteria > Actinomycetota > Coriobacteriia > Coriobacteriales > Coriobacteriaceae > Collinsella. The sequence goes on from DXLX01000046.1 coordinate 40,725, forward strand.
GAAGTATCAGCCGGTCGCTCGATAGCGCAATCGTCAAGTTCAAATGCGGAAAGGTCGCCGGCCTCCTGGGCCGCAGCAAGCGCAGCGCGTACCAGCTCTTCAATCTTCTCGGGCATAGATCCTCCTTGTGTTAAAGCCCCCGAGCTCTTGATCACTCGTAGGGCAAAAGCCAGAGTTTGTAGCACTCTATCACAAGCGGTAACTACTGTCGCAGGGTAAAGCTAATAGATATTGCATATGCACAAAAATGACTACCGCTCTTGCGCGGCGGTACAAAGTTGGCGGTTTGCCTGCTGTTTATACACGTTCTAGAAATGCATAAACGTATGAATAAGCCGTTCTATTTATCGAATACTCTTACCTATCGGGGTTGTGTGCTTTTCCTGCATAAAGTGATGGTTTGCGCACGTCAGCGTGGTATTCTTAACATACGTAAATTCGTATAAGTTGGAGGTAGCATGTTCTCAATCGGTCAACACGTCATTCATCCGGGTCAAGGAGTCTGCACCGTCGTCGGCTTTAGGGACGACACACCGCAGCCCATGTTGTTGCTCGAGACCAAACAGGGACATGCGCAGACGATTCTCATGTACCCCGTGGCGCAGGCCGACCGTCTGCATGCCGCTATCTCCCAGCAAGATGCAGAGCACCTGCTGAGCCACTACGATGAGCTGGAGTGCGACACCTTTACCGAGCGCAATAGCTCGCTCGAGGAGACGCACTTTAAGCAGCAGCTCAAGCTGGGCGCGCCCGAGACGGTTCGCGTGGCAAAAACCATGATGCACCGTATTCGCCAGGCCGAGGAAGCAGATAAAAAGCCCAGCTCCTACTACATGCGCGTACTCAAGGAAGCCAAGCGCCGCTCCATCGAGGAGTTCGCCGTGGCCCTGGGCGTCACCGAAGAGGCCGCCGAAGCCCGCCTAGCCCAAGCCGCCCTCAACTAACCTGCCCACGCCAAAACCACCACAAAGGGGACAGGCACCTTTGTGGTGGTTTTTTCGCTCTAGTCGTTCTAGTAGTATTCATTCTTAGCGATACCTACGAGCACAAGGAGTCTTTTATGGCAGAGCTGCTTTCCGCCGGAATCACCCGCGACCGTGCGTTCGAATTGCTCAACGAGCACAACAAGGACCCGTTCCACATCACCCACGGCGAAACGGTCGAGGGCACCATGCGCTACTTTGCGCGCGAGTTCGACCCCGAGAACGAGGAGTTTTGGGGCATCGTCGGTCTGCTGCACGACCTGGATTGGGAGGAACATGAGGACGACCCCATGAACCACACTATCTATGCGGCCGAGATTCTTGAGGGCGAGGGCGCATCGCCTGAGCTCATCCGCGCCATCCAGACGCACACGTCCGATTTCAACTCTTCGCTGCCCAAGCCCGAGCTGCAGATGGAAAAGATCCTGTTTGCCTGCGACGAGCTCACCGGCCTGATCGGTGCTGCCGTGATCATGCGTCCGAGCAAAAGCGTCATGGACTTTACGACTAAGTCGCTCAAGAAAAAGTTCAAGGACAAGCGCTTTGCTGCCGGCTGCTCGCGCGACGTGATTTCGCAGGGCGCCGAGATGCTGGGCTGGGAGCTCCCCGAGCTCTTCGACCGCACCATCGCAGCAATGCAGTCCTTCGCCCCCGACCGCGACACCTTCCAGGCCTAACATTAAAACCACCACAAAGGGGACAGGCACCTTTGTGGTGGTTTTTCGTTTACGAGGGGTTTAGGGGCGAACCTGGCCGGTGCCGCGGAGCTTGTATTTGTAGGTGGTGAGGGCCTCGGCGGCGAAGGGGCCGCGGGCGTGGAGCTTTTGGGTCGAGATGCCGATCTCGGCACCCAGGCCAAACTCGCCGCCGTCGGTGAAGCGCGTGCTGGCGTTGGCGTACACGGCCGAGGCATCGACCGCATCCAGGAAGCGCTCGCAAGCATCCGCGTCCTCGGCAACGATGGCCTCGGAGTGCATCGTGCCGTAGCGGTTGATGTGTGCGATGGCCTCGTCCTCGTTTGCCACGACCTTCACGCTCATCTCGAGAGCCAGGTACTCGCGACCCCAGTCCTCCTCAGTCGCGGCGACGTAGTCATCACCCTCGGCAAGACCGGAATCGGCGCATGTGGCGCACGTGGCCTCGTCGCCGTGAATGAGCACGCCGTGGTCGTGCAGCACAGCCACAGCCGCGGGCAAAAACGCGTCGGCCACGGCGCGGTCGACCAGCAGCGACTCGGCGGCATTGCACACGCCCACGCGCTGGGTCTTGGCATTGACGATAATGTTGAGCGCTTTATCGAAGTCGGCCGACTCATGCACGTAGATGTGGCAGTTGCCCGTGCCCGTCTCGATCACCGGAACGAGCGACTCGCGCACGCAGCGCTGAATCAGGCCCGCACCGCCACGCGGAATGAGCACATCGACGATGCCGCGGAGCTTCATGAGCTCGCCGGTGGCCTCGCGGTCGGTAGACTCGATCATCGACACGGCCTCGCGCGGGAAGCCTTGGGCTTCAAGCGCATCGGCCAGCAGCTCGGCAATCATGGCGCACGAGTGATAGGCCAGCGAACCGCCGCGCAGGATGCAGGCGTTGCCGGTGCGGATGCAGATGCCAGCAGCGTCGGCCGTCACGTTGGGGCGCGCCTCGTAGACCATGGCGACCAGGCCCAGCGGCACACTCACGCGCGTAAGGTCCACACCGCTTGCAAGCACGCGGTGATCGAGCACGCGGCCGACGGGATCGGGCAACTCAGCGAGCTTCTCCAGGCCGGCGGCCATGCCCTCAACGCGCTCGGGCGTCAGCAGCAGGCGGTCGAGGAGCCCCGCCGAGGTGCCCGCATCGCGCGCGGCAGACATATCGAGCTCGTTGGCGGCAATGATGCAATCGACACCATCGCGCAGCGCCGCGGCCATGGCGCGCACGGCCTCCTGGCGCTGGGCATCGCTCGCCGTGGCAAGCGCGGCAGAAGCGGCCTTGGCCTCGACGGCAAGATCGTGAACGTACGTGGCTATATCGACCGACATGGACGGCCCTTTCTCTTAGATGTTTGCCAACCATGGTAGCCGATTTATGCGCATCCTCGCCGACGGCGGTAGAATTGGTCAACCCGAAACACCGCAACGAATGGAAGCATTACATGGCGATCATCACTTCATACCACGTCCCCGGCCTGTATGTCGAGGACCACAGCATTGATGTCCCCCTTGACTGGCGCGGCCTTGAGCCAATGCTTTTGGCCGTCGGCAGCACCATGCGCCGCGGCGCCATGCCGGCGCCCATCGCCGGCGCGCCCGAGAGCATCAAGCTTTTCTACCGCGTGGTTTGCGCACCCGACCGCATCAACGATGATTTACCGCTGCTCCTCTTTTTGCAGGGCGGCCCCGGCGGCGAAAGCCCGCGTCCGCTGTCGCCCACCAGCGATGGCTGGATCGAGGAAGCCGTCAAGCACTTCCGCATCGTCCTGCCCGACCAGCGCGGCACCGGACGCAGCAGCTGCGTAGACGGGCGCACGATTGCCGCACTGGGCGAGTGCGCGACGGCAGCCGGCTCCGATGCCGCACGCTCGCAGGCGGACTTCCTCAAGCGTCACCTCGCCAGCTCCATCGTGCGCGATTTTGAGTACCTGCGCCTGGTGGGCTTTGGCGGCAAGCCCTGGGTCACACTCGGGCAGAGCTACGGCGGCTTTTTGACGTTGAGCTATCTGTCGCTCTTCCCCGAGGGCGTGGCGGCAAGCTTTACCTGCGGCGGCATTCCGCACGTGCCGGCGAGCGCCAGCGAGGTCTACGCACACACCTTCCCGCGCATGGCAGCAAAGACGCAGCAGTACTACGACCGCTACCCCGCCGATGTCGAGCGCGTGGCGGCGCTGGCCGATGCGATCGAGGAGCAAAAGCCCGCACTGCCCGACGGCTCGCCGATGACGGTCGAGCGCCTGCAGCTCATGGGAAGCGACTTTGGTATGAAGCCGAGCTTTGAGCGCATGCACTGGATTATCGACCATGCTTTTGTTGACGGCGACGGCACGCTGAGCTGCGGAACGTCGGTATCAGACAGCTTTTTGATGCGCGCCTTCGAGCGCACCAACACGCGCACAAACCCGCTGTACTGGACGCTGCAGGAGTTCATCTACGCCGACGGCGACACCATGCCCATTCGCTGGGCCGCGGCAGAAGAGAAGGCACACCGTGCCGAGTTCGACACCCTCGCGCGCCCGCTCATGTTTACCGGCGAGGCCATGTTCCCGTGGATGTTTGAGCAGATGCCCGAACTCAAGCCCTTCAAGCCCGCCATGGACCTGCTGATGGAAGACACGAGCTGGGACAAGATCTACGATCCGCAGCGCCTAGCATGCAACGAAGTGCCGCTCCAGGCCGCCGTGTACTTCGATGACATGTACGTGGACTCGGGCATGCAGCTCGACACGCTCAGCCGCGTGGGCAACTCGCATGCCTGGGTGACGAACGAGTTCGAGCACGACGGCCTGCACGGCAGCGTGGTATTCAAGCACCTCTTCGACGAAGCCCTCAACCGCGGAGACCTGCGCCAAATCTTCTAGCAAAGGAATGTCCCCGCCTGCCGGCACAAAAGGAACGTCCCCAAGTGCCGGACAAGTACCGGCAATGACGATGCCGCAGGTAGAAAACAGAAAGCGAAAACGCCCCTAAGCGAGTGGCTTTAAGTCGCAGGTCGAAGAAAAGAAGCGAGCGCCGCCCAGAGCGAACAAGTTGGCATGAAAAAGGCGAGGCATAGACCTGATGGTCATGCCTCGCCTTTTGAATGACAAATTGTCGCTCTGGGCGGCGCGCAGCGTCGACCCGTTATGCGAAGACGATCAGATTATCTCGGTGAATCGCAGGCTTCTCGGCCAGGTTTGCGAGCAGGCGGTTGCTGGCGATCTGGTCCTGGCGGCGGCCGGCAGCAAGTTCCAACACGTCCGAATCGGCCTCGGCGATACCGCGCGCGACAACCATGCCGCTCGGGTCGCACACGTCGAGCACATCACCCTCGGCAAACTCGCCATCGACCTCACGAATACCAACCGCAAGCAGGGACGACCCGTGGCCGACCAGAGCTTTCGCGGCACCGTCATCGACCGTCACCGAGCCGTGGGCCTTGTCGCCCAGCGCAATCCACAGCTTGCGGGGCGCAATATCCAGGCGCTCAGCCGGCGGGTCGAACAGCGTGCCCACGCTCTCGCCGCGGGCAAGGCGCACGAGCGCATCGGGCTCCTCGCCCGAGCAAATCACGCTCTGAATGCCCGCCGTCATCAGAATGCGGCTCGCGCGGATCTTAGTGATCATGCCGCCCGTGCCCACCGAGGTCGAAGAATCGCCCGCCGAGGCGATGATCTTGGCATCGATCTTATGCACGACAGGGACAAACTCGGCCGTGGGGTCCTCATGCGGATTGGCGGTGTAGAGGCCGTCGATGTCGGACAGCGTCACGCACAGGTCGGCGGAAACCAGGCAGCTCACGAGCGCCGCCAGCGTGTCGTTGTCGCCGAACTTGATCTCATCGACGGTGACGGTGTCGTTCTCGTTGACGACCGGCACCACGCCCAGCTCCACCAGACGCAGCAGGGCGTCGCGCGCGTGCAGATAGGACGTGCGACGCGCCGTGTCGTGACGTGTGAGCAGCACGAGCGAGGTGAGCAGATCACGTGCATGGAACTCCTCGTCGTAGGCCGACGAGATGATGCACTGACCGGCCGAGGCGCAGGCCTGCAGGCTCGGCAGGTCACCGACCGGTTTGCGGTCGAAGCCCAGCACGGGATAGCCACAGGCGATGGCGCCCGAACTCACCACGACCAGACGCCAGCCGAGCTTGCGCAGGACAGCAGCCTGATCGGCCAGCCCGCCGATAAAGGCGCGGTTAACCTTGCCATCGGCGCCCACCACCGTGGACGAGCCGATCTTTACCACCATCGTTTTATAAGAAGTCGTCATACGTCAAACCAATCGAATGCTGAGCAAGCGAGCGAACGGGTGAGCGAGAATATAGTCCGCTTTCCTCCGTCGCATGCGGATCATTTTGCCCAGGGGAAAGCCGATGCCGCGGCCATGTTCTTGCGCACGAGCTCGTCGCGCACCTGGGCCAGGCCCTGTTCCATACCCACCACGTAGGTCTGCGGATACAGGAAGCGCTTAAAAGCCGCGTCCAGATGATCGAGCGCCCAAGCACAGCGCTCGCGCGCGTCCTCGATGCTCTCACGCGGAGCCACCGCACTGCCATCGCGCACGATCGGCACCAGCAGCTCGCGATACTCAAGCTCCGACACATCGGTTACCAGGGCGGCATCGTTCACGGCCACGAGGGTATTGCCGCGCGCGGCGCCCTCCCCCGCCAGATGGTCCTCGTCATAGATCATGTCGCAGACCGGGCCGCCAAAGCCGTCGTAATAGCGGCGCACTCGCTGCACGCCCGGAATCGTGCGCTTGTAGGGCTGCTCGGAGAGCTTCACCACCGGCGTCCACGGGTCCGCATCGCTCGCACGACGGGCGGAAAGCTTGTACACGCCGCCCAGCGCCGGCTGATCGTAGCAGGTCGCGAGCTTGGTGCCCACGCCAAAGCTGTCGATGGGCGCGCCCTGGTCCAGCAGCGACTGAATCGTGTACTCGTCAAGATCGTTGGAAACCGAGATCCCCACATAGGGCAGGCCCTCGGCATCAAAACGGCCGCGAACATACTTGGAGAGCTTGGCGAGGTCGCCGGAGTCGATGCGAATAGCCGACAGACGCTCGCCCACCGCCTCCATCTCCTTGGCAACCGTAATGGCATGCTCGCAGCCCTCGCGCACGTCATAGGTGTCGATGAGCAGCGTACAGTTCTTGGGGCTCGACTTGGCAAAGGCGCGGAAGGCCTCGAGCTCGGAATCGAAGCTCATCACCCAGCTGTGCGCATGCGTGCCAAAGACGGGAATACCATAGCGGCGGCCGGCGAGCACATTGGACGTAGAGGAGCAGCCGGCAACGTAGCTCGCGCGCGCAACGGCCAGGCCGCCATCGGGACCCTGGGCGCGGCGCAGGCCAAACTCCGCCACGGGGCGACCGTCGGCGGCGAGCACCACGCGCGCCGTCTTGGTGGCGACAAGCGTCTGGAACCCGACGATGTTGAGCAGCGCCGTCTCAAGCAGCTGGCACTCGAGCGCAGGACCGGTGACGCGCACCATGGGCTCGCGCGGAAAGACGAGCTCGCCCTCGGGGACGGCGTCGATATTTACATGCGCACGAAAATCGCGCAGGTAGTCGAGGAATGCGGACTTGAACATCGCGCCGCCGGCAGGGGCCTCAAGCGAGGCGAGGTAGTCGATATCCTCGGGCGTAAAGCGCAGGTTCTCGACGAGCTCGGGCAGCTCGGCGGTGCCGCACATGACGGCATAGGCGCTGCCAAAGGGATGGTCGCGGTAAAACGCGGTAAAACAACCCTGCTCATTGGCCTTGCCGCTCTCCCACAGGCCCTGGGCCATAGTGAGCTCGTAAAGATCGGTGAGCATTGCAATGTCGGTGGGATGCGAGATGTCGGTCAAAGCCATGGGGCGACCTTTCGGATGTGTGGTGCAGAATTTGAGGGTTGGACGAGAGCAGAGCATGCGGACATGACGCCCGATGCGAGTCGGTTAGAGCAGGCCCATGCTGGTCAGGATCGTGTAGCCCATAAAGATGACAAACGCGATGAGGGCAAGGACAATGATGATTTTTTGAGCCGGCGCCATGCCAGGGATCTCGTTCTCGCCCATAGGCTCCTTGGAGGTAACCATGCGCTGGGCAAAGGTCATCTCGTCACGGCTCGGCTTGGGCTCGACGGACTTGGGACGGGCGGCCTTTTTAGGCTGAGGTTTGGGCGCGGCAGGTGCAGGCTTCGCAGCAGCGGGCTTGGGTGCGGGCGCGGGCGCCGATGCGGATGCGGCGTTCGCGGCGGCCTCCTCGGCCTTCGCACGCTCGGCACGCAGGGCAGCCAGCTCCTCACGCTCGCGACGGGCCTCTTCCCGAGCCTCGCGGCGGGCCTTCTCAGCGCGGAGCTCTTCCAACTCGGCGCGCTCCTCGTCGGACAATGGTTGGGACTCAAGCTCGGCCATGGTATAGCCCTTTCTTTTAAAAAAAGCCGCCGACACAATGTCAGCGGCTTATCAAATCCATGGGTGGAGACGAAGGGAGTCGAACCCTCGGCCTCTGCCATGCGACGGCAGCGCTCTCCCAACTGAGCTACGTCCCCAGGACAAGTCGATATTTTACCTACGGCTCGCCAACTGTCAACGCCCAATAACCAGTCTTTTTGGGACGCGGCTATTTTGACAACTTTTCGAACAGGCGATCCTCTCGATGATTTTTTAATCCCCGTCCCAGAAAAATCATCAGCGTGCGCTCTACTTTGCGCTGGTGAGGACGCCGGTGGTGTCGAAGGCGGGGGTGAAGCTCTCGTCTACCGCGCCGCCCTCTTGCCAGAACATTGTCGTAAAGCCCAGGTCGTCGGCATGGTCGAGCACCTGCTCGTACTCCTCGCGCGTCACGGCGCGCGCCAACTCGCCGCCCTGCTCGCGCATGAGCGCATTGGGCGTGTACTGGTTCATGACCGAGATCGGCACGTCGCCCACCGTCTGCCACACCAGGTCTAACACGCGGCACGAGTCATCCGCATGCCCCGGCAGCACCAGGTGGCGTACGATGATGCCGCGCTTCATGAGCCCGTCGTCATCCACCAGCTCTCCCCCGCGGCGATCGATCTCGCGCGCCATCTGGGCCAGACCCGACACGGCCACACGCGGGTAATCCTTTATATGGGAGAGCGACTGCGCAAGCGCCGCATCGGCATATTTAAAGTCGGTGAGCCACACATCGACCAGGTCGCCCAGCGCCGCCACGGCACTCGCGCGCTCGTAACCACTCGTGTTGTAGACGATTGGGATAACCAGTCCGCGCGCCCGTGCCGCGGCAATCGCGGCAGGCAACAGGTGCGCATAGTGCGTCGCCGTCACCAAATTGATGTTGTTGGCACCCTGGTCCTGCAGTTCCAGCATAATCTCGACCAGGCGCTCAGGCGAAATCTCAAGGCCAAAATTGCCGGTCGAGATCTCGTGGTTCTGGCAGTAGATACATTTGAGCGAGCAGCCGCTAAAGAAGATCGTGCCCGAACCGGCCTCGCCCGAGATAGGCGGCTCCTCCCACATATGAAGCGCGGCGCGGGCCACCTTGAGCGTGTCGTTAGCACCGCAGACGCCGTGCGCGCCCTCATCGCGCGCCGCACCGCAACGGCGCGGACACAAATGGCAGGCGGGCGAAAAAAGTTCGGTCAACGACGTCGGCATAAAACCATGCTCCAAAACAACGATTCAGCAGCTCAAACGTAAAGGGATCAACCCCACAGACGGCTCGAGCCCAAGGCGCCGTAATCGTCCGACACGATTTTTGTAATGTCAAGACTGGAATCGATAAAGTGCCGCTTTATGATGTAGGTATTCCGCCCCCCGCGGAGCAACTGGGTGAACCGTCGCGTTTATTTAGGGAGCCCACACAGTCGTACCTAGTACAGGTATCCTTCGTTGTTAAGGACGCTGGAACAGTCGATGAGGGCACCCACCTGTTTTAGGTGGGTTCATTTTCGTAACGTGGGGGGTGGTTTTCTTTTGCCGAAAATCACCATTACAGTCCATATGGATCCCCGCCGGCATCCCGACAAGCCATCGACAACATCCCAATATCTGGTAAGCGCGTGATTATCGCTGCGTGCAATTCCATGTACCCCCCTTGGTCGAGTATTATGGTTCGGCTATGCCCTTTGCGCATGGCGTTCTTCTGACCTTTTCCTTCGACGCTTGGCGGTTTTTAGATTCATGGCTTCATCCCCGAGCTACATACCGTACCTATGCGTGGCAGCGGCGGCCTTTATCACGACCTTCCTCGCGGTGCCCCTGGTCAAGCGCTTGGCAATTAAGCTCGATGCCGTCGACTATCCTTCTAAGCGCCGCATCAACACCAAGCCCATCCCGCGTTTGGGCGGAACGGCGGTGTTTTTGGGCCTGGTCGTCGCCTGCACTGTGCAAATCCTAGGCACCTGGTACCTGGGTTGGCCGCCCGTTTTGGTGCCCCACCCCCGTCTGCACATCAGCTACCCCATGCTGGCGCTCTCCTTTACCGTCATCTTTGCGACCGGCGCTATCGACGACGTCTTCCAGCTCACGCCCAAGCAAAAGCTGGCCGGACAAGTCCTCGCCGCGCTTATCGCCTGTATCGGCGGCCTAAAAATCGGCGTCATCGTCAACCCGTTTGCCCCCGGCGAGATCATGCTCGGATGGCTCGCCTACCCCATCACCGTAATCTATCTGGTGGCATTCACCAACATCATTAACCTCATCGACGGCCTCGACGGCTTGGCCACGGGCATCTGCGGCATCGCGTCGTTCACCATGTTTTCGATGGCCGTTCTCTCGGGCCGCATCGACGCCGCCGCGCTCTCCATTGCGCTCTTTGGCGCCTGTCTGGCCTTTTTGCGTTACAACTTCAACCCCGCAAGCATCTTCTTGGGCGACTCGGGGTCGCTGCTTCTGGGCTTTGCGCTGGGCTCCATCTCGCTGCTCAACGTGAGCCGCACCGCCGCACTCACCTCGCTTATCATCCCGCTCATCGTTGCCGGCGTGCCCATCATCGACACGTTTAGCGCCATTGTGCGCCGCAAGCGCGCCCACATTAGCATCGGGCAGGCCGACAAGGGCCACATCCACCACCGCCTGATCCAAGAAGGCTACAACCAAAAACAGGCCGTGCTGCTCATCTATGCCTGGTGCATCATGCTTTCGGCCGGCGCCGCCGCGATTAACCAGGTCGAGGTGCCCATGCGTGTGCTCATCTTTACCGTGCTCGCCATTGGCTCGGCGGCCTTTGCCAAGCATCTGCATCTGTTTGAGCCCGTGCTGCGCCACCATTACAACAAGCGCACGCACGAGGACGAGCTCGTCACCCCCGACGACCCCGCTTTTAAGCAGGAGGAGCAGGCAGCCGAGGAGCGCAAAGAAGAGCGCCACCACAAGCTCTAGGGCAAGCTGCCGAGGATGTGCCAAGGCACCGTTGGCCAAGCGCGGCCGCGCCGCACCCACCGCACAAGCCACCCC
>DXLX01000047.1 GCA_019414515.1 Collinsella sp.
GTCCCGTCTTTGGCGTCAAGGGCGGTGCTGCCGGCGGCGGCTGGGCCCAGGTCATCCCCATGGAGGACATCAACCTGCACTTTACCGGCGACTTCCACGCTATCGGTGCCGCCAATAACCTGCTGGCCGCCATGCTCGACAACCATATTCAGCAGGGCAACCAACTCGGTATCGACGTTAAGCGCATCACCTGGAAGCGCGTTGTCGACATGAACGACCGCCAGCTGCGCCACGTTATCGACGGCATTGGCGGCAAGGCCCAGGGCGTGCCGCGCGAGGACGGCTTCGACATCACCGTTGCCTCCGAGGTCATGGCGATCTTGTGCCTGTCCACGAGCATCAACGACCTCAAGGAGCGCCTGGGCGAGATCGTCGTCGGCTACAGCTTTGCCGGTGAGCCCGTTCGCGCCCGCGACCTCAAGGCTCAGGGCGCCATGGCCGCGCTGCTTAAGGACGCGCTCAAGCCCAACCTGGTGCAGACGCTCGAGGGTACGCCCGCGTTTGTCCACGGTGGCCCCTTCGCCAACATCGCCCACGGCTGCAACTCCATCATGGCTACGCGCATGGCTATGCGCTTTGGCGATGTCGCCATTACCGAGGCAGGCTTTGGTGCCGATCTGGGTGCTGAGAAGTTCCTCGACATCAAGTGCCGAATGACGGGCGTCCGCCCCAGCGCCGTCGTGATTGTCGCCACCGCCCGTGCGCTTAAGTACAACGGTGGCGTTGCTAAGGCCGACCTTAACGACGAGAACCTCGATGCCCTCAAGGCCGGCATGCCCAACTTGCTGCGCCACGTCGACAATATCCAGAGCGTCTATGGTCTTCCCTGTGTGGTCGCCATCAACCGCTTCCCGACGGACACCGAGGCAGAGCTTGCGCTCATCGAGTCCGAGTGCCAGAAGCTCGGCGTCAACGTTAAGCTTTCCGAGGTCTGGGCCAAGGGCGGCGAGGGCGCGCTCGAGCTGGCTGATGAGGTCATGCGCCTGATTGAGCAGCCGAGCGAGCTCAAGTTTGCCTACGAGGACGGTGCCGATGTTGCCGATGCTCTGGAGGCCGTCGCCACCAAGGTCTACCGCGCCGACGGCGTTGACTTTACGCCGGCTGCCAAGCGCCAGCTCGCCGAGCTGCGCGAGAACGGCTTTGGTAACCTACCGGTGTGCGTCGCCAAGACCCAGTACAGCTTTAGCGACAACGCCAAGGCGCTGGGCGCCCCCGAGGGCTTCCGCATCACCGTGCGCGAGCTCAAGGTTTCCGCCGGTGCCCACTTTGTGGTCGCGCTGACTGGCAGCGTCCTGACTATGCCGGGCCTGCCCAAGGTTCCCGCGGCCGAGAATATCGACGTCGACAACGACGGCAACATCACCGGCCTGTTCTAAGTCTGCTGCTCATAGCCGCTTGCCCGCCCCGCCGCGCCTACCAAGGCCCGGCGGGGCTTTTTGATCCTTAGGCACGCGCATGTCTTGTAGATACCGACGGGCTTTGCCCATCATAGGCTTTTGCGCGGGTAGAATGCATGGATAACTTGATGCTTACAGGCGACGGAAAGGAAACGTTGCATGGACCAGGACAAGACGACTGTGATGGGCGGATATGGCTCCGCACAGGCTGGCGGCAGCGCCGATGCGACCCGCGTTGTGTCGAACCCCGGCAATGCTGCCCCCGATGCGACGCAGGCGTCCGCCGAACCCACACGAGTTATGGGCTATAGCGATACACCGCGGGATCCGTTTGATTATGCACCGCAGGACCCGTATGGCAATGCGACGCCGGACCCGTATGGCAATGCGGCGGCAGGCGCTTATAATAACCTGCCGCAAAATCCCATTCCGCAGCCTCAGCAGACGACGTATATGCCGCGCACGGCACAGTCCCAGCCTCGTTATGAGTCGCGCGATCCGTATGCGCGCCAGCCTTATCGTGAGTACCCCAAGTCGATTCCGCAGTATGGTGAGGACGAGGAAGAGGCGCCGTCGCGTTCGTCGAGTGTGATCAAGAAGATCCTCATTGTGCTGGCGATCTTCTTTGCCCTCTCGATTGTGTTTGCCATCGTGTCGGGCATGCTCAACAAGCGAGGGAGTTCAACGGCCGATACCACTGCCGAGCAAACCGAGTCTGCCTCGTCTAGCACCGTCGATCTGAGCGATATCCCGGGGCAGTACTGGTCCAACGCCAAGAAGCTCCTCAAGTCGCGCGGCGCCGATCTTTCGAATGCTGTGATTCTGACTGACGACGGCTCGACGCCTGTTGTCGATGCCAACTGGGTTGTTACTTCTGCCTACTATAACGACAACGGTAACCTCGAAATTCAACTCACGCACAAGAGCAGCTCGGGTAACTCGTCCGACGGCCAAAGCGGCACCGACAATTCGAGCTCCAACACGCTGGAGGACCTGAGCAACAAGGCCCAGGAGCTTGGAGATAAGGCGCAAGAGCTGGGCGACACGGCTCAGAACCTCGGCGATACCGCGCAGAACCTGGGCGATATGGCTACCAATGCTTGGGACGCGCTGCAAAACGGCATTTCGGGCGCACAGGGAAACTAGCGGCTGAGCGAAGCGGGGCTACAACTGCTCTGCCGGACGCTCGGGCGAGCTAAAGCCGGAGTCAAACGTGACGACGCATGATGCATCGGGTCTGCGCTCGTGCACGATGCGCGTGACGAGCTCCAGCAGCTCCTCGTCGGATATGTCAAAGCCGTCGGGACGTACCAGGTCAAACGAAACAAAGCCGTCGTGCTCGTGCAAGTCGTGGATGGAAAGCGCGGGGTCGATCTGCGCTACGCCGCGCTTGACCCAGCCGCGCAAGTCATCGCCGGTTGTTGCAATGGGGTCGCAGTGCAACGTGATGGCGATGCCCATCTGGCGTTTGATATCGTGTTCGATGGTGTCCAGGATCTCGTGGTGCTCAAAGGCATCGCCCTCGCCGGGCATTTCCACGTGTGCGCTGGCAAACTGGCGGCCGGGGCCGTAGTCGTGCACCATGAGGTCATGAGTGCCCAGGACCTGGGGGTACGACATGATCCTGTCGCGGATTTCCTGGACGAGCTTGGGGTCGGGCGCTTGTCCCAGCAGCGGGCTGATGGCGTCGCGCACCAGGCCCAGGCCGCTGATGCAGATGAAGATGCCCACGCCCAGGCCCGTCCAGCCATCGAGGTCAAAGCCGGTCGTCTGCGAAATAAGCGCCGCCACCAAGACCGAGCCTGAGGTGATGACGTCGTTTTTGGAGTCCTGCGCCGTGGCGATGAGCGTCTCCGAGTCGATGCGATCGCCCAGCGTGCGGTTGAACGCGGCCATCCAGAGCTTAACGAGCATGGATGTAGCCAGTGCCGCAAGGGAAACGAGCGTGTAAGCGGTGGGGGAGGGCTTGATAATCTTGGTAACGGACTCGAGCACCAGGTTGATGCCGACGGCACAAACGAGGACGGCGACAAACAGGCCGGCGAGGTATTCGTAGCGGCCGTGGCCATAGGGGTGACCTTCGTCGGCCGGGCGGCTGGCAAGGCGGAACCCGAGCAGGCTGACGATGTTGCTCGAGGCATCGGAGAGGTTGTTGAAGGCGTCGGCGATGAGCGAGACGGAGCCGGCGAGCAGGCCCGCGATGCCCTTGGCTAGGCACAGGGTAATGTTGAGGCCAATGCAGATGAGACTTGCGGCAAAGCCTGCGTTGGTGCGGCAAGCCGTATCGACCGGCTCGTCCTCGCTGCCGGGAACAAGCGTATGTACCAGCCGATTTACAAATAGCATGGCGTATCTCCTCGCATCCTTGTTTAAGGGGATAGTGTAGCTCGCATGGGCGCGCCGTGCGCCGATGTTCAGAAAATGCAGCAATGGTCTGCTGGAGCTAACGAGCGGCCCTTCTTGTCCGACAGGGTCCTGCATTTTGGGCCACATGGGTATGGGCATGTGCTTACCTGCCCGACATACTTAATGTCGACAGCCCCTGTGCAAAGGAGGACGTATCCATGGACGAGATGTTTGCCATTAAATGCCAAAACTGCGGCGGCCCTATGTACTCACACCAGGCTAAACGCAGCTTTGAGTGCGCCTATTGCGGCACGGTCGTTCCGTGGCAGGCCGATGCGGGGGAGCCCAAGAGCGCCCTGGGCATTCGCCATACGCCGCTGACGGTTGTCGATGGGCTGCTTAAACTCACCCACGTGTCGCAGCTCGAGCGTCCGGTGGATCCCGACTGGTATTTCTTTAATGCGTACTGGCGCAACCAGTCGGTTCTGGAGCATCTGTTGTGGGAGGACCGCGGCACGGCTCAGGAGTTCCAGGAGGCAGCGCACGTGAGCATTCCCTGCCCCTTCTGCGGCGCGTCCTTTGAGGGCGAATCGACCCAACGCGTGTTTGAGTGTCCGTCCTGCGGCAATAAGATCGGCGTTGCCGACCTGCTCAAGCCCGGCACGTTTAGTAAGCGCCTGACCATGGGCGTGGGTGCTGAGTATGTGCCTGAGCAGGGTATTCCCTGCGAAATCTCGCCGCAGCAGGCGCGTGTCAACGCGCTGCAGCTGGTGCGCCAGTACCCCGACGCCTTTGCCGGGCACGACGTGGAAGACGCGATTCAAAATGACATGATGCTCTTCTACTTCCCCATGGCGCTCGCGGACCTGCGCATGATGGCGTCCTTCCCGGGCAAGGGGCTGAGCAAGGAGACCCTGGTGTACTACGAGGTGCTCGACTGGGCGTATCCGCGGGCAAACTACCTGGACGTTCGCCTTATGGGCATTTTGGAGCCGTGGGACTTTGCCAAGGTTGGGCCGTTTGACCCGGCCATGCAGGAAGGCGACTTCCGCGTTGTCTCCGTCGATGCGTCTATCAAGGACCAGGTGGTCATTGATAAGCTGGCGCTCGACATTGCCGGCAACGATGCCGAGGCGGTGCTGGGGCTCAATAAAAAGAGCATCCGCACCTGGGCGCGCAAGGCTCGCAAGCATAAGGACGGCCTGGTGATGGTACCGGTCTACTTTGTCGATCGCCCAGCGACGGACAGCCGCGATGGCGAGCAGGTGCGCATTGCCGTAAACGGCCAGACGGGCCGCGCGGCCGCGGTGGTGTTTAGCGACAAGCGTGAGACGCATGTGGTGGCGCCGCTCAACCCGAGCCTGCATCTATCGAACGAAAGTACCGTGCACGCCACGCCCATCGAGGTCAAATACGTTAAATCGCCCTTCCTCTACCAGATCGTGCGTAAGGGAGGCGGCGAGCAACCGCGCCAGGTGGCAGCGGTTGCCGAGGGTTCCTACCGAGAAGAAAAGCCCAAACGCAAGGGCTTGCTCGCTGCGATCTTTGGGAAGTAGGGGAACGGTACGGGACAGTGCGCAGTAGTGCGAGCTGTCCGTCGTGGTAGATCTAAATAAACGGTGGGACGGCTGCAAAAGAGCCGCCCCACCGGGCAAAATCAAGGTGTGCCGCGGAACCCGCTCCTCAGTCGGTCAACTTTGGAAGCGCGGGCAACGCAGGTGCTAATGTCTAAAGGGCCGGGGCAACCGGCCCTTTTCTGCGGCAGCGGGGATTCGAATACCAACACGGTGTACGGTCCCACGGTACTTTGCTCTGTGACGAACGGACCCATGACGGCGCATTCTGTAATCATCATTTATGCGGTCCCTTAATCATTTGCGTTGACTGACATTGTCTTCGTTGAAGGCGTGTCCTAAAACAAACACTGCTCTATCAACTCTTTACCGCGCAGGGTATCGATCCACTCCTGCGGAATTGCGTCGATACCGTAGGCCGTGCCGGCGAGGGCGCCTGCGACGGCTGCGGTGGTGTCGGTGTCGTCGCCTAGGTTGACGGCGGCAAGCACGCAATCTTCGTAGCAGTTAGTGTTGACGAAGCACCAGGTGGCTGCCTTAAGCGTGTCGCGCACGAAGCCACCTGACTTGATCTCCTGCTCAGGCATGCCTTTCAGATGGAGTGCCCACGAGGGGAGCGCGTCGTTCATCACATCCCTCATCAGCTCAACAAATATGATGCATGCGTCGGTCGACGTTCTGTGGGCGTGCGTAATTGCGGAGACCTCGCGGATCTCGTTGTTCGTCGCATCGGTGAACGCCAGGGGAGCGATACGCATGAGCGAGCCGTTGCCGTTGTCGCGCTCGCCGGAGCCTCCTTTGCCGGTGTGCAAGGCGCGGGCGGTCGTGCCGCCGTAATCGAAAACGCCGTCGATTGTATACTCGTCACGGGCAATCCAGCCGACGAACTTGTCGCGCATGTCCGCGGTGTCGATGTGCCCGAGCTCCCTAATCGAGTCACAGGTAGCAAGCGTCATGGACGTGTCGTCGCTCCAGGTGCCGTCGGGCTGCCCATGCGTGCCGTAGCCAATCATGTCCGCGCATTCAAACGTGCCGCGGGGCCTGAACTCGTAAGGAACGCCCAGTGCGTCGCCGACGGCGAGCCCATAGATGCAGTCGCGCAGTGTTGTTTTCGGTCTGTCTGTCATGGAAAGCTCCTCTTATCCCGGGTGATGTGGAGCGCCATCGGTGGTGTCGGTCGCAACGTATTGCTATCCTTGTGCTTCGCCATTAGTCGCTTCGTTGATGGCGCGGTACTCGGCACTCAGCTCGCGCGCCAGCTCTTCCTTGCTTGGAAGATACGGCAAGTATTTGGCGGCAAACACTTGGTCGTTGTCTTCGGGCAGCGTGTACTCGACAATCGAGTCGCTTTTGTCCGCGCAGAGCACGATGCCTATAGGCGGATTGTCGCCTTCGTTCATGAGCTCGCGCGTGTAGTAGTTCACGTACATTTGCATCTGGCCCAGGTCCTGATGCGTAAGGTCATCGGTCTTAAGGTCGATGAGCACGAAGCAGCGCATCAGATAGTTGTAAAACACAAGGTCAATATAGAAATGGCGCCCATCAAAGGTGATGCGCTTTTGGCGCGCCTCGAAAGCGAAACCACGGCCAAGCTCCAGCAGGAACTTCTGAAGATGCGTGATGAGCGCCTGCTCTAGATCGCTCTCGCGAAACGCAGTATCGTCCGAGTAACCTAAAAACTCCAGTACATATGGGTCACGGATGATATCCTCGGGGCGACGAGCCGGGGCGCTCTTTTGGATTTCCTGGGTGACGGCCTCCTTGTCCTTGCTGGCAAGCAGGCGCTCGCGGAACATGGTGTTGATCTGGCGCTCGAGCTGACGCGTGCTCCAGCGAGAATCGGCGCATTCGTTCATGTACCAGGTGCGAGCTTCGGGGTCAGGAATGCGTATTAACCTGCGATAATGTGTCCAACTCAATTCGGGACGCAGTGAGTCCCGAATTGGAAATGCAAGATAGAACTGACGCATTTTACGCAGCTCTCTTGCTTCAAAACCTTTACCAAAATCCTTGGTAAGTCTGATTGCGAGGACCTTGAGCAGCGCCTCTCCATACTTGGCGCGCTCCTCTCCGCCCTGCTCATCAACAATGCTCTTGCCGATCTCCCAATACGCCTCAACCATCGCAAAGTTAACGGCGGTATAGGCCTTGTCGCGAGCGGCGTTGAGAATCGAGGAAACCTGCTTGTAAAAAACTTCTGGCACGATTGCCGATTCTCCACGGTTTACCAGTTCGCCCATCACTGTCGCCCCACTTTCCTCTTGTGGAATGCATCTTTATTGCATTTAGTTTAAAGCCTCGCGCGGACTCGAATTTCAATGTCGCCTAGCGCCTTCGTGCAGGATTCCCGAAGTGACTAAAATGTGACCATAGAGGCAGTTTTAGCGAACCCCATGGGAGTGACACGCATGGACAACAACACCTTGCTGTTCCAGGACAAAGGTTCGGGCAGGTTTAAAGACGTCAAGATCTACCCTAACCGCATCGAAGTGCTCAAGAAGGGTACTTTCGGCGGCAAGCATATCGAGATTGTCTACCTTAAGGACATCACGGGCGTTAACAGGATCAAGGGTCGCGACGTTTTCCTGCGCAATCGACTGTTAACCGCTTGCGTCTTTAGTCTGAGCAGTCGTGCGAAGGCCCAGGAGTTTGTTAACGCGCTGAACATGGTGATGTAGCCCATGGCGGCGTTCGGGCCAAGGTAAAAATCGGGGGCACAGAACGGTGTCCTGCGCCCCGATTGAGTCGATGTGTCTAAAGGCGGGCTTGCCTATTCGCTGTCGTCCCCAGCGTTTTCGCGGTCACTGGCAAGCATTGCCGCGCCGGCGACCGTTGTCGCCACGGCGGCAGCGGCGAGCCCGGCGGCGATACCAGAGCCGTCGCCCGTGTCGGCGAGTTTTCCGGTCGAGCCCTTGCTCTTGTTGCCCTTGCCATTCTTATCAGCGCCGTCTGCGTTGGAACCCGTGCCGCTGCCGGTGCCGCCTGCACTGCCCGAGGCCGCTACGGTGAAGCTTGCGGCTCCATCGCTGGCGAGCATGTAGTTCTGTGCCGCGTCGCCCAAAAGGCTTTTCACGCGCACCCAGTACGTTCCTGCGGCAAATGTTTCGCCCTCGGCCATTGCCGTGCCCGGAGCGCCGTCCGCGTCGTGTACAAACTCGAGCTGGGCCGTGCAGGCATCGGTTTCGAGCTTGCCCTCGAGTGATGCCGCAATCTTGGCGCGCACGTCTTCGCCGGCCTTAAGGCCTTCGAGTCCCTCAAAATGGGGCGTCAGCGCGCGTGGATCGATATCGATGGGCACGGAGCCCCGCAGCTCCGTAACGGTCTCGTTGCCCAAGGCGTCGACGTCCACATATTCGATGGCAAACGCATGGCCCGAAGCCGCCACGTTGAGTACGTTGCTGCTGTTGACAAGGCGGAAATGACCCTCGCCAACGGTCTTGCCATCTTGGAGTGAGGCATCGCTCAGCGAGTCGCCGTATGTCATGTGCATGCGGGTCGGGAGGTAGTACGAAGCTGTCTGCTTGTGCTGTGCGTAATTGCGCTGGTAGATGCTCCGCGCCAGTGCCGCATCAACAAAGTCGGATGCGATGATGCCAATGTGCTTGAGGCAATCTGACTTTGTTTTCTCGTTGCCGCTGGGGTTGATGTACTGGCTCTTGTACAGATGCTCGTTGACCACTCGCGCTGCGGTAAATGGGTTGCTTCCTTGTTTGTGATTCGTGCAGCTGGTGTAGTTGATGGACCAACAGCGCTCCAAGACCTGCTCCTTGGACCCATCATTGTCCATGACGTCAACCTTGCCGCGGGTGAGATTGGCCGTTTCCCGCAGTGCCATATCGACCCATTCGATCTTGTCGGTTCCGGTGCATTCGTAATGGTCCTGGGCATATACCTTGGTGCAATAGGCTTTTTTGTCGCCTGCTTTCCCCTCGGCTTCAAAGCCTTGCGCGTTTTGGACGAGACACATAGAGGAGCTGTCGGGGTGTGCTGCGATTTTGTCGTCCCATTGGGTGAGGTCGAGTCCCCACGTGTGGCCGCTTGCGCTGTTGCCGGCGAGTCCAAATCGACGTAGCAGGACGATCTTTCCGCGCACCTCGCCCAGTGTGGGAACGCGGCTCGACGTATAGAACAGGTCGGGATCCTTGCCCATAACCTTGGCGAAGGCCGTCGTAACACTTTCGTCGGTAGCCTCGTCGTTGCCTCGTGACACAAGCATGATGAGCGCTTCTGACGGCTTTTCGCTCAAAAATGTTTTGAAGTAACCGATGACATCGGAGAGATGCATATAGCCCCCGTCTTTTTTGAGCAGGTAGCATCTTCCATGGTCGATGCCGGGGTCGCCGTTCTTGTCGTCCTTTCCGAGTCGGATATCAAAATAGCGAATGCCTTCGAGCAACTGCGTGGGGATGTAATCCTGCTGGCACTTTGCTTGTGAGGATTGGGGCTCGGTGTCGTTGTCCACGCTGCAGGTGCCCGAATCGTGGGTTCCCGGTATGCTCAGCTCGTCGAGGTATTTGTTGTCATCGACGTGGCTCATCCAACATGGTCCGTCGACGTAGCTGCTATACGTGGTCCAGTCGATGCTGCTAACTGTGGCATTGGTCTTGTCCATGCTGTAGCCGACAAGCTCGAGCTCCCACGGAATGGGATATTTCTTTTGGCAAATCTTGTTGTTGTCTTGGTCTTTGCCTTTCGATTCTATGGCCAGGTAGTTAATGCCGTTTTTCGTGTATATGCGGTCTCGAATAATATAAGTTCCGTCGGACTGGGGGTCAAACGTATAGGCGCGGCTGTCCTTATGGTCGTACTCGCCACTCCATACGTGGATAACCTTTCCATCTTTGTCCGAGTCGCCGTCGACCGACCAAATGCTGTAGCCTGTCTTCTTGTGCTCCTCGAAATTGAGCAAGGTGCGAATGGCATACCAATTTGTATTATCTGTATCGGTCGCCACGTGCTCGAGGATGAGCTTGTTGGACGTGCCATCATTAAACAGGTGGCAGACGTTGCCGATGACGTTGCCGTCTTCGTTGACGCTCGCGGTACGAAAATAGCCCGCGGGACGAAGGCGAATGACGAAATTGTCGAGGCTGACCGACGCTGTGGCAGCGTCGTCTGCAAATGCCGCGCGCACGGGAAGGCCCAATCCCGCGGTTTCGGGCAGGCTTACAAATGGCGACAACGCGGCGAGTCCAAGGCCCAGTGTAAACGCTCGGCGACTGATGGCGTGGTGTTCGGTCATAACTCCTCCGTTCGCAGGGTGCGGTTATGCGATAGTTTTGGTCACTATACTGCCCAGATGTTTAAAGGCGCCGGCTTTAATTGTGTGCGCGGCGCTATAAATCGGCGGGCGGACGTGCTGGGGCGCTTGTCTATTTTTGCTGCTACCGCGTCTGGGATGGTTCCGGCGTCCGGCATCCTCGCGTTCGTCGGCTACCGGCATAAGAAAAGGAGGGCCGGTTTACCGGCCCTCCCTTGGTACGAAGCGCTGGGATACCGTCGCTTGTTTACGCTGCGCTCGTGTTTCCCGTTGCGCTCGCGAGTCGCTTAGCGCTTGATCTCGATATCGTCGAGCTTAACATCCATGGCCTCGGTCTTGGCCTTGGCGATATCATCGGCAAATTCCAGAGACTTCATCATGGTCTCGACGGCGTCCTTGTGCTCCTCGACGTTGTCGATGCGCACGTAGACGCTGCCGCCGCCTGCTTCGGTGAAGTACTCAGTCGTCACGCCGCCCGAGTGTGTATAGGAAGCGTTGCGCCAAGTCTTGCCGTTGTACTTGACGGGGTCATTCTCGGTCCACTCAAAGCTGGCATTCCACTTTGCCTCGTAGTCGAACAGCTCGTCGGCGTTCTTGTCAGGATCGAAGACGGGGATGAAGCGATCGCTGGCGTGCTCGCTCTCGGTGAA
The DNA here is from genome assembly GCA_019414515.1 of Collinsella sp. Lineage (GTDB taxonomy): Bacteria > Actinomycetota > Coriobacteriia > Coriobacteriales > Coriobacteriaceae > Collinsella. The sequence continues at coordinate 11,228 of DXLX01000047.1, forward strand.
CTTAAACTGGGCCCTGTCGGCGGTATCGCCTGCGACGTCGGTGACCTCGACGCCCTCGGGGACCTCGACCTTAAACCAGATGAAGTCGGTCCTCATATCCACGGCTGGCTTTTCCGCACCGCCACCGCCACTTCCGGTAGCGCCGCCGCTGCCACCGCAGCCCACCAGGGCAAACGCGGCAAAGAGACTGATGCAGAGGGTGAGAATCGCAAAGGCCTTCTTTTTCATGGTCGTGTCCTCCTCGATCTGTAACCGCCCATGGATTACCTGCCTTTACTGTACGCGTGGACGGCTCGCTAGGGTGGGCCATGTGTCCCATTCTGGGAGCCGGATTTGCGCCGACAAGTGGCAATATGCGCGGGTCCAAAAGAGGGGAGGGCCGATGCTGTCGGCCCTCCCCGGGGTTGGGTGCCCGTTGCTTTAATGGGGCGCATGTGCGCAGGTGCGCGTAGGCGCGTGCGGGTGTCCCGTTACTTGATCTCGATGCTCGAAATCTCGACTTCGCGCGCCTCGGAAACTGCCTCTGCCATGTCATCGGGGAATTCGATGGAGTTGAGGAGCGCCTCGGCTTCTTTCTTGTGCAGGTCGAAGTTCGAGATAAGGACATAGATGCTTCCCGGCTCAACGTCGGTAAAGAGTAGGGTTGTGATGCCACTGTTGTCCTCGTACGTTCCGACGAGCCACGTCCTGCCGTTATACTCGACGGACCCGCCATCCTTCCACTGGAACGTATCCCCCTTCTTTTCCGCCTGGTCGGCGTGGGATTCCTCGGCAGTCAGCGCTTTTTTCCAAACGGGGATAAAACGATCGGCCGAGGCGTTCTCGTCTTCGGGGAAGGTGAGCTGGACCCTGTCGGCGTTCTTGCCGGCGGAGTCGCTCACGCCAACGCTCTCGGGCATCTCGACCTTAAACCAGATAAAGTCAGTCTTTTCGGCGACGGGGGCCTTTTCCTTGTCTTCGCTCTTTGAGGTGCTGCCGCCTCCGCCCGATGCGATCCCGCCGCAGCCCACAAGGGCGAGCGCGGCAAAGAGGGCGATGCAAAGGGAAAGGATCGATAGGGTCTTTTTCTTCATGGTGGCGTCCTCCTTGTCTGCCGATGACATCACGGCGCCGCACGCTGTTGGGGTACTGATTGCGCTGGCGGCGGATGTCTCTGTGTACTGTGCGGCTTATGCCTCCGTTCATCGCTTGTGGCCGTTGCGCGGCCGTGCCCCAACGGGTTCCTTACTTATAGATATGCCCCAGTTTGTGCCGTTCGGGAGTCTCGAAAGGTGGGCCATGTGTCCCATGTTTGCGGCGCCTACGCCTATCGTTCGTCATAGAAATCCGCGATGGCCAGGTGTGCTGACGCTCATGTGCTTATGGGCTAGACTTAGCATCATTACGTGTTTGATGCGGTTGGTCGGCAGTTGCCGCCCGACCGATCTATATGACTTGAAGGTGCATACGTATGAGCCAAGAGATGATGGACAAGACCTGCCGTGGGTTTGCCGAGGCGCTGGCCGCGCGCGAGCCGGTTCCCGGCGGCGGTAGCGCGAGCGCCTTTGTGGGCGCGCTGGGCGCCTCGCTTTGCGGGATGGTCGCTCGCTACGGGGCGACCAATCCCGCGCTTAGCGATCGGGCGGACGATCTGACGCGTGCATTTGCCCAGGCAGACGAGTTGGCGCAGGAACTAGTGGGTCTGGTTGCCGAGGATGTGCGTGCATACGGCCAGGTGTCTGCGGCATACGGTATTCCTCGTGATGACCCGGCTCGACCCGCGGCGATTCAGGACGCGTTGCGCGTGGCGGCCATGCCGCCGTATCGGATCATGGATGCCTGCGGGCGCGCACTGGCGCTGCTCGAGGACATGGCAGACAAAGGCTCGCGCCAGTTGCTGTCCGACGTGGCCTGCGGCGCCGTATTCTGCCGAGCCGCCATGCAAGGCGCGAGCCTGACGCTCTTTGCCAACACCACATCTATGAAAGACCGGGCGCGCGCTGAGGAGCTCGAGACGGCGTGCGATGAGCTGCTGGATACGTGGCTGCCGCGCGCCGATGCGCTGGCACGCCGTGCTGCCGACGCCGCAAGGAAGAGGGGATAGCCATGGCAGAGCTGCTTAAGGGTGCTCCCGTTGCCCGTGCTTTGACCGAGGAGCTTGCTGCTCGCTGCGCCGCCCTGCGCGAACAGGGCATCGTGCCGACACTGGCCATCGTTCGTGTGGGCGAGCGCGAGGACGACCTGTCCTACGAGCGCGGCGCCCTCAAGCGCTGCGAGAAGGTTGGCATCGAGGCTCGCCGCGTTTTGCTTCCCGCCGATGTTTCGCAGGACGAGCTGTTGGCGGCTATTAAGGACATCAATGCCGACCCCGCTGTTCATGGCTGCCTGATGTTTCGCCCGTTGCCCGCTGGGCTTGACGAGGATGCAGTTGCCGCGGCACTCGATCCCGCCAAGGACGTCGACTCCATGACGCCGGCCTCGCTGCTCACCACGCTTTCGGGGCGAGGCGAGGGCTTTGCTCCTTGCACGGCTGAGGCCGTGTTGGCGTTGCTGGACCATTACGGCGTTGAGTTGGATGGGGCCAAGGTTGCGGTCGTCGGTCGGTCGCTGGTGATTGGCCGTCCCGTTGCCGCCATGCTTACGGCTCGCAATGCCACGGTGACGACGTGCCATACGCATACGCGTGACTTGGCTGCCGAGTGTCGTGCGGCTGATATTGTTGTTGCCGCGGTTGGACGTGCGCGCACGATTGGCGCGGATGCGGTTCGTGGGGGTCAGACGATCATCGATGTTGGCATTAATTGGGACGAGGCCGCTTGCAAGCTGGTCGGGGACGTGGATTTTGATGCTGCGGAACCGATTGTTGGCGCCATCACGCCCGTGCCGGGCGGCGTGGGGGCTGTAACGACGGCGATTCTCGCCAAGCACGTGATCGAGGCGGCAGAGCGCGCATCGAAATAGGCGTTTTTGACCACAGAGGTTGCCGAGGTCGCGGTTTCGCCCTTTTTGTGCCGAAGCGATACACTGTTGCCGTTTGATTTCTTCGCTCAAGGAGGATGCGCATGCCGTGCACAACGATTTTGGTTGGTAAGAACGCGAGTTACGACGGCTCGACGCTGGTTGCCCGCAATGAGGACTCGTCCAATGGGGTATTTGAGCCCAAACGCATGCGCGTGGTGCATCCCGACGAGCAGCCGCGTGTCTACACGAGTGTCCTGAGCCACCTGACCGTTGAGCTGCCCGATAATCCCATGCGTTACACAAGCGTCCCCGACGTTGTCCCGGGCCATGGCATTTGGGCCGAGGCCGGCTTCAACGAGCTCAATGTTGGCATGTCCGCAACCGAGACGCTCACCACCAACGAGCGCGTCCGCGGCGCCGATCCGCTCGTGGACTACGTGCCCGCCAAGGGCAACGAGGGCGAGGACGGCTATGTTCCGGCGCAGCCCGGCGGTCTGGGCGAGGAGGATATGGTGACCCTGGTGCTGCCGTACGCCAAGTCCGCCCGCGACGGTGTGCGCATTCTGGGCGACCTGCTCGAGCGCTACGGCACCTACGAGAACAACGGCATCGCCTTTAGTGACGTTGACGAGATCTGGTGGCTCGAGACCATCGGTGGGCACCACTGGATCGCCAAGCGCGTGCCCGATGACGCCTATGTGACCATGCCCAACCAGCTGGGTATCGACAGCTTTGACCTGGACGACGCCGAGGGTGCCCAGGCAGATCATATGTGCTCCGCCGACCTGCGCTCCTGGATGGCCGAGTGGCATCTGGATCTGACGCTGGGCGTTAAGGGCGACGGTCCGGCGACGGTCTTTAACCCGCGCGAGGCATTTGGCTCGCACAGTGACAGCGACCACGTCTACAACACGCCGCGCGCCTGGTACATGCAGCGCTGCCTCAACCCCAGCGATGTGTGGGACGGTCCCGACGCCGACTACACGCCCGAGAGCGACGACATCCCCTGGAGCCGCGTGCCCGAGCGCAAGGTGACCATCGAGGACATCAAGTACGTGCTTTCGAGCCACTACCAGGGCACGGAGTACGACTGCTACGGCAGCAAGGGCACGCCCGCCACGCGCGGCGCTTATCGTCCCATCGGCATTAACCGCAACAGCCAGCTCGCCGTGCTGCAGCTGCGCCCCTATGCACAGCCGGCGTATTGTGCCGTGCAGTGGATGGCGTTTGGTTCCAACTCGTTTAACGCGCTCGTACCGCTGTACGCCAATGTCGAGACCATGCCCGAGTACTATGCCGACACGCAGGCTCGCGTGACGTCCGAGAATTTCTATTGGGCAAATCGCCTGATCGGTGCCTTGGCAGATGTTCGCTTCCACGAGTGCGGTCGTGCGGTCGAGGATTATCAGGAGAAGGTCGGCGGCATGGGCCACAAGCAGATTCACGACGTTGACGCTGCCGTTGCCGCGCTGCCCGAGGCCGAGGTGCCCGCCGAGCTCGCCCGCGCCAACGAGGCCTTTGCCGAGCTCGTGCGCGTGGAGACCGATGCCCTGTTGGGCAAGGTGCTCTATACCACGAGCTGCGCCATGAAGAACTCCTTCGCGATGAACGACAACGTAAGGTAAAGACGGCCTTGCAACGAGCGAGCGGGGCAAACGCCGTCAAGGGCTTTGCCCCGCTCGATTTCTATCCCGGCGATAAAACGATTTTGTGTCGTTCACCCAATCTTGGGTACAAGAAGGCCAATGCAGTTGTTCATGATTGGAGCCAACCATGGTTATGAAATTCGATCAGCTTGTTAACGGTGCCATCAACGTGGGCTTCGGTGCCGCCGCCGTTGCCGTTGAGGGCGGCAAGAAGGTCCTCGACGACCTCAATACCAAGGGAGAGCAGGTACGCAAGGACGCCGGCACCCCCGATATCGCCCGCAGCGTGTCCGACATGTTCGAGCAGGCCGGTGGCACCATCTCCGACCTGACCGAGCGCCTGGGCATGCAGGGCGAGACTGCGGCGCAGCGCGTGCTCGACGAGCTCATTCTGGCCCGCGTCCGCGTTATGACCGCCTCCGAGCGCACGGCCTTTTTGGCTCATGTGCGCGATATCGTCGATTCGGTCGAGGACAACGTGACCTCGGTGCCCGTCGAGTCCGTTGAGCCCGACGATGCAGGGGACACCGAAGAGGCCGAGTAGCAGCGCAGATGGCAGATTCCACTACCGATTACAACAATCTAGATCCCTTGGGTGACGAGGCGGCGGTTGTCGATGAGGTCGATGCCGCCGTCTCGGGCGCTCGCAAGAAGCCGCGCGCTGTCGATATGGTCCCCGAAGAGCCCGACGCGATGGCGCCGGACGAGGAATACCAACTCACGCCGGCAGGTCGTCGTGAGCGCATTGGGCAGATTGTTCGCCTGATCAAAAAGTATCGCGTGTGGGACAACCTCACGCCGGTGCGCCTGCGCCGCCTGCTCGAAGAGCTTGGCCCCATGTTCGTCAAGATGGGGCAGATTCTGGCCAACCGGTCCGAGATCTTGCCGCAGCGGTTTTGCGACGAGCTGCGCCGCCTGCGTTCCGACGTAGAGCCGGTGCCGTATGAGGTAGTGCTCCGCTGTCTGGAAGAGGAGTACGGCCAACGCCTGGGGCAGATGTTCGACGCGATCGACCCCAACCCGCTCGGTAGCGCATCGCTCGCGCAGGTGCACCGCGCCCGTCTGGTGACCGGCGAGGACGTGGCCGTTAAGGTACAGCGCCCCGGCGCGCAACAGGTCATGGCACAGGACATCGACATCATCCGTTCGGTGGTGCGCATCGTTTCCAAGTTCGTCAACACCGACCAGTTTGTTGACTTACACGCCGTCGTCGAGGAGCTGTGGGCCTCGTTTCGCGAGGAGACCAACTTTTTGGCCGAGGCAAAAAACCTCAACGATTTCTATGACTTCCATAAGAGCGTGCATGGTGTGTCGTGTCCCAAATCCTACTTGGACCTTTGCACCGAACACGTCGTGGTCATGGACTACATTGACGGCATCTCGATTGCCGATCCCGAGCGCCTGGTGGCCGAGGGCTATGACCTGGAAAAGATCGGCTCGGCGATTGTCGAGGACTATTCGACGCAGGTGCTCGATGACGGCTTTTTCCATGCCGACCCGCATGCGGGAAACATCATCCTCAAGGACGGCATCGTCTACTTTATCGACCTGGGCATGGTCGGGCGCATGTCGAGCCATGACCGAGGCATCGTCAAGGACATGATTTTCGCCGTGGCCGAGGGCGACGTGCCCAAGCTCAAGGATTCGCTTATGCGCTTTGCCGTGACGCGCGGCGACTCGGCCGAGCTCGACCATTCGGCCTTTTTGTCCGACTTGGACTTTATCGTCGCCGACTTTGCGGGTCTTGACCTTAAAGACCTGGATATCGGCGAGTTTTTGACCTCGCTGCTAAACCTGGCGCGCAAAAACGACGTTGAGCTGCCGAGCGTGGTGACGATGTTCGCCCGCGGCATGGTGACGCTCGAGGGCCTGCTGACCGAGTACATGCCCAACGTCAACATGATCCAGATCATCCAGACGCACATCAAAAACGAGAAAAGCACCTATGCGCGCGTCCGCGAAATGGGGCGCGATCTTGCCGCGAGCAGCTATCGCGCGGCAAAAGGCTCGCTCGAGGCGGCCGAGTATCTGGGCTTGGCGTCGCGTATGCTCACGCGCGGTCAGCTTAAGGTAAACACGCAGATCATGAGCAGCGATAAGGCGCTGCGACAGCTGGGTGGAATTATCGACCGCATGTCGATGGCAATTGTGATCGCCGGCCTGTTCATCGGCTCGTCGGTGGTGTACTACGCGCGCATCGAGCCGGTTGTGTTCGGTATCCCGGTCATTGGCTTTATGGGCTACGTGAGCGCGCTGGTGCTGGCGCTGATGCTGGGCCGCGAGATCTGGCGCAACAGCCACGGCGGCAAGCGCTAGAGGCCGTGACCGTCACCGCATTTTCCTATCGCAAACCATAGCTTTTACCTTGGGCTTCGCCTGTGTGCGGGGCCCTTTTGCGTGATACCATACTGACAGTAATAATCGATGGCCTAGATGGTGGTGCGGAGACGCACGAATGCGCGGTTTTCCTGCGCGTTTGGGAGAATCGGGGTGCAAGTCCCCGGCTGTACCAGTAACCGTAATTCCTCTTGGCCCGGGATGGTCGCGTCGCAGATCGGACGGCGTGCCCGGGTCGGTAAGGTTAAGTCGGATCGCCTCCCATCTTGTACGCGACCGCGGCGCATGCCGCCGGTACGCGTTGGGCTCTGGAGGGAAGGGGGACCCCGATGGGGGTACTCGGGCGCAATATGCGCAATGATGTGGGGCAGCCGCTGGGCAATGCTCCAAGTGCAGACAGTAGGAGACAAATGGATATGTTTGAGGACGAGCGCCAGCGCGCCTCGTGGCGTCGCCATGGAGCGATTGTCCGTGGAGTAGCCAAGCGTGGCCTGGTGGCGTTCTTGGCTTTTGCCATGGCTTTTGGCACCACGCCGGCGCAACTTTGGGCCGAGGGTGCCGAGGGCATTGCCCAGGCTGTCGCTTCGCGGGATGCGGAGCCGACGGGGGAAGATAGTTCCACGGCGACCGGTGCTGACCAGGCGACGACCGAGGACGAGAAGCCTGCAAAGGGCGCGGATACGAGTGATTCTGCCGCTTCTGCTGGCGCGCAGGAGAGCGGGTCGCAGGACGTTTCGCAGCCCGCTGCAAAAGTGGAGGCTGCCGCTGAGGCAAGTGCCAAAGCCGAGTCCGCTGTGCCGAGCGATGATGACGAGTCGGATATCGCTACCGCAGCAAACGTGACGGTCGACTCCGTCAGCCTGTTGAATGCCAAGAACCAGGACATCGTCGATGGGTCTGCGTCCCATACTGCTCTCAAGGTTGGCGAGACAATCAAGGTCGGTGCCTACTGCGAGGACGACTGGGGCGACGACGAGGAGATTCTCGATTCCGAGTACGCGCAGCTCAAGTATCAGTGGTACGTGGGCGAGAAGCAGAGCTCGGCTCCTACCGCCTCGGGCTACACGCCTATCGACGGCGCAACGTCGCGCGAGTTCAAGCTCACGGCCGCTCAGGCGGGCAAGTTTGTTGCCTGCAAGGTGATCTATGGCTCGGGCAAATGGGACTATAAGTTCACCGCAAGCACGAAGCTGGCTATTGCTGAGGGTGAGGATTCCACCACGCCTGCGACCCCTGATGCAAAGACGCTCGCCGCTGCCAAGCAGAAGCTCTCCACTTGGAAGCCGAGCCCGGTCTATGGCACCGACACCAATATCGTCGACATGCTCTCGGCCAAGCTCAAGGCGCTCGGCTACGCGAACGTGAAGCTGGCTCTCAAGTCTGTGACCTTCGGTGCGACCGACCCGGCTCAGCAGGGCGGCATCACTCCGGACGGAACCATCACGTACTTCTTCCTGTCCAATGCGGAGAAGACCGCATCCGCGGATTGGTCGGTGCTGCGCCAGTTCAAACCTACCTATACGCTGGCGCTCGGCAGCGAAACCGTCGAATTCACTCCCGAGTTCAATTCGACGCTCGTATGGGATCAAGCCAGGGTCGAGACGTACCTGAACGAACAGCTCAACGCCGCGACTCTTACCGCCTCGCTCAAGGCGGGCGTTGCGCCTTCGACCGCTAAGAATGAGGAGCTTCCCAGCACGCTCTACGTGGGAGGCAAGAAGGTAGCCGACCTCACCTGGACGTCGAGTGATTCGTCTGCGGCCAAGCTGACTTCGAGCTACGATTCCAATTACAACACGGTCTACAAGGTCGCCTACACTCATGGCAATGGCGACAAAAACGTGACGTTTACCGTGCAGGCAACACTATTTGCCTCTGGTTACGGTAACTCTCCCTCGACTGCAATTACGCGCGGCTACCCGGTCAAAGTAGCCTCCAAGTCCGCCGAGGACATCGCTGCCGAGAAGGCCGAGCTCGAAGCCTCGCTGGCTAAGATTGACGGTCTGGTGAAGGATTACGCCGACTCGAGCAAGGCAGTCGACCTCACGACGGTGGAGGGCGACTTCATCTTGCCTACGACGCGCAAGATCGGTGCTGGCTCGGCGAAGCTTTCCTATGCGACCAACGATGATTCCGTAGCAAAGATAAACGGTTACCGCGTTATCGTCACTCGCGACATCGCCGGCGGCCCCAACACCGCCACCATCACGGCAACGCTCACGCGCGACGGCATCACTGTCACGCGCGACATCACCGTGACGGTCAAGCCCATCGACGAGTCCGAGATCGACGCTGCCGTAGCACAGATGCAGGCTGTCAAGGACGCCTACGCCACTTCAATCTTGGGCACCAACACTTCCGCTCATGCGGTGAGTGCGAATCTCAGCCCCTGGAGCTCTGCCACGGTTGCCGAGGACGGTACCATTTCGTATTCCAAGAAGTACGAGACGGGTCAGATCCATGCCGACGACCTGCCTGGCTACGATTCCAACGCAGGCACCAACTGGCGCACCTACCGCTCGAGCGACACCTCCGTCATCGCGGACGAGACACTGCGTGTGACCCAGCCCGAGGCAGACACGCTCGTTACGGTGGAGAGTTCGCTCACCTACGAGAAGTACGCAGCGCTCGCCAAGGCCCATCCGGATAACGCCAAGCTTCAGAGCCTGGTTAATCAGCCTGTCAAGGCTACGTTCCGCGTGGTGGGCACGACCGACCACACCGATCCCAAGATCTCGGTCAACTTCAAGCTCGTGGGCGCTGACGCCGACGGAAACGACGAGGTCTGGTTCGACGGCGCGCAGAGCATGGCCTACGGCTCTACGGCAGATGTGCTCATCGAGCAGGTTCTCAAGGACCAGGGCCTTGCCCACACCTCGAGCACCACCGAGTACGGCTACTACCTCTCCGACATCACCTCGGCCGACGGCCGCACGCTTGGCTGGGACGCTGACACGGGCAAGTACTGGCAGCTCTTTGTGGGCGGCAAGGCCTCTGAGGTCGGCGCGGGCTCCATCGCGCTGGCCCCCGGCGACTCCATCGTTCTCTACTACTCAGCCTTCGGCGCGAGCCTCGACGAGATCGGCAAGGCAACCGTCAAGGCCTCGGTGAGCTTCATCGGCCCGGACGCGGCCGGCAACAACTCCGTGTGGTCCTCCTCCGCCGATGTCAAGATGACGAGCGGCGCCACGGCGGCAGACCTTACCGAGCAGGAGCTCAAGGCGTCTGGCCTGACGTATGTCCTCAAGACCCCTGCCACGGACGGTTACTTCTACCTGTCGAGCATTACGCGCGACGACAAGGAGTACGGCTGGGACCAGTCGACCGGTAGGTACTGGCAGCTCTACGTCAACGGCAGCTATTCCAACGTGGGAGCCGACGGCGTCACCCTCAAGCCCGGCGACAAGATCCAGTGGGTCTACGCCGCGGATACCGAGAAGCCCCTTGACGGCCTGATCGTCAACCCGTTTGCCTCGCGTCCGGACTGGACTGCCAGCTGGAACGGCTTTGGCAACGCGGGTGGCACGACGCTCGAGAATACGCTGACGCCCACCGAGTCCGCCTCGGAGCTGTGGAAGGTCAATCTGGCCACCGCCGCCGACAAGTGGGTTTCGCTTGGCGATCCCATCATTGCGGGCGGCTACGTCTTTGTCACTACGAATTCGGAGCTCGTAAAGATCGACGGTGCGGGCAGGGTCGTCGCCCGCGTTTCCAAGGGCGGTACCACTTCGTACTTCTCTCGTCCTGTGTATGCGGACGGTCTGATCATCTCGGCGAACGACGATGGCTCTGTGTGCGCTTTCTCGGCCGAGACGCTCGAGTGCGTATGGAAGACCCCTGCGCTCGAGGCTCCTGCCGCAGGCGGGCGCTACCAGGCGAATTCGACGATGACGGTGGCAAACGGCTGCGTTTATGCGGAGTTCGTCGCGGGTGCAGGCGCTTCTGGAACCGCGGCTGGTGGAGCCATGGTCTGCATCGATATCGCTACAGGTAAGGTTGTCTGGTCGCAAGTCACCACCAAGACCGGTTCCTCCACTGGCGAGGGTTATTACTGGGCTGGCGCTGCTGCTTCTGGTTCTGATCTTGTCATCGGAGACGAGAGCGGTTGCGTGAAGCTTATCGATGGCAAATCCGGCAAGGTCAAGTCTTCCGTGAGCCTGTCCGGAAATCCTGTTCGCGCAACAATCGTCTCTGCTGGTACCGAGGACGGAAATCCGGCCTTCTTGGCTGTTGGGCGTCAGCCGGCAACGCTCTATAAGATTGTGCGTGAGGGCGACACGCTTCGTATTGCCAGCTCTTGCGCATTTGCGAACACTTCGACTTCGACGCCGGCCGTGGCAAACGGCAAGGCCTATATCGGCGGAATCGACGCTTCGAACAATGGCCAGTTCACTGTTATCGACCTTGCGTCTATGACGGTCGAGAAGACTCTCGATATGGGCAAAAAGGCCGAGGTCAAAGCCTCTCCGATTGCATCTGTGCAGGGCAGCGATGTCTACGTGTACTTTACCTGCAACAAGACTCCGGGCGCTGTCTACTGCTTTAACCAGTCAACTGGCGAGGCTGTGGAGATCTATACGCCGTCTGGCTCCAATGCGAACTATTGCACCGCAAGCGTGATCGCCGATGTCCAGGGCAACCTTTACTACACCAACGATTCCGGTACGCTATTTGCTCTCAAGGCTGCTCCGGGTTATACGGTGGCCTTCGATACGCGCGGTGGCAGCACGGTTCCCAGCGCTATGACCGCACAAAACAAGACCATGGTTGCCCCTGCGAACCCCGAGCGCTCCGGTTATACCTTTGCAGGCTGGTATAAGGATGCCGATTGTACTCAGGCTTGGGATTTCTCCAAAGACGTCGTGACGGCCGATATGACGCTCTACGCCAAGTGGACCAAGAATGCCGTTAACCCTGGCGGTAACGGTGGCTCTGGCTCCAATGGCGGCTCGGGTAATGCCGGTGCTGGTTCTGGCTCCGGTAACGGCACAAACGGCCAGCAGACTGGCGGCGCTGTTGCTCCGGGTCAAAAGCCGATGTCCACCACGACCAAGACCGAGACCAAGGACGGCAAGGATTCCAAGAAGGATTCCGGCAAGGGCGACAAGAAGGACGGCAAGAAGTCTGACAAGAAGTCCGGCAAGTCCAGCTCCAAGTCCGACACGGGCTCGTCTGCTGAGGCCACTGCCAAGAAGTCCGCTGAGGCTCCTGCGCAGCAGTCTGGCTTCAATCCGCTTGCCATCGCTGGTGTTGCGGCCGGCGTGATCGGGCTTGCGGTCATCGGCGTGTTCGTGTTTGCCAAGCGTCGGTAGGTGAGGGCTGTGTCCAATAAGCCACAGGACGCCGACTCCAAGCAACCCGACTCGTCGTTCATTCAGCTCGACGATGCAAAGCAAAAGGGCGCCGCTTCGGCGGCGTCCGCCCCTCGGCGCAAGGCGCTCGTTGGCGCTCTGACGGCTGTTTGTATTGCACTCATCATCGTCTCGTTGGGTTTTGTCCATCCCTCTACCAGCGGTGCATGGTCCATCGACTGGATTGCGCGGGCTGTGACAGGGGAGAGCGTCGTTGCCAAGGATGCGTCGGTTTCCGGCTCGACTACCGTTTCGGGCAAGGTTGCGTCCAATGACTCCAAATCTTCGGACAATGCGAAGGACGGGTCGAAGGACTCAAAAAAGGATTCGAAGGAGAAGAAGTCCGAAGGCAAGGGCGGCAAGAAGTCCAACAACACGTCTGCCGGACAGGGCTCCGAATCCGCTGGTGGATCGAGTTCTTCTGACGGCTCTTCTTCGGGCGGTGGCTCGGTGTCTGGCGGTGGGTCTGCATCCAACAGTGGCGGCGCCTCTGCGGGCAATCAGGACGGCTCGCAGCAGTCTGCCTACGTCACGGTGACGGTTTCGGTCACATCGAGCGCCGTAGGCAATCCTGTGTCTTCTGGCGGTACCTTCACCTTTAACGAGGGCGCTACTGTCTACGATGCCCTGTGCGCCCTGGGCCTTTCCGTGAATGCGCACGGCTCGTCGTATGGCACGTATGTCGCCGCTATTGGCGGTTTGGCCGAGAAGGAGCACGGCGGCACGAGTGGCTGGATGTACTCCGTCAACGGTACAACGCCCATGACGGCCTGCAGTAACTACGTTCTCTCCAATGGTGACAACGTGGTCTGGTATTACGTAACGGGCTAAATGCCTCGACATAACACGCCAAGCGGGCGGTTCGGACAAACATCCGAGCCGCCCGTTTTTCATGCGTAGAGGACTGGGTCGCCGAGTCTCTCGGCAAAAAAACCGGTTGGAACGAGAATTCCAACCGGTTATATCTTCAAGCTAATGTCGAGCAAACTACGACTGTGCGCCCTCGAGGAAGAAGCGACGGCTAAAGTAGTTGTACCAGGTGACCAAAAACGTTGCGATGGCCTTCATGGCCTGGTAGCCAATGCTCAAAAACGTGACGCCCACAAACATGTACAGGTCGTTGAGGCCCAATCCAATCACCGACAGGATGGTGAAGATCGTGAACTCGCGCTTGCGGCTCATGCCCTTGCGATGGTCGAACACGTACTTCATGCTGAGCCAGTAGTTAACCACGACAGACGTGATAAACGAGATCGTGGTGCTCATCAAAAAGTCGAGGTGGAACAGCTCGACGAGCGCAATGAGCATGCCCCAGTCGATGCCAAAGGAGATAAGACCCACGACAGCGAACTTGAGGAACTGCTTGGTATGAGGTTGTGCCAGTGCCTTGCGCACGTAATCACATCCAATGCGTTGATGAATCGAGCAACGAGATACTTTAGAGCTTTTGCAAGGGAAACGTAAGGGCTTTGCCAAGAACTATACGAACTCGCCAAATTTGCAAGAGACAATCCGCAAACGTCGTAAATCCTTCCGTAAACGAGCAAGGCCCACGAAAAATACAGCGCTCGACGCGCGTCGCCCGCAGGTCCCCGTAGTGCAACGAGGAGGTCGAACTACTTGGTCTCGTCGCCCTCCAGGAAGATCTTTCGGGTCACAAAGTTGTAGACCATAACAAGCGCGGTGGCGCAAATCTTGGCGATATTGGCCTCGAGCCCCAGGCCGGCGTTGAGGGCCAGCACGATGCCGTCGTTGAGCGCCAAGCCGATCACGGACAGCACGACAAAGATGATGAACTCGCGGCGGCGGCTCATGCCCTCCTTGTGCGCAAACACGTACTTCATGCTCGCGACGTAGTTAAAGATGAGCGAGACGATAAAGCCGCTGGTGTTGGCAATCAGGATATTGAGGCCCAGACCGTAGTGGAGCAGATTCATGATGCCAAAGTCGATGACGGTGGCAATGACGCCGACGACGCCAAACTTCATGATCTGTGCAAGGAGCTTTTGCATGGTACCTGCCTTATGGTGGCGCCGGGGCGCCGTGGGGACGACAAACTCAGCAAGTTTAGCCAATCCCCACGGGTGGTGCTAGACGCGCTCCTCGATAGCACCGTTTCTATATGCATCGAGCAGCTGGCGCAGGTCTTGGATCTGGCTGCGGATCTTGGCTCCGGAATCGGTGTCACTCACCATGCGGCGACGGTCTGCTTGGTCAAAACGGTTGGTCTCGCTTTCGATGTCCACGTTGCGCGTGAGTGCCTCGGCAACCGTTGTAAAGGCCCGGTGCGACTTGAGGCGACAGCCGCGCGAGCTCGAGATGAGCGTATAGCCGGCGATACCCGTTTTGGGGTGGTAGGCGCGACAGAAACCGCCGTCGATGACCAGCAGCTTACCGTTGGCGCGGATGGGCTGCTCGCCCTTGGTGGTTTTAACGGGCGTGTGGCCGTTGATGATGTGACCGGTCGGTGAACATGCCATGGGCGCGACGCCAAACTCGCGCATGATGTCGTCGCAGACCGAGGGCGACTTGGTAAGTGTAAAGTACGGGTCCATCGGCTCGACCCAGGTGCTCTTATCGGCGATATAGGCGCGCTCAAAGGTACGCACCAGGCGTCCGCTGGCGGGTGAGTTAAAGCCAATCCACAGGTACCACATCCAGTCGAGGGCGTCGCGGTCGCCCACGCGCCAGGCGCGGCGGGCTATGTGGTCGCAAAAATCGAGATAATCGCGGCCAGCATGCCAGGTGCCCAGGCAGTTCATGCTGCTAAAGGTGCCGTCTTCGTTGAGCGGCACGCAGCCATGGAACAGCAGGTTGCCGTTGGCGACCTTATACATCGAGCCGTGGGAATAGAGGAAATCGATATGGCGATGCAGGTGATCGGCGGTGACAAACTCGGACACGAGCTTGTCGATGATGTGCTGCTCCTGAGACGTGAGCGTATAGGGGTCCGCCGGGTCGACGGTGGGGAAGTCGTTGGTCGTGAGCGACCACGCGCTGCCATCGGCGAGCGTGACCGTGCCGGTGTCGTGATCGATCTTGTCGAGTAACAGACGGTCGGTCATGTCGAACTCGGGATGGCGCTGGATAATCTGGCCCTCGAGCTTAAAGAGCAGCACGTTGATGGCCTTGATCAGCGGGGTGATGGACTCACCAGCGGTGTAGGTGGCATCGGCAAAGGCGACAAGCTCACGCAGCGAGATGCCGTAGTCGTTCTCCAGGATCTCGTAGTTGTCGTAGCGTAGGTTGTTGCGCAACACCGTGGCGATGCAGGCGGGCTCACCGGCCGCAGCGCCCATCCACAGCAGGTCGTGGTTGCCCCACTGGATGTCGAGCGAATGGTAGGTGAGCAGGCGGTCCATAATCTTGGCCGCGCCGCCGCCGCGGTCGAAGATGTCGCCCACCAGGTGCAGGTGGTCGACGGCCAGGCGCTTGATGAGCGAGGCAAGCGACTCGATAAAGTCGTCGGCGCTGGCGGTCTCCAGAATGGACTCCACGATGCGCTCGTGATAGCGCACGCGATAGTTGTTCTCGTCCGGATGCGTGTGCAGCAGCTCGTCGATGATGTAGGCGTAATCGCGTGGGATGGCCTTACGCACCTTGGAGCGCGTATAGCGGCTCGAAAGCGAGCGGGCGACCATGATGAGCTGGTCAAGCATCGTCTTGTACCAGGTGGGTGAGTCCTCGCGCTGGCTGCGGACCAGGTCGATCTTCTCGCGCGGGTAGTAGATGAGCGTGCACAGCTCGCCCTTTTCGTCAAAGGAGAGCGTGTCGCCAAAAATCTCGTCGACATGTTCGCGCACGACGCCCGAGCAGTTGTTGAGGATGTGCATAAAGGCTTCGTACTCGCCATGCACGTCGCTCATAAAATGCTCGGTGCCCTTTGGCAGGTTGAGAATGGCCGAGAGATTGATGATCTCGGTAAACGCGGATTGCTCGGTGGGGAACTGTCTCGACAGCAGGCGCAGATACTTGAAGTCTTGCGGATTGCGATCGAATGCGACCATGAAGCACCTTCCGATGTGGTTAGTAAAACTGATAAACAGCGTCAAACGTTTATCAGTATGCGCCGCTTTTGTTTCGATTGGGGATGGGAGGTCGAATTGTTGGTCGAACGGTTTGGTAAATCGATTTAGTTGAGGTAGATATGGCGGTTGAATGGAGACGTAGGGTCGTTTTTTGCAGGCGCATACCTCCAGGATCGATAGAGATGATGACGGTAAAGATGTTCACTACCTTTGGTTCAATTTGGTAAATAGTGGACATTTGTACCGTATTCACGCTTGCTGTGCGATAATTTGCGCAGCAATGAGTAAGGAGCCTCATATGAGTGATTTTGTCCTGACCTGTGAATCCGCCGCCGATCGAACCCGTGAGTTCTTTGAATCGCGCAATATCCCTGTCGTGTGTTTTCATTACGAGATCGACGATGTTGTCTATACGGACGATCTGTATCAGTCGATTTCGCCGGACGAGTTTTTTGCCCAGATTGCCGCGGGCGCCATGCCCAAGACGTCTCAGGTGAGCGTGGGTGAGTACGAGGAGTTTTGGGAGCCGTTCGTTGCCGAGGGTAAAGACGTGCTGCACCTGACGTTGTCGTCGGGTATTTCGGGCACGTATGGATCGGCCTGCGTTGCGGCGCAGATGCTCGCGGATCGCTATCCCCAGGGCGGCAAGGTGCGCGTCATCGATTCGCTGGCGGCGTCTTCGGGCTTTGGCCTGTTGCTGGAATATGCCGCCGACGTTCGCGATAGCGGGGCTTCACTCGACGAGACGGCTGCCTGGATCGAGGAGCACAAGCTCAACCTGCACCACTGGTTCTTCTCGACCGACCTGTCGAGCTACCTGCGCGGCGGTCGCATTTCGGCCGCGAGCGCGATCATCGGCACGGCGCTCAAGATTTGCCCGCTCATGACGGTCGATTGCGAAGGTGAGCTGGCGCCACGTGAGAAGATTCGCACCAAGAAGCGCGCGATCTCCGAGATGGCCAAGACCGTGATGGCACATCTGCAGGACGGCGCGAACTATTCGGGCAAGTGCATCATGTCGCACTCGGCGTGCCGTGAGGACGCCGAGGCCGTTGCGGCACTGATAGAGGAACAGGTTCCGCAGCTCAAAGGCAAGATTGAGATCAATAGCATCGGTGCTCTGATTGGCTCGCATACCGGCCCAGGCACGGTGGCTGTCTTCTTTATGGGCGACAAGCGCGTGGACTAACGTTCGTGGGCTGGTTGACAGTTTTAACGGCTACGCCAGTTCTCCTGACATTCGATAACAGAAAAAGGCCCGTCCCGTTGTTTGCGGGACGGGCCTTTTTCTGTTGCGGCTAGCGTTTCTTTCCGCGGAAGAAAAAGCCGTGCAGCGAGGGCTTGAGTCCGCGGTTGGCGCGACGTTCCTCGATATGATCGTGGATCGAAGCGACGCGTTCGATGACTTCGTCGGGGATCGGCACATCGGGATTCATGTTCTCGACCTGGCTGACCTCGGCGGCGGCGACCTGGTCGATAATGGGCACATCGTCGCGCGAGATGACGGGCGTGGCGTCTTCCTTCATCTTGCGATAGCGCTGCATCATGTCGGTCTGAAGCTGCTGGGCCGAAGGCGGCGTCCAGATGATGGCATTGGCGCCGGCAGCGATGGTCTCACGGATGCTCTCGGGCGTCTTGCCGCCCGGTGCGATGAGCGGCAGGTTGGGATAGTGCTCGCGCAGTTCACGCAGGACCTGCGGCGTGTTCTTGCCGGCCGCGATGTTGAGGATCTTGGCTCCGGCGCGCACCTTGGCGTGAGCATCGTCGTCGCAGCGAACGACCGTGGCGATGACGGGGATGTCGGCGATGTTGGTGATGTGCTCGACCATCTCGGCGGTAGCGGGGGAATTGACCACGCAGCCCGCCGCGCCCTGCATCTCGGAGACGGCCGCCATCTGCACGGAGCGCTTACCGGTGGTGGTGCCGCCGCCAACGCCCACAAAGACCGGGCACTCGGCAACGGTCAGCAGCGCCTGCGTAATGGCGGGCTGCGGCGTGAAGGGGTAGACGGCAAACACGGCGTCGGCATTGGAATTGCGGATGACCGCCACGTCGGTGGTGTAGATGAGCGATTTGATGCGGCGGCCAAAGAGCGTAAAGCCGCTGGCCTCCTCGATCTCGTCGGGCATGCGAAGGACCGCCTTGCGTAAACGTCCGTCGATGGGCAGTGGCTCCATGGGGAGCAGTCCGTTGGGGGTCACGGCTACCTGGGGCTCGGTGAACTCGTCTGCGAGCTCGACCTCGGAGAAATCGACCGAGGCGACGATGTCCTCGTGAACCTCGGCGGGTACATCGATGGGAGCTTGGTCGTTTGCCGCGGCAGGCGTGTCGAAGGAGCTGGTGCCGACAAAGGCGTCGACGCGTTCGTTTAGGTCGTTGAGGGTATCCATGGAGGCTCGATTCTATGCGATGGTGGCCGGCGCGATGCAGCCGGAATTGCGAATGCTAAATCGTTTGACGAGTTGATTTTTCCCCGCCGCGCCATCCGTTAGACTGAAGGACCGGCGAACGTGAAGGAGCTGTGGTGGCGGGAATCGAGGTGCTATCTTGAATGTCCCGTATGCAAAAGAGAGGTGACGCGGTATGGAATTCTCGGCAATGTTAGGCTCGATTGGCCTATGCGTGGGCGCAATCGTTGCCGCCGCGGTCATCTACTTTGCGGTCACGGCCATTAAGGGCAAAAAGGCCGAGCGCAAGGAGCGTGAAGCGCTTGCGCGGCATAAGGACCAGCAGGACAGGCGCGCACGGCGATAGCTTGTTGAGTTTTGAATCCGTGCGCTAGCTGCGTTTTCGGACCAGGGCGATATAGAAGCCCTCAAAGTCGCGACTGGGCGGAATGGTCAGCGTGCCTGGCATGCCGTTGGCAATGGCCGAGACGTGACCCGCGGCAATGGCTTCGGTAAGGGCGTTGCACTCGATATGCGGCTTGTCGCCGGTATCCTGTGTGCGACGCGCTTCGCTTTCGCTTGGCGTGCCGTCGAGGGGGATGAGCTCGCAGTCCATATGCTTGTCGAGGGCCTCTTGCAGGGCGTCCTCGTTTTCCTGCGGCAAGATCGAACAGGTCGAATAGACGAGCGTGCCGCCCGGTTTGAGGGCCCCCATGGCGCGGTCCAGAAGTGCTCGCTGCGAGCGGGCGCACTTGACGAGCAGCTGCTCGGTGAGGCCGCGCAGACTTCTCTCGTTGCCGCTGATGACGGTGCCCGTACCGGTACAGGGGGCGTCGAGCAGGATACGGTCAAAGCGGAAGAACTCGTCAAGCTCGCGCGCGTCAATGCGCATGACGGGCACGTTTTTGGCGCCCTGGCGGCCCAAGTTGGCCTCGAGCTTTTCGGCGCGGGGAATGCTCATCTCGCAGGCGGTGAGGTGCGCCTGGCCCTGGGTGAGGGCGGCGATCTGCGTCGTCTTGCCGCCGGGGGCCGCGCACATGTCCAAGATGTCCTCGCCGGCCTGAGCGCCTAATACCAAAGGCGGCATCATGGACGACAGACTTTGCAAGTAGATCTTGCCGTCGCGGTAGATATCGAGATCCCACAGATCGGAAACCTGGGCCTCGGGCAGGATAAAGGCTTCTGGGTACCAGGCAACGGGGTTGTGGGCGATGCCGGCGGCATCGAGCGCCGCAGCGATGTCCTCGGCGGTCGCCTTGAGCGTGTTGGCGCGCAGCGTGACCGGGCGTGTGGCCGCGGCGCCAAAGCCTTCGATCACGAGCTCGGCATCGGCAGGCGTATAGGCGCCAGCAACCGTGTCGACCATAAAGCGCGGCAGGTCGGCGGCGGAGTGTTGGGCGGCAAGCTGGTCGGAAAGCTCGGTGGCGGCAAACTGCCTAAGCTTGAGCTCGGGCTTAACCTGCTTTTTCTGCTTACGACGACGCGGCTTGGACATCCGTCTTTCCTTCCACCTAAATGATTATTCTGGGACGGGGATTAAAAAATCATTTAATGATCCCCGTCCCAAAAAGACTGTACTGTGGCGCCCGGGAATGATTTTTTAATCCCCGTCCCAGAATAATCATTCCCGGGCGCGTTGCGGTTGCCTAGTACTGGCTCTCGTGCTTGCTAAAGAAGTCGAAGCGCGGGGGCAGCGGCTTCACGCGGTGCTCGCCGGGCTTCTCACCCAGGCTCTCCACAAACTCGTCCGTGGAGGCAAAGATGTTGTCCCAGCTAAAGAAGGCGACCGGATCGATGCCGAAGTACTCGCAGATGAGCTCGCAGCCGGCCGGGACGATGCCGTGCATCAGGACGGTCGCCACGCGCAGCTCGGTAAAGGCGTCGACCAGGGCCTGCTTCATGGCGGCGTTGGCCGGCTCACCCTCGAGCTTGTTGGCGGCCTTGGAGGCATCGCTCCAGCGCTTGTTGGCGGCGCGCAGGTAGTCGTCGCACACGGCGAGCGCGCGGTGCGTCTCGAACTTGTACATGGCCTGCTCAAAGGCAAGGGCGGCCTGCTCGGCAGCCTCGACCACGGCAGCAGAGGCGGCGCCGGCCGGAATGCAGCCGTTGCGATAGGGGCTCTCGTCGCCCTCCTTGACGGCGACGCCGTAGAAGCAGCTGCGGGCCAGGCGGTTGAAGACGCCGGTCAAAAGCGCGCTCTCCTTAAGGGCCGGATCGATGACGCGCTTGTCGTCGCAGGCGCGCACCTCGTTGCCGTCCTTGTCCTTGCCGGTCACGCGGGTGTCGTATGCCTTGGGGCTAAAGCTCACCGGCTTCTCGGACAGGCCGAGCGACAGCCAGTGCGCGCGCATCTGCTCGCAGGTGTAGTGGTTGAGCAGGTCGTCTGCCGGCGGGGGAGGCGTCTGCGAGGACGAGCTGGCCTTTTTGCCCATGTAGAGCAGGTGGTAGCAGGCGCTGACGGTGCTCTGCGTGAGGTTCCAGCCCAGGGCCTCCCACATGGCGGTCTGCGCGATGCAGTAGAAGTAGATGTTGTCCTGACCGATGAACTGGTAGATTTGCGCGTCGTCCGAGCACCACCAGTCGCGCCAGTCGAGCGAGCTGTGCTGGTAGGTGGGTGCGGGTACCTGCGTGGAATCGGCGGCGGGCTCGCCCATGAGGGCGGCATCCTGGGCGGCGACACCCTCAGTTACGCCGGCGGCGCGGGCATCGCGTGCGAGCACGGTGCGCGTATAGCTGATGGGCGCCCACAGGCTCTCGGGCCAGCACCAGCAGGTGACGTCGTTCACGCCGTCGACCTCGGGCACCGGAACGCCCCAGTCGATGTTGCCGGTGATGCGGAAGGGCACGAGTGCCTTGCCGCTGCGGAAGCGCACGCCGCCGTTGGCGAGCACCGCGTGGGCGTCGTCGCGCTCCTTCCAGCTGGGGAAGGTGACGGTAAAGCTGCTCTTGTTGCCCTCGGGCTCCAGCACGGTGTGCTCGGGCAGCTGGTCCTCGACGGCGTCGAAGGCCTCGCGGAACTTGTTCTGGATGTAGAGCTGCGCCGGCAGCAGCCACTCTTCCATGGTCTTGGAGACCACGGAGCGGACCTGCGGGTTCTGGGCGAGCTTGGCGGTGTAGGTCTTCATAAAGTCGAGGTAGGCCGGCAGGTCGAAGTAGAGGTTGTCGACCGGGCGCAGCTCGGGCACCTCGCCGGTGAGCTGGCTCTTGGGAGCGATGAGCTCCTCGGGCTCAAACTGGTGACCCAGGTCGCACTCGTCGGCGTACGCCTTCTCGGACTTGCAGCCCTGAATGGGGCAGCGGCCGATCACCTGACGGCCGTTGAGGAACGTGCCGGCCTTGGCGTCGTAGAACTGCAGCGTGGAGCGCTTGGAGATGGTGCCCTGCTCGTGCAGGCGCTCGATAATCTCGGCGGTAACCTCGTTGTGAATCTGCGCAGCCGGCTCAAGGCCCGAGCCGCCGTAGATATCGCAGCTGATGTTGTAGTTGTTGAGGGTCGCGGCCTGGCGGGAGTGATTGGACTCGACGTACTCGCCGATGGACTTGTCGTAGCCTTCGTTCTCCTTGAGCTTGCGGTAGCTCTCCATGATGGGCGAGCCATAGCAGTCGGTGCCCGAGGTGAAGATGACGTTCTCGCGGCCCAGACGGTCGCGCAGGAAGCGGGCGAAGAAGTCGGCCGGGACAAAGACGCCACCAACGTGGCCAAAGTGAAGGCCCTTGTTGCCGTAGGGCTCGCCGGCGGTAACGATGGCGCGGCGAGGCCAGCTGGGACGGTCGTTCATGGAGTATTTGGATGCCATGGGACTCCTTCGCATATGGTGAGGGCGCGGCCGGGCGCAAGGCCTGACGACGCGGTGGTCAATTCGTGCATATCGTTCGACATTATCGCACATGCGGACGGGTACGTGGCAGGGGCGCTATCCTAAGATGCTATGAATGAGATTTCCAACATACATGCGTTTGAGGACGAGGAATTTCTGCACGCCTGCTTTGTGTGGGGGATGGCCGTGCTTGTGGTGTTTGCCGTGTGCCTGGTGCCGGTGTTTATGCTGCTGGGCGGGCCCGCAGACTTGGATATGGCGGACGCGGGCGGCTGGACGGCGGTTTTGGGCTGGATAGTCGGCTTGGCTGCGGTTTCGGCGGCGTCATTTGCCGTGCACGAGCTGGTGCACGGTGTGTTATTTAAGCTTCTGGCGCCTGCGGGCGCGAAGGTGACCTTTGGGGCGAATCGCGAGACGGCGATGATCTATGCCTGCGCCGAGGGCGTGGTCTATTCGCGCCGGCGGTACGTGGCAGTTTGCCTGGCGCCGACGGTTGTTGTGACGGCGGCGTTTGCCCTGGGGTTTGCGTTTTCGGGCTATCCGCTGATGTGCTACCTGGCGGCCGGCTTGCATTTGTCGGGCTGTGTGGGCGACTGGTATTACGTGCGGACCATCCTGCGCGACCGCCGCATTGTCGCCTGCGAGGACACGTCCTTTGGCGTCCGCTTTTTCGCAAGGTAGTCTTTTGGGATGATTTTTCTGGGACGGGGATTAAAAAATCATTGTGGGAGAGGAGATGTCCATGAAGCCGTTGCTGCTGCACGCTTGCTGCGCGCCGTGCTCGCTGGAACCGGTTCGTCTGCTGCGCGAGGAGGGGTTTGAACCCACGATTTGCTGGACAAACCCCAATATTCAGCCGCGCGATGAATGGCAGCGGCGCTTGGACGAGCTGCGCCGGTGGTGTGCCGATGGCGGCATTGAGCTCATCGAGGCGGGGGAGGACCGCGAGCGCTGGGAGGCCGGCGTGGCCCCGTTGGGCGCCAATCGAGCCCGTCGCTGTCGCGTGTGCTATGCTCTGCGCCTGGCCGAGGCGTGCCGCGTGGCCCAGGAGCGCGGGTTCGAATATGTGGGTACGACGCTCGCCGTCTCGCCGTATCAGCTGTTCGATACCTGTAATGACGTGCTTGAGCGCTTGGCGGCGGCACATGGGCTCACCCCGGTCATTCGCGATTTTCGCCCGTATTACCCCGAGGCCACGCGCCGTTCGCGCGAGCTGGGCATGTATCGGCAGAATTATTGCGGCTGCCGATTCTCGGCCGTCGAGGCGGCCATGGACCGCGCCCGCATCCGCGACGAGCGCAAAGCGTCCAAAAAGTAGTTCTTTTGGGCTGACAGCCTGCTAGGATGTAGAGCGGACTTTAGCTATATAAGGAGTATCCGACGTGTCTATGCGTACCGATGATTTTGACTACAACCTTCCCGAGGAACTGATTGCCCAGGCTCCTGCCGAGCCGCGCGACTCCTGCCGCCTGCTGGTGGTGGATCGCAAGGGCTCCCAGGCGGGAACGCCGCTGGAGCACGGCGGTACCGTCGAGCACCGCATCTTCCGTGACATCATCGACTATATCGAGCCGGGCGATGTGCTCGTCATCAACAAGACGCGCGTGATGCCGGCCCGCCTGATCGGTCGCAAGACGGGCTCGGGCGGCGTGGTCGAGACGCTGCTGCTCAAGCGCCGCGAGGATGTTGACCCGCTGGGTCACGTTTGGGAGTGCCTGGTCAAGCCGGGCAAGCGCCTGAAGCCCGGTGCTCAGATTGAGTATCGCGCCGGTGGCGCCCATGCGCCCGAGGGTGCGCCCGTGGTGCTGACGGCCGAGGTTGTCGACTTTGTCACCGATAGCCGCGGTGGCCGTCTGGTGCGCTTTGAGCCGGCCGGTTGCAATGCCGCCGGCGAGCAGCGCACGCTCGACGAGGCCATCCATGCTGCCGGTCACGTGCCGCTGCCGCCCTACATTACCGATTACGAGGGCGATCCCGAGAAGTACCAGACCGTCTACGCCATGAAGGAGGAGCACTCGGCTGCCGCTCCCACGGCGGGCCTACACTTTACCCCCGAGCTCATGGCCGCTATCGAGGCCAAGGGTGCGAAGTTTGCCGCCGTCGAGCTCGAGGTGGGCATCGATACCTTCCGTCTGGTGGAGGAGGACGATCCCACGCAGCATGTGATGCACACCGAGCGCTACCACGTGTCGCAGGAAGTTGTCGACGCCGTGCATAAGGCGAAGGCCGAGGGACATCGCGTGATCGCCGTCGGCACCACCGCGGTGCGCTCGCTCGAGAGCGCGTTTGACGCAGACGCGCCGGTGTCCGATCCGGCCGTGACGGCGCGCTATTTTGAAGGCCGCGAGGATGGCGCCGACACGCTCGGCCGCGGTGACATCGTGGTGCGCGAGAACGCGACAACGCAGCTCTACCTCATGCCTGGCTCGACCTATCACGTGGTCGACGCACTGATCACCAACTTCCACGTGCCGCGTTCCACGCTCATGATGCTCGTGAGCGCGCTTGCCTCCCGCGACCAGATCATGGATGCCTACGCCGCCGCTATCGAAGAACGTTATCGCTTCTTCAGCTTTGGCGATGCCATGCTCATTTGTTAGTTACGCGGTTTTACCAAACCGCGTAACCAGTTGACGCTGCAAACCCGCCAGAGCGGCAATCTGCCTTTCAACTTCGGCGGCATGACCAGAAGGTCAATGCTGCCTTGTTTCAAGGCACCTTGCTCGCTCTGGCGGGCTTTCGCTCATATGACCCAATCCGCTGTCAAGAGCCACAATGGCCCCG
>DXLX01000048.1 GCA_019414515.1 Collinsella sp.
TTGGCATGGGAGCCTCCCAACCTCGTTGCGGCGCGGCTGCGCCTATGGCACTTCAACATCATTGTCGCAGCCCCGACCCGCGGCCACGAGCGGGGGCTCCTATCTTTTTAGTGCCCTCGGATTGGGTCATAGTGTCTGTCGATACCAAAACATCGGCGTTGCCTTGATCCAAACCTACCAAAAGGGGGACAAGTTTATTTTGGTCGGTTTTATCTGGGCAAACGTGGCCGTCTATCGCAATGTAGTCGTTGGGAACGTTCTTGTTTGACTAGTCGTTTAAGAACATCCCCAACGACTACATAGCATGAGAGTGGATAATCTCCCGGTTTGAGTCTGCATTCGAGCTCAAAGTGGGAGATTATCCACTCTCATTTGCTATGCGTCCGAAAATCCACGCTCGTTTGATTTCTGCCTACATTTGGAGGAAGAGCTCGTGGAGGCGGGTGTCGTCGTCGAGCTCGGGGTGGAAGGTGACACCGAGCTGTTTGTCTTGACGGGCGGCGACGATACGGCCATCGACTTCGGCCAAGGCCTTGGCGTCGCCGTGCACCTCGACGATGCGGGGCGCACGGATAAATGTTAATGGCACTTCACCGTCGATGCCGTCTACCTGCCCCTTGGTGTGAAAGCTGCCGAGCTGTCTGCCATAGGCATTACGCTCAACGAGTACATCCATGGTTGCCAGGCGCGGCGTCCCCTTATCGTCGTGGGCGGCAAGGTCGCGCGCCAGCAGAATCAAGCCGGCGCAAGTTCCCAATACAGGCATGCCTTCAACAATGCGGGTGCGAAGCCCCTCGAGCATACCGAGTTCGGCAAGTAGCTTGCCCTGAACGGTGGACTCGCCGCCGGGAAGGACCAGGCGGTCAAAGTTCTGCTGCAAATCGGCCGCCTGCCTCAGCTCAATACAGTGTGCGCCCAGCTCGGATAGTCTTGCCTCGTGCTCGGCAAAAGCGCCTTGGACCGCCAGCACGGCGACCGTCTGGTCTGCATAATCGCTCATGTGCGATCCTTTCTGCCGGACTAGCGCCCGCGCTCCTCCATGATAATCTCGATCTCATCGGCGTTGATGCCCACCATGGCCTCGCCCAGGTCCTCCGAAAGCTCGGCGATGAGCTTGGCGTCGGTGAAGTTGGCCACGGCCTTGACGATGGCGGCTGCGCGCTTGGCGGGGTCGCCGCTCTTAAAGATGCCCGAGCCGACAAAGACGCCCTCGGCACCCAGCTGCATCATCAGCGCAGCGTCGGCGGGGGTCGCTACGCCGCCGGCGGCAAAGTTCACGACGGGAAGCTTGCCCGTGGCATGGACCTCGCGCACCAGCTCGACCGGAACCTGTAGTTGCTTGGCTGCCTCAAAGAGCTCATCGTCGCGCAGGGCAACAACGTCGCGGATCTGCTTCTGGATCTTGCGCATGTGGCGCACGGCCTGGACCACGTCGCCCGTGCCCGGCTCGCCCTTGGTGCGGATCATCGTGGCGCCCTCGGCAACACGGCGCAGCGCCTCGCCCAGATCGCGGGCGCCGCAGACAAACGGCACGTCAAACTGGGCCTTGTCGATGTGATAGACGTCATCGGCAGGGGAAAGAACCTCGGACTCGTCGATGTAATCGATCTCGATGGCCTGCAGGACCTGCGCCTCGACAATGTGCCCGATGCGGCACTTGGCCATAACGGGGATGGAGACGGCCTCTTGGATGCCCTTGATCATCTTGGGGTCGCTCATGCGCGAGACGCCGCCTGCGGCACGGATATCGGCCGGGATGCGCTCAAGTGCCATGACGGCGCAGGCGCCCGCCTCCTCGGCGATGCGTGCCTGCTCGGGCGTGGTGACGTCCATGATGACGCCGCCCTTGAGCATCTGCGCGAGCTCGCGATTGAGTTTGACGCGATCGGCCTTGCTGGTCTGTTCTGCCATGGTTGCTCCCTTTGTTGGCATGTGCATTGCTTGACGGAACATCCTATCGGGGAGCTGGGTATGGCGAAATACTCAGTTTTCGAGATAATAACAAGGCCAGACTAATACCAGATTGAACAGCGCGATAAGGTCAGGTGGCAAACACATGCTTGACTATAATTTGGAAAAACGCGGCGAAGCATCGCTCTATGAGTATGTTTACCAGCAAATTCGAGATGATATCGTAGCTGGACGCATTGCGGCGGGGGAACATCTTCCGTCTAAGCGCGCCTTTGCCAGTCATCTGGGAATCAGTGTCATTACCATCGAGAATGCATATAACCAGTTACTTGCCGAGGGCTATATTTGTTCAATGCCGCGTCGGGGCTACTACGCTTGCGAGCTTCCGGATGCACCGGTTTTGCCTTTGACTACGGGGAGCATCGACCGAGATACCGTCTCTGTGGGCCCCAGCGCGCATGATGCCGATGGACGGACCGAGCGATTCGATACACTTTCTCCTTCCGCTTTGGAGGCGGCGCGGCTTTGGCAAAGCGCGCTACGGGCGACGCTGACATCCGAAGACGAACGCGAGGTCTTTTCGCCCGCACCGGCACAGGGCACCGCTCGGCTACGACGCGCAATTGCTCACCATCTGCGTGGGACGAGGGGCATGAATGTCGATCCCAATAACATCGTTATCGGCGCGGGCGCCCAGCTGCTCGATACCATGTTGGTTCAGTTGCTTGGCGCGGACAAGGTGTATGCCGTTGAGGACCCGGGCTATTTGCGTCTGACGCGCATCTATCAGGCTATGAGCTGCAAAGTTCGACATATCCCGTTGGATGATGAGGGCGTGGGCTTGAGCACTCTGCAGAAAAGCGGGACCGATGTCCTTCACCTGATGCCGTCCCATCAGTATCCGACCGGCCTTGTGACGAGCATTGCGCGTCGCTATGCCCTGCTGAGCTGGGCCGCCGAGCAGCCGAGCCGGTATCTCATCGAAGATGACTTTGATTGTGAGTTTCGCCTTGCTGGTAAGCCGATTCCCGCGCTCGCGTCGATCGATGCCGCCCAGTCGGTTATCTACACCAACACGTTTTCGAAGAGCCTGTCATCGGCGCTGCGTCTAGCGTACATGGTGTTGCCCGATGAGCTGATGGAGCGGTTTAGGCGCAGCCTTGGTTTCTACGCCTCGTCGGTGAGTTCTGTTGACCAGGTCGCTTTGGCACGTTTGCTGGAATCGGGTGATTACGAGCGGCATGTGAACCGCGTGCGTGTTCGTGCTCGCGAGGCGCGTGATGGCCTGGCGGCGCTTGTACGGAAAGCGTTTCCGGCAGGGGAGGTCTCGATCGAGCATGCGGACGCGGGCCTTTACTGCACTGTTGTTGCGGAGCGCGGAACGGGTGGAAGCTCTTTTGCGCGGGCTCTCACGCGCTCGGGTATTCCGTTTATCGATATCAGTGACTGTTATTGGTGTGCCGATGGTGCATTTGTCCCTGAAAACTCAAGTCAAATTCTTGTTCAGTATGACGATCTGAATCCAAAAGTGCTAACTACCTTGGAATTGCAGCTAATGGGGGGGGCGCTCTGCAATCTAAGTGAGTAGACTTTTGGCATTTTGGCGACCAAGCCGTTTTACCACAAGCTATCTACCTGCGACTTTATAAAGCAATTTGGCTGGTCTGCACGGCAAGTTCGAAAAAGTCTACTCACTTGCCGCGCAAAGCTTCTGCATGAGAAAAAAATGGGGTTTTCAACAGTGCTTCGTCCAGCTCTCGGCAAGCTTTTGGTCAGTTGGGGAGGGCTGTTGAAAACTTAGCAGTCCGTTCGGTGCCATTTTTGTTGCGTTCGCGCCAATGCGAGACCGATTGGGTTGAAATCCGTGTTTTCCTGTGCCTATGAATGATCTACTTTGTGACATATCGGCTTTTAGGTACTGGCGTTTGCCTCCTCAAGTCCGCGCTTTGTGTCCGCCGTTTCCACGACCGGAAGAAGACCGGCAGCGATATGATCTCGCCCGCAACCCGACGGCTGCAGTCGCGCTCGGTTTTCCGTTGTATACATTGGTTCGGACGAGAAACAAACGGACCTGCCCTGTCAGCATTAGGCAGCGGCTGTTCCTTGGTGAGCTCCCCAGGGAATCTGTGTTGGAAACGGAGCATGGATTTTTGGTCACGTCTCCTCTACTGACGGCATTTATCATGTCTCGACATCTGACGGATCTCCAGCTTCTTTTTGTGTTGGCGGAGATGTGTGGCTTGTTTGCGGTGTGTGCTCTGCCGGTGGCGCTTGAGGCGGAGCTTTCGCGTGCAATTGATTCGGGCGCGATTTCGACAACGTTCGGTTGGGTGCGCTGCCCGTCCGAGGACGGCATCACTTCAAGTTTATGGCGTCGAGACGCTTTGGTTTTGGGCGGAGACCTTGACCGTTTTTGTTCAGATGTTTGCGGGATGCGTTACGGCAATAGATTTATGGCGGTATCGCAACTCGTTCCATTGGGTGCCGCGTCGCCTTTTGAGGTCGAGGCGTTTTTGTTGCTTGGACTGCCGCGAGCCCTGGGAGGCGAAGGGTTTTGCGGCATAGAGCTCAATGTCGAAGTGACGTTAAGCACAAGTGCTCGAGCGATTGTGGGAAAGTCCCGTGTATATATCGACCTACTTCTTTCTTCGCCGGACGGTAGGCGACAGGTGGCCATTGAATGTCAGGGAAAGGCCTCGCACGGACGCGCAGGGGATGGCTTGCGTGACGCTGACCGCATGACGGCCCTTCAGGCCATGGGCTACGATGTGCTTCTCCTTACACACAGACAGATATCGGATGAGGATAGATTCCGCGCGATCGTTAAGGCCGTATGCAGGATGCTCGATGTTGAATATCGTGATAAAAGCTCGGATGAGCAAAGGGCTGAGGCATTACTCCGGTCTGAACTATTCATTGACTGGACAAAATTGGGAGTAATCGACGGAAAGATGCCCGCTAGACACAAAATGGCTCGATCGTGGACGGCTGCGGTTCTAAGTGAGTAGACTTTTGGCACTTTGGCGACCAAGCCGTTTTGCAACAAGTCATTTACCTGCGGCTTTATAAAGCAATATGGATGGCGTGCTCGGCAAGTTCCAAAAAGTCTACTCACTTAGTTTTTGACGAGAAGCCGATGCCGAAGGCGGTCCTATTTCAGGGCGTTAACAAGTTCATGAGGCACGAAAAAGGCCCGAACCAATACGGTCCGGGCCTCATCGAGCTTGAGGTTATGTCTCAGGCGGTTGGCTTAGCCAAAGTAGCGCTTGAGCAGGCCGGCGAAAGCCTTGCCGTGGCGAGCCTCGTCGCGAGCCATCTCGTGCACGGTGTCGTGGATGGCATCGAGACCAGCGGCCTTGGCGCGCTTGGCGAGATCGGTCTTGCCGGCGGTGGCGCCGTTCTCGGCCTCAACGCGCATCTCGAGGTTCTTCTTGGTGGAGTCGGTCACGACCTCGCCCAGGAGCTCGGCGAACTTGGCGGCATGCTCTGCCTCCTCGTGGGCAGCCTTCTCCCAGTACAGGCCGATCTCGGGATAGCCCTCGCGATGAGCGACGCGAGCCATGGCCAGGTACATACCGACCTCGGAGCACTCGCCCTCAAAGTTGGCGCGCAGGTCGGCAACGATGTCCTCGGAGACGCCCTCCATCTTGGCGACGCCCACGACGTGCTCGGCAGCCCACTCGAACTGGCCCTCCTCCTGCTTCAGGAAACGAGAACCGGGAACGCCGCACTGGGGGCACTTGAAGTCCTCGGGCAGCTGGTCGCCGTCGAACTCTTCCACATAACCGCAAACGGGGCAAACAAACTTCATGATTCGATCCTTTCGATCGATGGCGATGGTGCGCTCGCCCGGTCCCATAAGGGCCCTCTCCGGACGTGCGTCTTGACGAGTTCTATTATCCATAAATGAGACTGAAAGTGAAGCCTATTAGGAATGATTTTTAATAAAACAATTTTGAGATATGAAGATGTTGATTGATTAACGATTAGCAGGCCGTCTTTGACCGCCGCTGAGTACAATCGGTCGAGCAAATGTTGACCAATCAACAAATGAGGGAGTTTCCTTTATGCATCTAGCCCGCCGCGCCTGGTGCCGAACGTATCAAACGGTTTTTCGCATCGCATTGCCGTTGCTGCCCTATACCGAGCCACGCATTCTGGAACACGCTGAGGATGTGCCCACAGTGCTTCAAGAGCGTTCGATACAGCGGGTTCTTATCGTGACGGATCCCGGCATTGCCCGTCTGGGGCTCACGGCACCGCTCGAGACAGCGCTCGCGTCCAAGGGAATTGGCGCTGCGGTCTATGCCAAAACATCAGCGAATCCCACGGTCTCAAATGTGGAGGAAGCGGCGTCCCTGTATCGAGAGAGCGCCTGCCAGGCCATTATCGGCTTTGGCGGTGGCTCGGCCATGGACTGTGCCAAGGGCGTGGGAGCACGTATCGCGCAGCCAAACAAGCCCATCAACAAGATGCGCGGCCTGCTGCGGATTCATCGTCGCCTGCCGCTGCTCATCGCCGTTCCCACCACGGCAGGCACGGGAAGCGAGGTCACGCTTGCGGCGGTAATTACCGATGACGAGACGCACTACAAGTACCCCATTAACGACTTTGTGCTCATCCCGCGCTTTGCGGTGCACGACCCCGAGTTTACGCGCGGCCTGCCCGCCTCCATTACGGGGCAGACGGGCATGGACGCCCTGACGCATGCTGTCGAGGCCTTTATCGGGCGAAGCACCACGCCCTATACGCGCAAGATGGCGCGACAGGCGGTTCAGCTCATCCACGACAATTTGCTCGAGGCCTATGAGCATGGCGACAACATGCGTGCACGTCGCAATATGCTTTCGGCGGCGTATAAGGCGGGTGTTGCGTTTACCCGCTCCTATGTCGGATATGTGCATGCCATCGCGCACAGTCTGGGCGGCCGATACGGAATTCCGCACGGTTTGGCCAACGCGATCATCCTGCCGCACATGCTTCGCGCTTATGGTGACGCCGCCGCCCCCAAGCTTGCCGACCTCGCTCGCATGGCGGGCATTGCGCCGGCTACCGCACAGGATAGTCTTGCGGCCGAGGCCTTTATCGATTGGGTCGACCGCATGAACGGGGCCCTGGGAATCCCCAAATATGTCTCAGGTATTCGCCGCTCCGACATTCCTGAGATGGCGGTGCATGCCGATGCCGAGGCCAATCCCCTGTACCCCGTTCCGCTTTTGATGGACCGTTTGGAGCTCGAGCGTATGTACGAGGTCGTCGCGGGTGGTATGTTTGAGGACGAGAACTAGGAGGGTGCCATGAACACCGAGGAAATTGCGCGCATCGTCGGCGATCAGCGCACCTACTTTAAGACGCACGCCACGTTTGATGTCGATGCTCGACGCCGCGCGCTCGTGAGTTTACGCGATACGGTACGGGCGCACGAGGCCGATATTGCCCATGCGCTCAAGACCGATTTGGGAAAGTCGCATGACGAGGCGTATATGTGCGAGATCGGCACGTCGCTTTCCGAGATTCGTCATCAGATCGCTCATGTGGCTCGATGGAGTCGTCCGCGCCTGCGTCCGTGTGACCTTGCCAACGCCGTGAGTGTGTGCAAAACGCAAGCCGTGCCCTATGGCGTCACGCTCATCATGGCGCCCTGGAACTACCCGTTTTTGCTAACGCTCGAGCCGCTCGCCGGCGCTCTTGCCGCGGGCAATACCGTGGTCATCAAGCCGAGCGCCTATGCTCCGACATCGAGCGCGGTGCTCAAGCAAATCTGTGAAGAGGCATTTGATCCGCGCCTGGTGACGGTTGTCGAGGGCGGGCGCGCCGAAAACGAAGCGCTGCTCGACGAGTGCTGGGACAAGATTTTCTTTACCGGTAGCGTTCCGGTCGGCAAGCTCGTCATGGAGCGCGCAAGTAAAAACCTTACGCCCGTGACGCTTGAGCTGGGCGGAAAGAGTCCCTGCATCGTGGATGCGACGGCAAACTTGAAGGTCGCGGCACGGCGCATCGCCTTTGGTAAATGGCTCAACGTGGGGCAGACCTGCGTGGCGCCCGACTACCTGCTGGTCGATACGAGCGTGCACGACGAGCTGCTGGGGCTCATCAAGGAAGAGGCCCACCGTATGTTTGGCGAGCATCCGCTCGATAACGAGGATTACGGCCATATCGTCAACGCCAAGCATTTTGCGCGCGTGCGCGGGCTGATCGATCCCGATAAGGTTGTGCTGGGAGGCACAGCGCGCGAGTCATCGCTCAAGATTGAGCCGACAATTCTAGACGGCGTGGCGCCTGAGGACGCCGTAATGCAGGAGGAGATTTTCGGTCCCATCTTACCGGTGCTGTCGTTTGAGAGCTTGGATGAGGCCGAGGCATTCATTACGAATCGCCCGACGCCGCTGGCCCTGTATATCTTTAGCCAGGATCGCGCAGTTCAGCAGCGTTTTGTGCGTTACGTGCCTTTTGGTGGCGGCTGTGTCAACGACACCATCATGCATTTGGCCACGAGCCATATGGGCTTTGGCGGCATGGGTGCGAGCGGTATGGGGCAGTACCATGGCCGCGAGAGCTTCGATACGTTTAGCCACAAGAAGAGCATCGTGAACAAGGCAACCTGGCTGGACGTGCCATTCCGCTATGCTCCTTACGCAAGCTGGAAGCACAAGTTCGTGCGCATGTTTGTGCATTAGAATCAGATGGCGTAAGGACAAACGGTCGAAAAGACGCAGACAGGATGAATTTGTGTCCGCACGGGCCCGTAGACTTCTCAATAAGGTTAAGCGCCGGTTTATCCGGCCGTTAGAGGAGTTGCCATGTACGAGCCTTCGCGTGTTCTTCTGTCGTTTCATATTGCGGGATTTCAGTATGCCGACGGCGCTTTGGTCCTAGGCGATCTTAAAGCGGGCGATAAACTGACGCTGTGCGCCGAGCGCGATAATCCCCATGATCCCGAGGCGGTTGCGATCTACTATGGCAAGACCAAACTTGGCTATGTTCCGGGAAACGAGGTCGGCCCGCTGTCCTTGATGATGTATTACGGCCATGAGGACGTATTTGAGGTCCGCGTGCAGCAGGTTGCTCCCGAGCGCAGCCCGTGGCATCAGGTGCGCGTTGGCCTCTACGTGGTGGACGCTCGCTAATCGGCAAGGGAGGCGGCCATGTTTGATGGCGATGATCTGTTCGATCTGGCAGACGATCCGTTTGAGTGGGATATGCTACTCGATGACGATGAGTTGGAGCAGGATCGTAAGAAGCGCCAGGACAAGAACGCCCGGGGTGACGCGTCGAAAAAGCAAGACAAGCGCCGCCGGGGCCTGTTCGGTGGGCTCTTTGGCTAACCGCCGCGCCAAAGCGTCTGTATACTAGGCACGTGTTAGACGCATTGCGAAATGAGGACAGAGACGATGATGTGGTTTACCGCCGACCTGCACCTGGGCGATACGAATATCTTGCACGACATGGACCGGCCGTTTGGCTCGGTCGAGGAGATGAACCGCAAGGTCATCGATGCCATCAATGAGTGCGTGGCGGCGGACGACCGTCTCTATATCCTGGGAGACTTTACGTATCGCTTGCCCATGGCGGAGGCGGTGCGCTTGCGCGAGCGCATCGAATGCCAGAACGTGACTCTCATCCGTGGCAACCATGACGGCGACTGGGGAGATCCTGGCGCACCGCAGATTTGGGAAGACGTGCGCGATTACCTGGAGATTGCTCCCGGCTATGCCAAGGGCCACCGTCTGGTTATGAGCCACTACCCCATGCTCAGTTGGAATGGCAAGGCGCGTGGCGCCATCATGCTGCACGGGCATATCCACAGCAGGGGAGACCGTACCAACGCGCGCAACCGCGATCGCGAACGCCCCATCTTCCGCTACGATGTCGGTCTCGATGCCAACGATTACAAGCCCGTAAGCCGAGACCAGATCTTGAGCTTCTTTGGACTGTAGCTGCAAGTGCAGGTAGAATAAACGCGCCGTGTGGATGGTCTACACGGTGCGTTTTAGTAGGAGCGATGATTCCATGAGGGTTATCCAGCGCATTAACCACAACGCTGCCATCTGCGAAGACGGAGCGGGGCGCCAGCTCATCGCGTTGGGTCGCGGCATCGGCTTTGGCGACATGCCGCACGAGGTCGACCTGGACGTCGTCACGCGCACCTTTTACGGCATCGATTCAAAGTATCTGGCGTTCATCGACGAGGTCGACCCCGAGGTGCTTGAGTTTTCTGCTCAGCTGGCAGATATTGCGACCGGACAGCTTTCGTACGAATTGAGTCCTAATCTGCCCATTACGCTGGCAGATCATATCCAGTTTGCCATTAAGCGCGCCCGTGAACATATGGTGGTGTCGTTGCCGCTCAAGCGCGATCTGGAGCAGCTGCATCCTATTGAGTATCGATTGGGCGAGCTAGCCGTTCGCGGCATTAAGAAAATTTTTGCCGTTCGCATGCCCCAGAGTGAGGCCGCGGGTATCGCCATGTCGATTATCAATGCGGCGATTAAGCCGAGCGAGCGGCGTGTACTTGCCGAGCAGCACGAGGAACATCTTCTCGATATGACGGTTGCGATTATTCAGGAAGAGTTGGGCGTGACGGTCGATCGCTCGTCGTTTGCTTTTACTCGCTTTGCCACCCATGTGCGCTATCTGCTCGATCGCGTGGCAAAGAAAGAGCCGATTGACACCGAGAACTCAGGTCTTTACGACGTGCTCGTGGAGCAATATCCTGCGGCATCGCGCTGCGCTCATCGTATTGACGCTCTGATTCAAGAGGCCTTTGGCGAGCCATTGGCCCAAGAAGAGCTCGTCTATCTGATCATGCACGTGAATCGCGTGGCTCCTGCAAGCTTGAATAAATAGGTTCTCTGGCGTTTTATTTCCGTCATAGTGACCGTTCGCGGGTCGTTTCCTACCGTTTGTCGGCAATCTGAGCCACAGTAAACGTATCTGCCGCATATACTCGCCGTGTGTTGGGTGTTACTCACGGTGCAGCTCCGAGAGGCACTACCGATTCTGTCGAGGCCATTATTGGGTCTCCGTCGGTTGTGCGTGGGGCTTTTTTCATGTCGATCCACCCGGGAATCACATGCAATGAAATCTCTTGCCAACGGGCGTCGCGCGCTGCGCAGGCGCGAGCGGAATCGTGCGTCTTGATGCTGTGAAGCCCCACAGACCTTTAGTTGGAAGAGAAGGGATTCGACATGGCTGTCGATAACAAGAAGATTGCCGAGGATGTGCTTGCTGCCGTCGGCGGCGCCTCCAATGTGACGAACGTGACGCACTGCATGACCCGCTTGCGTCTGAACCTCAAGGATCAGTCCATCCCCAATGACGATGAAGTTAAGAAGATCAAGGGTGTACTGGGCGCACAGTGGTCTGGCGGCCAGTATCAGGTCATCATTGGCCAGAACGTACCGAAGGTCTACGACGCCGCCATTGCGCTGGGAGTTAAAGGCGAAGGCTCCATTGACGAGAACCTCGATAGCGGCACCAAGGAGCCGCTGACGCTCAAGACTGTGGGCAACAAGATCCTCAACTATCTCTCCAAGACCATGGTCATGACGATCCCCATCATCATGGGCGCTGCCATGTTCCGTACCATCGCCGTGGTTTGCGGTGACGGCATGCTCGGTATTTGGTCTGCCGACTCCGACATCTACAACTTCTTCTACAACTGGATTTATAACGCTGGCTATTATTTCCTTCCCGTTTATTTGGGTTGGGCTGCTGCGAAGCAGCTTGGCTGCAGCCAGCCACTCGGCATGATGCTCGGCGGTGTGCTCATTGCTCCTGAGTTCATGACGTTGGTCAACGCTGCGGCGGATTCGGGCGTAACGACCACCATGGTCTACGGCGTACTGCCGGCCCAGCTGAACAACTATTCCTCCACCGTGCTCCCCATGGTTCTGTCCATGCCGGTGCTTATGGTCGTCGAGAAGTTCATGAAGAAGGTCGTTCCCGACATGCTCTCTACGGTGTTTGTACCCGTGGGCACCATGGCCGTCATGATTCCCGTTTCGCTGTGCGCTTTGGCTCCGATTGGCTCCATCCTGGGCAGCATGGTCGGCAACTTTATGTTCGGTCTCGGTAACGCCGGCGGCATCGTCACCATCCTCTCCCTCTTCGTCATTGCCGCACTTTGGGAGTTCCTAGTTATGACCGGTATGCACCAGGTCCTGCTTGCCCTTGGTATTGTGCAGCTGCTCACCCTGGGCTCCGACTCCTGCGTTATGGTCGCGGCCGGTATCTCTCAGTTCGCTACGTGGGGCATGGCCTTCGGTGCCTTCCTGCGCCTTAAGGAGACCGACGAGAAGGGCGCCATGCTCGGCTTCTCGCTCTCCGGTATCGTGGGCGGCGTGACGGAGCCCGCACTGTATGGCTGTGGCTTTAAGTACACTCGCTGCCTGGGCGCCATGGTTGCCGGCGGTGCTATCGGCGGTTTGATCGCAGCCCTCACCAATGTGACAACGTATGTTCTGGGCGCGACCAATATTCTGGGCGTCACCGGCTTTGTTGCCGGCGGAACGGCTAATCTCGTCTGGGGTTGCGTTGCATCGGGCGCTGCATTTGTTGCCGCCGCTGCCATCGCCTACCTCTTTGGCTTTAGCAAGGATCAGCTCGAGGAAGATGTTGCTGCCGCTAAGGCTTAAGACATCTGTTTAGGTAGGATAATTACCTGGGGCACTTGGCTACACTCCAAGTGCCCCTTTCCATAGATTGGAGTCGTTATGAAGCAATTGCTTATTCGTGCCGATGATATCGGTTATTCGTATGCTGTTGACCTGGGGATTGCCCGAAGCGTCAACGAGGGCCTGGTGCGCTCGGCGGGCCTTATGCCTAATATGCCCGAGGCCGAGCGTGGGTGGTCGCTCGTGGCGGATGCCGATATTGCAGTGGGCCAGCATACCAACGTGTGCCTGGGCAAGCCGTGCGCCGATCCGGCGCTCATCCCGAGCATGCTCAACGAGAGCGGCGAGTTCCATAGCAGCCGTACCTTCCGTGAGCATTTTAAGCGCGGTGAGGAGCTGATAGACTTCGACGAGGCCTGCATCGAGATCCGCGCACAGCACGACCGTTTTGTCGAGATTGTGGGCCGCGAGCCCGATTACTTTGAGGCCCATGCCGTCATGAGCGAAAACCTTAACCGAGCGATCTCGGCGGTTGCCCAGGAGCTGGGCCTTAAGGAGCAAAAGGCGAGCTTCGACCCCACGGCGGTGGTGCGTTGCGGAAATACTGATCTGCGCATGGTGATGCATTCGATGGAGCCGGGCTACGAACCCAAGGACTCGATTATGCAGACGGTTCGCGAGATGTCCGACGGCGAGACGGTCGTCTTTGTGTGCCACCCGGGCTATCTCGATCGGTTTATCCTCGAGAACAGCTCGCTTACGACCGATCGTACCAAGGAAGTCGACGCGCTGATCGACCCTGAGCTGCGCGCTTGGCTCGGGTCTCAACCTGATCTTCGCCTGGTCGACTATCGCGACCTGTAGTGACCCATGCCACCACAAAGGGGACAGGCACCTTTGTGGTGGTTCTGGCGCCGTTGCCATTCTGGCGGCGGCGCCTTTTTGTCCGTGCGGCGCGGTAGAGTGTAGTCGGTTGAAATTTGCGTCCATCGAGGAGCTGCTATGAACGAGATCAAGTGCCCGCATTGTGGCGAAGTTTTTAAGGTCGATGCGTCTGGCTATGCGGACATCGTCAAGCAAGTGCGCAATGCCGAGTTTTCGCGCGACCTGGATGAGCGTGTGAAGGCAGTCCAGCGCGAGGGCGAGCAGGCACTGGAACTTGAGCGCTCGCGTTCGACGGCTGCCTTGCAAAAGGCAGAGTCTCAGCGCAACGCTCAGCTTGTCGAGCAGAAGAACGCCGCGGAGCAGAAGCTGGCACAAGAGGTTGCCAAGCGCGATGCCGAGCTTTCCGAGCTGCGCGCCAAGCTCGAGGGCGCTGCCGCAGAGCGCGAGAGCGCAAGCCAGCGCGCGGCGGTTGAGGCTCGTGCCGACGCTCAAAAGGAGAATGCCGAGCTTCAGCGAAAAATCGACAATTTGCGTGCGCAGCTGGAGCGTAAAGATGACGAAGCCAAGCTCGTCGAGTCGGCGGCGCGCAATGCTGCTCAAAACGATTTGGCTGCACGCGATGCGCAGATTGCCGAATTGCAGGCAAAGCTCTCTGCGGCGGACAAGGCCCAGGAGATGGCGCTTGCCGCCGCCGCGGCCGAGTCGCAGCGTGAGCTCGATGCCGCTCGCGGCGAGGCCGAGCGCGCGCTTGCTGACTATCGCGTGAAGGTGCAAGAGAGGTTTTCTGCCGCAAAGGCACAGTCCGAGCAAGAGGCCGAGGGCCTGCGTGCCCAACTGCGCGAGCAGGAACTGATGGCAAAAATGAACCTGTCAGAGGCGGTCGCCGCGGCGGAGCGAGAGCGCGATGAGGCGCGTGCCAAGCTGACGAGCGAGCTGGCAGTGCGCGATTCTCGCGAGGAGCAGGCCAAGGCGGCACACGAGCTCGAGCTTGCGCAGGCCAAGCGCGCGAGCGATGACCTGATTCGCTACAAGGATGAAGAGATTGAGCGCCTTAAGGACATGAAGGTCCGCCTGTCCACCAAGATGGTGGGCGAGTCTCTCGAGCAACACTGCGAGACCGAGTTCAACCGTCTGCGCATGACAGCGTTCCCTAACGCGTACTTCGAGAAAGATAACGATGCGTCCGAGGGTACCAAGGGCGACTTTATCTTCCGCGAGTGCGACGCGAGCGGTAACGAGGTCATTTCGATTATGTTCGAGATGAAAAACGAGAACGACGAGACTGCGACCAAGCATAAAAACGAGGACTTCTTTAAGAAACTCGATCACGATCGTCGCCAGAAAGGCTGTGAGTACGCGGTGCTTTGCACGCTGCTCGAGCCCGAGAGCGAGCTCTATAACGCAGGTATCGTCGACGTGAGTTACCGCTATGAGAAGATGTACGTGATCCGCCCGCAGTTCTTCATTCCCATGATCACGCTTCTTCGCAACGCTGCCATGGGTTCGCTGCGTTATAAGCAGGAGTTGGCGGAGTACAAGCAGCAGAACATCGACGTCACGAACTTCGAAGCCAAGATGGAAAAGTTCAAGAATGATTTCGGCCGCAACTACGAGATCGCGAGCCGCAAGTTCCAAACGGCAATCGATGAGATCGACAAGACGATTAGCCATCTGCAGAAAACCAAGGAGGCGTTGCTGTCTTCCGAGAACAACCTGCGCCTGGCCAACAAGAAGGCCGACGATCTTACCATTCGCAAGCTCACGTGGGGCAACAAGACCATGAAGACGGCGTTTGACGAGGCGCGCGGGGCTGCGACAGAGACAAACGATGAGCCAGCCGAGGCGGATTCGTATGAGGTCGAGGATGCCGAGTAAGGCATAGCATATAGTGCAAAAGCGGGGCCGCTGGCGATGTTGCCAGCGGCCCCGCTTCGTTCCAGTATGGTCGGCTAGTTCTCGAGCAGGTCCTCGATAAAGCCGACGCGGTAGTTTTTGAAGATGACCTCGCCGCCATCTTGCGTGGCGTCCAGATCGACATCGCCCATGATGCCAAAGTCGTGGTCGCCATCCTCGTCGGCAAAGATCTGGTGCACGTGCCACACGTGTGCAGCCTTCTCGTCGGACTCATCGATGGAAAACATCGCGGCACTGCGGGCATCTCCGTCGGTGAGGATTTCCTCGTGCTGCTCATGGTAGGCATCGAGCGCTTTTTGCCAGCGGATTTCGCTCATGCCCCAGTCGTCGTCGAGCTCGCCCAGGTCGCGAACATGCTCGCGAGCGGCAAGGGTCACGCGGCGGAAGAGCGCGTTGCGCACCAGCAGCGTGCAGCCGCGGCGGTCCGCCACGACCTCGTCGATGCCCTGCGGCGGCGCGGCGTCGAGGGCTGCCGGGTTGCCGGCGTTCTCCCACTCGTCCACCAGGCTCGAGTCCACCGAGCGCACCACAAAGCCCAGCCACGAGATAATGTCGCGCAGGCGCTCGTCGCGCTTCTCGATGGGTACGGTGCGGTCGAGAGAACGGTAGGCCTCTGCCAGGTAGCGCAGTAAAATGCCCTCTGAGCGGGCGATGCCGAGCTTTTGAATGTAGCCCTTAAAATCGCTCGCGCTTTCCAGCATATCGCGCAGAACGCTCTTGGGAGAGAGCTGGTAGTCGTTTGCCCAGGGTACTTCCTGGCGGTACTTGTCAAAAGCGGCGTCGAGCAAATCCTCGAGCGGCTTTTCGTACGTAACGTCCTGAATGCGCTCCAAGCGCTCCTCATACTCGATGCCGTCGGCCTTCATCTCGGCCATAGCGCGATCGCGTGCTGCGCGCTCCTGTGCGCGCAGCACCTGCTTGGGATCCTCGAGCGTTGCCTCGACCATCGAGATCAGGTCCATGGTATAGGTCTCGCTCTCGGGATCGAGCAGCTCCAATGCGGCAAGCAAGAACGGCGAGAGCGGCTGATCGAGCGCGAAGTCCTCGGGCAGATCGACCGTCAGCGCATAGTCGATGTCTGGTGCGGCGTCAGTCGGGGCGTCGGGTGCGGGCGGCACCTCGGTGCGAACGACGACGCCGGAATCGATGAGCGTGGCGAAGATCTCGTCGGCGCGAACCTCGAGCTTAGCCTTTTCCTCGGGAGTCTGCAGGCTCGTCTCGATGAGGTCGTGTACGCGGGCGCGGGCATCGCCGCCCTGCTCGACCACGCTAATCACCATGGAGTGTGTGATGCGCAGGCGCGGCTTGAGCGTCTCGGGTTGCGTCTCGATTAGGCGCTCGAAGGTCTGCTTGTTCCAGGTGACAAAGCCCTCGGGGGCCTTTTTCTTTTTAATCTTACGGAGTTTTTTGGGGTCGTCGCCCGCTTTGGCCATAAGCTTGGCATTCTCGATCTCGTGCTCGGGTGCCTCGGCGATCACCATGCCCTCGGTGTCGAAGCCCGAGCGGCCGGCGCGACCGGCAATCTGATGGAACTCGCGGGCGCGCAGGCGACGCATCTTGTAGCCATCGAACTTGGTGAGCGCGGTGAGCACCACGGTGTGGATGGGTACGTTGATGCCGACGCCGAGCGTATCGGTGCCGCAGATGACGGGCAGCAGGCCCTGCTGCGCCAAGCGCTCGACCAGCAGGCGATAGCGCGGCAACATGCCAGCATGGTGCACGCCGACGCCGCATCCAAGCAGGCGCTTGAGAATCTTGCCAAAGGCCGTCGAGAAGCTCGTTCCCTTGGCAGCATCCTTAATGGCCTCGCGCTGCTCCTTGCTGGCGATGCCAAAATTGGCGAGCGACTGTGCCGTCGCAAGGGCGGCATCCTGGCTAAAGTGCACGATATAGAGCGGGGCCTCGCCGCGGCGCATGGCGAGCTCGACGGTGCCCTCGAGGGAGGTCGTCACATAGTCGTAGCTCAGCGGAACAGGACGCGGGGCGTCGACAACCAAGTCGCAAGCAGCGCCGGTGTGCTCCTCGAGTGAGGCGGCGATGGCGGTGACATCGCCGAGCGTGGCGCTCATGAGCATAAACTGCGTGTGGGGCAGGGTGAGCAGCGGCACCTGCCAGGCCCAGCCGCGGTCGGGGTCGGCAAAGTAGTGGAACTCGTCCATGGCCACGCAGCCCACGTCGGCGCCCTTGCCCTCACGCAGTGCATCGTTGGCAAGGATTTCGGCCGTGCAGCAGATGACGGGCGCCTTGGTGTTGATGTGCGTGTCGCCGGTGATCATACCGACGTTATCGCGGCCGAGCACCTGTACCAGATCGAAGAACTTTTCGCTGACCAGGGCCTTGATAGGGGCCGTGTAATAGCAACGTTTGCCCTGCGCCATGCCCATAAAGAGCATGCCCAGCGCGACGAGCGATTTACCCGATCCGGTCGGTGTTCCCAAAATGACGTGATCGCCGGCAGCCAGGTCCATGAGGGCCTCTTCTTGGTGATCCCACAACTCAATGCCGCGATCGCTCGTCCATTCAAAGAAGCGTTCGAAGGCTTGATCGGGCGTAAGCCACGGTTCGGGCTCGCTGCCGTCCTCGGGCTCCCACCAGGTGGGGGAGAGCGCGCCGAGCGAGCCAAACTCGGCTTCGGTTCCCGTGCCGCCCGAGAATGAGCTGGCGGCGCCGGCGCCGGAGACGGTGCTGGCGGCGGTATCTGTCGTGGTCTGTGCCATGTGTTTGCTTTCTCTCGCGATTGTCCGCCAACTATTATGGCGTAGCGGCGGCGCGGGGTGCCAGCGCGCGAGAAAATGCAGGAAATGGGCGCGTGAAGTTAGTGCTCTTGCGGCAGGCGCTTCTTGCCTTTGCGGGCGCGGTTTCTAAAGTTCTCGACGGCCTCTTCCATGCCCAGGGGTACATAGGTGAGCTCGTCGAGGTTATCGGGCAGGTAGCACGCAAGACTTTGCTCCTGCTCTCGGCCTGCTGCGAGTGTCTCTTCGGTAGGCTTCTCGCCGGGTGTGGCACAAATGCCATAGACGACGGCACCCATCTCGCGCGTACGGCATTCATATTCGGTCTCGGGGTGCTCGGGATGGTCGCGGCGGACGTTGTCGCTTACCCAAAGTGTGTCGTAGCCTGCCGCGGCGAACTGCCCCAGGGCGTAGTCGCGCAATGGCTTGCTGTCGGTGCGCAGCGTGACGGTGGCGCCGGCTGCAAAGAGCGGGCGGTAGATCATCAGATGGTCGACATGGACGAGTCGTTTTTTGGCGTACTTGGCCTTGGGCTGCGGCGTGGGAAAGTTAATGGTGATGGCATCGAGCTCGCCTGCGGCAAATAGCTGCGGCAGCGATGCGGCGCCTCGGGGCAGAACGAGTGCGTTGGTCAGTTCCTGCTCGCAGATTTTCTGTGCGGCATAGGTGATGCAGATGGGCTCCTGGTCCATGCCGATAAAGAGCGTGTCGGGCTCACGGCGAGCGCGCTCAACCAGATAGGTGCCTTTGCCGCAGCCCAGATCCAGATGAAGGTGTTCGAAGGGCTTGCTGCCAACTGGCGCGCAAGTCTCGCGCCAATCTCCGGCATAGATTTCGGGGTTCGTCTCAATCGCATCGGCGTAGCGCTCCAGGCGCTCCTCGAGCACAAAGTTCTTAGGCGTGCGAACGTGGACGGCTCCCATGAGGCTCCTTGGTCATAAGTATGGAACGCATGGCCGCGCGTTCCGTCAATGGGTTGAAAAAGGGGTGGGCATAGTTTGCCCGAAAGACGCGGTGCGGCTCGACGGCGAGTCGTCGGTGCCTACAGGCGCTTGAGAATCACATAGCGGTTGAGATCGCCGCTGCGACCGTCAGCATGGAAGCGCTCAAGCTCGCGCACGGGGACCTCGCCGCTCTTGTAGAACGTACGGACGCCGCGCACCAGGTCGGTAATCTGCTGATCGTCAAAGTGATGGCAATAGCGGTAGGCGTGACGGTCGTTTTGCCAGCCAATGAGGTGGTCGCCGGCTTCAAACTGCGCGGAATCGTAACCCTCAAACGGCGGGGTGAGCTCGGCGCGGGCTTCGGCGCGAACGGCCTTGCGCGCCATGCGCTCGTCGTTCATAAACTCCCAAAAACTGATGGCGATGATGCCACCCGGGCGCGTTTGGCGCACCAAGGCATCAAGTACGCGTACACGGTACTCGCACGACGGCACATGGTGCATAAAGCCAAAGCAGACCGAGATGTCGGCGAGCGGGGCGTCGAAAAGCACGTCGGGTGTCTCGGCGGGGTTGAGCTTCATAAGGGCGTCGAGTACGTCGAGTTCCTGGAAGTGCAGGTTGGGAATGCGCAGGGCGTGGCCGCGTGCATC
Source organism: Collinsella sp. (assembly GCA_019414515.1). Lineage (GTDB taxonomy): Bacteria > Actinomycetota > Coriobacteriia > Coriobacteriales > Coriobacteriaceae > Collinsella. The sequence goes on from DXLX01000048.1 coordinate 19,653, forward strand.
GATGGCCAGGTCCTGGCACGAGTCGACACCATAGAACTCGAAGGGGCAGCTGGCGTCTGCCGAGGGGCTCGTGCCGTCCACGCCTTTGGCAGCCAGCGTGCCGCCGGCGGCAAAGTTCTCGAAGCGCATGTTGCCGCAGGCAAGGTCGAAGACGCGGACGGGATGCTCGATCGTGGCGACGTCGAGCTGTTCGAGCGCAATGTCCATGGTGCGCACCCAGCCGGGCCACGGGGCCTGACGCGTATCGGAAAAGGAGGCGGAGTGCTCGCGATAGAACGTGTTGTTGAGCTGGATGAGCGATGAGGCGAAATCGCGGTTCACGGCGCGGGACTCCCTCCGTTGGCGGTGCGGAATAAACAGTACGACCATACTACCGTTAACGCCGCAACGGGGACAACCAAGCTACGGGTCATTGCTTTGTTTGGACACATTTCCGCAGCTCATATGCACCCGCAACCGCCGGTTGTCAAAAATCTCACTAGAATAGGTGGCATGCTTTTGGCGGTGGCGGATAGATTTTTAACTGTGCAAGGCGCCTTAAGAACAAAAACGGTCCGGCGGCACGGCTGGCATCACATAGGAGGAACCATGAATGTAGAAACTGCGCAGCGGCTCGCCGACCTTCGTCGCAGCAAGGGTTTTAGCCAAGAAGGGTTGGCGCGAAAGCTGGGACTGTCGCGCCAGGCGGTCAGTAAATGGGAGCGTGCGGAGAGCTCGCCCGATACCGAGAACCTGATCTCGCTCGCAAAACTCTATGGCGTGAGTTTGGACGAGCTCCTCAATCCGAGTGACGAGATCGAGGACGATATCGAATTTGAGAACGAGGACCGCGCCCGTCAGCGCGAGGCCGAGGCCGCGGAGCGTGCCCGCACCCATGAGGCAGCGGCGCGCGCCACCGAGGCGGCAACACAGGCGAGTGATGCCGCGGCCAAGGCGGCGCAGGCGGCGAGTTGGAGCGCGCAGGCTGCCAATGCGGCGACGGCTCAGGTGACGGGTGCCGGTGCGACCAGCGTGACTCCGGTGAAAGGTCCGTTCCAGTCGTTCCCGTATTGGGCTGTGTGCTGGCTGCTGTTCTTTTTGCTGATGTTCCTGTTTGGCGCCGGCCCCTTTGCCGCACTGATCTTCTTTACGATTCCCATCTATCACTGGGTGGCGCGTGCGCTCGATGGTGATTGGGCGCGCGGGGATATTCAGGTTGGTCCGGCACCGGCGGTCGCTATGACTAAGGGGAAGAACGTTTCCGCTTCGGTTGACGCTGACATGGCTGCCGCGGCCACCGCTGAGCCGATTGCCAAAGAGGGTGATGAATGATGAAGCTTTCGCATGAATCCAAGGTACGCTTGGGTGTTGGCATCGGAGCGTTTGTGCTTATCATCGGGCTTGTCTTTGGTGCTTCGCAGCTATTGGCTCATTCCGATATGGTGCGTACGACCGGTATTCTATCTGGAGATTTGTCTGATTTTGACGATATGTTTGACGACGATGATCTCTTGGATAGCGGTAACTATTCCGCTCGGCCTCAGCAGCTTTCGAGCGAAACGTTTGATGCCGACGCGTTCCAATCGCTCGACTTGGACGTGACGTCGGGGACGGTCGAGGTTAAATGTGTCTCTGGCGGCCCGGTGCGTGTTATCGAAAGCGGTCGCGTTGCGAAGGGAACGTCTGCTTCTGATGCGGCTACCCGGAACCTTGCTGAGGTCAAGGGCTCTACGCTCAAGATCAGTCAGTTCGACTACGATGATAAGCGCGCGATTGACCGCACAATTACCATTGAGCTGCCGCGAGATGTTGCGGATAACCTGGTGGGCATTACGGCGAATGTAGGGTCGGGCGACCTGGCGGTCGCGGACATTGCGTGCCATGATCTGGTTATAACGTTGAATTCGGGAGACGTTGAGTTTACGGGCACCGTGACCGACACCCTGAATGCCGAGGTCGGTTCGGGCGACATGACGTTCGATCTCTACCAGGCGCCCGCGAAGTCGATGGACGTGAGTGTGGGCTCGGGTGATGTGGAGATGACGGTTCCGAACTCTACAGGCTTTAAGGCGAGCCTCACCTTGGGCAGCGGCGACTTCGAGAGCGATTTCCTTCCGCTTGACTACGACGGCGAGACCATTTTGAATCTTGAATTCGATAATGGCGATAAGTCCGCCACGTATCGTTTTGAGGTTGGTTCGGGCGACATGTCATTTGATTCAGAGTGACGGGCGGTTATCGAAGACTTATAAACCATAGCTGCGCTGTTTGATGGAGGCGCCGGAGCCGTGACGGGCTCCGGCGCCTTTGCCTTTACAATGGGGGCATGGAACAGATTATCTTGAACATACTTGAGGCCCTGCGTCGCGGCGAGACCGTGGACGACAAGGCGCTCGTCAAACTGATACATGCCGAGGCGCGCCGTGAGGGTGCCGACAAACGCGATTTGGCCAAGCGCCGTCTGCTGCCGTTCTACCAGCGGGTTAAACGTGAGGAGCCGGCTCGTTGGGCTGCGTGGAATGTCGATACCGAGCTGGAACGTCGACTGCTGCAGGTGCTGCGTATGAAGCCTCGTCGCACGGCTTCGGGCGTGGCGACCATTACCGTCATTACCAAGCCCTGGCCATGCTCGGGCGATTGCCTGTTTTGCCCCAATGACCTGCGCATGCCTAAAAGCTATCTGCACGCCGAGCCGGCGTGCGCCCGTGCGGAGCAAAACTGCTTTGACCCGTATCTGCAGGTGAGCGCTCGTCTGACCGCGCTTTCGCAGATGGGGCATGCGACCGACAAGATAGAGCTCATCGTGCTCGGTGGCACCTGGAGCGACTATCCGCAAGGGTATCAAACGTGGTTTATGTCGGAGCTTTTCCGTGCGCTCAATGACGATGCCGTCGCCGGTGTGGCGGCAAACCCCATGTTGGCGCGTCCGGGCATCAGCCGTGCCGAGGCAGGGCGCCTGCTCGATGACGCTCCCGCCGATGCCCTGCCGCCGGTGGTAACAGAGCGCCGCGAGCGCTATCGGGCTGCCGGCATTGCGACAGACGAGGCTGAGCTTGCTGCCGGCGTTGCCGACGAGCAGGGGCGTGTGGATGCTGTCGTTGGTGGCTATAACCGCGCAGTGGGCCGTCTGTACGGCCCCGGTACGCCATGGGGCGAGGCTGCCGAGTGGCAGACGGCAACGATGGAGGAGCTTGAGCGTCAGCAGCGCATCAACGAGACGGCGAAGCATCGCGTGGTGGGGCTCGTTATCGAGACGCGCCCCGATGCCGTAACGCCGCAGGCCCTCACGCTCATCCGCCGCCTGGGTTGCACCAAGATTCAGATGGGTATTCAGAGTCTTGACCAGCATCTACTCGATATCAACGAGCGCCGCATTTCGGTGGCGCAGATCGAGCGGGCGTTTTCGCTCGCGCGCCTGTTTGGCTTTAAGATCCACGCGCACTTTATGCTCAACTTGCTGGGCGCCACGCCTGATGGGGACAAGTGCGACTACGAGCGCTTTATGACCGAGGGCGCCTTTATGCCCGACGAGGTCAAGGTCTACCCGTGCGCGCTCATCGAGGGCTCGCGTCTGGTGGGCTGTTACGAGCGTGGCGAGTGGCGCCCCTATACCGAGGACGAGCTGCTCGATGTGTTGGCCGACGACATCGTGGTGACGCCGGCGTTCTGCCGCATCAGCCGCATGATCCGCGACTTTAGCTCCGATGACATCATGGTGGGCAACAAGAAACCCAACCTGCGCCAGCTCGTTGAGAACCGCTTGGCTGCTTGGGGTGACGGTGCGACGGTGCGTGAGATTCGCTATCGCGAGATCAGCACGGCGGGCGCCGACCTGGACGAGTTGACCCTTGACGAGGAAGTGGCGTACGAGACGCCGGTGACGCACGAGCGCTTTTTGCAGTGGGTGACACCGCAGGGCAAAATCGCGGGCTTTTTGCGCCTGTCGCTGCCCGACCGCGCGTTTGTTGCCGCGCATGCGGACGAGTTGCCGACGGTGTCGGACGAGGCGATGATTCGCGAGGTTCACGTGTATGGCATGGCGGCGCGCGTGGGCGATCAAGGCCAGGCGGCGCAGCATCACGGGTTAGGGCGTTTGCTCGTAGAACGTGCGTGCGAGATTGCCCGGGATGCGGGTTATGCGCGTATCAACGTGATTAGCGCGATTGGCACACGTGAGTACTATCGTCATCTTGGATTTTATGACCATGGCCTTTATCTGCAAAAGGAGCTCTAGATGAACAAGCCGAGTGTTTCTGCCGGCGTCGTTGCCGGCGTTGCTCTGGGGGCCGCGGCGCTTGGCGCGGCCGCTGTCGCTGTCCGTGCTGCCTGTCTGCAGGTTGCGCGAACCCGCCATGGGTTGGCGCGTGTGAAACGCGTGCACGATGAGGGAGGCGACGAAGTCCGTGTATTGGTGCAAGGCGGCGTTTACCAAAGCGCAAGCTACGTTGGCGAGCGTTGGGCGGAGCCCGTCTTTGCGTACTATCGCGCGTTTGACGACGTGTTTGAGGCTGAGGACGCAATGCGTGATGCTTACGGGCATGGTATCGACCGTATGCTCATGCTGGGCGGCGGCGGGTTTGCCTATCCCAAGTTTGCACTGATGTCGCACGAGAGCTTGCGCATGGACGTCATTGAGTACGATGCCGAGATTACGCGCCTGGCGCGCCGTTGGTTCTACCTGGACGAGCTGGAGCGCACGGTGGGCGATCGCCTGCGAGTGATTACCGCTGAGGCTCGCTCGTATCTGGGCGTGACGAGCGTGGGTCATCGTCGCTACGACGTGGTCGTGAGCGATTGCTTTGGCGGTGCCGAGCCCGTACGCGAGCTGGCGACGGTTGAGGCATTGCGTTTGGTGCGAGGCAGCCTGAACCCCGGGGGCATCTATGTTGCCAATATCGTGAGTGCGAACAGGGGGAGCGACGTGACGTTCCTGCGCGATTGCGTTGCCGCGGCACTCGAGGTATTCGCCCACGCCTGGGTGGTCCCATGCGGCGACGCGGAGTTCGGCGGCGAGGAAAACTACCTGCTCGTCGCCAGTGACGGCGATTATGCCTTTGCCGAAGCCGTGCCCTTCGACGCCGACTTCCTCGGCACCGTCCTTCACGACAAGTAAGTCTCTCCGTCCCAAAAAGACGGGTCTTAGGCGTGGTCGCTCCAGCTGCGGACACGCTGCTTCATGCCCTCTATGTCGAGCACGCCTTCGGCAAAGCCCTTGCGCACGAGCTCTTCGGGAACAAACTCGTCGTAGCGGTCAAAATAAGGCACCTCGTCGGGATAGACGAGCTCGATGGGATCGAAGTCCTTCTCGGCCTCGGCGGCGAGCACCTCAAAGAACGTCTCCTCGTCGGCCTTCATCTTAAACTGCATAAAGTACGGGCGTGATGGGTCGAGTCCGCGAAGGCCCAACTCCGCGGCACATTTAATCTTGAGCATGCGCTCGAGGGCCAAAAAGGCGTAGCTGCCCAGCCAGGGGAAGAGCACCCAGGTATCGCCGCCCAGGTTAATGAGCGGTTTAGTTCCCGCGCCCGAAATCTCGGCCGTATGACGAGCCTGCGCAAGGCGGGCCCGTGCGTTACCCATAAGGTACGGATACGCGGCGTGTTCGTTGAGCGCCTTGCGCATGCGCTCGAGTACGTGTGTATTGATGTCACCGGGACAGTCGCCAAAGTAGGCCGGCACCCGGCCCTTGACCTGCGTGGCAAAGACGGTGTGGCGCTTCCAGTCCACTTCCTCGACAATCCAGCAGTGTCCGGCGATGGCGATACGCTCACCGGGCGGTGGCGGATTGACGATCGTGCCCAGCTCGGCCGATTCGCTGCGAACGGTGAACTCTTCGTTTTCCTGGAATACGGCGTAGAACTTAAAGTTGTTAATGATGCGCTCGCCCGCGAGACCCACGATGAGTCCGCCGCCCTCGGTGACTTGGATATGGTCGATCTTAATGAGGTGACGCAGCAGTACGCGATAGTCATCGGCCGAGATGCGATGGAAATAGCTGAGTGTGAGCACGCGCTGGGCAAGCTCTGCCGGCGTGAGCTCGCCGGTGCTGGCAAGCGTCGACATAGTCTGGTGGTAGAGCAGGCTGTAGGGGAGTCGATCGAGCTCGGGCGGCTCGACCCACTTTTCCTCGCGATAGAGTTGTACGAGCGCGATGCCCTGCAGGAGCTTCCACGGAATGGTCTCGGGCATCATCGTGCGCGGCTCGGGCTCTTCCTCGCGCATGACAAACCACATCTCGGGCGGAAGGTCGCGGCGTCCCGTGCGGCCCATTCGCTGCAAAAAGGAACTGACGGTAAATGGCGCATCGATCTGAAACGCACGCTCCAGACGGCCGATATCGATACCGAGCTCCAGCGTAGAGGTGGTGACGGTCGTTTGTGCCTGCTCCTCATCGCGCATGAGTTCTTCGGCCGTCTCGCGTAGCGATGCCGAAAGATTGCCATGGTGGATGAGAAAACGGTCGGGCTCGTGTCGACTTTCGCAGTAGCTGCGCAGCATGGAGCACACGGCCTCTGCCTCCTCGCGCGAGTTGGCAAAGACCAGGCACTTACGGCCGCGCGTATGTTCAAAGATATAGCCCATACCGGGGTCGGCGTTGTCGGGCGCCGTGTCGGTGGGGTTGAGAAGCGCCTGCTCGGTCGCTCGTGGGATGTCGACTTCGCCCTCGGGGGCCGAGGAAGTTTGGCGGTCCTTGGGAGCGGCCTTGCCCCGTGCCCGCTCACGACGTTGACGGCGCTCCTCTTGTGTGAGCTGTCCGCTGTGACGCATGTCTTGGGCGCCGGCGGGCAGTGCCGCGGATGCCGCCGCCTCGATACGCTCGCACGCAAGCACTTCGGCCTCTTGAGGACCCGTGCTCTCGAATCCCCGCTGCTGTGCCTGGGGACCCGAGTTGTAGAAGTGCTCCATGGAGATGCGCCACACGCGGCGCGGTTCTTCAAAGCGGGGGATAACACAGTCGCGCCCCGTTCCCTGTGAGAGAAAAGCGCCCGTGCGCTCGGGGTCGCCGATGGTGGCCGAAAGGCCAATGCGTCGAGGCTGCACGCCGGCCATGCGCGAGAGCCGCTCGATAAGGCAGAGCGTCTGCCCGCCACGGTCGCCGCGCATGAGCGAATGGACCTCGTCGATGACCACGTAGCGCAGGTCGCAAAACATGCGCGGGATCGCCATGTGCTTATGGATTAAGAGCGCTTCGAACGACTCGGGCGTAATCTGCAAGATGCCGCTCGGTTTTTTGATGAGCTTAGCCTTGTGCGACTGCGAGACATCGCCATGCCAGTGCCAGACAGGGATATCGGCCTCTTCGCAGAGGTCGTTGAGACGGACGAACTGATCATTGATGAGCGCCTTGAGGGGGCCGATGTAGAGGGCGCCCACGCTTGCGGGCGGGTTCTCCCAAAACTCGGTCAGGATGGGAAAGAAGGCTGCCTCGGTTTTTCCGGAAGCCGTGGATGCCGTCAGGAGCACATTATCTTGCGTGTTAAAGATGGCGTCTGCCGCTGCAACCTGGATAGAGCGCAGGCTCTCCCAATCGTGGGAGTAGATGAAGTCTTGGATAAACGGGGCGTAGCGGTCAAAGGCGTTCACGGGGCCTCCTCTCAAATACGAACTTCTTAACGCGGTGAGCAGTGGCTTGCCGCATCACTGCCTCGACGTTTGCCCAGATAAAACCAGCCAAAATAAACCTGTCCCTTTTTGGCAGGTTAGATGGTGAACTCGGCGAAAATGCGGTCGCCGTCTGCGGTGCCGGTGTCGCCTGTTGCGGCTGCCGGTGCCAGCGCGTCGCCGCCGACGCTTTGCAGCAACTCGGCCACGTTTGCATCGGGGTTCTGGCACAGGATATCGAGCAGCTCGATAAAGTCACGGATGACCTCACGCGGCGTCAGGTGCGTATCGGCTCCCACGCGGCCAAACTCAATCTTGAGAAAGTCTACCAAGTCGTTCTCGGTAAGCGTGGGCGTCCAGCCAAAGTATCCGGCATGGATCTGCATGAGTTTTTCGATCAGCACCAGCAATTCCTCGTAGGTGAGTGGCTGCAGGCGGATGATGGGCGCGAGCATGTCCTTAAGGTCCTCGCGTGCAAAGCGGCCCTGAGCGAGTCGACTTCGCAGGGCCTCGTAGGAGAACACGCCACGGCGGCGGTCTTCGATGGAGGTTGGCGTGCCGCCCATGATCATGCCCAGGTACTGCGCCTTGCCCTGGAGCGTGTCGTTGTACATGGTCAGGATCTTCTCGTAGTTGTATTGGCGCGTGATGGCGTTGGGAATCTTATACAGATTCACGAGCTCGTCGATGAGCACCAGCATGCCCTTGTAGCCGCTGCAGACCAAAAAGCGCGCAATGAGCTTAACGTAGTCGTACCAGTCGTCATCGCTGATGATGGTCGAGGAGCCCAGCTCGGCGCGTGCCTCACTCTTGGTGCGGTACTCGCCGCGAATCCATTTGGTCACGCGGCTCATAGCTTCTTCGTCGCCCTCAGATACGGCCGTGCGGTAGCGGCGGAGCATGCGGGCGAAGTCGAAGCCGTGGACCATTTCCTCGAGCGGGGCCAGTTGGGCATTGACGGCAGACTCGTCGGCATCGGCACACGAGGCGACCCAGCGATCCAGGATAAGGTTGAGCGCACCGCCCTCGGGGCGCGTCTTGGTCGATATGTTGCGGATGAGCTCGCGGTAGGTGGCAAGGCCCTGTCCCTGGCCGCCCTGCAGGCGGCGCTCAGGGGATAGGTCGGCATCGGCGACGACGAATCCCTCGCCCATGGCGTGCGTGCGGATGGTCTGGAGCAAAAAGCTCTTGCCGGCGCCGTAACGACCGACCAGAAAGCGGAAGCTCGCGCCGCCGTCGGCGATGAGACTCAGATCGGTGAGCAGGGCGCGGATTTCGACCTCGCGCCCTACGGTGATGTAAGGAAGGCCGATGCGCGGGACAACGCCGCCCTTGAGCGAGTTGAGAATGACGGCGGCGACGCGCTTGGGCACGCGGGGTGCTGTGGATGCGGTATCACTCATGGTCTAGGTATCCTCTCACGTCTGCTTCGTAGTCCTCGATAATCTGCGGTCCTGCTGAGCCAAATTCAATAACGGTGTCGCCCACCAGGTCAAAGAGCGCTTCGTTGATGCTATCGACGAGCATGTCCTCACTCTTGCCCGACTGTGCCACCGCCAATGTGGCCTGCGCCGTGTTCCGCTCGAGGAGCGCGCGAAGGAAGGCATCTGCGGCGGGCGCGAGTTTGTTCGCAGCTTCGGCAGACGCGGGCGTTACGGGCGCGGGCATAGACACGAGGAGCGGTGCCACGACGCCAAACTCTTCGGTGGAGACAGTCGGCTCGTCGGGTTCGTCTTGCCGTGTGGCCATCTCGCCAGGTCCGGCAGTCATGCTGGGCGCAGACTCGGTGTTCGGTTGCTCGACAAGCGTCGCCTCGGCTTCCATAGGCACATCATCCTCGCGCTCCTCATCAATCAAAAGCGCTTCACGCGTTTGCGCGGCGGCGCTCCGAATGTGCCCCAGCTGACTCAAATCGATATCGATCTTGACAGGCTGGTGCGCGGCGTCCCACGAAAGCCATGCCACGATCTCGTCATCGATGATCTTGGCCAGATATTTGGGGACCTTCTCCTCCTTTAGGGGATGGGTGGGGTCTAGGGCCAGGCGCAGGCGCTGGTCGCAGGCGCGCATCATCTCACCGAGCTTGCTACTTTTTTGTCTGCTGCCGTGGATGCGCATGCATTCCCAAAAGCCATTTTGGCAGCGGTAGATGTGAATGGGGTCCAGGCGATATTCGCAGTCCTCGTGGCGCTCGGGCGCAAAGAACACGGCCGAGGCAAACATGGTGTAGGGCATGGCCGTCTCCTCCCCAAACAAGCTCGCTACGATGCCGGTCTTTCGGTGCGTGTCATAGTAGCGCGCCATACGGACATACACGGCGCATGCCACGTGGCGCAGGTCGCGATGGTGGGAACGGTCGAGCCGTGAGTTATTCAGGTTGTACGTGGAGAGGGCGTTGATGGCGGTCATGAGTCGCTCCTCGCCTGCCTCGTCGGGCGGAAGGGGGAGCGTGGGCTCGGAGGTCTTGCGACGCGCAGGCGCCAGGTCTGGCGGCGTTGGCGCGGGCGCAAGGTCTCGCGCCGCACGCCGCAGCTCGATAAGGGCGTTATCGAACATGACGGTTTTAGAGTCGCGAAGCAGCTTGGGGTCGAGTCTGTGGAACACGGCGTAGTCCTGCAGCCACACGCGTGCGAACCGGTCGATGCCGGGTTCAAAGGCGCGATAGGCATCCCAAAAGGCCTTGATTTTGTTAAAACCATCGAGTGGGTCATCTACGCCAATGCCGCAGATCAGCTCATAGAGATACAGAAAGGCAAAGGACGTAGACGTTTCCTCGACGGTTCCGCGGCGCACTTGGGTGCGCCAGGTAAAATAGCCACGCAGCTGCCGATCGCTCATGGCGTTATAGGTGGGAAAGTACGACTTGAATGTGCCGTTGTAGGGGCAGTCGTCCTCAAAGTCGGCCATCAGCAGGCCTTGGCGGTAGAAAAGCTCGGCTTCCGAAAGCCAACGTCCCGCGCCACCCTTGGGGTCTTCTTGCCAACGCGATATCTCACGCATTTTGCGGTACTGGTCGGGAAGGAAGTTCTGCATCTGACGACCGGTTTTGAGAATCGGCTCGTCAGCATAGACTTCGTTTGAGAAGCGAGCAGACTGATGGGTCCGGGCCTCGGCCATAATGCGCTCGATGAGCATCTTGATGTCCTGGTCGGCCACCGTTTCTCCTCTCCTAACGCAGCTTCGGTGACCTCATATCATAGCACAGCATCAAACAGGTGTTCGAGATACCGCTACGTAGATAGATTTAGAACAGGAGGGCGTAGATGACGGCTATGACAACGGAGGGGAGCATATTGGCCGTGCGGAAGGTCTGAGGACGGATGAGGTTGACGCCGACGCAGAAGATGAGTATAGAGCCCACGAGCGATAGACTGTCGAGGGCGGCGGCGGTCATGATGGGGGAGAGCGCGCCGGCAAACAGCGTAATCGTTCCCTGGAATACGGCAACGGGCAGGGCGGAGAAGATGCAGCCGCGGCCGAGCGAAGCCGTCATGGTGCAGACGATGATGCAGTCCAACGCGCCCTTGAGGGCAAGCGTGGACCAGTCGCCGAGCAAGCCGTCTTGGATTGATCCCACGATAGCCATGGCACCGATGCAGACGGTCAGCGATGTCGAGACAAAGGCATTGGTGAACTCGTTGTCTCCCTCGCTGCCGGTTTTGCGCTTGAGCCATTCGCCCAGGTTTTCGATGCCGGCTTCCAGGTTAACGGCCTCGCCGATGAGCGAGCCGAGGGCAAACGAGACGATGAGCATGGTGGTGCCGGTGGTCTCCAGCGCTTTCCCGTCAATGACGAGCATCTTTTGCATGGTGCCGCCCAGTCCGATAAACAAAACGCACAGCCCCGACGCCTTCATGAGCGTGTCTTGGATGCGGGGTGTGATAAAGCGTCCGCCTATAAGGCCCAGCAGTCCGCCCGCAATCAAAAGTGCGACGTTGATGACCGTTCCCAAACCCGGCATGAACCCTCCCATATTGATGCCAACCTGGCAATCGTAGCAGAACGGGCTGCAGGGTGCGTCATGCCTCATCCTATACGTTATATAAGTGGTATTAATGACGGCATTTGATGCCCGAGCCTCAGCCTCCCATCACGACATAGGGGCTGTAATCGAAGCACAGCGTCATGAGTCGCTGCGGGGACTCAATGGCCGCGGCGATGATATCGGCATCTCGAGCTCGGTCAAATCCCACGAGCTCAATTTGATACGAGACGTCTTCCATTTTATGGAGTATCCGGTTATTCAGGAGATTCTCACCGTCGAATTCCTCGGTTTTGCCTCCGTCCGAGGTTACGGCATACAGGTGCAGTTTTGCGGTGGTCGCAGGGTCGGCTACCGTGAGGTTGTCGATTTGGTTGGCCGTGCCCTTTGCCCCAAGCAAGGTGAGCAAGGTGGGGGCTACGACCTCGCCCGATGGCAGAAAAACAACTTCGACGGTTTTAGGGAATGCGATAATGGCTGCTTTGCGGACGGGCTTATCGGCAGCGGTGACCTCAATGCTCGCGGCGTCGACGGTTTCCGTGCGGTCGAGCGCGACCATCATGCAACAATTGCCCTCGTCGATGTCTGCCGGCATGGGACACCCCAAGTTTTCGCCAGCTTGCGTGCCGCCCACTGCGGTGGCTGTTTCGCTTGGCTCGCTGAAAGTGGCTGAAGGACCGCTCGATGGCGGTGTTATGCCGCCTGGTGCGCCATTGTCCCCAGGCGCTATTTCACCGCTGCTCTCGCTGGAGTCGCTTGCGATGTCACCTGTCGAGGGGGCGAGTCCGACCGCTCCTACTCCGCTCCATTCCATCTCGAGGAGCGCCGGATCGACAAGGACGTGATGCACATCTTGCGTTTCGGTACTGATATCGACAGGACCGGGATCTGCCCCTCGCGTCAGGCTGAGCGATCCGGTCCGCTGTTTGCCCCGAATCTCCTGGCTTTCTGTGCCGCTCGCGTAGAACATTAGAGCGATCTCGCCATTTGCCGTGGCGTCGGTGCCCGCCTTGGTCATTTTCAGCGATGCGGTGAATGAGATAGCGGGCTGCGTGCCATCGGCGCTCGAGGGGACGCAGCCCAGGCATACACCCCCTCCGTTTTCGAAAAACGTGCTGTCGAAGGCGACTGTTGCCCCGTCCGCCGAGTCATCGGACAGGGTGATGTCGAGGCACAGCTCCACGTCGCAGGAATCGCCATCGGCATCAGTTGCAGCTGCGCGCCATGTGCAGATAACGCATCCCGTTAGGGGGCCGTCCGCTGTGCTCGAGTGCTCGGTATCCACGACTATCGAGCTGTTCGTGCAGCGACGGAGGCACCCCGAGGCCGAAATGCTTGCCTGCGCAAGCGAGAAGCGTTGGCGCGCGATGGTGCTCATCTGGTTTGTGGCGAGACAGTTGACGGCAGGTAAGGGGGCGTCCACGGCGGGTGTCGCTAGAGCGGCAACGGGCATGCCGGTGGCAAGCGCACTACAGAGCGCGGCAACGGGCAAAAGGTTCTTTGATGCCATGGGTTCTCCTTACCTATGCTGGACGGTCTCGATTCGTGTGGCTACCGGCTGCGTTTGATGTGCAGGCCAAGGCCGATGGCGCTAGCGCCTGCCGTGGCGATTCCTGCTGCCAGGAGCTGTCGCGTGTCGCTCGTTTGCGCGAGGGGTTCATGTTGGCCACTGCGTTCGAGTTCCGATAGATCGACAGTTACCTGCGTGGCAGCCTGCGCCTGCTCTTGTTGGGCAAAGGCGGCGATCGGGGCAAACGTTGCAACGCCGATGATGACGGCAAGGACAATTGCCTTAGGCCGTGTGCGCACCGGGCTCGACCGTCCACGTAATGGTTGCGACCTGGTCGCCCGTGCCGGTCACATGGAAGATGTCTCGCGTGACGCGGGCGACAGCGCCGCTCGTCTTAAGCTTAATCTTGTCCGTACCATCGGCGATGCCCTGGTAGCCCATGTCGAAGGATGCATTTTTGGAAAGGTCGAGGCCCGCTTCCTGCGTCGCGGCGTGGGCGTCTTGGAGTGCCTTGTCTGGGCCGACCTTAAAATCGATGGAGTTCTGGGCGGTCCCCGTCTTGGCGTCGGCGACGATGCTCCAGGACTTCTGGGCGGCAATCTTCATGTTGGTAACGTGGATGCCATAGGCCGAAAGATTGTCGATGGTGGTTGTATTCTCGGAAGGGCCCTGGAGCGTGCCGTCTGCCTTAGCGACGAACGGAATGACGGTCGGGGCTTTGAACTTGATGTTGTCGATTTGGGTCCTGATGGTCACGTTGGTGGTTCCAGTGCGTCCCTCCGCCAGGGCGGTGGTCGGCGCGGCGCCCATTGCGAGTGCGAGCGCCAGCCCTGCGCCCACGACGAGCACCCTGGCCCCATTCAAGTTCCTGGTGATGTCCATAATCGTTCCTTTCTATTCGTCACGGACCGTTTCCGTGAGGGTTAGACGAAAGCGGCACGGGTGCGCATTTTCATAACAGGTGGCAGGTCTAGTCTTCTGTCTGCGCAACTCGCACCTTGACGCGCGTGGGATTGCCATGGACGTCGTAGGTCTTGGCGTCGAGCGCTTGAATCTCGATATACGCCTCGCCTTCTTTGATGTCGCCTGCAGGGCAGGTCTCAACGGTCTTGCCGGTCTCGACCACGCCCGATTCATAGATGGTCTCGTCGTTTTGGATCACGCGGAAACGCTGGGGAAACTTGTTATCCTGGACGTTTTGCACGTTGACGCGCAGCTTGCCGCCTTTTTGTAGCTGGGCGACCGGTGCGACCGAGATCGTCATCATGTTGTCGCGGACGATGGCATCGAGCTCGTCCTGGATTTCCTGACGCGACTTACCCTCTGCCGCTGTGACCGAGGCACCCGTCTCGGCGACAGGCTTTGACTGCCAAGCGTAAAGGCCGACGGCGATAAGGGCGCAGGCGATGGCCAAACAGACGGCGCCGAGCCTTTTTCGATGTTTTGACCCTAGGGGGCTCGACTGCTTCCTTACGCTCATGCGGCATCCTTAGTGGTATAGACGCGCGCGAACGTGGACGGATCGGCGCCAAAGAGCATGTGGAGCATGAGGCGTCGCGAGTAGATGAGCTCGTCGAAGTTTGGGTCGAGTTTGATGTCGTGGATGTGGGCGATGTGGTGGGCGAGTGCCGAAAACGATTCGGGATCGCAAATCACGTCGGTGGTGACGTGATAGACAGCCGCATCGGGAAATGCCTCCTCATCGAAGGGCAGAAGATATGGGTCATCGTCAACTTCGATGGCGATGCCGTACTGGGGCCAGTAATATGCCATGGGAACCTCCCTGTTTTTGGGCCAAACCTTCTATTGGTTTTGGCTGTCGATGCCGACCGTATCAGCCACAACTTGACCAATTTCTGACCAAATGCTTGACGGGTTTACATCGCCGCAGGTGAGAGACGCTAAAAAATATCTCAAGTTTTTTCGAGCGCCAATTGTGTGCGTGGCTGCGATGGAAAGGAGCGCGTTAAATAGAGCGCCTGCCGAGAAAACGCCGCCGCTCGCCGAATTGCGCAAACGTAAAATTCGCCAATTATGGAGACGGTCTCAGTCACGTCGACGAAACGATGCGGTAACATCTCCCTGCAAACACTGTAGTTAACTAAAGGGGGAGTTCGCGTGTCTGCAGCCATCAAACCCTTCGGCGACGAGTTCGAAGAATATGGTCGCGATGAATCTCGCACATCGGGCGAGGCGTCGAGCATCTCGTTTCCGACAACGGAGGACGAAGTCCGCGCCATTCTGCGAAAGCTCCATGCCGAGCATGTTCCGATAACGGTCCAGGGTGCTCGGACCGGTCTGGCTGCCGGTGCCGTGCCTCACGGCGGGCATATCCTCAACACTTCTCGTATGAATCGCTACCTGGGTCTCCGCCGCGACGAGCGAGGCCGTTTTCTGCTGCGCGTGGAGCCGGGCGTCGTGCTTTCGGAGTTGCGCAAGCAACTGGGTAAGAAGGCATTGCCGACCGCTGACTGGGATCAGGTATCGCTTGAGGCCTATGAGGAGTTCCAGGCAGCTCCTGAGCAGTTCTTTCCCACCGATCCCACCGAGGCATCTGCCTGCCTGGGCGGCATGGCGGCGTGCAATGCCTCCGGTGCCCGCAGTTACGCCTACGGCCCCATGCGCCCGCACGTTACGGGGCTTCACGTGGCACTGGCGGACGGCGACCTGCTTGAGCTTCATCGAGGTCAGGCGCACGCTGACGCACGCCACTTGTCGCTCGTGACAGCGGAAGGCCGCGCGCTCGAGCTGGATCTTCCTGGCTATACCATGCCCAAGACCAAAAACGCGTCGGGTTATTTCGTTTCGGACGATATGGACGCCGTCGACCTCTTTATCGGTGCGTGTGGCACACTCGGCGTCATTACCGAGCTCGAGATCGCCTTGCAGGCGGCACCTTCGGTCGTATGGGGTGTGAGCTGCTTTTTCGACAGCGAGGACAAGGCGGTGTCCTTTACCGATTCCGTGCGCCCCGTGCTGTCCCATGCCGCCGCTATTGAGTATTTCGATGCCGGCGCCTTGGATATCCTTCGCCGCCAGCGCGAGCAGTCGACCGCGTTTGCCTCGCTGCCGGCACTCGACGATGAGGCAAAGGTCTGTGTTTACGTGGAACTCGACTGCGACGACGAGGCGCAAGCGACCGAGGAGCTGTACCACCTGGGATGGGTTTTGGAGCTTGCGGGCGGCCACGACGACGCGACCTGGGTTGCACGCACCGAGGTCGATCGCGAATGCCAGCGGTTCTTCCGCCACGCCGTTCCCGAGAGCGTCAGCATGCTCATCGACGAGCGCCGCCGCACCGACCCCACCATTACCAAGCTGGGGTCGGATATGTCGGTGCCCAACACGCGCCTGGCCGATGTCGTTGCCCTCTATCGCCGCACGCTGGCCGAAAGCGGGCTTGAGTCTGCCGCCTGGGGACATATCGGCAACAACCATCTGCATGTGAATATCCTGCCTCGCGATGCGCAAGACTACCGTCGCGGTGGCGAGCTGTTTGCCCAGTGGGCTGCGGAGGTAACGGCTATGGGCGGCGCCGTCTCTGCCGAGCACGGCGTCGGCAAGATCAAAGCGGGCTTTTTGGAGACGATGTACGGCCACGAGGCCATGGTTGAATCGGCTCGACTCAAGCTGCAGCTCGATCCTGCCGGGCAGCTGGGCCGTGGCAACCTGTTTTCGGAGAAGCTCTTGGATGAACTCGTCCAGAAAGGGGGCGCGTGAAGATGAGTGATTTCCATATGGTGGTGTGCGTCAAGGCGGTGCCGGGAAGCACCGAGGTCAAGATGGACCCCAAAACCAATACCATCGTGCGCGATGGCAAGCAGGCGGTCATTAATCCCTTCGATGCAAGTGCCCTCGAATGTGCGTTGGCGCTCAAGGACGACTTTATCGGCTTTGGCATGGATGTGCGCGTGACGGTGGTATCGATGGGTATCCCTGCAACCGAATCGCTACTGCGCGACTGCATCGCCCGCGGCGCCGACGATGCATTGCTGCTCACCGACCGTGCTTTTGCGGGTGCGGACACGTTGGCGACCACCTATGCTCTCAAATGCGGCATCGAGGCGCTCGACGAGCACTTCGACCTGCTCATCTGCGGCAAGATGGCGGTGGATGGCGATACTGCCCAGATTGGCCCCGAACTGGCCGGCGCCTTCGAGATTCCCTGCGTGACCGATGTGAGCTGCGTACAGAGCGCGGGCTTTACGACGTGCGGCTCGCTGGCGCTTGTCCACGGCTGTGACGCCGGCGAGGAGACGGTCTATCTGGAGATGCCGTGCGCGATGACGACCGCCAAGGAGATCGGCCAGCTGCGCATGCCGAGCATCGCCGGCATTCGCGCGGCCGAAGATGCGGATGTGCGGGTGGTCTGTGCTGCCGATGTGCATGCCGACCCTTTGCGCTGCGGCCTTACCGGATCGCCGACGCAGGTCGTGCGCTCGTTTGTGCCCGACCGTGACCAAACGTGCGAGGCCATCGAGGGCACGCCGGTCGAACAGGCGGCAAAGCTTGCCAAGATTATCGAGGGGATGGCATAGATGAGCGGACTGATAATCGATAGCGAGGCATGCGTTGGCTGTGGCCGCTGCGTTCGCGCCTGTGCCTCGGGTGGCATTGTGGTGGAGGGCGAGCGCCCCAACCGCTGCGCCCATGTGACCGACGGCTGCATCTTGTGCGGCGGGTGCGTCGACGCCTGTCCCGTCAACGCCATTTCGATCGAGCGCGACGAGGCCGCCGGCGCGGTTGACCTCGATGCGTATCGAGACATTTGGGTATTCGTTCAGACCGACGAGCACGATGACGTGGCCCCGGTGGCCTACGAGCTCATGGGCAAGGGCCGCGAGCTTGCCGATGCACGCGGCTGTCGCCTGGTGGCGCTGGTCGGCATGGGCCCCGAGGGCTCGCTCGGGGACCTGGAGCATCTGGTTTGCGCCGGTGCGGACGAGGTCGCGGTTTGCCGCGACGAGCGACTGCGCCAAAACGATGCGGAGGTCTATGCTCGCTTGATTTGCGATTTGGTGGCCGAGCGCAGGCCCGAGGCCATTCTGTACGGCGCGACCGCCTTTGGCCGTGAGCTGGCGCCAGGTGTGGCCGTTCGCTTGCGGACGGGCCTTACGGCCGACTGCACCGTGCTTTCGATGGATACGGAGACGGGCCTGCTGCAACAGACGCGTCCGGCGTTTGGCGGCAACTTGATGGCCACCATTATCTGTCCCAACCACCGTCCCCAGATGGCAACGGTGCGCCCCGGCATCTTTAAGGCGCCCGACTTTGACTATAGCCGCTCCGGAACGATTACCCAGGTATTACTTGCGGAAGACGCCAAGGCTCGTGTCGAGATTTCGATTCCCGCCGAGGAATGGGGCCAGCAGGCTTCGATTGCCGATGCCGAGCGTCTAGTTGTTGTGGGTCGCGGTATTGGCTCCAAGAAAAACCTACCCTTGATGCGAAAGCTCGCCGAAGCCCTGGGTGCCGAGCTCGGCTGCACGCGACCCGTCGTGGAGGCGGGCTGGCTGGAGTATCGCCACCAGATTGGCCAGACGGGCGTGTCGGTTTCACCCAAGCTCCTCGTGAGCATTGGTGTCTCGGGTGCCATCCAGCATCTTGCCGGCATCGGTGGGGCGGAGTGCATCATCGCCGTCAACGAGGACCCGGATGCTCCCATCTTTGGCGTCGCCCAGTACAAGGTCGTCGGCGACGCCGTCGAGGTCGTTGAGGAGCTGCTGGCCCAGCTTGAGTGCTAGGCACTTGCCAGCCAGCTGCGCAGCTCGTCCTTTAGGCGCTCCCAGGTCGCTTGCGTGGCGGGATCGGTGAAGGGGCGCGTGATACCAAAGGGTGCGTCGAGCAGGCGGTAGATATCGCCCTGCCCGCGCGCCAGCGCGCGGCTTGCCGGATAGACGAGCTCAAACATAAAGCAGATAAGCCCCACCAAGTAGTCCGCGGGCTCATTGCGCTCATCGCGCGTGACGCAGCGGTGCTCGTCAAAGGCGGCCAGCGTCGGTGCCGAGAAGTGGCTGGCAAGAAACGCGTCCTCATTCACTTTGAGGATGGTGTCGACGGTACTGTCGGCGATGGTGCGCATGATGTCGATCTTGTCGCCATCGCGCACGATATCGCAGAAGCGCCGCGTGCGCTCGCCGAGCTGCGCGGGCAGACGGAAATTGCTGTGATAGGCAATGCTCGCTCGAATGAGTTCGTCTTCTACCGGATCGTCGATAAAGTCGCGGATACTTGTTACCGCGGGCGCATCTGCAGGTGTTTTGCCAAAGAGGACCTCGACGCCCAACGCCGCATGGCTCACGCTTTCGGCATCCTTAAACGTATCCCAGCGTCGCAGCTGTTCAAAGCGACCCATATCGTGCAGCAGGCCGCAAAGCCACGCTAGGTCAATGTCCTGAGGTGACCAGCCCTGTTCGCGCGCCACGGCATCGCATGCCTCGGCAACGTGGTACGTATGCTCAATTTTAAGCGCGATACGCGGATTGGCGGCATCGTAGGCATCGGTGTAGGTCTTGAAGGCCGCGGCAGCCCGCGTTCGATCGATAGCTGTCATAATGACTTCCTAAAAAGTTGTGTTTTTCTGTGTCTTTCGATCCGGTGGCAATTGTAGGTGAACTCGGTTGCCACCGGACGATGATTCTGTCGTGTCGTTGAACGCGGCTCGGAAATCTTGTCGGGACGAGGAACGCTATGGTGCTCAAAATCGTTAAAACCGTTTGGCCGGTGATGCTCACCTATGTTGCGATAGGCGCGCCGTGCGGAATGATTATGGCGCAGACGGGAATGGAGCCCTGGATGGTTTTTGCTCTGAGCAGCACGTTTGTGACGGGTAGCGGCCAGTTTATGGTCTGCAACCTGTGGCTGGCAGGTGTGCCTGCGGCATCGATTGTCGCAAGTGTGGCCGCAATCTCCTCGCGCTTTGCACTTTACTCGGCATCGATCGCACCGCATTTGAGGGGTGCTTCGAAGCGTCAGACACTGGCTGTTGCCGCGACACTTACCGAGGAGGCATACGGCATTTCGCTTGCCAAGTTGGTTAAAGGGGAGGATTGGGGTCCGCTCGAGTCCTTTGTGCTCAACGCAATCCTCATCGCAACATGGGCCGTTTCGTGTACGACGGGCGCCATCGTCGGCGCCGTTGTCGATGTTCCCACCGCTATTGCGGGTTTTGTCTGCACATCGCTCTTTATCTGCCTACTCTTTTCGCAGCGACTGTCGCGCGGCAATGCCGTAGCTGCCGTTTTGGCTGCGGCATCCGTCGCCATATGCAAGTTCTTGGGGTGGACGAATATCGCCGTGCCGGCAAGTGTGCTCGTCGGCGTTGTCACGGCACTCGCGTGCGATGTCCTCGCCGAGGGAAGGGGCGCTCGCGATGCCCGTTAATGAGTTTTTGGTCCTATGGCTATCGTCATGGGCGGCCATCGCGTTTTTCCGCATTGCCCCGGCGTTTGCCTTGCGCGGGAGAACGCTGTCGCCCCGCGTTACCGAGGCCTTGGGTTATATTCCGCCTGCCGCCTTTGCGGCGCTGGTCGCCAACGATTTGATAAGCCCTGGCGCTTTCGACGCCGGCTTGTGGCAGGGCTTGATTCCCTGGATTGCGGCCGCCGGCGTCGTGGCGGTGGCAATCAAGACAAAGTCGATGTTGTGGTGCTGCGTCTCGGGCATCGTGTTCTATATCGTTTTGAGCCTCATATAAGAGCGGGGCACGTTTAGCGTCCCGGCACAACGAATCGAATTTCTCACCGAGGCGGTCTGCTTCTTCTGGTACCATGGTCAAACTTTACTGTAGCAAAGTGTGACATGGGCTTTTGTTCTGCGTCGGCGGAAATGGGGGTTTCATGGCACGGGAAGCGACCGCCAACGAGCAAAAGAAATTCAAAGTCCCGCGTATCCCGGGTGACATCATGATCTACCCGATGATCGTTGGCCTTTTGCTCAATACCTTCTGCCTGCAGGTCTTTGAGATCGGCGGCTTCTTTACCGCCGCCTGCCGCGGTGGTTCCAACACCATCGTCGCCGCGATCCTGCTGTTTGTGGGTGCCGGCATCAGCTTTAAGTCCACGCCGGGCGCTATCAAGACCGGCATCGTCGTGCTGATCCCCAAGCTTGTTGTTGCGGCCGCGTTGGGCCTGGGCGTCGCGTACTTCTTTAACGACAACCTTTTGGGCCTGAGCTCGGTTTCCATTATCGGCGGCATTACGTTTTGCAACATGGCGCTCTACACGGGCATCATGGGCGAGTTCGGCGACGAGTCCGAGCAGGGCGCCGTGGGTATCCTTTTCTTTACGGCCGGCCCCGCCGTCACCATGATCATCCTCGGTGTCTCGGGTCTCGCCAACATCCCCGTCGGCACCATCATCGGCTCCATTTTGCCGCTCGTTATCGGTATGGTTCTGGGCAACTTGTTCCCGTTCATCAAGAACCTGCTGGTTCCCGGCGCCAATCCTGCGATTGCCGTTATCGGTTTTCAGCTCGGTGCGTCCATGAGTCTTTCGAGCTTTATCACCGGCGGTATTTCCGGCATCTTGCTGGGCCTTATCACGCTGTTTGTCGTCGGTCCCATCACCTTTGCGTTCGAGCGCCTGTGCGGCGGTAACGGCAAGGCTGCCGTGGCCTGCTCCACCATCGCCGGCACGGCCATGACCACACCGGTTGCTCTCGCCGAAGTCGCACCGCGCTACGCCGAGCTTGCGCCCACTGCGTACGCTCAGATCGCCACCGCCGTTATCATCACGGCAATCATGGCTCCGATTCTGACCGGCTGGGTCGACAAGAAGTTCTGTCAGGGTAAGGAAGACCTGTCGCCTGCTGGCGTCGAGGCCATCGAGGAGGCTGTCGCAACCGATATCGACGGTGAGTAACGTCCGTTACCGATAATTGATTTCGGCGTGCAACTCGCGCCGTTTGAGCGCCCGAACGAGAGCTGTCTTGCAGTGACGTTCGGGCGCTCTGCTATTATTCCCCTTACCCCTGCGGGTAGGGGTGTTTGTTGCCCAGATTCGAATTGGTCGATTCAGACCACTTGGATATTGAAGGGATGGCGGTTAGTGGTTAAGGCACTCAAGATTGAGATATTCGTGCTATGCATGATTGTTCTTATCGGGCTTGCCGTGCGAAGTCGTCGCTCCTTGTTCTCGAGCACCCAGCAGCTATTGTTTAGCATGCTTGGCTACACCTCTGCCGCGTACATATTATTCGATATGATCTGGACGCTTTCGGACGGTGTGGACGGCACGTTGGGCATTGCTGCCAACTGGATTTCCAACGCGGTTTCGTTTTCGCTCTTTGCTATCGCGTGCCTCATTTGGTTTATCTATTCCGAGACGGTGCAGGGTTCTCGCCTTTTGACCTCGCGCTATAGGGTGGTGCTTGTAGCGTTGCCTACGGCTCTGGTGGTCGTGCTGGCGTTTACCAGTTACTGGACGCACGCCCTGTTCTATATCGATTCGCAGGGTGTGTATCGTCGCGGCTTTGCCTATATGATCCAGCCCATCGTCAGCTACTGTTACGTTATACATACGTCCCTGCATGCGTTTGTGCAATCTCGCAGGGTCGAGAGTCTGCAGATGAAGGCCATCTATCGAACCTTGGCATTTTTCGCCATTCCGGCCCTGGTGGGCGGTACCTTTCAGGTCGTATACTCGGTGCCCGGCCTTTGTGTCGGCATAATGATTAGCATGTTGCTGCTCTATATCATCTACCAGGAGCAGCTCATCTCGACCGACCCGTTGACTGGCCTCAACAATCGCAACCGTTTTGAGACCTATATGCTGTCGCTCTTCTCAAATGTGAATCAGGCCGAAGACGTGTATCTGCTTATGATGGACGCCGACGGCTTTAAGCAGATTAACGATCGCTACGGACATGTGGAGGGCGACCATGCTCTTCAGGTCATATCCGCTGCGCTCAAAGAGGTCTGCTCGGCGTCTGGTGGCTTTATCGCGCGTTATGGCGGCGATGAGTTCGTGGTGCTTCAAAAGGCGACGGCGGAGCAGGATATCATGCATCTGTGCACGACAATCAACGACGAGCTCGCGCGCGCTGAGGTTCCGTATCTGTTGCGGATGTCCATCGGCTACGCACGTGTTGGTGATGGCGTCGATACCTGGCAAGACTTGCTTCGCACTGCCGACGCAGAGCTCTACCGCGTCAAGGCCGAGAAAAAGAAAGCCGGCGTCCAGATACGCTAGAAAAAAGGGGCGCACGACCGTTGTGATGGTCGTGCGCCCCTTTTGCGTTTGCGGGGGCCTCTGGCCATAATGGTCAGGCGCGTTGCGGCAAGACGGGCGTCTGCCGCCGCGACTCGGTACGAAATCTACGAGAACCAGTGCACCCCATTAAGCTAAAGTGTGCGAACACCCTCCCTAAAAAGGTGAGCTCGCTAGGCTTTTTTGGGTTTGTTGACGATGATGATGCCGCCGCAGACCAACAGCAGGGCAACAAGTACGGTAACGGGGCTCGTGCCAGCGCCCTCGCCGAGCAGCAGTGCGCTCAACAGCACGCCAAAGACCGGGTTCATAAAGCCAAAGACCGAAACGCGGCTGACGGGGTTGACGGCGAGCAGGCGGGACCACAGCGAGTACGCGACGGCGGAAATGAGCGCCATATAAATGATGAGCGCGATGGCGGGGGCGATTTCGGTGGGGGAAAACGTGCCGCCCATCAAAAACCCGATTGCGGTAAGGACCACGCCACCGACTAAAAACTGCCAGCCGGCGAGCAAGACGCCGTCATGCTCGCGCGAGAAGATGCCAATGAGGCAGGTCGACAGGGCGCCCGCAACAGTGGAAGCCAAGATAAAGCCCTCACCGTTAAGCGTAAAGCCAAAGGTGCCATCCGCGCCCGAAAGGTTGACGAGCGCGACGCCTGCAAAGCCCAGCACACAGCCAAGCACCTTGGGCGTATTGAGCCTCTCGGTGTGAAATGCCAAGGCGGCAAAGAGGATTGCGAGGAAGTTGGCGCTGGCCTCGATGATGGAACTCGACATGGCGCTGGCGCGCGAGAGTCCTAGGTAGAAAAAGAAGTACTGCCCGATAGTCTGGAAGAGTGACAAGACAAAGATGGGCTTGATGTCACGAGCCTGCGGAATGAGGGGGCGGCGTTGGGCCGCACTCATCCCAACGATAACCAGGGCGCCGGCAAGCGTGAAGCGCAAGCCCGCAAAGAGCAGCTGTGAGGCGCTATCGTGCGCGGGGATGCCAAAGAGCCCGTAACCGATCTTGATGCAGGGGAAAGCCGACCCCCAGAGCGCACAGCAGACGAGGCAGCCCAGGATGAGCCCGGGTAGGGTGGCGAGATACGGCTTGCGGCTTTCCATGATGTCCTTCCTGTATGCGCGAAGCAAAAAAGAACCCGCCACCGGGTGTGCCGGTGGCGGGTGTTGTTACCCGAGGGGATTGTACCCGATGGGACGCATTAAGCGAAGTAGGCCACGCCGCTCTCAAAGATCGGCATGAACTTATCGCCGGGGACATGCTCGGGCACGTTGCGGTACAGGTTGTCGCCACGACGCTCGGCATGGCCCATCTTGCCCAGGACGCGGCCGTCGGGGCTCGTGATGCCCTCGATGGCGAGTGCGGAGCCGTTGGGGTTGACGGAAAGGTCCATGCTGGGCTTGCCGTCCTCGCCCACGTACTGCGTGGCGACCTGGCCGTTGGCGATGAGCTGGGCGAGCACCTCGTCGCTGGCGACAAAGCGGCCCTCGCCGTGGCTGATGGCGACGGTGTAGGGGTCGTCCAGGCTGCACTGCGATAGCCACGGGGACAGGTTGGACGAGATGCGGGTGCGCACCAGACGGCTCTGATGGCGACCGATGGTGTTGAACGTCAGCGTGGGCGCATCGGGCGTGGCGTCGACGATGTCGCCGTAGGGCACCAGACCGAGCTTGATCAGGGCCTGGAAGCCGTTGCAGATGCCCAGCATCAGGCCGTCGCGGGCCTTGAGCAGGTCGCGGACTGCCTCGGTGACCTCGGGAGCGCGGAAGAACGCCGTGATGAACTTGGCGGAGCCATCGGGCTCGTCGCCGCCCGAGAAGCCGCCGGGGATCATGACGATCTGGCTTGCACGGATGCGGCGGGCAAGCTCGTGGGTGCTTTCGGCGACGGCCTCGGGCGTGAGGTTGTTGATCACGAAGGTGTCGGCCTCGGCGCCGGCGGCGCGGAAAGCGCGGGCGCTATCGTACTCGCAGTTGTTGCCGGGGAACACGGGGATTACCACGCGCGGGCGGGCGATCTTGGCGCCGCTGTACACGTGGATATCCTTGGCACGGAAGTCGATGGTCTCGACCTTGGCAGTCTCGCCGGCGCTGCGGTAGGCAAAGACGCCCTCGATGCCGCTCTCCCAGGCCTCCTGGAGCTCGGCGAGCTCGATGACCTCGGAGCCGGTGTCGATGACATAGCCCTCGACGGTGGTGCCCAGGGGCTCGACGACAACGCCGTCGGCGATCTCGGGCAGCTCGGCATCCTCGGCGAGCTCGACGATAAAGCTGCCGTAAAGCGGGGTGAAGAGGCTCTCCACGTCTACATCCTCGGCAAGCTCGATACCGATCTGGTTACCGACGCACATCTTAAAGAGGCTCTCGGCGCCGCAGCCGTAGCCGGGCGTGGAGACGGCCAGGGCGTCGCCGGTGGCGGTGAGCGCCTCGACGGCGTCAAATGCGGCGAGCAGCTGCTGGGCATCGGGGCGGTAGTCCTCGCCATAGGTGGCGGGGGCGACACGGACGACGCGATGCGTGAGACCCTTGAACTCGGGGGAGACAGCGCGGTCCGCCTTGCCAACGGCGACAGCGAAGCTGATCAGGGTCGGCGGAACGTTGAGCTCGCCGGCTTCGTCTTCAAACGAGCCACTCATGGAATCCTTGCCGCCGATGGCGCCGGCACCCAGGTCGACCTGGGCCATAAGGGCGCCCAGGACGGCTGCCATGGGCTTGCCCCAACGCTCGGCCTCGGTGCGCAGACGCTCAAAGTACTCCTGGAAGGAGAGATAGGCGCGCTTGTGCTCAAAGCCGGCGGCCACGAGCTTGGCGATGGACTCGACCACGGACAGGTAGGCGCCCGCAAACTGGTCGGCCTCCATCAGATAGGGGTTGAAGCCCCATGCCATAGCGCTCGCCGTGGTGGTCTCGCCGTCCACGGGGAACTTGGCGACCATGGCCGAGCTTGGGGTGAGCTGCGTCTTGCCGCCAAAGGGCATGAGCACGGTCGCGGCGCCGATGGTGGAGTCAAAGCGCTCGGAAAGACCCTTGTTGGAGGCGACGTTAAGGTCGGTGACGAGCGAGGTCATGCGCTCGGCAAGCGTGGTGCCGGCCCAGCTGGGCTGCCACACGCTGCGGGCGCAGACGTGGGCGACCTGGTGCTTGGGCGCACCGTTGGAATTGAGGAACTCGCGGGACAGATCGACGATGGCGACGCCGTTCCAGGCCATGCGCATGCGCGGCTCGGCGGTAACCTCGGCGATGACGGTTGCCTCCAGGTTCTCCTCGGCGGCGTAGCCCATGAACTCCTCGACGTCACCGTCGGCGACGGCGCAGGCCATGCGCTCCTGGGACTCGGAAATGGCGAGCTCGGTGCCGTCCAAGCCGTCGTACTTCTTGGTCACGGTATCAAGGTCGACATACAGGCCGTCGGCAAGCTCGCCCACGGCGACCGAGACGCCGCCGGCGCCAAAGTCGTTGCAGCGCTTGATCAGACGGCAGGCATCGCCGCGGCGGAACAGACGCTGCAGTTTGCGCTCGACCGGGGCGTTGCCCTTCTGGACTTCGGCACCCGAGGTCTCGATGGACTCGGTGTTCTGGGTCTTGGAGGAGCCGGTGGCGCCACCGATGCCGTCACGGCCGGTGCGGCCACCCAGCAGGATGATCTTGTCGGTGGGGGCGGGGCACTCGCGACGAACGTGGTTTGCCGGGGTGGCGCCCACGACGGCGCCGACCTCCATGCGCTTGGCCACGTAACCGGGGTGATAGAGCTCGTTGACCTGGCCGGTGGCAAGGCCAATCTGGTTGCCGTAGCTGGAGTAGCCGGCGGCAGCGGTGGTTACGAGCTTGCGCTGCGGCAACTTGCCCTCGAGCGTCTCGGAAACCGGGACGGTGGGGTCGCCGGCGCCGGTGACACGCATGGCCTGGTACACATAGCTGCGGCCCGAGAGCGGGTCGCGGATGGCGCCGCCCATGCAGGTGGCGGCACCGCCGAAGGGCTCGATCTCGGTCGGGTGGTTATGGGTCTCGTTCTTAAAGAGGAACAGCCAGTCCTGGTCCTCGCCGTCGACATCGACCTTCACCTTGACGGTGCAGGCGTTGATCTCCTCGGATTCGTCGACATCGGTCATGACGCCGGTCTTCTTGAGGTACTTGGCGCCGATGGTGCCCATGTCCATGAGGCAGACGGGCTTGGCGTCGCGACCGAGCTCGTGGCGCATCTCCATGTAGCGGTCGAAGGCCTGCTGCACCACGGCGTCGTCGATCGTCACGTCATCTATGACGGTGCCGAAGGTGGTGTGGCGGCAGTGGTCGGACCAGTAGGTGTCGATCACGCGGATCTCGGTGATGGTGGGGTCGCGGTCCTCATCGCGGAAGTACTGCTGGCAGAAGGCGATGTCCGCCTCGTCTATAGCAAGACCGCGATCGGCGATGAAGACGGCAAGGCCGGCCTCATCGAGCTCGCGGAAGCCGTCGAGCACTTCGACGGGCTGGGGCTCGGGGGTCTCCATGTACAGCGTCTCGGGCAAGTCGAGCGAGGCGATGCGCGCCTCGACGGGGTTCACCACGTAGTGCTTGATGGCCTTGATGGCGGCTTCGTCCAGAGCGCCCGAGATCATATAGACCTTGGCGGAGCGCACGGCGGGGCGCTCGCCCTGGCTGATGAGCTGCACGCACTCGCTGGCGGAGTCGGCGCGCTGGTCAAACTGGCCAGGCAGGAATTCGACGGCAAAGACGGCGCCATCGCTTGCGGGGAGCTCGTCGTAGGTCACATCGACCTGGGGCTCGCTAAAGACGGTCGGCACGCAGGAGCGGAAAAGCTCCTCGTCGATGCCCTCGACGTCGTAGCGGTTGATGATCCTCAGGGCCTCGATGCCCTTGATGCCGAGAATCTCGGTCAGCTCGCCCTTGAGCTGCTGAGCCTCGACGTCGAACCCGGGTTTCTTCTCCACGTAGATACGAGAGACCATTGGTTCCTGCCTTCCTGATCGGTTGGGCGTACGGTACGGTATGCGGCAGCGGTCGGTTTACGGGGCAAGCCTCGCGGTCGCCTTGAGCCACATGTTTGTAAACCTCACTATGATACGACAGCTCGCGGCGCGTTGAGGACGGCGAGGGTGCTACAGTGAAGCGCAAACAAGAGAAAGGCATCACATGGCATTCGTTTCGCTCGCCATCATCGCACTCGTGGCCTTCGCAAGCCCCTTCATCGCCTCGGCGATTCCCGGAAAACCCGTTCCCGAGACCGTCTTTTTGCTCGTGCTCGGCGCGGTGCTGGGACCCCATATGCTCGGCGTCATCCATGTAGATGCCGAGGTCTCGCTTGTGTCCGAGCTCGGCCTGGCCTTTTTGTTCCTGCTTGCCGGCTTTGAGATCGACCCCAAGAGCATTACGGGCGTCGAGGGGCGCTACGGCTTGGCGACGTGGGTCGTCACGTTTGGTATCGCCTGGCTTGCCGTGCGCTTTACCCCGTGGTTCTCGGTCAGTCATTTCGACGGCATCGCCGTGACGCTTGCCCTCACTTCTACGGCGCTCGGCACGCTCGTGCCCATCATGCGTGAGCGCTCGCTCACCGGCACGCGTGTGGGCGACTCGATTCTCGCGTATGGCACTTGGGGCGAGCTCGGTCCCGTGCTCGCCATGTCGGTGCTGCTGTCTGCTCGCACTGGCATCCAAACGCTCGTAATCCTTGGCTTGTTTGCGGTGGTTTGCGTGTTGCTGGCCGTGGTCCCAAGCCGCTCCAAGCGCGTCGGCAGCCGCTTCTTTGCGTTTGTCGAGGAGCGTGCCGATACCACGTCGCAGACCTTCGTGCGCCTGACGGTGCTCATCCTGGTCACGCTCGTGGCGTTCTCGGCCGTCTTTGATCTCGACATCGTGTTGGGTTCTTTTGCCGCCGGCTTTGTCCTGCGCTATATCATCCCCGAGGGCAACCATACGCTCGAGACCAAGCTCGACGGCCTGGCCTACGGCTTTTTGATTCCGGTGTTCTTTACCGTATCGGGCGCAAAGATCGACCTGACGGCCGTGGCGTCACGCCCCGGGCTGCTCGCGGGCTTTATCGTGGCGTTGCTTATCATTCGCGCCGTGCCCATTCTCATCTCTATGAGCATTTGTCCTGCGACGCGCGATGTGTCGGCGTATGGTCGCATTACCGTGGCCCTGTACTGCACCACGGCCCTGCCGATCATCGTTGCCGTGACGAGCGTTGCCGTCAACGCGGGCGCGCTGTCGCAAGATATTGCGTCGGTCATGGTTGCCGCCGGTGCCATCACGGTGTTCTTGATGCCATTGCTCGCGCAGCTCTTCTACCGCGTGGTCGATGCCGCGCCGGTCGCCGCCGTGGCAGAGGTTGCCGAGCATCCATCCGATGCGCTTGACATCCTGCGCGCCCATCACGATTTGGCGAGCCTGCTCGCACGCGAGCACGAGCTGCTGACCTCACATGGCCATGGTCGCGTATTCGAGGGCCTGCCTACGCTCGATACGATTGCCGAGCGTCTTTCCGCCGAGGCGGCGAGCGGCCACATCGATGCCCGCATCGTGGACGCGGCGCGTCTTCTTGCCGATAAGACCTATGGTGATGAGGTTGACCCGTCCGAGCTGACTCCGCGTGAGCGCCGCCGCCTTGAGCGCGCCAAGCTCGCCGTACACGAATACCGCCGCCGCATGCTGGAGCTCTACGCGCGCGATGAAGCCCAGGACGACGACGGCAAGTAGCAAGGAATGTCGGGATACGGGTTCCGTCCAAATAATAGAAGGCGCGCTGCCTGCGGTTGATGCGGACAGCGCGCCTTTTGCGTTGAACTCTGTTGAGGTTCGAAGCCGAAACTTTCGACCTTTAGGAGCGGGCTGCCCCGTCGACGGGGAGGATGGCGCCCGTGACATAGGAGGACATGTCGCTCGCAAGGAAAACGAAGGCGTTGGCAACGTCCTCGG
This sequence comes from Collinsella sp., assembly GCA_019414515.1. Classification (GTDB taxonomy): domain Bacteria; phylum Actinomycetota; class Coriobacteriia; order Coriobacteriales; family Coriobacteriaceae; genus Collinsella. The sequence goes on from DXLX01000048.1 coordinate 49,854, forward strand.
GCTCGCCCATGCGACCGAGCGGAATAGTGGCGATGATGGGCTTGATGACCTCTTCGGGCAGGTTGGCGACCATATCGGTCTTGGTTACGCCTGGGGCAACGGCGTTGACGCGAATGCCCATGGGGGCGAGCTCGCGCGAGAGCGACTGGACCATGCCGTTGACGGCAAACTTAGACGTGGGGTAGCCGACGCCAGAGGGCTGGCCGTACTTGGCGACCATCGAGCTTGTGGTAGTGATGGTGCCGCCGTGGCCGGCCTCGGTCATGATCTTGGCGGCAGCCTGGTGACCGTTAAAGACGGCGACGACGTTGAGGTCCATAACTTTGGCGAACTCCTCGGCTGTATAGTCCAAAAGGGGTGAGCGCTGGGAGATTCCGGCGTTGTTGACGACCGTATCGAGACCGCCCATATCGGCTGCAGCCTGGGTAAAGGCCTCGGTCACGGCTTCGAGTGAGGTGAGGTCGCAGGAGCGACCCCAGACCTTGGCGTCGGGATAGACGGCTGTCAGCTTCTCAACGGCCGCATCGGCGGTCTCCTGACGCGAGCCAAAGACGGTGACGGTGGCACCCTCCTCGATAAAGCGGCAGGCGATGGCATAGCCGATACCGCGCGTGCCTCCGGTGATGATTGCTTTCTTGCCCTCGAGCAACATGGTGCCTCCATTCTTCGGGGGTGGACGTACGCAGCACAGGATAGCGGCGGACAAAAGCAAACATGCCTGCTTATCGGTGAGCGGTATCCCTGGTTGACACCGAACGGTCAAATTGTTCAAACGCGGATCGCGTCAATGCGCCCCGAGCGTGCAAATAAAAGGGCTCCCGTCCAAGACCAGACGGGAGCCCTTCGAGCAAATGCGTTGTGGGGTGTAAACCGAACTAGTTGGCCATGACGCCTTCGGTCCAGGCCTCAACGTCCTCGATGCGCAGGACGTTGGCGACCTCGGCCACGCAGTCGACGCTGGCAAGCTCCGCGGCGGCAGCCTGGACGTCCTTCTCGAGTGCGCGGTGCGTCAGGAAGATGACCGAGCAGGCATCGCTGACACCCGACTTGCCGTCCTCGACTTGGTTGATGAGCGAGATCGAAATGTTGTGCTTGGCAAAGATGTCGACCGTCTCGGACAGGGCGCCCACGCGGTCGGCGACCTTCAGGCGCACATAGTACTTGGTCTGGAGCTCGTCCATGGGCTTAAAGGCGAGGTTGTGACCATAGGGCTCAATCTCGGGCAGCGGAGCCACGCCCCGGCTGATCTGCTCGGAGAGCGACAGGATATCGCCCACGACGGCGCTCGCGGTGGGGAAGGAGCCTGCGCCGGCACCGTAGAACATGGTCTCGCCCACGGCATCGCCCACTACGTAAACAGCGTTCATGGCGCCGTTGACCTTGGCAAGCATGTGGTCGGCGGGGATCAGCGTGGGATGCACGCGGACGTCGACGCCGGCGTCGGTGTTGCGGGCGATGCCGAGCAGCTTAATGGTGTAGCCGAGCTCGCGGGCCTGGGCGATGTCCTCGGCGCCGATGGTGCGGATACCCTGCTGGTACACATCATCGGTGGTAACGCGGGTGCCAAAGCCGATGGAGGCGAGGATGGCCGTCTTGCTGGCGGCATCGAAGCCGTCGACGTCGGCGGACGGGTCGGCCTCGGCATAGCCCTTGGCCTGTGCATCGGCGAGCACGTCGGCGTAATCGGCGCCCTCGGCGTCCATGCGCGACAGGATGTAGTTGGTGGTGCCGTTGAGGATGCCGGCGATGGTCAGGATCTTGTTGCCCACCAGATCGTGCTCAAGCGTGCTCACGATGGGGATGCCGCCGCCGCAGCTGGCCTCGCACTTAATCTGCACGCCGCACGCGCGCGCCTTCTCGGCGAGTGTCTCGACATGACGGCCCAACAGGGCCTTGTTGGCAGAGACGACGTGCTTACCGTTCTCGAAGGCGGTGGTGAAGATCTCGGTCGCGGGGTGCTCGCCGCCGATCAGCTCGACGACGATGTCGACAGCGGGGTCGGTGACGACGTCGTGCCAGTCACTCGTAAAGGCCTCGCGCTCAATACCGGCCGCCTCGGCCTGCTCCCAGGCAAGCGCGCAGGCGCGAGTTAGCTTAAGGTCGATGCCGTAGGCGGCCAGGTACTCATCGTGGTGGCTCTTAATCAGACGGGCCACGCCGCCGCCGACGGTTCCCAGACCGATCAGACCGACGTTCACGGTGCGCAGGGGTTCGCTCATAGATAGCTCCTTCGTGCATCTTATGGATGGATTACCGCTTAAAGGTTGAGTGCATTCTAGCGTGAACCGAGGGCGCGTGCTCGCCAGGCAACAGGAGTCGCACAAAACGGCACCCCCCGAAACGCTGCGGAAACATTGGAAACATGCTCGCTACAAACGGAACTCCGTAACAAACTGTCAACGTTTACACCATAAGGTTCGCCCTGTGCGACTGGGGCATGCAGGCGCTCGTCGACTCCGTTACCACTGGTGCCGCCGTCGCCGTCTCGGCCGAGATCGCCGATGCCTTTGCCAAGCAGGCCAAGGCATCCAAGCTCGACATCGTCGATACCGAGACCTTTAAGGACGACTCCTCCACGAGCTTTATCAACCAGCCGACCAAGGCCATGCGCAAGATCAAGATCGAGGGCCTGACTGGCGAGCTCACGTGGAACGACGAGGGCCAAGTCGAAAAGCCCGCTACGGCCTATGTGATCCAGGACGGCAAGTACATCGCCGCCTAAGCGCGCATAAAGCGCGACCGGTGAGGCTGTTTTATTCAGGGCGGGGACGCTTGTAACAGAACGGAAACATTGCTTTTACACAATAAAGTGGCTTTACTGCATAAAGTAATAGAAATACGCAGAAATATGGATAAATGAACAAATCCAAAGAAAAGTCGAAATAACCGCCACTTTTCCCAACTAAAGCGTCTACTATTTTGCGAACGCCGAACACGGCGAAGGATGGCCTGTCGGGTAACCGAAACCCGACGAGAAATGAGAGGAGAGCCGCATGTCGAGCCTCACCGGTAAGTCATTGAACCCTGTTATGAATCGCAGGAGCGTTATCGCGAGCGCAGCAGGTCTGGGGGCGATGTCCATTCTAGCTGGCTGCTCCTCCAACGGCGGCGATAGCGGTTCCGCTTCGAGCGACGCTTCGTTTAAGATCGGTACCATCGGCCCGCTGACCGGTGCCGCCGCGTCTTACGGCAAGTCCGTTACCCAGGGCGTCGAGCTTGGCTGCAAGGACTTCTCCACCAAGGAGCTGCCGCTTGCCAGCAAGGCCGAGGACGACCAGGCCGACGGCGAGAAGGCCGTCAACGCCTTTAATACCCTGCTCGACTGGGGCATGCAGGCCCTCGTCGGCCCGACCACCACGGGTGCGTCGGTTGCCGTTGCCGCTGAGTGTGGTAACGACCCCAAGACGTTCATGATCACCCCGTCCGCGTCCTCCGAGGACGTCACTGACGGCAAGGATTGCGTCTTCCAGGTTTGCTTCACCGACCCCAACCAGGGTGTCAACGCTGCCAAGTTCCTGGCGCAGAAGTATGCGGATGAGAAGTTCGTGCTGTTCTACAACTCCGGCGACGCCTATTCTTCGGGTATCGCGGATTCCTTTAAGGCCCAGGCCGCTGAGTCCAAGCTCGAGATTGTCGACGAGGAGACCTTTAAGGACGATTCTGCCACGAGCTTTACCAACCAGCTGACCAAGGCCAAGCAGGCCGGCGCTACCATGATCTTCGCGCCGATCTACTACACGCCGGCGTCCGTCCTGCTCAAGAACGCCAAGGATATGGGCTACGACGTCAAGATGATGGGTTGCGACGGCATGGACGGCATCCTGGGCGTTGAGGGCTTCGACACCTCTCTTGCCGAAGGTCTGCTGCTCATGACCCCGTTCTCCGCCGACGACGAGAAGAACGCCGACTTCGTCAACGCTTACAAGGATAAGTACGGCGATACCCCCGACCAGTTTGCCGCCGACGCCTACGACGGCGTGCACGCGGTGGCCGAGGCCCTCAAGGAGGCCGGTCTTGGTGTCGACGCCGACCCGACCGAGGTCTCCGAGAAGCTGCCCAAGGCTATGCTCAAGATTACCGTTGACGGTCTGACCGGCAAGCTCACCTGGAACGATAAGGGGCAGGTCCAGAAGGAGCCCACGGCGTACGTCATCACCGACGGCAAGTACGTACAGGCATAATAGGCCGCCTTACATAGAGCGGTTTTAATCCCAAGCAGGGGAGGTTGTGGCCTTCCCTGCTTGCTTGGTATCTAGGGACGATGTAACGTCCCTGTTTCATACATCAACTGGAAACCTATTCGAAAGGGGGATGTGGAACATGACGGTCTTTATCCAATACCTGGTCAACGGCCTGTCCATGGGCAGCGTCTACGCCATCATCGCGTTGGGCTACACCATGGTCTACGGTATCGCCAAGATGCTCAACTTCGCTCACGGCGATGTCATCATGGTCGGTGCCTATGTCTCGTTCTGCGCCACGTCGTATCTCGGCCTCCCGGGCTGGGCATCTGTAGTTCTCTCTTGTGTGGTCTGCACGGTTCTCGGTGTCCTCATTGAGGGTCTGGCCTATAAGCCGCTACGCCAAGCAGGTCCGCTGGCCGTTCTGATCACGGCTATCGGCGTGTCTTACTTCCTGCAGAACGCCGCGCAGCTTCTGTGGGGCGCCACACCCAAGAACTTCACTTCGCTCGTCACCTTTCCGGTGCCGGAGTTCTTGGCCAAGTTTAACGTAAGCGCCGTCTCGCTCGTCACCATCGTCGCCTGCTTGGTTATCATGGCCGGCCTGATGTTCTTTACGGGTAAGACCAAGATGGGCAAGGCCATGCGAGCCGTGTCCGAGGACAAGGCCGCTGCTCAGCTCATGGGCATCAACGTCAACCGCACCATCTCGATGACGTTCGCCATCGGCTCCGCCCTCGCCGCCATCGCCGGCGTACTCCTGTGCTCCTACTCGCCGGTGTTGCAGCCCACCACGGGTGCCATGCCTGGTATCAAGGCTTTCGACGCTGCCGTCTTCGGCGGCATCGGCTCCATTCCCGGTGCCTTTGTTGGCGGTATTCTTATCGGCATCATCGAGGCGATGGCACAGGCTTACATTTCCACGAGCCTTGCCAACTCCATCGTCTTTGGTGTTCTGATCATCGTCCTGCTCGTCAAGCCTGCCGGCCTCTTGGGCAAGTACGTCCCCGAGAAGGTGTAGGTGAGCGTTATGAAGTTTCTTAAAGACAAGCAGACGCGTCACGACTTTGTTACGTACGCCATGTGCCTTGTGGCGTTCGCCATCGTGTTCTTTATGCAGTCTAACCACATGATTCCGCGCATGATTGCCGGTCAGCTGGTCCCCATTACGGCCTATATCGTCATGGCCATTTCCCTCAACCTCGTCGTCGGTATCGCGGGCGACTTGTCGCTGGGCCACGCGGGCTTTATGAGCGTCGGCGCCTATACGGGCATCGTCACCGCCGTCGCGCTGGAGAGCGCCGTTCCCTCCGATCCGGTGCGCCTTATCATCAGTATCGTGGTCGGCGCCATCGCTGCCGCCATTCTGGGCTTCTTGATTGGCATCCCGGTCCTTCGTCTGAGCGGCGATTACCTGGCTATCGTGACGCTGGCCTTTGGCGAGATCATCAAAGAGATCGTCACCTGCCTCATTGTGGGTGTCGACTCCCGCGGCCTGCACGTGATCTTTAACATCACGGGCAACTCTACGATCGACGACCTGCACCTGCTCGAGGACGGCACCGCCATCATCAAGGGCGCCCAGGGTGCCTCGGGCGTGTCGACGTACTCGACCTTCCTCGCCGGTGCCATCCTGGTTATGGTCGCGCTCGTGATTGTACTCAACCTGGTTCGCAGCCGTACCGGCCGTGCCATTATTGCCGTGCGCGATAACAAGATCGCTGCCGAGTCCGTGGGCATCTCCGTCACCCAGTACCGCATGATCGCCTTCGTGGTTTCCGCCGCCCTCGCCGGTGCTGCCGGAGCTTTGTTCGGCGGTAACTTCTCGCAGCTTTCCGCTACTAAGTTCGACTTCAACACGTCGATCCTCATTCTGGTGTTCGTGGTTCTGGGCGGCCTGGGCAACATGCGCGGTTCCGTTATCGCCGCGGCGCTGCTCACGGTGCTCCCCGAGTTGCTCCGTCAGTTCTCGGACTACCGCATGCTCATCTACGCCATCGTGTTGATCCTGGTCATGGTCTTTACTAACAACCCACAGCTCAAGGCATTCTTCGCACGCATTAAGGACCGCTTTGCTTCCAAGAAGGAGGTGGCAGCCGATGCCCAGTAAGTTTGAGTTCAACAAGGGCAAGATGGTCCCGTATCCTTCTGGCGCTATCGTTCCCGACCGCGACCTGGGTCAGCGCCCGGCGCTCGAGTGCATCCACTTGGGCATTGAGTTTGGCGGCCTTAAGGCAGTAGACGACTTTAGCCTGACCATCGGCAAGACCGAGATCGCCGGTCTCATCGGCCCCAACGGCGCTGGCAAGACCACGGTCTTCAACCTGCTCACCAAGGTGTACCAGCCCACGCACGGCACCATCCTGCTCGACGGTGAGGACACCTCGGGCAAGTCGGTCTACCAGGTCAACCGCATGGGTATTGCCCGTACGTTCCAGAACATTCGCCTGTTCAACACCATGACGGTGGAGGACAACGTTAAGGTCGGCCTGCACAACCAGGAGCGCTACTCCGGCTTTGAGGGCGTTCTGCGCCTGCCGACGTATTGGAAGCACGAGAAGGCCGCCCACGAGCGCGCCATGGAGCTGCTGTCCATTTTTGACATGGAGCACCTGGCAAATGAGCAGGCCGGATCGCTGCCTTACGGCGCCCAGCGTCGTCTGGAAATCGTCCGCGCGCTTGCCACCAACCCCAAGCTACTGCTGCTCGACGAGCCTGCCGCCGGAATGAACCCGTCCGAGACCGCAGAACTCATGGCGAACATCGTCAAGATTCGCGACACCTTCGGCATCGCCATCATGCTTATCGAGCATGATATGTCGCTCGTTATGAACATCTGCGAGGGCATCTGCGTGCTCAACTTTGGTAAGGTCATCGCCAAGGGTACGGCCGAGGAGATCCAGAACAACGACGCTGTTATCGAGGCATATCTGGGCAAGCAGGATAAGGGGGAGAACTAAATGGCAGAGCCGATGCTTTCCGTCTACAACATCAACGTCTGGTACGGCGCCATCCACGCCATTAAGGACATCTCCTTTAACGTCAACGAGGGTGAGATCGTGGCCCTGATTGGCGCCAACGGTGCCGGCAAGTCCACGACGCTCAAGACCGTCTCGGGCCTGCTGCGCTCTAAGACCGGCTCCATCAAGTTTATGGGCGAGGACATTACCCATACGCCCGCCGACAAGCTGGTTGGTAAGGGCCTGGCTCAGGTGCCCGAGGGTCGTCGTGCCTTTTTGCAGATGACGGTCGAGGAGAACCTGGAAATGGGTGCCTATACGCAGCCCAAGTCAACGGTGGCTCCGGGCCTCGAGCGCGTCTACGAGCAGTTCCCGCGCCTGAAGGAGCGTCGTCGCCAGGTCGCCGGTACCCTTTCGGGCGGCGAGCAGCAGATGCTCGTTATGGGCCGCGCCCTTATGAGTAACCCTAAGCTGCTCATGCTCGACGAACCCTCCATGGGTCTGGCGCCGATTCTGATCGAACAGATCTTCCAAATTGTCGAGGACCTGCACAAGGCCGGCACCACGGTGCTCCTGGTCGAGCAAAACGCACAGATGGCTCTTTCCATCGCCACACGCGGCTACGTGCTCGAGACCGGCAAGATCACCATGACCGGCACCGGCCAAGAACTGCTGCACGACGATAACGTGCGTAAAGCCTACCTGGGCGGCTAGATAGTTACGGCGTTTTGCCAAACGCCGTAACCAGCCGACGCTGCAAGCCCGCCAGAGCGGCAATCTGCCTTTCAACTTCGGCGGCATGACCAGAAGGTCAATGCTGCCTTGTTTCAAGGCACCTTGCTCGCTCTGGCGGGCTTTCGCTCATATGACCCAATCCGCTGTCAAGAGCCACAATGGCCCCG
>DXLX01000005.1 GCA_019414515.1 Collinsella sp.
GGGGCAGCGTCTGCCGGTTCCTCGTCGGGGGTCTCAATCTGCTTGATCATGACCTCCTGGCCCTGCAGCAGGTATGTCTCGCCGCCGCCGCAATGAGGGCAGGTCTTGCCGTGCTCGACTGTCGCATAGTCGCGGCCGCACGCCTCGCAATGCGTCACGGCCTCGACAGGCTCCACAAGAAGCTCCGCGCCCTGCGCGATGGGCTTTTTATCTGCCGCCCAGCGCCAAGCGTCGAGCAGCAAGTCGGGAACGACGCCCGAGACCTCGCCCAGCAGCAGCGTGACGCTCGAAACGCGACGCACGCCATTGGCGCGCGCCACATTCTCAACATCGCGAATGATGTGATAGACGATTCCGAGCTCGTGCACTTTTAACTCCTTCCGCCGTTCCCGTTATGACTACTTACTTGCGACCGAATTTAATCTTGATGGCACGCTTGAGCGCGTACTTGCCGAGGCTTGGGAGCTTTTGCTCGTATTTGACCATCGTGGAGCACTCGGGGCGATCGCGATCCAGGCGGATGGCATCGAACGCGCACTTGGTGGTGCACAGACCGCAGCCGATGCACTTGTTGGGGTCGACGATCGAGGCACCGCAGCCCAAGCAGCGAGCGGTCTCGGCGCGCACCTGCTCCTCGGTAAAGGTCTCGACGTACTCGCTAAAGGGCGCAGCCTTCTCGCGCTCGCGGTCGACATGTGCCACCTCGCGGCTCGCGTTGTCGTAGCTCTCGATCACGACATCGTCGCGGTCGAGCGCGGTGTAGTGGCGCTGGTTGCGGCCGATGGTGAGCGTGGAGCCCGGCTGCACAAAGCGATGGATGGACACGGCGGCCTCGTGACCGGCGGCAATGGCGTCGATGGCAAAGCTCGGACCGGTGTAGACGTCGCCGCCTACAAAGATGTCGGGCTCGGCGGTCTGATAGGTCTGGGGATCGGCAAGGGCACCCTGGCCGCGGCCGAGCTCCACCTTGGAGCCAGCTAGCAAGTCGCCCCACACAATGGACTGGCCAATCGACATGACGACACGGTCGGCATCGACACGGCGCAGATCGTTCTCGTCGTACTCGGGCGCAAAACGGCCCTCGTCGTCAAAGACACGCGTGCAGCGCTTGAAGGTGATGCCGCACACATGACCGGCCTCGTCCAGGTGAACCTCCTTGGGGCCCCAGCCGCAGCTGATGTGGGCGCCGTCCTCAGCGGCCTCGCGACGCTCCTCCTCGCTGGCGGGCATCTGAGCCTCGCTCTCCAGGCAGAACATCTCAACGTGCTCGGAGCCCAGACGGCAAGCGTTGCGCGCGACATCGATAGCCACGTTGCCGCCGCCCACCACAATGGTGCGGCCGGGCAGCGTGTCGATCTTGCCACTGTTGACCTCGCGCAAAAAGTCGACGGCCACGGTCACGTCCTCGGCATCCTCACCCGGAATACCGGCGAGGCGGCCGCCCTGGCAGCCAATGGCAACATAAAAGGCCTTAAAGCCCTGCTCGCGCAGCTCGTCGAGCGTCACATCACGACCGACCTCCACGCCATAGCGGAACTCGGCACCCATCAGGCGAATGATCTCGACCTCGGCCTCGATAACATCCTTCTGCAGCTTAAAGCTGGGAATGCCATAGGTGAGCATGCCGCCCGGGCGCTCATTCTTCTCGAATACGACGGGCTTGTAGCCCTTCTCGGCCAGATAGAAGGCGCAGGACAGACCGGCCGGGCCGGCACCGATAATGGCGATCTTCTGATCGAAGCCGCCAGCGCGCGTCGGCGTCACCACGGGCGGGACATAGCGGGTCGCGGCATCCAGATCGCGCTGGGCGATGAACTTCTTGACCTCGTCGATAGCCACGGCGGCATCCACGCGACCACGGGTGCAGGCGTCCTCGCAGCGGCGGTTGCACACGCGGCCGCAGATAGCGGGCAGCGGGTTCTCGCGCTTGATGAGCGCCAGCGCCTCGTCATAGCGGCCCTGCGCCGCGAGCTTTAAGTAGCCCTGAACGGCAACGTGCGCGGGGCAAGCCGTCTTGCAGGGCGCGGTGCCGGACTCGTGCGTCTCGATACGGTTATCGTTGCGGTAGTTGGGCGACCACTTGGTGTGGTCCCACTTGGTGGCATCGGGCAGCTCCTGGCGCGGATACTCGGGCACCTGTCCGCCGGCCTTTTTGCTGCAGAGCTTCTGGCCGAGCTTGGCGGCGCCGGCCGGGCACACCTCAACGCAGCGACCGCAGGCCACACACTTGTCCTTCTCGACCTTAGCGACATAGGCCGAGCGCGAAAGATTGGGCGTGTTGAACAGCTGCGAGGTGCGCAGGGCGTAGCACACGTTGACGTTGCAGTTGCAGATGGCGAAGATCTTGTTCTCGCCGTCAATGTTGGTGATCTGGTGCACAAAGCCGTTGTCCTCGGCCTGGCGCAGGATGTCGTAGACCTCGTCGCGGGTCACGTAATGACCACGATCGGTCTCGACCACGTAGTCGGCCATATCGCCCACGGCGATGCACCAATCGGCCGGGTCGTCGGCGCAGCCCTCTCCCATCACGCGACGGCTCGCGCGGCAGCTGCAGGTGCTAGCGGCATATTTGCCATCGTATTTGTCGAGCCAATGCTCGATATGCTCAATAGGCACCGAGGTGCTCGCGGCATCGATGGCCTTCTCGACCGGAATGACATGCATGCCGATGCCGGCACCTCCGGGCGGCACCATCGGCGTGGCCTTGGACAGCGGCCCCTTGGATGCCTGCTCAAAGAACTTGGCATAGACCGGATGCTCCTCGAGCTGGCTCACGCGCATGTTGAGGAACTCAGCAGAACCCGGCACCAGCATGGGCAGCACCCACTGCTTGGCTCGCTCGGGATTTTCCCAGTTGTACTCGAGCAGGCCCGTGTAGCTCATGTCGTCGAGCATCTTCTCGATCTGGGCCTCGGGCATGCCGGTGAGTTTGACCATCTCGGGCAGCGTGTAGGGACGGCGCATCTTCATCTTGCAGAGCACTTCGGCCTGCTCGTCAGTCGCGGCCTCGGCAAACGACCAGTACTCGTAGCCCAGCAGCTCGTCGCGATGCAGCAGGCGGTTGGTGCAGTGCTCGCACAGTTTGACGATGGCCTCGCGCGGATGCTCCGGCAGCGGCGGCACAAACTCCGCACCGATATCGGGCTCGGTGTAGCTAATCCCCGGTCCGTTGAGAATCATGGTCGTCCCTTCTCTTGCCACAGCCCGGCGAGACCGCGGCGCCCCTCTTTTTTTGCAGGCCGGGCATGCCCCCATGCCGTTCACCCGCCATTGTTGACATTGTGTCAAAAATAGTATTGACGAACCGTCAACAATATTCAAGACTGTTAGGCGAACGGTCAGGCAAAAGAGGATGAAAGGCGGCAAAACATGGGCGACAACACAGCAGATACCTCTGTGGTCGATGCCGTCCCCGCATCCGATAGCGCGGCAAAGCGCCTGACAGGCGACGAACGCCGTCGCGAGATCCTCGATGCCGTGCGCACCGTAAGCTCCGAGCTGGGCGTGTCGCATCTTTCGGTATCGGCCGTGACCAAGCGAGCCGGCTGTACGCGCTCATTGTTCTACCACTACTTTGCCGATATGGACGCCGCCGTCACCGCCGTCATGGACGAGGCAATCGACGGTTTTATCTCCGAGCTCGAGCAGTGGAATGCCAGCCGCACGGTTGGCGACATCGAAGGCGCACTCGACACCGTCGCCCCGCTCTTCAAGCGTCTGGTCGTGAGCGGCCACGAGCTGCCGAGCACGCTCACCTCGAGCAGCGGTGCGCTCTACGGCGGCTTTTTGCACAACGTGGTCCAGCGCGTGGCGCAGTATATCTGCGACACCACCGTGGTGGATTTTGTCGCCCATCATGAGCTACGCATCGACCATGTCTACGAGACGTTCTACACCCTCATCATGGGACTGTTGATGTATATCCGCACGCACCCCGATGTGCCCGACGAGACGGTCAAGGAGATTATCGCCTCGACGCTCCACATCGAGGGCTATACCGCCAAGTATCCGGAGCGCAAGCCCCAGAACTGACGCCATTTGGCCAAACTGCCCGCGATCAGAAGAGGGGCCGCGGGCGTGTGAAAGGAGAGCAGCATGCTGTTCGATGTTTGGGGTAGCGATACCCTTATCCACTGGGCCGGCTGGGCCATGGTCTTTATTGGCCTGATCGTGCTCAACGAGGTCGGCCGCCGCACCAAGCTGGGCGCGGCAATCATCTTTGGCGTTGCTCCGCTGGCCATGACCATCTACTGCGTCGCCATCGCCGTCGGCGTTTCGCAGGGTGCCGAGTGGGCGCTCACCAACCCCACCCATGTGTACCAGAACAGCTGGTTCCACTACGCCAAGGTATACGCGGCGCTGGCCGGTTGCTGGGGCTTCATTGCCATTAAGTACCAGTGGGGCAAGATCGGCAAGGCGCATTGGTTCCGCGCATGGCCGTTTGTGATCGTCGCTATCAACATCATGATTGCCGTCGTGTCCGATTTCGAGAGTGCCTACCACTTCTTTGTCCTGGGCCAGTCCACCTGGGTCACCTCCGAGGGTGTCACGCAGCTTGCCGGCTGGAACAACGTGTTCAACGGCATCGCCGGTCTCATCAACATCTTCTGCATGACCGGCTGGTGGAGCGTCTACGCCTCCGAGGATCAGACCGATATGCTGTGGCCCGACATGACCTGGGTCTACATCATCGCCTACGATATCTGGAACTTCTGCTACACCTACAACTGCCTGCCCACCCACTCCTGGTTCTGCGGCTTTGCGCTGCTGCTGGCGCCCACCGTCGCCGCCTTTATCTGGAACAAGGGCGGCTGGATCCAGAACCGCGCCTTCACGCTGGCCATTTGGTGCATGTTTGCCCAGGTGTTCCCGTACTTCCAGGAGGAGTCCATCTTTGTGACCCACTCCACGCTCGACTCCGGCGCCGCTACCGCGGTCTCGGTCGCCGCGCTGATCGCCAACGTCGCCGCAATCATCTACATCGCCTACCGTGCCAAGAAGCTCGGCCGCAATCCCTACAAGCAGGATGTCTTTGAGGGCACCAGCGATTGGGAGAAGGCTACCGCTCGTCGCGCCAAGGTTGATTACGCTCACGCCGAGTAACGCGCCTGGCGCAAACATCGCTTGAGTACGAAGCTGCGTAGCCGGCTCCGCGCAACTCAACGCATTGCAGAACCCCCGGAATGTGATTCGTCCGCGTTCCGGGGGCTTTTTGCTGCCGCGAGGATGCGACTGAACGATGCGCTCGGGTTAAATCGGATCTTATATTTCGCATGCGCTTTATATGGCTCCATTTTTGGGTACAGTGTTGTCCCGATATTGAGCTTGGGGGATATATGAAAGATGAGACGATGGGCCAAGAGGATGCGGCCCAAGATGCAGAAGCGTGCGCTGAGGCCTTGGAGAGCTTAGACCGGATTTCACTCGATGAGATTGCGTTTGACGATTCGGGCGTTGATGTGCAGGATGAGCCGGAAACCGAGGCGCAATCCGATGATCAGGATGCAGGCGACGTTGAGCCTGCCGAGGATGAGGCAGATCACGAAGACACCGAAAGCGAGGCCGGCAACCAGCCCGAATCCGACACGGGCGAGGAAACCGTCTTGCTCGACAGCTTACCGGCCGAGGATTCGCTGACCCGCGAGCTTCCTGGCCTGGGTTCCGCACCAGCCGTGGACGAGACCATCGCCATGGGCGATATTCCCCTACCATCCGTTCCCTCGGCACGCGAGGCCGAGGTTCGCCATCGCAAGATGTCGCCCAAGCGCCGCAACCTGATGGTTGCCGGCGTTGTGGCCGTCGCGCTCGTCGCCGGCGGCGCAGGCTATGCTGCCTGGAACGGATATCAGCAAGAGCAGGCTGCCACTGTCGCCGCCAATGCCCACACGATGATGTCAGTGCAGATTGGCGTGCAGGCCGCGGGCCTCGACTGTTCCACTGGCTCAAAGATCCCCGTGCAGGTGAGTGGCCAGGACTCCGACGGCTCTTCTGTGAGCGAAACACTCTACGTTGACGAGCACGGCCGCGGCATCAAACTGCTGCCCGGCGATTACACGCTCTCCATCGCTGCCTCCCCCATCGCGGCCGACGGCACCATCTATACCGTCCCGACCACCAAGACGCAGGTCACCGTTAAGAGCGATGGACAGGATTTAAGTGCCCAGGCCACCTTTAAGCTCAAGGTGCCTTCGGCCGACACGGTGACTGACGACCAGATCGATGCCGCCGCCAAGTATGCCGAGGAGGGCGGTGCGAGCTCCGCTGCGGCTGCCAAAGTGCTCCAGCAGGCAGCAACCGCGCGGCGCGACGCCGCCGTCAATGCCGTGAGCGCGCAAAAGGCACAGGCGTCCCGTGATGCTGACGCTCGCCACAAGGCAACCGACCTCTACCAGCTCGATATTCCCGTCGAGTGGTACGGCAAGGTCGCAACTTGGCAAAACGGAAGCACGCTATGCATCTATCTGGGCGACGACGCCAATACGCCGCTCGTGACGCTCGTTGCGGTGCGCGAGGGCGAGAGCTTTACGCCCGATGAAGGCGATACGGTTTTGGGCGCGGCCAATCTAGGCAACGGTTATACCGTCTACGCCAGCGGCCCCGTCTATCCGTACGTGGTGCCCCAGACCATCAACGGACGGACGCAGAACCCCGTGTCAACCTACCCCATGGACACGGCCATTGAGCTTGTCGAGCTTACGACCGGCAACCGCTACACCTATAGCCAGATCAAGAACGACCTGGTTGGCAAAGACGGCAACGCAGACGCCGCCACCAAACTCGAGACCGACTACCTCGCCCAGATTCTCCTGCCGAGCATCAAAGCCCAGGACTAGCCTGGCACAGCAAGGTGCTCCCCAACCGTGATGAAGGAGCCAGGAGGTCCTGACCCCACAGGCCCATAGATGATTAGGCAAGGAGCCACTTCCATGCGGGCATAACGTGTACCACACCGTGCTCGCATGGAATATCGGTCTGTTCATCCATGGTAACGATTGCCGACTCGCCAAGATCGAACTGGGCCATCGAGGCATCAAGCGCGGCAATTTCGCGCTCGCGCGTTTTCTCACTTGCCATATCCGCGCTCACCTGAATCAGGCTATAAGCCCGCATGAGAAGTGCGTCCCCAGCAACAAAGTCCACCTCATGGCTTTTACTCTTCTCTTTGATCAGCAGACGGCAGACCGAGCCGGTCCTCACCGCGGGAGTCCTTCTTCTTAGCGCATTGAACACTGCGGTCTCGAGCCTCTGGCCCTGGTCCAATGCCGATGCGGGAGAGAATGCTCCAAACATCGCAGGATCGACAGCGTAGACCTTAGACGCAGACCGCATGTTATTTGCCAGTGAACGCGTGAACTCCGGCACAGAAAACAACAGGTAGGCGTCCTCATAATACTCAAGTAAGTCGCTGAGCGAATTACGACTGACGGGTATCTGCCTGCTCTTGAACTCGTTATACACTTTGTTCACTGACAGCTCTCGTCCCGAAGATGCCATACACCGCGTCAAGAACAGCGATGCCAGGCGAGGGTTCTTGACGTCGTAACGTTCAACGACGTCCATGGCGACCGTTCGCGAAGCATATTCCTGTAGCAGCTGAATCGCGTCTGCAGGCGTCTGCTCAAGTGTCGCGATGAATCCCCCTCGTTCAAGATACCCGATCAGATGATGTCGAAGCAGCGCTGCATCGCTCGGGGAAAAGGTCGCATCTGACTCGAGAACGCTCCCCGTCTTATATCGAACGTATTCCGAAAAACTCAACGGAAAAAGCTCTCGCACAAGAGAACGACCCCTGAACTCGCTCTTAAGTTCTGAGGACAGCATCTTAGAAGAAGATCCCGTCACATAGACGGTCGCTTTCTCCGTATCGACTACACGCCGCAGAAACGCACCCCATTCGGGAATTTCCTGGATCTCGTCAAAGAAAATGTAAGCACCCTCGGTTCGAGCAACAGGATACAGCGCATAGAACGTGTCGAGCACGTCCGCCAGCAGCGATGGCTCATACGGGCGCAAGCGCTCATCCTCAAAATTGAAGTAAAGCATCCGGTCAAGCTCGACGCCCCGGTTCTGAAGCCGCCACATCTCCTGATACAGGCGATACGTCTTTCCACAACGGCGGGCCCCCACAATCACATTTACGATGTTGTCGCGCTTTGGCTCCTGTGGGTTTCCTAGATCAAGGTCTCGCTCAAAGACCTGCGGAACCCCCTGCTGTTCAAAGTCCTTTATTTTCTGGGCGATCAAGTCGTTGAATGCCATTATTCTCCAATCTTGCTCTCTAGCTAATCAAAATTATAGTGATTCTTGATTAATTAGAGAGCAAGATTATATCTGACTTGATTAACACTTAAGCAAGTTTTTTCACTATTACTGCTCGAAGGATGCCGAGTGGCTGAGAGGACAACCAAGCTCGAATGCGACTCCCTGGACAGTCGATTTGGGACGGGACTTTTTTGACTACCCTCCCCCTGCAGAAAAATCCCTAACGCAGTTGCGGTGAAATAGGGACTGTTTTTGCTGGTCAAACCGCAAAACAGTCCCTATTTCACCGCAACTTATTGGTGGCCTTTTGGGTGGCACTCAGCGCCAGGGGTCGGCTTCGAACATTGGCTCGCGCTCGGGGCGGCGATCGCTGTAGGGATCGTAGCCGTCGTCGTCCTCGTTCTCGGCACGGATGTAGGGGTCGCGCGGCTTGGGTGCCGGCTTAGGCACAGGCTTGGGTGCGGCGGGTGCGGCATCGGTCGCCGGCGCACTTGTCTTGATCTCGTCTTTCATCTGCATAGCTCCTTGCATCGCATCCGTTCAACATTATCGATTGTCGCACGAAAAAGGGCGGCGGACCCCAATTGGATCCGCCGCCCTTGGCGTTTAGAGACGGCTGGCAGATTTTAAGGCATGGCCCAAAACCTACTCGGCGTCGGGGACCTCGTAGGTGGCCGCCGGCGTGTTGTCGCACACGACGGTAAAGCCGCCGTCCTTGTCGACATCGACCGTCACCTGATCGCCCTCACGCACCGTGCCGTCGATGATAGCGGCGGCGATGGCATCCACGACCTCGCGCTGAACCAGACGCTTGAGCGGACGGGCGCCAAAGACCGGGTCCAAGCCGCCCACGGCGAGCATCTGCTTGGCCGCCGGGGTGATGGCAAGCGTCATGCGCTCCTTGGCCAGACGTGCACGGACGTCGGCGAGCTGAATATCGACGATCTTCTCGATCTGCGCCATGCCAAGCGGATGGAACACCACGATATCGTCGATACGGTTGAGGAACTCGGGGCGGAAGGTCTGAGCCATGGCCGCGTCGACCTGATGGCGCATCTCCTCCTCGTCCTTGCCGGAAAGCTCGGCGATAGCCTTGGAGCCCACGTTAGACGTCATGATGATGATCGTGTTCTTGAAGGACACCTGGCGACCCTGGCCATCGGTCAGGCGGCCGTCGTCGAGCACCTGCAGCAGCACGTTAAAGACATCCGGATGGGCCTTCTCCATCTCGTCGAGCAAGATCACAGAGTACGGACGACGGCGCACGGCCTCGGTGAGCTGGCCGCCCTCGTCGTAACCCACGTATCCCGGGGGCGCACCGATCAGACGCTGGACGCTGAACTTCTCCATGTATTCGGACATGTCGATACGCACGAGCGCGCGCTCGTCATCGAACAGGCACTCGGCCAGCGCCTTGGCGAGCTCGGTCTTGCCCACGCCGGTGGGACCCAGGAAGAAGAAGCTTCCGATGGGCTTGTCCGGATCGGAGAGGCCCGCACGGCTGCGGCGCACAGCTGCGGCGACGGCGGAGACGGCCTCGTCCTGGCCGATGACGCGCTTATGCAGCTCGCCCTCCAAGCCCTTCAGCTTGTCGAGCTCGCCCTGCATCATCTTGGACACGGGCACGCCGGTCCAGGCGCTCACGACCTCTGCAATCTCATCGGAGGTCACCTGTTCGTTGAGACCCTCGCCGTCCTGCTGCTTTTGCGCCTCGAGCGCGGCCTCGGAATCCTGAATCTGCTGCTGCAGGCCCGGAATCACGGAGTAGCGCAGCTCGGACGCACGGCCCAGGTCGCCGTTGCGCGTCGCGCGCTCCTCTTCGCTCTTGGCCTCGTCGAGCTGCCCCTTGAGCTCCTGTACGTGGTCGATGGCGTTCTTTTGGTTGAGCCAGCCGGCCTTTTGCACGTTGAGCTTTTCCTGGACCTCGGCGATCTCTTGGCGCAGGGCCTCCAGACGCTCCTTGGAGGCGTCATCGGTCTCCTTCATGAGCGCCTGCTCCTCGATCTGCAGCTGGGTGAGCTGACGCGTGGTGGCGTCGATCTCGACCGGCATGCTGTCGAGCTCCATGCGCAGGCGGCTTGCCGCCTCATCGACCAGATCGATGGCCTTGTCGGGCAGGAAGCGGTCGGCGATATAGCGATCGGAGAGGTCGGCAGCTGCCACGAGCGCGCTATCGGTGATATGCACGCCGTGGAAGATCTCGTACTTCTCCTTCAGGCCACGCAGGATCGAAATGGTGTCCTCGACGGAGGGCTCGGAGACCATAACGGTCTGGAAACGACGGGCGAGCGCCGCGTCCTTCTCGATGTACTTGCGGTATTCGTCGAGCGTGGTCGCGCCGATCGCGTGCAGGTCGCCACGGGCGAGCGCCGGTTTGAGGATGTTGCCGGCGTCCATGGAGCCCTCGGTGGCACCCGCGCCCACGATGGTATGGAGCTCATCGATGAACAGGATGACCTTGCCCTCGGACTTCTGTACCTCCTTGAGCACGGCCTTCAAGCGGTCCTCAAACTCGCCGCGGTACTTGGCGCCGGCGACCAGCGCGCTCATGTCGAGCTCGATGAGGTCGCGGTCGCGCAGGGTGCTCGGCACGTCGCCGGCCACGATACGCTGGGCGATGCCCTCGACGATGGCCGTCTTGCCCACGCCCGGCTCGCCGATGAGCACGGGGTTATTCTTGGTGCGGCGGGACAGGACCTGGATGGTGCGGCGAATCTCGTCGGTACGGCCGATGACCGGATCGAGCTTGCCGGCGCGGGCAAGGTCGCAGATGTTGCGTCCGTACTGCTCCAGCGCCTCAAACTGAGTCTTGTCCTCGGCAGACGTCACGCGGTCATCGCCACGCAGCTCCTCGTAGACCTGCTCAATGCGCTCCTTGGTCACGCCGGCATCGCGCAGCACGCGGCCCGCCTCGCCCTTGTCTTCGGCAAGTGCCATCAGCAGATGCTCGGTCACCACAAAGCTGTCGCCCATCTTGGTGGCCTTCTTCTCGGCCTTCTCGATGACGCGGACGAGCTCGTTGGACAGGCCCATCTGCTGGCCCTCGCCCGAAACCTTGGGCGCGTGGTCGATGGCATCCTGTGTGGAGCGTGCGAGCTGAGCCGGGTCGGCACCGATGCGCTCGATGATCACGGAGATATTGCGCTCGCCGGCACCGAGCAGGGCAGACAGCAGATGAATCGGCTCCACCGCGCCAGCCTGCGCGTCGGCAGCCGTGCTCATGGCGGTCTGCAACGCCTCGCGCGACGTCATTGCTAGCTTATCGATTCTCATGGAATCACCTCTCTTGGGGTGGCCGCCCTACGGGGCGGCTTCACGTTGTTCGAGAAGTATTGTTGCCAGCTTTGCGCGATCTTATACACAAATCTAAGTCTCTATATATAAGATTTTCTGAGTGATTGAGAGATAGGGGTAAAGATGTCGGCCCGCCGCCGCACAGGTGCGCTACCGTCTCAATCTGTAACATCTATCGACCGTTTCTGGCTCCAGATGTTACAAATCGAGACGAATTGTTCAGCGGCACCCGTTTGTCTCAATCTGTAACATCTACTCGGCAAATAGAGCTCTATCTGTTACAAATCGAGACAAACCGAGAACCACCACAAAGGGGACAGGCACCTTTGTGGTGGTTTTCGACGCTAACGGTCGACCATCTCGCGCCATGAGATTAAACTTGAATTGTTCTCTGAACATATCCATTTCTGCCTATCCTCAACAGATCTTTGTCTCGAGGAGCGCATATGAAGCCGCCTCATTCCACCGGTCGCAACGTCATCGCCATTCTCGCCATACCCATCGTGATGCTCTTCCTTATCGTCATCACGCCCTTTTCTTTTGGTATCGCCTCGCCCTTCGATCTTTGCGGGATGATCGACGCCGGCTCGCGTGCCACCTCGCTCTCCTTTGTCTGCCGTGGCGTGTTCTACGAATATGCAATTCCCACCGGACTTTGGCAGTCCAAGTTACCGTTGCTCGGTCAGATCGACGGATGCTCCCCCTATTTCTGCCTTGGACCTCAGGCGCTAAACTATCTAATCGACGACCAGCCACTCGACTCCATCGGCCTTGCCTACGACTACGCACCAAACACCGATGAGCGCCACATGAACCAAGTCCTCGACAAGATGCTTGGACAGTGCGGGCTCACCGAGGAGGCCGGTCGAACCATCTATAGCAACCAGAAATTAAAGCGAACAGAACTCCGCCGTGTCGGAAAAATCAAAGGGCGAAACAGGGCCGCCTACTGGGATGCCTGGGCAACACGCGACAAGGGCGAATTCGGACACAGCACCTATATGGTCACTGTCTACACCAAAGACGGAATTAAGGACAATGTTGACGATTTCGCGTCATCCAAACTCGGCATCCCCAAAACAACCAAACCCGCCAGCCCGGATGAAATCCTGTAGAGACGCTCATTAGAATGTCGTTCAGCGAGCGTGGCAGCATCGAGCTCGCCCCCACCACCACAAAGGGGACAGGAGCCTTTGTGATGATCTTCGGCCCCGGCTTTCACCATCTCGATCTATAACATCTAGCTGCCGTTTTGGACCTCAGATGTTACAGATCGAGACGAAATGTTCAGCAGTTCCCGTTTATCTAAATCTGTAACAACTACTCGGCAAATAAGGGTCTACCTGTTACAGAACGAGACAAACCGCGGACCACCACAAAGGTGCCTGTCCCCTTCATGGTGGTTTTCGACAAAAGAAGCCGCCCCGATAGCAGAGGCGGCATCAAGCAAGTCTATTTATTAGCGTCCCTCAAGACCCAACGAGAACGTCGCGGTAGCCCCTGCCACACCTTTCCCTCGGGCGACCCTCGCGAAGCGCGTGAGCACGAGGGAAAGGTGTGGCAGGGGCGTACAGCAGAGTTACTCGGCAGCGGCCTTGAACTTGTTGTAGTTGATCAGGCAGCCAGCTTTGACGATGGCACGCTCCTCTGCCGTCATATCGGCAATGTAAAGCTCAATCTGCTCGACCGTGCCGTCGGCGCGCACCACGTAGGCGGCGATGTCCTTTAGGTCGCCATCGAGCGCAGCGCGGATACCCGGCACAAAGACGTAGTCGCCCACCTCAAAGCTGGGCTCGGCCTCCATCTGGAAGGGCACCATGCCCCAGTTCATCACGTTGGAGCGATAGCGCTTGGTGGCGTACTCGTGGACGATGTTGGCCAGGCCGCCAATTACGCGCTGGCAGCTCGCGGCCTGCTCGCGGGCAGAGCCATCGCCCGGCTTCTTGGCGTAGAGCATGGAGCCGTACTCGGTTGCCCTGGCATCGGCCGCGACACCCGCGCCGGTCAGCGCCTCAAACACGCTGGCAAGCTCGGCATCGAGTGCCACCAGGTCGCCCGCTGCCTCGCCGGCAATGCGGCGCTTTTCCACCGCGTCGACCTCCTTGGAGCGGCCCACGTAGGCAGGGTCGCGACGGCTGAGCGTAAACTCGGCCAGACCCAGCGGGTTGGAGCGGAAGGAGCTCGTCTCGCCCGAGGGAATGAGCTCGTCGGTCGTAGTGACCGGGTCCATGATCTTGGAGCACACCTTGAGCAGGATATCATCGCCGAGCGGCTCCATCGCGGGCCACGGCTTGATGTTGGGACCCTCGACCAGCTCGTCAGCAGGCTCCGCCTTGCCAAAGCCCCAGTACACGCGCTTTTTGTACGGCGCGTCGTCAAAGGTGTACTCGCAGGCCTCGTCCCAAGTCTCCTCGGGCAGGTCGGTCGCCGGCGTCAGGACGCCGCCGTTGGCAGCCGTCGCCGCAATGGAGCGGGCGTCCATCAGGGCCACGGCGCTCAGCTGACCGTTGCCCGGCTTGGAACCCTCGCGATTGGGGAAGTTGCGCGTGGTGTGGCGGATCGAAAGGCCGTTGTTGGCAGGCGTGTCGCCGGCGCCGAAGCACGGGCCGCAGAATGCCGTGCGCACAATCGCGCCGGCCTCCATAAGGTCGTAGATGTAGCCGCGGCGTGTAAGCTCGAGTGCCACGGGCTGGCTCGTGGGATAGACCGACAGCGAGAACTCGCCGCAGCCGGTGTTAGCGCCCTTGAGCACGCGAGCAGCCTGGACCACGGAGTCGTAGTTGCCGCCCGAGCAGCCGGCGATAACGCCCTGCTGCACGTGCAGCTTGCCGTCGACGATCTTGTCGAGCAGGCTAAAGTGCGTCTTGCCCTCGCCGATCTTGGCGGCCTCGAGCTCCACCTCATGCAGGATGTCCTCGAGGTTCTCGTTGAGCTCGTCGATCTCAAAGCCGTTAGAAGGATGGAACGGCAACGCGATCATGGGCTTGATACTCGACAGATCGACTTCGACGCAGCCGTCGTAGTAGGCAACATCGGCGGGCTTGAGCTCGCGGTAGTCCTCGCCGCGACCGTGCATGGTCAAAAACGCGTGCGTGTCCTCGTCGGTGGCCCAGATGCTCGACAGGCAGGTGGTCTCGGTGGTCATGACGTCGACGCCGTTGCGGTAGTCGGTCGTCATGCTCGCGATACCGGGGCCCACGAACTCCATAACCTTGTTCTTAACGTAACCCTTGGCAAAGACGGCACGGATGATGGCGAGCGCCACGTCGTGCGGGCCAACGCCGGGGCGCGGGGCGCCCGTGAGGTAGATGGCAACGACGCCGGGATAGGCGACATCGTAGGTGTCGCACAGCAGCTGCTTTGCCAGCTCGCCGCCGCCCTCGCCAACGGCCATGGTGCCCAGAGCGCCGTAGCGGGTGTGCGAGTCGGAACCCAGAATCATCTTGCCGCAACCGGCGAAGTTCTCACGCATAAAGGAGTGGATGACGGCGATGTGCGGCGGAACGAAGATGCCGCCGTACTTCTTGGCCGCAGAAAGGCCAAAGACGTGGTCGTCCTCGTTGATGGTGCCGCCCACGGCGCACAGCGAGTTGTGGCAGTTGGTGAGCACGTAGGGCAGCGGGAACTGCTCCATGCCCGAGGCGCGCGCCGTCTGGATGATGCCGACAAAGGTGATGTCGTGGCTCGCCATGGCGTCGAAGCGAATCTTGAGCGCCTCGGGGTCGCCGGACGTATTGTGTGCCTGGAGGATCGAATACGCGATGGTGCCGCGCTTGGCATCCTCGGGCGTCTGCGTAATACCGCGCTCGGCAGCCTCGGCCTCAGGCACAACCTCGCTGCCACCGCGCAGGTAGATGCCGTCCTCGTACAGCTTAACCATACTGTCTCCCACTCTGCCCAAAAGATTTGGGCGCATAGCATACATTCGTTCAATATCGTGCCATAGAACGGTTGCGAGTGGGTTACGAATCTGCACGTTCACTTTATCTCAGTAAAGTAAAGGACGAGCACCTTGCATCACTCTCTGGACAAGGAGTGTCCCAAAGTGCCGGCACAAAAGGAACGTCCCCAACTGCCAAGTGCCGCAAGAATGTCCCCTTTGACCAGTCATTTAAGAACGTCCCCAATGACTACCGCATCCGGAGCAAGGCAACGCCGCAGGTAGAGGACGGACAGCGAGCGACGTCCAGAGCGAACAAGTTGGCATGAAAAAGGCAAGGCATAGACCTTCTGGTCATGCCTTGCCTTTTGAATGACAAATTGTCGCTCTGGACGTCGCGCAGCGTCGGCCCGTTACGCGGGTTGGTAAAACCGCGTAACTACAAATCCCCGCCTGCGCCCAAAAGTTTGCGCATGACCTGTTCGGGGTTGACCGAGCCGTCGCGCGGGGCCAGGGCGGTGATCTTCTTCTGCATCTTGTACTCGTGCAGCTCGTCCTCGAGCTGGCGCACGCGGGCACGAAGCTTTTCGTTCTCGCGCTCGCGCTCCTCAGCACGCTCCTTCATATCGAGGATGCGCACCACGCCGGCAAGGTTGATACCCTCGTCGGTCAGCTGGTTGATGAGCTCCAAGCGCTCGATATCGGCACGCGAATACAGGCGCGTGTTGCCGCCCGAGCGCTGGGGATTCACCAAGCCTTTGGACTCGTAGACGCGCAGAGTCTGCGGGTGCATGCCGGTCAGCTCGGCCGCCACGCTGATCATGTACAGCGGTTTGTTCCTATTGTCCTCGGCCATGCTACCTGACCCCTTTCCGTCTCGTTATCGTCCATCATAAGCCCGCGGGCGCGGGCGTGCGCCACGACCGCCCTAGTACGTCGCCTTGTAACGGTTGACCTTCTCGCGATAGTCGCGCGCGTCGGCCTCGCGCAGCTTGGTCATGGCATCGCGCTCGTCATCAGACAGGTTCGTGGGAACCTGCACCTTAATCTCGACAAGCAGTGCACCGGTACGCCCGCGATGCTTAACGTCGGGCGCACCCATCTCCTTAAAGCGGAACTTCTTGCCCGTCTGGGTGCCAGCGGGCACCTTCAGACGAACCGTCGCGCCGCCGGGCGTCGGCACGTCCACCGTGCAGCCGAGCGCCGCCTCATAGACCGAGACCGGTACCTCCATGGTCACGTCGGCACCTTTACGCTTAAACAGCGGATGCTCCTCCACGTGCGTGGTCACGACCAGGTCGCCGCGCTCGCCGCCGGCAACGCCATACTCGCCGCGACGTTTGTAGCGCAGCTTGCCGCCGTCGACCGCGCCCGCAGGCACCGAGACCGTAATGGTCTGCTGCTCGCCTGTCGAGGGAATGCGATAGGTGACCTTGTGCGTCACGCCGCGAAACGCGTCCTCGGCCGTCACATCGACGGTCAGCGACAGGTCGCCGCCCTTGCGAGCGCGGCTGCGACCCGCGCCGGCACCGGCAGCGCCCGCAGCCCCGGCAAAGCCCGAGCCCCAATCGCTGCCCCAGGCGCCGTTGCCGCTAAAGATGCTGTCGAAAATGTCGCCCCAGCCACTGGCGCCCGCGCCGGCACCGTAGCCGCCGCCATACGCGCCGCCCGCGCCCGGCATGCCGCCAAACATGAGCATCTGGTCGTACTCTTTGCGCTTCTTCTCGTCCGAAAGCGTTTCGTAGGCCTCGCTGATCTCCTTAAACTTGGCCTCGTCGCCGCCGGCATCGGGGTGATATTTTTGCGCGAGCTTGCGAAACGCGCTCTTGATCTCTTTATCGGAGGCGCTCTTGGATACGCCCAGGATGTCATAGAAGGTTTTGCCTGCAGCCATCGTAGCTCCTCTCCTGTTACGTCCGCCGCCCATGCAGACGACGGCTCATGCTTTCATATGGCACTAGGCCAGAAAGGGCCCCGGGTGTTGCCCCGGGGCCCTTCTCAATTACTCCTCGGTGCTCTCGGCCGTATCGGCCGTAGCATCCTCGGGCGCCGCTTCGGGCTCCGGTGCGGGGCGCTTCTCGCCACCGTAGGTCACCGTCACCATCGCGGAACGCAGGATGCGATCCGCCATGCGGTAGCCCTTCTGGTACACGTCGTTGACGGTCTCGTCGTACTGCGATGCGTCCTCGACGCGACCAACAGCCTGATGCTCGAGCGGATCGAACGCCTCGCCCTTGGGGTCGATGGGCTCAACGCCCTCGTGCGCAAACACATCGAGCAGCTTGGCATGCACCGCGTCGACGCCGTCGACGAACTGCTTAAAGTCGTCGGAAAGCTCTTGGCTGCGGGCATGGTCGATCGCGCGCTCGATATCGTCGATCACCGGCAACAGCGCAGTGACGAGCTTCTCGGTCGCGCGCTCGCGCTCGGCGATGCGCTCGTTGGCGGTGCGGCGACGGAAGTTCTCCCAGTCGGCCTGTAGACGGGCGGTGCGCTCGGTGGCGTCCTTTGCCTTATCCTCGGCGGCCTTCTGAGCCTCTGCCGCAGCATCGAGCTCGTTACGCACGTCGGCAAGCTCCTTTTGGGCCTGCTCGAACTTGAGCTTAAAGTCGTTGTCGGCGGCTTCTTCACCGGCGCGGATAGCGGCTTCCACCATCTCGTCCTCGGTCATCGTCGCCTCCTTGTTGGAATCCTCTACCTGGTTCTCGGCAGCCTCGGCGGCCGGGGCCTCGTTGGCCTCGGTAACGTCTGCGGCCTCTACGGGAATCTTCACGTCCTTCTCCTCAGAGTCAACGGGGGCGGCGCCAGCGGCGGCCGCCTCCGTGCGAGCTTTACGGGCGGACATGATTATTTGTCCTCGTCGTCCACAACCTCGTAGTCGGCGTCTACAACGTCATCGTCGGCAGGCTGGGCACCGGCGGCGCCGTCGGTCTGCTGCTGAGCGTCGGCGTAGACAACCTGAGCCAGCTCGTAGGCCACGGACTGCAGGGACTCGCCAGCGGCCTTGATGGCCTCGACGTCAGAGCCCTCGAGCGCCTTCTTGGCGTCGGCGATAGCGGCCTCGGCCTTGGACTTCACGTCGGCGGAAACCTTGTCACCCAGCTCGTTGAGGGTCTGCTCGGTGGAGTAGCACAGGCTATCGGTCTGGTTGCGGACCTCGACCTCTTCCTTCTGCTTCTTGTCCTCCTCGGCATGAGCCTCGGCGTCCTTGACCATGCGATCGACTTCGTCGTCGGAAAGCGCGGTGGAGCCGGAGATGGTGATCTGCTGCTCCTTGCCGGTGCCCTTGTCCTTAGCGGAGACCTTGACGATGCCGTTGGCGTCGATGTCGAAGGTAACCTCGATCTGCGGCACGCCGCGGCGGGCAGCCGGGATGCCGGTTAGCTGGAACTTACCGAGCGACTTGTTGTCGCGGGCAAGCTCGCGCTCGCCCTGGAGCACGTTGATCTCGACGCTGGTCTGGTTGTCGGCAGCGGTGGAGTAGACCTCGGTCTTGGAGGTCGGGATCGTGGTGTTGCGGTCGATCATCTTGGTCATGATGCCGCCCATGGTCTCGACACCCAGCGACAGCGGGGTAACGTCGAGCAGCAGGATGCCCTCGACGTCGCCGGTGAGCACGCCGCCCTGGACGGCAGCGCCGTCGGCAACGACCTCGTCGGGGTTCACGGACATGTTGGGCTGCTTGCCGGTCATGGTCTTGACGAGCTCCTGGACAGCGGGCATACGGGTGGAGCCGCCGACGAGGATGACCTCGGTCAGATCGGAGAGCTTAAGCTTGGCGTCGCGCAGGGCGTTGGTGACAGGCTGCTTGCAGCGCTCGAGCAGGTCGCGGGTGATCTTCTCGAACTCGGCGCGGGTCAGCGTGTAGTTGAGGTGCAGCGGGCCGGACTGGTTCATGGTAATGAACGGCAGGTTGATGGTGGTCTGCTGGGCGGCGGAGAGCTCCTTCTTGGCGTTCTCGGCGGCCTCCTTCAGACGCTGCAGGGCCATGGGGTCCTGACGCAGGTCGACACCGTTCTCCTGCTGGAACTTATCGGCCATCCAATCGATGACGCGCTGATCCCAGTCATCGCCGCCCAGGTGGTTGTCGCCCGAGGTGGACAGAACCTCAAACACGCCGTCGGCGAGGTCGAGGATGGAGACGTCGAAGGTGCCGCCGCCCAGGTCGAAGACCAGGATGCGCTGGTCGGTGCCCTGCTTGTCCAGGCCATAGGCAAGAGCAGCAGCGGTCGGCTCGTTGACGATACGCTTGACGTTGAGGCCGGCGATCTTACCGGCATCCTTAGTGGCCTGACGCTGGGCGTCGTTGAAGTAGGCCGGGACGGTGATGACGGCGTCGGTGACGGTCTCGCCCAGATACTTCTCGGCGTCGGCCTTCATCTTTGCGAGCGTCATGGCGCTCACCTGCTCGGCGGTGTAATCCTTGCCCTCGATGTCGACGACGGCACGGCCACCCTGGCCCTCCTTGACCTCGTACGGCACGGTCTTGATCTCGGAGGTGCACTCGGAGTACTTGCGGCCCATGAAGCGCTTGATGGAGAACACGGTGTTCTTGGGGTTGGTGACAGCTTGGTTCTTAGCGGCCTTACCCACGACGCGGTCGCCGTCGGCACGGAAGCCCACGACAGACGGGGTGGTGCGGTCGCCCTCGGCGTTCACGATGATGGTCGGAGAACCGCCCTCGAGGACGGCCATAGCGGAGTTGGTAGTACCAAGGTCGATACCAAGAATCTTGCCCATTAGAAATTCCCTCTCTCTTGTGCGTTTGCACCGACTCGGCGGTCTGCCGAGCGGTGTTTCGGCTTGTCTTTCAGGATGTAGTGTATCCCCTTATGGGCCGGAATATACAAAATCTAAGTCAATTCATATAAGATTTCTTATTGCTGAGAGTTTAGGTTCTTAAATGCGCAGGTAGATGCGCTGATTGAGTTCTCGGCAAATCTATCGAGATCTATGTAGAGATGGCTGAGGTTTGGGTCCGGGGGCGCCTGGGGCTGCCTTGTGGAAAGCTCGTCCCGGTTTGAGCGTGGATTCCGGGTCGCAGTTTCCGTCTGAAGACTCAACCGGAAACCGTATCCCGTTTTGAGAGCTGATACCGGCTCGCATTTTCCGCTAGCGGGCCTAACCGGAAACTGCAACCCGGTTTTCGGCCAAATAACGGGATGCCCTTTCCGCAGGCGCGCTCAATAGCTCAATATTTCAAGTCACCTTTAGCTAACATTTGCGCAGCTCAACGGCCCCACCTGCGCATTTTTTAGTAAACCTTGGCATACTCGGCGAACGGTATGAAGATGCCGGTCAGAGGGTATTGCAAACGGTCGCTCCCGTGGTATGTTTTTGCCCGAATCAAACCGGCGCGCATCGCCTGTAGCGTCGGTCAACAGAGAGGAAACTACCATGGCTCATCCCGTAATTGATGCCGACGAGTGCATCGCTTGTGGCGTTTGCGTCGACTCCTGCCCCGCTGGCGTTCTGGAGCTCCAGGACGTCGCTACCGTCGCTGACGAGGACTCCTGCGTCGCCTGTGGCGCTTGCCAGGACGCTTGCCCCGCTGGCGCGATCACCGAGATCGTCGAGGAGTAACAACTCCCCCACTTGCACACTCAAAAGTACACCGTGCACAAAAAAGGAGGCCTCCGCATCGCCGCGGAGGCCTCCTTTTGCATTCGTCGTTACTAGGACAGATCGTCTTCGTAGGGCATTAGGTCCGCCAAGTAGCCTTTCTCCTTGAGCATCGCCTCGATCTCGTCGAGGGTTTGCTCGTCCTCCGCCGCGATGCGATGGAAGTGATAGCCGCTCGTCACCGTTAGTAGCGGGAAACTCTTGCCGCTCTCGATATCGTGCAGGTAGCGCTCAACATCGCGACGATTGCGGATGTCCAGGTCGGCCGTGATCTTGCCGTACACACGATGGTTGACGATCACGTTAAGCACGGCGCCACCCGCGTCGACGATACTCGTAAGTTCGTCGCCCGCCTGCTCCACGCTGTGGCGCACCTTAACAAGACGCGTGGGCACGGCGGGGCTGCTGGGGGCCTCCTGCAGCACATAACCACGGTTGGTCGCCACGATATCGTGCCCATCGGCGCGCAGCAGGGCGATGTCCTGCACCACGACCTGGCGGCTCACACCCACCTCACGAGCAAGTGCGCTGCCCGATACGGGCCCCTTGGCCACCTCGAGCACGGCCATGATGGCACGGCGACGCTCGCGGGCGTCCATTATTTACCGTCCAGCAGACGCAGGTGCTTGAGCGAGAGGTCGAGAATCGGCGCAGAATGCGTCAGCGCCCCCGAGCTGATAAAGTCAACGCCCAGGTCGGCAAGCGCGCGGATATTGCTGGCGTCCACATTGCCCGAGCACTCGGTCTTGGCGCGACCGGCGATAAGCTCGATAGCGGCGGCCATGTCGTCGTGGGTCATGTTGTCGAACATGATGATATCGGCGCCGGCCTCAACTGCCTCGCGCACCATATCCAGGTTCTCGCACTCAATCTCGACCGTCGTGGTAAACGACGCATGGGCGCGCGCCATCTCAATCGCGCGTGCCACGCCACCGGCGGCGTCGATGTGGTTGTCCTTGAGCATGACGGCAGTCGACAGGTTATAGCGGTGGTTGCTGCCACCGCCGATCTCGACCGCGGCCTTCTCGAAGACGCGCATGCCCGGCGTGGTCTTGCGCGTGTCGACAAGCACGGTCTTGGTGCCCACGAGCGCAGCCGCCATCCGATGCGTGTAAGTAGCGATACCGCTCATGCGCTGCAGGTAGTTGAGCGCCACGCGCTCGCCCGAAAGCAGCACGCGCGCGTCGCCGCGCACCTGGCCCACGTGATCGCCGGCGTGCACCTCGTCGCCATCCGAGACATCGAACAACACGGAGCTCTGCGGATCCAGCAGCTCAAAGGTGCGGGCGAATACGTCCAGGCCGGCGATAATGCCGTCGGCCTTGGCGATGAGCTCAACGGTAGCGGGGCGCGCCGTGGGGCACACGCTCGCCGTACTCACGTCCTCAAACGTGATGTCCTCGCGCAGAGCCTGCAAAATCAGATCATCGACGACGAGCTTCATGGTAATGGGATTCATGGTCTACTCCTCCACGGCCTGCGTGCCGGCGGCACGGGCCAAATCATCGATTGCCAGGGGGTCGGCGCTCAGGGCGCGGTGACGCCCGTCAAGCGCGGGCTCACCGGCCTGCTCCACGGCCAGCGACTCGCCGGTACGCATGTACCACGCGGCGCGACGACCCCAGACCAGTGCCTCGAGCAGGCTGTTTGATGCAAGACGGTTCTTGCCGTGAACGCCGTTGCAGGCCGTCTCGCCCGCGGCATAGAGCTCGGGCATCGAGGTGCGACCGTCCTTGTCGACCCACACGCCGCCCATAAAGTAGTGCTGCGTGGGCGTAACGGGAATGGGCTCGTCCAAGATGTCGCGGCCGTCCTCCAGGCAGCGAGCACGAATGTTGGCAAAGTGCCCGGTCACCACGTCGCGCTCGACGGGGGCAAAGCTCAGCCACTCGTGCTCGGTGCCGTCCTGCTTCATCTGCTCGCGAATGGCGGCGGCGACCACATCGCGCGGCTGGAGCTCATCGGTAAAGCGCTCGCCGGCGGCGTTGAGCAAAATCGCGCCCTCGCCGCGGCAGCTCTCGCTGATCAGGAAGGTGCGGCCCGGCTGCGGCGAGAACAGCCCCGTGGGGTGAATCTGCACGTAGTCCAGGTGCTCCATCTTAATGCCATGCTCTTGAGCAATGTAGCAGGCATCGCCCGTGAGCTGCGGGTAGTTGGTCGAATGGTCGTATACGCCGCCGATACCGCCCGTCGCCCACAGCGTGTGGCGGGCATGGATCTTAAACGGCCCGCCGGCGTGCACGCCCTCGGCGGCGTTTGCCAGCTCGTCGGCGGGACGAACCGAGTTGTCCTCGTCCACGGGAACGGCAACGACGCCGGTGCACACCGTGGCACCGCCGCACTCGCCCGTCAAGATGTCGGTCATGGCCACGTGCTCCAAAATCTGCACGTTATCCAGCTTGCGAACGGCCTGGAGCAGCTTGGTCGTGATCTCCTTGCCCGTAATGTCGGCATGGAAGGCAATACGCGGACGGCTGTGCGCGCCCTCGCGGGTAAAGTCGAGGCTGCCGTCGGCCTTGCGCTCAAAATCCACGCCCATCGCTAGCAAGTCGTTGATGACCGAGCGGCTCGAGCGAATCATGATGTCGACGCTCTCGCGGCGGTTCTCGTAGTGGCCGGCGTGCATGGTGTCCTCAAAGAAGGCATCGTAATCCGAGCCTTCGGGCAGCACGCAGATACCGCCCTGCGCAAGCATCGAGTCGCACTCGTCGACAGTGCCCTTGGAGAGCATGATCACGCGCGTGCTCGTCGGCAGATTGAGGGCCGCGTACAGGCCCGCCACGCCGCAACCGGCAATGACAACGTCGCACTCCATATCGGGGTATTGTTTGGTTTCCACAGGAATCCTCTCCCTTGTAATGTGACATAAGGGACTGCCCCTCATGTCACATCGTTCTAGCGCGCCGCGTACTCGAGCATGCGGTCGAGCGTAATTTTGGCCTGGTCGGCCGCCTCGTCCGACACGCCGATCTGTACCTCGCCCTCGCCCGTCTCCAGGCATCGCACGAGCTTTTCGAGTGTGATGAGATCCATGTTGACGCAGGTGGGCTGCACCGCGGGAAAATAGAACTTTTTGCCGGTGCCCTCGCAGCGGCGCTCGAGCTCGTAGAGCACGCCGCGGACCGTCACGATGATGAACTCACTCGCGTCCGAATCCTCGGCGTACTTGATGATGCCGGCGGTGGAGCCGATGTAGTCGGCCTCGGCAAGGACGTCGGCCTTGCATTCGGGGTGCGCCAGCACGAGCGCGTCGGGATGCGCATCCTGCGCATCGACGATCTGCTCGACGGTGATGATGTGATGGCGCGGGCAATAGCCATTGTTGAGGATGACGTGCTTTTGTGGCACCTGCTCGGCTACGAAGCGGCCCAGGTTTTGATCGGGGATGAACAGGACGTGCTGCTGCGGCAGCTCGGACACGATCTTGACGGCGTTGGAGCTGGTGACGCACACGTCGCTCCAGCTCTTGATCTCGACCGTCGAGTTGACGTAGCAGACCACGGCAAGGTCGTCGCCGTACTCGGCGCGCGCCGCATCGACCGTCTCGCGCTTGACCATGTGCGCCATGGGGCAGTCCGCGCCCGGCTCGGGCAGCAGCACGGTCTTGGTGGGGTTGAGCAGCTTGGCGCTCTCGCCCATAAACTCCACGCCGCACAGCACGATGGTCTGCTGCGGCAGGCTCTTGGCGAGCTTTGCCAGGTAGAAGCTGTCGCCGACGTAATCGGCAACGGCTTGGACCTCGGGCGCCACATAGTAGTGCGCCAGGATCACCGCGTCACGTTGGGTTTTTAGTTGCTGAATGGCCTCGACAAGCTCTGCGGGCACCAGTGCCGCGCGCTCCGTTGCCGTCGTTGCCGATGCTAGGCCAGCCGCGATATCGCGTGCAAGCTCCGACGCATCCATGTTCGCGCTCTGTGCCATCAAGGCCCCTCTCTTTTGGCGAATCTTGGGGCTTTAGTATGACACCTAGGTTTACAGCTGACAAGACAGCTGTAAACCTAGGTGTAAAGTTGGAATAAAGATTCAATCTTGGGGCGGGTCCATTTTCGAGCTGGCAAGCTGAGGATAGTCGAGCTCTCGATAGCGCAGGAGGCATCTTTCGCCACCGCAATGCCGCTCGGCGCGAGTTGCGCACCGTGGGGCGCAAACGGGGTGTTCCTCCGCGGGTGGCGCGAACCCAATGTGGCAAAATCGAACTACTAAGGGGGCCCGAATGCTCAAGATTATCGCCTGCGACGACGACGTCGCTTTTCTAGATAGACTGCACCGGATGATCGACCGCTGGTCGACCGAGACGGGCACGGCAGTCGATGTTGCGCTCGTCACGCGCGGCGAGGACCTGCTGGCCCGCCATGCCGCATCGCGTGCCGACATCATTCTGCTCGACATGATCATGCCGCTCGTCAACGGCATGGATACCGCGCGGGAGCTGCGCCAATCCGACACCGCCGTGCGCCTGGTGTTCCTCACCTCATCGCCCGAGTTCGCGCTGGAGTCCTATGAGGTCCGCGCCTTCGACTACCTGCTCAAGCCCGTAACGTACGAACGCCTGGCGCAACTGCTCGACGAGCTTTCGAGCATGCGACCCGCCGTGACCGATGAGCTCGTGACCAAAACGTCCTTTGGCTACCATGCCCTGCGCCTGTCCGATATCGAATATGCCGAGGCCCGCAACAAGCACGTGGTATTCCACCTGCGCGACGGGCGCGACATCGAGGCGCTCGAGCCGTTCCGCAACATCGAGGACCAGCTGGCCAAAAACGCAAGCTTCTTTAAATGTCACCGTAGCTACCAGGTCAACCTGCGCAATATCGACCACTTCAACCGCACGGATATCGTCATGCGCTCGGGCGCTTGCATCCCGCTGGCGCGCAGCTGCAAGCAGGGTTTCCAGGATGCCTACTTTGCGGCACGGTTCGAGAGCGGGAGGCGCTGATGCTCCCCACGGCCGAGATGATGCTTTGGGCAATTCACCACGCAACGACCCTGCTTTTTGGCGTTTTTGCCTCGGCGGCGCTCTGCGGTATCGAGATCAACCGGCGTCATGCGCTTGAGCTGGTGATGGTCGGCGCCGTAACCGGATGCGCATTCGGCCTCGCCAATGCCGTCGGCGGCGAGCTTTTCGCCCGTCAGGTATATCCACTCGTCGTGCATCTGCCGCTCGTCATCTATCTGTGCGCGCGCTATCGCCTGAGCCCGCTGCTCGTTATGCTGGGCGTCACCAGTGCTTATCTGAGCTGCCAGTTCAGCAACTGGATGGGCATCGCCGCGCTCGCCGCCACCGACTCGCAAATCGCGTACTACGTGGCACGCATTATCACCACGGCCGTCGTCTTTGCAATCCTGCTGCATTGGGCCAGCGACATCGGCCCGCGCCTGGCGGTTAAAAGCCCCACCGAGCTCGAGATTCTGCTCATCCTGCCGCTCGTCTATTACATCTTTGACTACGCCACTAACGTCTACACCACGCCCTTCCACTCGGGCTCCGTGGTGACGATTGAGTTTTTGGCGTTTGCGCTTTGCGCGTTCTACCTTATGTTTCTTGCTGTGTATCTGCGCGAATACGAGGCGAAGGAAATCGCCGAGCGCGAGCGCTGGATGCTCGCAACCCGCGACAACGCAGCCATCAAGGAGCTCGAGGCTTGGCGCCAATCTGGACGCGAGCTTTCGGTCCTCCGCCATGACATGCGGCACTTCCTGCGCGGCCTTGCGGCTTTGATCGAGGAGGGCCACATCGACGAGGCGCTCGAACGCATCGACGAGCTCTGCGAGACGAACGACCGCACCGCTGTGCGCCGCTACTGCGCCAACGACACGGTCAATATCGTGCTTTCGTCATTTAGCTCCGATATCAACCGAAACGGCATCACCGCCGATTTGCGCGCCGCCGTACCCGAGAGCGTCCATGTAGACGACGTCGATCTGTTTAGCGTGCTCTCAAACGCCCTGGACAACGCCATCGTCGCCGCAAGCGCCGCTCCCCAGGGCAAGCGATTTGTCGATCTGGACCTGCGTTGCGAGGACGGGCAACTGCTCCTTTTGGTCTCTAACACGTTTGGACGCCCGCCGCGCATGGTCGACGGCATGCCCGTAGCCGGGCACACCGGACATGGCTTTGGAACCAAGAGCATTAAGCTTGCCGTCGAACGCATGAACGGCAACTGCCAGTTTCGCATCAACGGCGACCGGTTTGAGCTGCGCGCCGTGATGTAAGGGCGCGACAGGTTGGCAGCCGCGTTCGACCCACTGGGGCCGCCTTGCCGGCGCCAGTCCGCTACAGCGGCGCGGCTGCCGGGGTCAGCTGCTTGATGTATGCCCACATGCGCTGCTTGGCGGCTTTGTCAGTGAGCGCCGCCTCAAAACCGTCGAGCGCGAGCACGCGACGACCCTGCACATGGGCGACCAAGCCGGGCTTGAGCATGGCGGTATCGAAGTCGTCGATTGCCACGAGCATGTCGGCATAGGTCTCGCGCATGGTATCGGCCGCGCGATCGTCCAACAGCAGGACCGCCTCGGGGTCCAAGGCCTCGAGCGCTTCGCGGAACAGCTCGCACGGCAGGCCCTCGCCTATCGCAACCGCTCCGTCGCCCGCGCCGGCAACACTTGCCAGCACGCAGAAATCCTCGGGCGCGTAGCCGATGGCACCGAGCGCCTTGCGCAGCGCAGCACCGTCCGGACCGGCAGCCAGCTCGCCGCCCGCACGCTCGGCATCGTCTAAATCACCTTTTACCAGCACAATCGGCGAGCACGCGTTGCCCGCGATACGCACACCGCGACCCGCGAGCGATGCGAGCTCCTGCTCGGTCGCCTGGGCGATGGCTTCTTTTTTCTGGCTTTGTGACGTGGGCATGCGCTCTCCAATCGTTTGCATGCCCACCATTATATAAAAGAGCCGACCGCGAGTGCTTGCTTTGCGGACCGTTGGGTATAAGCACGGTCGTACTGAGTTTTACGCGGCCGAGCCGCGTCGCACTATGGAGGTCACCATGGCTGACATTAAGCAGATTACCCCCGAGAACTTCGATTCCGTCGTTAACGGCAACCTTCCCGTGCTGGTTGATTTTTGGGCACCGTGGTGCGGTCCCTGCCGCTCGCTCTCGCCCATCGTTGACGAAGTGGCCGACGAGCTGGCCGGCAAGCTTGCCGTCGCCAAATGCAACGTCGACGACAATCAGGACCTGGCCATGAAGTTTGGCGTTATGAGCATCCCCACGCTGGTTGTCTTTAAGAACGGCGAGGAAATCGACCGCTCCGTTGGCGCGCTGCCCAAGGCCAGGCTGCAGGCGCTGCTTGAGAAGCACCTGTAATACGCCGCTCATGTGCTGCCGTCCATGAGCGGTTTTGCGCCGCTCACCGGAGAGCCGGGTGCTGCGCCCGCGACCACGGATAGTATGGTAATCACAAACAGCCCCCAGTGAACGGGTGCGGGTCAGACGGACTCGCACCCGTTTTCTTATGCGGCGATGCGCAAAGCGGGCGTAGTAGAATCTGAACCACCGAATAGACCCGTACAAAAGGAGATTTCCCATGCATGACGTCGGAATGAACATGAGCCAGCTTGCCATGAGCGTCAAGCAGGTCGACGACACGATCGAGCTCGCCCACGAGTGGAGCCATCAGCTGCTGCATGCAACCGAGAACTTTGATATGGAGCGCATTGGTGCCAAGCTCGAGGCCGCCATGGCAGCGCTCCACGAGGCGCACGACGCACTCGAGGGCTACGAGGAGGCCATCGAGGCCGACCACAACTCCGTTGGCTCCGTAAAGCTGGTGTAGCGTGGCCGAGCACGAGCACACCTGCGGGCACGAGCATTCGCACGGGCCGACCGGCGACGCGGGCTGCCGTTGCAGCGGCTCCGCCTCCGAGCTGGTCCGTTTTTCGGTCACCGCGCCCGACGACCTGCTGCGCCGCTTTGACGAGCAGATCGCACGCCGCGGTGACGTAGCCAACCGCTCCGAGGCCGTGCGCGACCTGATTCGCGCCTCGATTGCCAAGGAGCAGATGCGAACGCCCGACGAGCAGGTCATCGGGTCGCTCACCATGATTTACGACCATCACACCGGCGACCTGACGCGCCGCCTGGACGAGGTGCAACACGACTACACCGACGAGATCGTATCGACCATGCACGTGCATCTGGATCACCACAACTGTTTGGAGATTCTGGCACTTAAGGGTCGCGGCGAGCGTGTCTACGAGCTGGCTGACCGTCTGCTGGGCCTGCGCGGCGTTAAACACGGCGAGCTCACCTGCGCCGCCACCGAGCAGAGCCTGGGGCTGTAACAGCACACATTTCAACGAAGGAGGGTCGCATGCGACATGCGCGTATCCATGTAACGGGCATTGTGCAGGGTGTCGGCATGCGACCGTTTGTGTATCGCGAGGCCATGGCGCACGGCATTTGCGGCTGGGTGCTTAACGCGGGCGATGGCGTGCATATCGAGGCGCACGCTCCTGGCGAAGCACTCGACGAATTTGTCGACGCGCTTTCCGAGCATGCGCCTGCGGCGTCTCGCGTGGAGCATGTCGAGGTTATGGACCTAGCACCCGGCGACTGGAACGCCGCCAACGAGCAGGGTTTTCGCATTGTGGCGTCGCAGGATCAAACCGCCCACACGACGCTCATCTCGCCCGACATCGCTACGTGCGATGACTGCCTGCGCGAGCTATTCGACCCCGCCGACCGACGCTTTCACTACCCCTTTATCAACTGCACCAACTGTGGACCGCGCTTTACCATCATCCGCTCGCTGCCCTATGACCGAGCGGCTACCTCGATGGATCGCTTTCCCATATGCCCCACCTGCGCCTCAGAGTATGCCGACCCGCTCGATCGGCGGTTTCACGCGCAGCCCGATGCCTGCTTTGATTGCGGACCGCATATTACGTGGCGCGAGGCCGATCGCGGCGTGGAGCCGACGGCGGTCGACGCGACACCAGCCGTCGGCTCCACGCGCGAGGCCAGCGATGCCATCATCGAACGCTGCGTCGAGCTGCTGGCTGGCGGCGGCATCGTCGCCATCAAGGGTCTGGGCGGATTCCACCTGGCCTGCGATGCCACCAACGAACAGGCGGTGTGCGAGTTGCGCCGTCGCAAGCGTCGCAGCAATAAGCCGCTCGCCGTTATGGTGTGCGGCCTTGCCGACGCCGAGCGCCTGTGTCATATCGATGGCATTGAGCGCAACCTGCTGGCCGGCAGTGTTCGTCCCATTGTGCTGCTGCGTCGCCGCGCAGCCGGCAACGACGCCCACAGCTCCCCCAACGCCCTCGAACTCGCGCCATCCGTCGCGCGCGACTTGCCCGAGCTTGGCGTCATGCTCCCCTACACCCCGCTTCAACATTTGCTGCTCGCCGCAGCCGCGGCGCACGGCATGAGCGCACTCGTCATGACCAGCGGAAACCTGAGCGAAGAGCCCATCGAGACCGACGATGCCCTTGCATGGGAGCATCTCGTTGCCGCCGGCATCGCCGATGCGCTGCTCGGCAACGACCGCGCGATTCTGTCGCGCTACGACGACTCCGTGGTACGCGTAGTCGACGGGGTCGTCATGCCCGTGCGCCGCGCACGCGGATATGCGCCGCAGCCGCTGTCGTTGCCGGCGCTCGACAACGCCACGCCCTGTGTGCTCGCCTGCGGGCCGCAGCAAAAAGCCACGATCGCACTCACGCGCGAGGACACCGACGGCCATGCGGCCTGTTTTGTGTCGCAGCATATCGGCGATGTCGAAAACGGCGCGACTTTCGATGCTTGGAGCGCCGCACGCACGCGTCTGGAAAGCCTCTTTGACCTGGCGCCTGCCGCCTTGGCATGCGACATGCATCCCAGTTATCTGTCGAGCCAATGGGCGCGCGAGCAGGCACGGGAGCACAATCTGCCGCTTATCGAAGTCCAGCACCATCATGCGCACATCGCGAGCGTCATGGCAGAGGCGATTGCCGCAGGCCGGCTTGCGCCCGATACACGCGTCCTCGGCATCGCCTTCGACGGCACGGGTGCCGGCACCGATGGCACCATATGGGGCGGTGAGTTTCTTGTCGCCCATCTCGCCGATTTTGAGCGCGTCGCGCATCTGCGCACCTGGGCGCTTCCCGGTGGCGCCGCATCCGTACACGATGCCCGCCGCAACGCCTTTGCCCTGCTCAGCGAGCTCGACCTGCTCGAGCACCCGGGAGCCGTGGGGCTCTTGAACAGCCTTGACGAGCAAACGCGCAGCATAACGGCAACGATGATCGAGCGCGGCATCAACAGTCCGCGCACCAGCAGTATGGGTCGCCTGTTTGATGCCGCAGCCGCGATTTTGGGCATTTGCGGCCAGGCAACCTACGAGGGCGAACCCGCCATCGAGCTTGAAGCCGCCGCTTGGCGTGCACTGGACGGCAAAATCGCCCGTTTTCCCGACGACAACGTCGGCTATTCCACATCTGGCCCATCATGGTTGGACGGCCCCGATGTGCTGGACCAGAAAGCACTCTTTGAGGCACTTTTGGAGGGAATTGAAGCCGGAGCGCCCGCCGACAGGCTCGCACTCGACTTCCATGTCACCGTCGCGCGCTCCTCGGCGCGCATCGCCAGCGAAATCTGCGCGCGCGAGGGCATTGGCACCGTCGCGCTCTCGGGCGGCGTGTTCATGAACCGACTTCTGCTCCAGCTCCTCACCCGCGAGCTCAAATACGCGGGCCTTGCTGTCTTGGTCCCCCACACCGTACCCGTCAATGACGGCTGCATCGCCTACGGTCAGGCGGCGGTCGCAAGCGCTCGTCTTGCGCAGATTGCATCGCAGTAGCTCGCCCTCACACGCCGCTGTGCCCAGCCGTCTCACAGGCGTAACGCGTTTGCCCGCAAACCCCGCGAGCGCTACCATCAACTGATGGATTATTGAGCGCCTATCCAGCGCAAAGCGTCTAAAAGGGGAACAATATGTGCCTTGCCGTTCCCGGCAAAGTAGTCAAACGCGACGACGACCTCAAGGCCACCGTCGACATGATGGGCATCGAGCGCCCCGTGTCGCTGCGACTCGTGCCGACGGCGCAGGTTGGCGACTATATTCTCGTACACGCCGGCTTTGGCATCCAGATTGTCGACGAGCAGGAAGCGCAGGAGACGCTCGAGCTCGTTAATGCCATGACCGAGCTGGTCGAAGAAGACCAACTGGCCAGCAACCCGGCCGAGGCATACTAGTGGCGGCCGGACAGCCGGCGCGCTCCGGTATCGACTTTTCGGCATTTCGCGATTCCAAGCTGGCCCGCGAGCTCATCGAACGCATCCATGAACTCGTCGGCGACCGCACCATCAACCTTATGGAAGTCTGCGGCACGCACACCGTGAGCATCGGCCGCTATGGCTTTCGCTCCATTATGCCGGTCGGGCTCAAGCTGCTGAGCGGCCCGGGCTGTCCCGTCTGCGTTACCGCCAACCACGACATCGACCACGCGATCGCGCTCGCCAACATAGACGGCGCCATCATCACCACCTTTGGCGACATGATGCGCGTGCCCGGATCGTCCACCTCGCTTGCCGCGCAAAAGGCGGCAGGGCGCGACATCCGCATCGTCTACTCCCCGCTCGACGCGCTCGACATTGCCGAGCAAAACCCCGATCGTCCGGTCATTTTTATGGGCGTGGGCTTTGAGACCACGACACCCACCATCGCCGCCGCCATCTTGGAGGCCGAGGCACGCGGGCTTTTGAACTTTTCGGTCTATTGCGCCCACAAGACCACGCCGCCGGCGTTGCGCGCCATCGCCAACGATCCCGAGACCGCCATCGACGGCTTCATCCTGCCGGGCCACGTCGCCACCATCACGGGCTTGGCGCCCTTTAGCTTTTTGGTCGACGAGTTCAATACCCCGGGCGTGGTCACGGGATTCGAACCGGTCGATATCCTGCAGGGCATCTGCATGCTGGTCCAGATGGTTGTCGAGGGCAGGCCTGCGATCGACAACGCCTACCGCCGCGGCGTCAATGCAGACGGCAACCCCGTGGCGCGCCAGCTGGTCGAGCAGGTGTTTGAGCCATGCGACACTACGTGGCGCGGGCTGGGGCCGATTGCCAACTCGGGCCTTTCCATCCGCCCCAAGTTCTCACGCTTTGATGCCCGCGCTCGCTTTGACGTGCCCGTTGAGGCGACGATCGAGCCGCGTGGGTGCCGCTGCGGCGACGTACTGCGCGGGGCCATTACGCCGAGCAGCTGCCCGCTCTTTGGCCGCACCTGCACGCCCGAGCACCCCGTCGGCCCGTGCATGGTGAGCTCCGAGGGCAGCTGCGCGGCATACTACCGTTATCGTAACTAGCCCGGACGCACCCGCACACTGGCACCACCCACGATTGGAGTTTTCGATATGTCCCATAGCGTTACCGATAGCACCGTCCTGCTGGGCCACGGCTCTGGCGGTCAGATGATGAAACGCATCATCGATGAGGTCTTTTTGGATGCCTTTGGGTCGCCCGAGTTGCTCGAGGGCAACGACGCCGGCGTGGCCGCGCTGCCCGCGAGCGGGCGCATCGCCATGTCGACCGATAGCTTTGTGGTCTCTCCGCAGTTCTTCCCCGGTGGCAACATCGGCCGCCTCGCCGTATGCGGAACCGTCAACGACGTCGCGACCTCGGGCGCCAACGTGCGCTACCTGTCGTGCGGCTTTATCCTCGAAGAGGGCTATCCCATGGATAAGCTCCGCCAGATTGTGCAGACGATGGCCGAGACGGCGCACGAGGCGGGCGTGTCCATAATCACGGGCGACACCAAGGTGGTCGAGCGCGGCGGGGCCGACGGCGTCTACATCAATACCGCCGGCGTGGGCGAGGTTCCCACGGGCGTGGCGCTCAGCGGTGCCAACTGCCAGCCCGGCGATGTCATTCTGGTATCGGGTACGCTGGGCGACCACGGTATCGCCATCATGAGCCAACGCGAGGGCCTGGCGTTTTCGAGCACGATCGAAAGCGATGCCGCGCCGCTCAACCACCTGATTGCCGACGTTTTGGCCGCAGCGCCCGACACGCGTTGCTTTCGCGACCCCACGCGCGGTGGCCTGGCGTCCACTCTCAACGAGTTTGCCCAGGCCAGCGGTGTTGCCATGGAGGTCGACGAGGATGCCGTGCCCGTGCGTCCCGACGTGCAGGCCGCCTGCGAGATGCTCGGCTACGATGTGTTGCAGGTGGCAAACGAGGGCAAGATGGTTGCCGTCGTGCCGGCCGAGCAAGCCGATGCCGCGCTGAGCGCCATGCGCGCCGCCCGCTACGGCGAGAATGCCGCCATCATCGGTCGCGTGCTGCCGCTTGCCGAGGGTGCCCGTCCCGCTGTGCGCGTGCGCACCGGCTGGGGCTCGACCCGTATCCTCGACATGCTCGTGGGAGAGCAGCTGCCGAGAATTTGCTAGGGCGGAACAGCACGGTCGGCGCGATGCGGCTTGGTATCCCTGGAGATGTTCAGATTCCAAGCACGCCCAACGCATAAGCCCAGTATTATGAGGTGCGTTTTAAATCCAATGACGGGAGCTTTCATGGCAGCAGCTTTTTCCCATGTGATCTTTGACCTGGACGGCACCATCCTCAACACGCTCGAGGACCTGGCGGCCGCCGGCAACCATACCTGCGAGACGCACGGCTGGCCCACGTTTGCCGTCGACGAGTACCGCTACAAGGTGGGAAACGGCATGCTCAAGCTGGTTGAGCGTTTTATGCCTGCCGAGTATGCGGGCGACAGCCGTATGTTTGAGCAGACGCTTGCCGAGTTTAGGGCTTACTACGGCGAGCACAAGGAGGACCACACCGCCCCCTATGCCGGCACAATCGAGATGCTCGACCGCCTGCGCGCCGCGGGTGTGCAGCTAGCCGTGCTCACTAACAAGGACCACGTCTCGGCGGCTCCGCTTATCGAAAAATACTTTGGTTCCGAGCGCTTTGCGCTGGTACAGGGCCGTGTTGATGCGTTTCCGCCCAAGCCCGAAGCACCCGTCACGCTGCATGTGATGGAGGAGCTGGGCGCCAATCCGGCAACCACGCTCTATGTGGGCGATTCCAATGTCGATATCCTGACCGGTCACAACGCCGGCCTTAAGAGCGCGGGCGTCAGCTGGGGCTTCCGCGGCCGCGCAGAGCTGGAAGCCGCCGGCGCCGACTACGTGGTGGACACCCAGGCAGAGCTCACGGCGCTGGCACTGGGCGAGTAGCGAGCGGCGTCGAGCAGTTGCGGCGTTTGGTAAAACGCCGCAACGAACCACCGCGTAACCCCCTAGCTCATCATCGCATTCATCATCTCGGTGGTTGCGGAATCGTCGGCAGACCACTCGTTATCCTCGTTGGCGGAATATTTAAAGGTGACCTTGGTGTCCTTGGTCTTAGCGGCCTTGGTCACGTCGACCATGACCTGGCCGGCCATCTTGTACAGGTCATCCTCGGAAGGCATCGTATCGAGTGCGGCGACCTTCTCCTGATACTGGGTGGCGAAATCTTCGACGATCTTATTCATGGACTTGCAGGTGATGGTAACCTCGGCGGTCGCAGTGCCCTTGTCCTCATCGACCGTCACATCGCCGATCTTGTAATCAAAGCCCTCGAGATAGCTC
Organism: Collinsella sp.; assembly: GCA_019414515.1. Classification (GTDB taxonomy): domain Bacteria; phylum Actinomycetota; class Coriobacteriia; order Coriobacteriales; family Coriobacteriaceae; genus Collinsella. The sequence continues at coordinate 35,622 of DXLX01000005.1, forward strand.
TTGGCGTACTCCTTGGGATCGATGCCCAGTTGCTCAAACTCGTCGCCCGAAGCCTCTTCCAGACCGGAGAGGAAATCATCGCCGCCGTTCTTGATCTCGTCAAACTGGCTCGTAAGGTCGTTGGTGATGAGCTCCTCCACCGAAGGCCCTCCGCAGCCGGAAAGCAAAACCACGCACGCGACCAGGGCAGCCATCAGGGGCGCAAGCAGCAGCTTCTTTTTCATGACATTCCTCCAAACAAGCGGCGCCGCGTTCCCTGCGCAGCGCACGTCGTAACAGCAAGTCCATATTAGCGGCCCGGCCCAACCCCCTGCGTCGCAAAAGCGCAGGCGGCTCAATTTGACGAACGAATGGCCCGTAAAGCAAGCCCCTTGCAATAAAATGCACCTGTTTAGCCTATTAAAAAAGGGTGGCCGGACAACCCGACCACCCTTGCGCATCTTCTGGATGCCGCAGACTACTTGCGGACGACCTTAACGATGGCGTCACCGGCGGCGACGGCAGACTCGGCCTCGACGGCGAGCTCGACGTCAGCGAACTCGGCGGTGTTGGACACGGCCACGACGACGCAGTCCTTGTAACCGGCGGCAGCGATCTTGGCGCGGTCGATCTTGAGTATGGGCTGACCAGCTTTGACAACGTCGTCGGCCTTGACGAAGCCCTCGAAGCCATCACCGTTCATGTTGACGGTATCGACGCCAACGTGCACCAGAACCTCGATGCCGCTATCGGACTGCAGGCCCACGGCGTGACCCATGGTGACGGTCACCTTGCCGTCGCAGGGAGCGTAGACCAGGTCGTCCTCGGGCCACACAGCGCAGCCCTTGCCCAGAACCTCGCCACCAAAGACGGGATCGGGCACGTCGGCCATCTTGATGACCTTGCCCTTGACAGGCGAGCACAGCACGTCGGCGCCAGCAGAAGCAGAGATGGAGGCCGGAGCAGCAGCTGCCGCGGGCTCAGCCTTCTTCTTAAACATGTCAAACAGACCCATATGTTTTCTCCTCTTGATTAAGCGCAACGTTATGCGCATGCCTATGGTGATTATAGTGCCAAATGATCAAATTGCTAAGGTGAGGGCTCGAATCGCAAGCCCTTCCAAGCCCTTCCCAAAACCTTTTCCCCAGTGGCACTCATATTGTCGATTAATCCAAGCCCTCGGTGCCGTTGGACTTGATGATCCTCTGGTATGCGAAGAAGCTGTCCTTGCGGCGGCGCTCGTAAGTACCGGTGCCGTCGTCGTACTTATCGACGTGGATGAAGCCGTAGCGCTTGCGCATCTCGCCAGTGCCGGCGGAAACCAGATCGATGGGACCCCACCAGGTGTAGGCAATCAGGTCAACACCGTCGGCAATGGCCTCGCCCATGGCCTTGATGTGGCTCTGCAAGTAGGCGATGCGATACGGGTCGTGGATGGAGCCGTCCTCCTCGATCTCGTCGTAGGCGCCCATGCCGTTCTCGACCACCATCAGCGGAATCTCGTAGCGGGCGTAAATCTCGTTGAGGGCGATACGCAGGCCCAGCGGATCGATCTGCCAGCCCCAGTCGGTGGACTCCAGATAGGGATTCTTGCCGCCAAAGGTCATGTTGCCCTCGGTCATCTCGTGGTCCTTGTGGGTGCCCACGGTGCCGGACATGTAGTAGCTAAAGGTGTAGAAATCGACCTTGCCGTCGGCGATATCCTGCAGGTCGCCGTCCTCCATCACGAGCTCAACATCGTTCTCGGCCCAGAAGCGCTTGGCATAGAACGGGTACTTGCCGCGCACCTGCACGTCGGAGCAGTACCAGTTCATGGTATTCATCTCCTGCTGCGTGGCGAACACGTCGGCCGGATCGCACGTGGCGGCATAGGAAAGGATGAAGCAGTCCATGTTGCCCATCTTAAACTGCGGGTAATGCTCGTGGGCATAGCGCACGACGCGGCCACTGGCGACAAACTGGTGATGCAGCGCCTGCATACGAGCCTGCGGCGTGGTGTGGACCGCCGACGCCGGACCCTCAAAGCCCTGAATCATGCTGGTCTCAAAGAAGTTGCCCATATCCTGAGTACCGCAGTTGATCTCGTTGAAGGTGAGCCAGAACTTAACCTTGTCCTGATAGCGGTCGAAGACGGTCTGGCAGTACTTCTCAAAGAAACCGATGAGCTCGCGGCTCGCCCAGCCGTTGTATTTCTCGACCAGGTGATAGGGCATCTCGTAGTGCGAGAGGGTCACGAGCGGCTCGATATTGTGGGCACGCAGGCAGTCGAAGACGCGGTCGTAGAAGGCGAGGCCGGCCTCGTTGGGCTCAGCGTCGTCGCCGTTGGGAAAGATACGGCTCCAGGAGATGGACATGCGGAACATGGTAAAGCCCATCTCGGCGAACAGCGCGATGTCCTCCTCGTAGTGATGGTAGAAATCGATACCGTCATGATTGGGGTAGAAGCGGTTGGGGTCGATGTCGATCGTAATCTGACGCGGCTCCTTGTAGCTGCCGCCCAAGAAATGATCGTCGACAGAAGCACCGCGGCCGTCCACGTTCCAAGCGCCCTCAAACTGGTTGGCAGCGGTGGCGCCACCCCAATAGAAACCCTCGGGGAACTTGATGTTTGCCATGAGCATCTCCTTTGCATCGCGGGTCGATAAGCCGAGTATCGCCCACGCGCGGGACGGGCAGAAGCGGGCGTACCAAACCCGACACTTCTTTTCGCGCCCACGGGCCACCGCCGCCCCGTCTCTGACACTTCCTGATACCGACCAAAAAGGGACAGGTTTATTTTGTTCGGTTTTATCTGGGCAAACGCTGGCGGTAGGCGGCCGGCGTGCAGCCATAGCGCTCGGCAAACTTTTTGTAGAAGAAGCTCATATTGGCATAGCCCACCTCGCGCGCTGCGGCCTCCGCAGTAGCACCGGTGTCGAGTAGCGCCGCCGCGCGTGTCAGGCGGCTCTCCTGCACGAGCTGCATAAATGTGCGGCCCGTCTGCCGCTTGAGCAGTGCGCTTGCATAGTTGGGACTCAGGTGCAGGTGGCGGGCCAAATCGTCGAGTGTGCAATCGCAAGCATGCCGCTCGATGTAGCTCATCGCCGCCGCAACCTGCGCCGAGGGAAGCGCGGGTGCGCCCGTTTGCAGCAGCGCGGCCTCGTAGCTTTGCATGAGCTCGACCAGCAGCAGCTCAAACAGCCTCGACACGATCTGGGGGCTCGCTGTCGTCGGCTCCAGGAGCTCGCACAACATCTCCTGCATATACCGGCGCACGCGGCGACTGTTGCCCGTACGGAAATGCACGTGCCCGCGATGATCGGTCTCGTCGTTAAGTGCGTTGAGCAGGAACTGCGAGACGGCACTTGTGGGCGAAAGGCTTTGCTCCAGACTGCGGCGCAGCATCGGCCGCGAAATGACAATGCTCAACATCAGGTCATGCTCGCCGAGCTCGTCTACGGCATGCGGGCAGGCGGCATCGAGCAGAAGCACCTCGTTTTGGGCGAGTGTGAGTTGCGTACCATTGACAATCTGTGGCGCGCTCCCTCGATAGACATAGCTGATTTCGACATAATCGTGCACGTGCTCCGGCACGGGGTTAAAGCGCGAGTTGCGCACAATCGACAGGCCCTCGGGCATGCCTTCTTGGTGCAGGGCGTATGTCGCGTTACCGATTTTATGAACATGCCTGCCATCGATATCTGCCTGTTGACCCCGTCTAAATGCATCGTTCCAGTCATAGCGAGCGCCCGCGCAGTAAGCGCGCTCACTGTCGGTCAGCTCGAGCAAAAGATTGTCCAAACATGCGATATCCATGGCGCCACCATCGTTGATTTAGTCATATTTAGCCGTGGTTTTGATATTAGCAGGGCAGCGCGGACGACATACCCTGAACTCGCAAAGGTTTAGAAGGTTGGTTCTGGCATGTGGCACGCGTCCCAGCGCTTCGCCAAGCAGCTGCGGGGTGGCGTTTGCCCAGATAAAACCGACCAAAATAAACCTGTCCCTTTTTGGCAGGTTTTGAAGGAGTGAGTATGGTGGCATATGACAACCATGTGCTTCCGTTCTTGTGGCTCAAGGGCGAGACGCGCGAGACGATTGCCGAATACTTGGAACAGATCGCCGGTGCGGACATCCGCGAAGTCTGTCTTGAGTCGCGCACGCACCCCGAGTTTTGCCGCGATGGCTGGTGGTCTGACCTGCGCTATATCATCGGCGAGTGCAAGCGCTTGGGGTTGAAGATCTGGCTGCTCGACGATGCGCACTTCCCCACGGGCTATGCCAACGGCGCGCTTGCAGGCGAGGATGTTGACCCCGCGCTTAAAAAGACCGTGCTCAAGCATCGCACGGTTACGGTCGTCGGGCCCCAGCCGTCCACGGTCATTAAGCTCGGCAATCTTATGGATCCCACGGAGCGCTTTGTGGGCTCGGCGACTTTCGACGCCGCCAGCGCACCGCTCGACCTTGAGCTCTCCGTTGAGCAGGCCGACGGCACCCCCGCTTGCCTGCGTTTTGACGCACCCGCCGGCATCACCACCGTCGAGCTCTACGTCACCAGCCAAAAGACCGGCTTTCGCGATGAGTACATCAACATGGTCGACGCCGATTCGTGCCGCGTGCTCATCGATGCCGTCTATGAGCCCACGTTTGCGCATCTGGGCGATGAGTTCGGCCGCACCATCCTGGGCTTCTTTACCGATGAACCGGGCTTTATGAACGAGAAGGGAACCACCCTCGACGACGCCTCTACCAGCAGCTTTATCGGAAGAGGAGATCTGGCACTGCCCTGGTCGGACGAGCTTGCCAGCCGTTTGCGTAATGCACTTGGCGAGGACTGGCTCACCAAGCTGCGCGGCCTTTGGACGCGCGAGGCAGATGGCGCCCGAGTCCGTCACACCTACATGGACATTGCCACGCAACTCTACCGCGCATGCTTTGACGAGCAGATTGGCGACTGGTGCCGCGAGCGCGGCGTCATGCACATCGGACATGTGATTGAGGACAAGAGTTGCCACACGCGCTTGGGCCAGGGCGCTGGGCACTACTTCCGCGCTGTCGCCGGCCAGGACATGGCGGGCATCGATGTGGTTATTAACCAGCTCGCCCCCGGCATCGACCACGGCCCTTACAGCTACTTCCATGGCGCATGGAACATGGAGTTCTTTACCTACGCGCTTGCCAAACTGGGCTCTTCGGCCGCGCGCCTCGACCCCAAAAAGCAAGGGCGCTGCATGGCCGAGGTCTTTGGCGCCTTTGGCTGGCACGAGGGCTTGCGCGAGATGAAGTGGATTGCCGACCACATGCTCGTCCGCGGCGTCAATTGGTTTACGCCGCACGCGTTTAGCATGGCGCCCTTCCCCGATTGGGACTGCCCGCCGCACTTTTACGCGCACGGCAACAACCCGCAGTGGCCGCACTTTGGCCAGCTCATGAGCTATATGAACCGTACGGCAACGCTGCTTTCGGGAGGCTGTGCCACGCGCCCCGTCGCCATCCTGTACCATGCCGATGCCGAATGGGCCGGTAGCGCCATGCCTATCGAGCGCGTGGCGGCAGAGCTCACGCGCGCGCAGATAGACTTTGATTTTGTGCCCGCCGAGGCTTTTGAGGACAAGAGCCGCTACAAGGTTTCGATTGCCGATGGATTGCTTGGTGTTAACAACTGCCACTACCAGGCATTTGTTATGACCGGTGCTACGTTTATTGGCGCGGAGACGGCAAAGGCGACGAGATACATGACGGATGCAGGCGTTATGGTGCTTGCCGTCGACGAGGTGCCCGGCGCATTCTACGATTCCGATGGCGCGGTCGAGCTGGGAGGGCTCGTCGCAACGCCGCTCGCCGATGTCGCCCGCGCGCTTGCAAGCGCGGGACTGCAGACTGTTGTGCCTGACGTACCGCAGCCTTGGCTACGTGCGCTTCGCTACGAGCGGGCGGGCGAGACCTACATTATGCTCGTCAACGAGCACCCACGCGAGCGCATCGACTGCACGGTTGCACTTGCGACAGGCGAGCGCCTTTGCGGCACGCGGCTCGACCTGCTAAACGGTGCCGAGCCCGTTGCGTTTGACGGTGCGCTGGAGCTCGCACCCTTCGAGAGCTGCATCGTTGTTTTGCAAGCGAGCAACGAGGATGCGCCCGGAGACGGCGTAATCGACGCTGATACATCGCTCGGCCTGCGCATCGAAGGCCCATGGACCGTTGCCCTCTCCCCTGCCGGCAGCAATGGCGCCTTTGGTGAACCACAAAAGCTCAAGCACCTATGCGACCTTACAGCCGATCTGTTCACCGGCACCTGCGGTACCTACCGATATCATGCGTCGTTTGAGCTGGCCAACGATTGCGCCGACGCTACGATCGACCTGGGAGACGTCTACGAAACCGCAACGCTCACGCTCGATGGACGCTCACTCGGCACACGCATCTGCCCGCCCTACCGTTTTGCCGCCGGCGCACTTTCCGCCGGTGCGCATGAGCTCACGATCGACGTCATCAACACGCTCGACCATGCGATCCCCGACATCTTCGGCCTCACCGAGCCCGTCGCCCCCAGCGGCATCCTCGGCCCCGTTACCCTTTGCGGGCAAAACCTGCCAAAATAAACCTGTCCCTTTTTGGCAGGTTTGGCGAGTGTGGGAGTTCGCATGGATATCAAACGCAAGATCACCGAAGCGCAGGGCCTCACCCCCACCGAGCAACAGCTCGGCATTGCAGCCCTTGCCATCGGTCAGGACATCCGCGGACTTTCTATTAAGGAATTTGCCGCGCGCACCAACGTTTCGGTCGCGAGCGTACACCGTTTTTGCAAAAAGCTCGGTCTCGAAGGCTTCAAGGATCTCAAGGTCGAGCTTATTCGCTTGGCAACCGAGGCGGGAAACCGCCGCGACGTGGACATCAACTTTCCCTTTGATGCTACGTCCAGCCCCGCGCAGGTTATGGAGCGTATGGAGGGGCTTTATCAGACCACGCTGGCCGAAACGCAGGAGCTGCTCGACCCCACGCAGCTTGACCACGCCGCCAAGCTCATCGCGAACGCCCGACAGGTCGACATCTACACGGGCTCGCACAACCTCTATCCAGCGGGAATGTTCCGCGACCGCCTGCTCTCCGCCGGCAAAAGCGCAACGTGCCACGACGGTGTCGAGGCCCAGGTGCGCACGGCGCTCGCCTCGGACCCCGACCATGTGGCAATCGTCATCTCCTACAGCGGCCTTGCCCCCAACCTCAAGGACATCTTGCCGATCCTCAGCAGTCGGCATGTCCCGGTCATCGTCATCGGCACGCCTTATTGCGCGCGCATTCACCCCGGCTTTGCCGCCTACCTTACGGTGAGCGACCACGAGAGCATGACGCATCGCATCACGCAGTTCGCGAGCCACATCGCCGTGCAATACGTGCTCGATTCGCTTTACAGTAGCTACTTCGCCAAAGACTACGCCCACTGCTCCGAATTCCTGGAGCGCTCGTTTCCCTACACCCGCCTCCCGGGGCTCAAGTAGCGACGAGCGCGGATTTTTGGACGCATATCTAACGAGCGTGGATGACTAGTCATTGGGTGTTCCTATAGTTTTGTCAACCGTCGGGGCTACTCCCGGTAGGGCACCCGGTCGCGCATCACGGCGTATATCGCCCTGAGCCGCTTCCTCGCGACGGCCTTGAGCGCCCGCCCGTGCCCCATGCCCCGCGCCCTGCAGGCCCGGTAGTACTCGCCGTAGCGCCCCGAGGACTTCACCAGGCTGTTGCACGAGAAGATCAGCAGGGACTTGAGCCTCGCGTCGCCGCGCCTGGACGCCCTGACCGACCTCACCGACGTGCCGGAGCTCCTCACCCTCGGGGCTATGCTGGATTGGCAACATCTATTTGGACGATTCCGGGAGGGACAGCCCCGCTTCCCTGAACTCGACCGGCGACATGTAGCCCAGCGTCGAGTGGATCCTGAAGTTGTTGTACCAGTGCACGTAGTCCGAGAGCTTGGCCCGGAGCTCGCGCGTCGTGCCGAACGTCTCGCGGTGGACGAGCTCGGCCTTCAGTATCCTGTTGGTCGACTCGTCGACGGCGTTGTCGTAGGGGCAGCCCTTGGCCGACAGCGACCTCTCAATGCCGAAGGCCTCGAGCATCAGGTCGATCTCGGCGTTGTCGAACTCGCTGCCGCGGTCCGTGTGGAAGACCTCGATGTCCGAGATGGGGAAGGAGAGCGTCGCGAACGCCGACTTGACCAGCCGGGCGTCCTTCCTGGGCCCGGCGGAGTGGCCGACGATCTCCCTGTTGCAGGGGTCGACGAGCAGGCAGACGTAGTTCCACGAGGCCCCGACTCGCACGTAGGTCAGGTCGCTGCATATATGGGTGCTAACACCCTGCCGCCGAGGCCGCGCGCGACGGCGTTGGGCACGTCGGCCTCGTTGACCGCCCCGGGGTGCACCTTGAACCTCTTCCTGCCGTATGCCGCCGGCCAGGCCGTTCTCCCTCATGATGCGGCAGACCCGGCGCCGGCTGACGGTGACGCCCGACCTCCCGGGCGACGCCTTTATCTTGCGCGAGCCGTACCGGCCCTTGCTGGCGGCGTGGGCCGCGACCACGGCCGGCGCGGCGGGGTCCGGCGCGGCGGGCCGGTCGGCCCGCGAGCGCATGGAGTAGTACGTCGACCTCGCGACGCCGAGGAGCCTGCACTGCGCTGATATGGGGTAGCGGCCCTCGTTGGCCGCTATGGCCCTCACTTTCGAGCGTATATCAGCGCCGCTTGTTTTAAGACGTCGACCTCCATCCGGAGCCTGCGGTTCTCGCGCTCGAGCTCCAGGATCCGGTTCTGCTCGGGCGTGCGGTTGTCCGCGGCGCGCGGCTAGCCGGTCGCGTTTATCGACTTGATCCACCTCTCCACGGTGCTCTTGCCGAGGTCGTACTCGTCCATGATCTCGCGCTTGGGCTTGCCGGCGTTGTAGAGGTCGACTATCTGCCTCTTGAACTCGTCGGTGAAATGCCTCGGGTGCCTGGGGTCCCTCATATACGGCCCTCCCGTCTCCTGCGCCCCTCCCGGAACTGTCCACATCAGTGTAGCCAATCCATCGGCCGTGCGCGGGCGCCCGGTCGGCGGCCCGTTCTGGGCGCGCCTCAATCGTAGCCCGAGACGGTCCCGGGCTGACAATTTCGACTGTAATGGACGTTCTTAAACGACTAGTCAAACAAGAACGTCCCCAATGACTACTCCGGCAACGCCGATGTTTTTGCAACGACAGCGAGCGACGTCCAGGGCGAACAAGTTGGCATGAAAAAGGCGAGGCATTGACCTTCTGGTCATGCCTCGCCTTTTGAATGACAAATTGTCGCCCTGGGCGGCGCGCAGCGTCGGCCGGTTACGGCGTTTGGTAAAACGCCGTAACTACTCCCGAGCTCCGTACTGCTCGTAGTAGGCGTCGATGGCGGTCTTGAGTTCGTCATCGATGACGACCTTGCCGTCGATCTCGTGGTTGTAGAGGGTCTCGACGACCTCGGCCATGGAAACGATGCTCGCAACGGGGAAACCGTACTTGGCCTCGATCTCCTTCTGAGCGGTGGTCACGCCGCCCTTGCCGACCTCCATGCGGTTGAGGGACACGATCAGGCCCTTGATTTCGACGTCGGCAGCAGCCTTGACCTTGGGATAGGTCTCATCGATGGACTTGCCGCTGGTGGTGACGTCCTCGACCATGACCACGCGGTCGCCGTCCTGGGGCTCATAACCCAGCAGGTTGCCCTTGTCGGCACCGTGGTCCTTGGCCTCCTTGCGGTCGCAGCAGTACTTGACCTCCTTGCCGTACAGCTCGTGGTAGGCAATTGCGGTCACAACGGCCAGCGGAATACCCTTGTAGGCCGGTCCAAACAGCACATCAAAGTCGTCGCCAAAGTTATCGTGGATGGCCTGGGCATAATACTCGCCCAGCTTCTTGAGCTGGTAGCCCGTCACGTAAGCGCCGGCGTTCATAAAGAACGGGGACTGACGGCCGCTCTTGAGCGTAAAGCTGCCGAACTTAAGGACGTCGGACTCGACCATAAACTTGATGAACTCTTGCTTGTAAGCCTCCATGCGGGCTCCTCTCGTAATCGCGTACGTGCCTTCCAGTTTAGCGCAGGCGAAGCGTCGATGCGGGCGCGCTTTGGGGCCACATCCTCGTTAGAGTAGGAGACTGGGCGGCGGCTCATACGCTAGTCCTGGGGTGTCCAGGACCAGTAGAAGTTAATAAGGGCCACGCGCGAGGCGGTGCCGGTCTTTTTGTTAATCGAGGAAATGTGACGGTAGAGCGTGGAGCGCGAAAGGAAAAGCGTTGTGGCGATGTCCTGAACGCTCTGGTCCGAAACGACCAAGGCCTCAAGAACATCGCGCTCGCGCTCTGTAAGCTCAAAGGTGGCGACGAAGGCATCGAGGCGTTCATCGGACGTGAGCTCCGCTGCCTCCACGGACGCGAGCTCCGCTGCCTCCACGGACGCGGGGTCGGAGCATGTGGGCGCAAGATCCCCGCCAAGATCATCGGTGGCAAGCGGCAGGCCGTCCTGCATCACGACATCATCGGCCCGTTGCCCTAACTGCCCCAGCAGCGTAATCGCAATACCCACAAACATCACGAGCGCCGCGCCGACTGCCGCCAGCACGTTTTGACTCAAAATAATCGCCACTGCCGGCGCCGTCACGAGCATCGAGCACACGTTGTTGACGATGCGACCCATGCACGGCCAAAAATATGACCAGCGCGCATAGAGCGAGATGGCGGCGAATTTTGTGGTAAAGAACACCACAAAGAAGCCCGAGCCCAGATAAAAGATGATCGTGGCAGCAAGCTCGTTGCCGCCGTTGCCGTCGATGATGAGCACAAAGAACGAAAGCGTGGACAGCATGGCGGCGCATGTCATGCCGATATTCATATACGAACGGCCGCGCAAGTCAAATAGGACGCCGGCGGCCAACGAGCTCATGACAAGCAGCAGGCGCGACCAGTCACCCAAATCAACGGCTCCGGTAGCATGCAGGGTTGTGAGACCCGCGTTGAGCGCAGCGAATACGCCGGAAAGACACGCTGTCGCCACGGTCAAGCGAGCTACAGTGCGGCGGAACGCCGCCTTTGCCTCAGGATCGTCATGCCACTTGGCGCCATATTCCAGAGCATCTACCGAAAGCCCGGCAGCACTGGGTTCAAAGTTGGGATCGGACTCGTCGCGCAGCTTGGCGCGCCGGGCACCGTGGAGCAACGCCACCTGCGCGATCGCACAGACAACCAGAACAGCCTGCTGAGGAATGCCGGCAGGCATCACCATGTGGTTGAGAACCTGCACCAGAACGCCCATGGCGTAAGAAAGTGCGGCGGCGCGCGCCAAGCAAGGCGTTCGCGCAAAGCGCCGCGCAAAGTTTGCGTGAGCAATCGATCCGCAGTAGCCCAGCGCGCAGCACGCCACCAAACCGCCGACAATTATTACCTCAACCTGAACCGCCATAATCAACAGCAGCAATGCCGCCACCAGCAAAACGCCCGTGACGTCACTCGTTGCGTCGATGGCATGGGGACGGTGATAATACAGAATGGGACGCACAAAAAAGCCAATCACGCTCGCGCCGAGGACAAGGCTCTCATAAATAACAACCTCGTTCGGAGACACGAACTCGGCCATGCGCACATCAAAGAGATACTCGCACGCCAAAAACGTGAAGGAGAACAGCGCCAGGCATATAATCTCCCGAATGCCCCGACGCAGATATGCGGTTGTGTCTCCCATGCCCCTCATGGTTAACCCCCGGCCGCTCAATTGTCTGGAATTCCATTTTAATAAAGAACCAATCTCAATATCAAAGCCAAGCTCGAAATGCTGCAAATTTGACCCCAGCCGTTCACATCACGCCGCGATTGTTAGCCGCATGGACCAGAAGGGACACGCGCGACCTCTAGCTCGGCAAGGAGCGTCTCCAACTACCGCTCATTTAAGTACGTCCCCAATGAGTGCAACGGAATGGCTCCCCTTGGCAACTTAAAGCTGTCATACAGGAACCATTCCGTCGCAACCTCATGAAAGGGACTGGGTTGTAAATGTTGGAGTAGAGCCGTTAGCGCCCGGGGGCCAGGATCACCAGCGCGTCGTGCTCAAAGGGATGCTGAGCCACGCGTACGGTGCCGTCACCGTTGTCGCGGACGGGCAGCTTGGCGATGCGCTTGCCCTCCATGTCGAGGACCGTTGCCGTCCAGTCACGCGCGCCGTCGAGCTTAAACTTGAGCGCCGTGGTACGCGGCAGGTACGTGACGACGCGATCGCCAACGCGCGCCACACGAATGGCCTCGCGCGCGTCATCGAGCAGCTCCTGCGCCGGAACCACGGCAAGTGCGTCATCGCCAGCCGTAGCGCCCAAGCCGGCAAGCACGTGCTCGATCGCGCCAAAGTCCCAAACGCCCGCAAACTGCAGGCACTCCTGCCAGCGGAACGGCATGTCGAAGCCCTCGCCCAGCACCGAGCCCTGGCTCTTGCTGGTCTGCCAGTTCCAAACGCCGTGCGCGCCATAGGTCACGCCAGCGCTGGCGCCGGCAAGGATCGACGACCACACGCTCGCGCGGCAGTCCTGCGCGGTGAAGCGCCAGTACACGTTGCGCGATGCACCCATCTGCTCGTAACAGGGCTCGGAGTTGACCATCGGCTTTTTGGGATAGTTGGCGATAAAGTCCTGCGGCAGGCGCCAGGCCTCGGGCTGGCCCTCGTAGTTGTGGCCGGGCTGGAACATGTAAAAGTCCAGACGGTCCAGGTACTGTGACGGAATGGTGCGGTTGCCGCGGTTGATATGCATGGTGCGCAACGCCTCGGGCGCGCGCTTGACAACTTCGTCGAGGGCATTCTCGTAATAGGCGATCGCCTCGTCGCTGGTAAAGTCGGTATCGCCCGTCACCACATAGACGGGGTCGAACTCCCCCAGGCTCTCGACGACGCGGGCAACGTGGGCGCGGACCTCCTCGCGCGGCATAACCTCGGCACCACAACGCTCAGCGATCTTGGCGCCCCAGGTACCGGGCACGTAGTTACACCACATAAGTACGAGTGCCGGACGAATGCCGTGCTCGACGGCAGCGCGGCACATGGCAGCAGCGCGGTCCCAGTACGCCTGGTTGGGACGGGACCAATCAAAATGCACGCCGTCCTCGCTGGCATAGGGCCAAATGCCCAGATCGGGGCAGCAGCGATCCCACTGCGGCAGCGTGTTGATCTGCAGCACGTTCATGCCCTGCTCGGCGCGGCGGGTCAGATAGTAGTCCCAATCGGCCTCGGTAATGCTCGTAAAAGCGCTCCAGCACGTATCGGCAAACCAAAAGAACGGCTTGCCCTCGCACAAAAAGCCGTCCTGGCGACCGTTGACGGTCAGCTTTCCCAAACTCATCTGCATGTCCTTTCGTTTGATAAAGGAGTTGCGAACCGGCAGATTCTTTCGCAGTAACCCCGTGCGAAAGCACCTGGCGCTTAGCAAGCCCCGGCGAGCAGGCGCCACATGCCCCCCAATCAGTCTACCTTGTAAGAAGGGCCCCGCCGGGCTTGCGCCTGACGGGGCCCTGTCGTGTAGGTAAGGTCGCATGTGACCGAATGGTTTGGCCTTAGGCCTCCATCTCGGCGAGCTCCTCCTTGGAGAAGCCAGCGGCAAAGACGACGGCAGCGGCGATGACAAAGGAGATTGCCATACCGACGATAGCCCAGACGGTGTTCATCTGGCCACCCTGCAGGTAGTTGGTGAAGACCAGGAAGTTGGAGGCACCGCCAGCCAGGTAGTAGGTAACACCCATGAGGCCGGAGAACACAGCGCCGATGGCACCGCCGATGAACATACCGAGCATGGTGCGACGGAAGCGCATGAGGATACCGAAGAGCGCGGGCTCGGTGACGCCGCCGGCGATGGCGGAGATGACGTAACCCAGGGCAAGACCCTTCTCGTCGGGGTTCTTCATCTTGAGGAAGGCACCGAAGGCGCAGCCCCAGACGGCGGCCATAGCGCAGTTGGTGGAAACGAAGACGAAGGGATCGTAGCCGGCGGCGATGATCTGAACCTGAGCGAGCAGGATGACGGGCATGTGCATGCCGCAGACCACGAAGAGCTGCCAGAAGGCGCCGAGGATGGCCATGACGATCAGGATACCGATACCGCCAAGGTCAGCAAGGCCAAAGAGGGCGTTGGCGATGAGGTTGCCGAGCTCGTTGCCGATCGGGGCAAGAATGATGAAGGCGATGGGGATCGTGACAATCATGGTGCAGAACGGCGTGAAGACCGTGGACAGCACGTCGGGCATGACCTTCTTAAAGAACTTCTCGACAAAGTACAGGACGGGCACCGAGAGGATGATCGGCAGGACGGACTGCTGGTAGTTGGCAGCGGCGATCTGGATGCCGTAGACGGAGATGATTCCGCCACCCTCCTGAGTCGCGACACTCACGACGGACGGGGCCATGAGAGCGCCGCCGAGGAGCATACCCAGAACCGGAGAGGCGCCGAGCTTCTTAGCAGCGGCATAGCCCAGGTAGATGGGGATAAAGGTAAACGTTGCCTCGTACAGGGTGGTGTAGAGGAACGTATAGGTCGGATCGGTATCGGAGAGAACGCCGAGCATGGTGGGACCAAGAACCGCAGCGATGGTGCGGAACAGACCGCCGGCCATGAGCAGCGGAATCAGCTGAGTCATGGAACCCGACAGGTAGTCGAGAATGATGTTGGGCAGGTTCTTGATCTCGAACTTCTCCTTGGGAGCGTCGAGGTTCTCGTCAACGGCGGCACCCTGCTTGACGCCGGACATGGCGACGAACTCGGCGAGCACCTTGGGCACGTTCTGGCCGATGATGACCTGGAGCTGGCTGCCGGCGAACTGGCAACCCAGTACACCCTTGACCTTCTTGATCTTCTCCACGTCGACCTTGCTGTTATCCTTGAGCGTCAGACGCAGGCGCGTCATGCAGTTGGTGGCGACGGCAACATTCTCCGCACCGCCCACGAGCTCGAGGACATCGGTGGCAATCTGTTTGTTATCTACTGCCATGGGACCCCTCCCCATATCATCGTGTGTCTACCCGTTTGGACGTAGGCACGCCTTTGGCCCGGCGGCTATAACCCCTTACGGCTGCCGAGCCCTTGGATACGCTGTCGTAAACAATCTGTTTACTGAACGTTTACAGCGCTTAGTTTACACGCAGCGTTGAATTTGTGGCAGTTTTGCCGTTTGCAGTCCGGTGAACGGTAGGAAATCAGGGGTGAACGTAATTGAATGCCAAAGCATTACATATAGTGCCGTTTATTTATAAATGGCTGTCTACGTGGGATCTTATATAATCTGTCACCCAAATTCCTTGTTGACTCATCAACAAAAGCCCTGCTAGATAGTAGTAAACGAGTGTTTAGTAGTTCATTGAGTGTTTGATGTGACCGTTTACCGAGTTCATCTGGTTATTCTCTAATTCTGCTTTACACTAAACATGTTTAGATTGTATTGCCGCGATTGTTTAGCATTTGCGGCACAAAGGAGGCAGCTCATGGAACTCAGATCGTGTACCTACGCAACCGTCACCACCTTGGGCGACTTTGGCCCCTGGATCAGCAAGGTCGTTCTCGACCTGCCCTGCACCGTGCGCGCCAACGATGTCGATACGAACACTTTCCATATATATGTAGAGCGCCACGAGCGCACGGGCGAGGTCCTGATGCGCAAGGAGCACGGCGCCGACCATGCCGCGCCCTCCGTGGGTTACATCGACGTTCTCGCCGCGTATCCGTGCGACGAGAACGGCCGCAAGCTCGCCGTGGGCACCCATGTGGCACTCGAGGTCGCCGAGCAGCGCCTGACCAAAAAGATCGAAGGCAGCGTCCTGGGCTCGCGCATGCTCGATGACCAGCTGCGCATCACGCAGCTCGCGGCTCTTCCCGGCAACGACGGCGACGACCCCACCTGCGGCCTGGTCTTCGATACCTGTCGCGGCGACATCTGCCCCGCGCTCAAGGGCTGGAGCAATGCCGTACAAAAGACCGCCGTCAATGGCATCGCACTCGAGTACGGCTTCTTTGAGCCCAGCTTTAAGGCAGAGGACTCGGCCTGCTTCAATCCCTTCGCGCCCGAGGCCATGGTCGTGCCCCAAAAGGCCCCGCTCGTGGTGTACCTGCACGGCGCCGGTGAAGGCAAGGGTTCCACGCAAGGCGAGGGCCCCGCGCGCGCCTATATCGGCAACCGCGTGACAGCCATTAGCCAGGCGCAAATCCAGCGCTACTTTGGCGGCTTTGCCTGGGTGCTCGTGCCGCAATCTCCCACGTTTTGGATGGACAACGGCGTCGAGCAGCTCGGCCGCTCCAACCAGAGCATCTACTCCCCCGTGCTCAAGGCGCTCATCGACGAGTTCGTCGCCGAGCACGCCGACCGCATCGACACCGACCGCATCGTGGTCGCCGGTCTTTCCAACGGCGGCTTTATGACCTTGCGTCTGTGCGCCGACTACCCCGATTTCTTCGCCGCCGGCCTTCCCTGCTGTGCCCCGTGGTACAACGCCACGGACGAGGATGTAACCGCGCTCGCCAAGACGCCGCTGTGGTTTACGCACTCTAAGGGCGATGAGCTCGTGTCGCCGCAGCAGACCGTGCTGCCGCTCACGGCGCGCCTGCGTGACGCCGGAGCCAACGTGCACCTCACCTACTTTAGCCATGTCGAGGACCTGACCGGCGTGCATCGCGAGGCCGACGGCTCGCCTAAGAAGACGTTCAACCACGGCGTGTGGATCCACCAATTCAACGACCTGTGTTATCAAGACTTCGACGGGGGCAACGTACTCATCGACGGCGAGCCGGTGGGCTGCTGGGAGTGGTCAGCCAGGGTTTAGAGGTAGCCATCCCATCGGGGGCCCTGACCTTTAGTTACCGTTGTTCGAAACGCTGGCCGGCCGCTTCCGGCAGCACGCCGGATCGGCGGCGATGGGGGCGTGGGTCCCGTCTTGCCTTGCGCGTAACTGGCTGAATTGATTTTGATTGGAGCTGTTCCTATGTCCCAAGAGTTAACTCGGGTGATTGTTACTACTGATATGGAAGTCGACGATATGAACTCGCTCGTTCATTTGGCTCTGTATCTTAATGTGCTTGATGTTCAGGCTGTGGTGTATACGGCTTCGCAGTATCACTTTCTTGGCGATGGCGTCCATACGCTCGGCGAGGTGAATTCGCATTGGCGGACTAAGGGGCGTCGCTCTTACGAGTGGGCTGTTGTGCCTCATGAGCCCGATCCGCTGGCCGGGGAGCTTCGTGAGTATCGTCCGTTTCCCGAACATTGGATTGAGAGTCTCTGGAGCAATGAGTATGCCCTGGCTTGGCCGCAGTTGCAGGCGAATGCGAACGCCGCTGGCGAGCCGCCATTTCCCTCGCCCGCCCAGATGATCGAGCGCACCTTTGTGGGAAATGTTGCCTTTGAGGGTGATGTGACTGAGGAAACTGAGGGGTCTCGCGTAATTGCGCAGGCGATTTTGGATGATGATCCGCGTACGTTATGGCTGCTCAGCTGGGGCGGCATAAATACGATCGTTCGCGCCCTCATGAGCATTTCCGAGCGCTATCGTGATACGCCCGAGTGGCCTTCCGTGCAGCAGCGTGTCTATCAGAAGGTGCGCGTGATGGGCGTTGCCGATGGCGTGGGGCAGGACAATTCGTGGCTCGACCATGGACGCGAGCTCTTTCCCGAGCTCATCTTTTGGTGCGTGCCCTATATGTATGGCGGCTATGTCGACGCCAAGATGGCGCAGCCCGATTCGCTGCCGCTGTTTCAGGCTCCCTGGCCCGAGCAAAACCTCACGCAGGGCAATGGCCCCCTTATGGCGCGCTACATGCTCTATGGCGATGGCAGGGCTTACGAAAACGAACCCGAGCGATTCCAGTTTGGCAAGCATGCCCATCTGGATTGGGGCCTAGAGGGCATGCCCGCGATGCAGTTTGAGCGCGGCGACTTTATGGCCGAAGGCGACAGCATGACCTACATTCCACTACTGCCGTTTGGCCTGCGCGGTATCGATGACCGCAACTTCGACACGCTGCTCGGCCGCATGTTTCTTGACGGGCATCCCGATACGGACGCGCCCGCCGGGTTTGCCGCTATCGGCACGCCCATAGACGGCAACCCCAATCCCTACCTGCGCGCCTATCAGGAAGACTTTGCCGCCCGCGCGCAATGGTGCGCCCATGATCCGGCAGCGTGTTCGCATCCGGCACATGTTGCCGAGGTCACGGCCGACCGCAGCGCCGCAGCCGGTGAGCGTGTCGTCCTTGCAGCGGCCATCGTCGACCCCGACGGCAAGGGCTTCGATGCGCATTGGGATGTCGCCGTGGACCCGTCGAGCTATGCAGGCACGCAGGATCTTTCGCTGTGGCAGGAATGCACGGTGAGCACCGCTTTTGTCGTGCCCGCCGACGCGCAGCCCGGCGACCGCTTCGTGCTCACCCTTACCGTGCAGACGCGCACCGAGCGCCCCTGCAGCCGCTACGCCCAGGTCGCCGTGACCGTGGCATAGCGAGCGGCAGACCCCGCATTCGGCATGGAGTGTCCCCAACTGCCACTCATGTAAGTACGTCCCCAATGAGTGTCCCCGGCGACTAGTCGTTTAAGAACGTCCCCAATGACTAGTCGAAAATGGGCCATGTGTCCCAGTTGTGGAGACTCCTTGAGCCGTCTGGGTATCGTGAAAGATCGCGCACTCCCCCATCATCAAAAGTGACACACGCTACCTGTTGATGGGAGGCAGCCATGGGCTTCTTTGACAAGATGTTCGAGAAGAAAGAGTGCGCGATTTGCGGTACCGAGCTGGGACTTTTGGGAAAGACCAAGATCAACGAAGGCTACCTGTGCAAAGAGTGCGCCGGCAAGCTCTCCCCCTACTTCCACGGCTATCGCTCCAGCACCGCGGACGATATCCGCGAGCAACTCGCCTACCGCGAGGCCAATGCCGAGCGCCTGGCCTCGTTCAACCCCACGCGCACGCTCTCTGCCGGGCGCACCAGCATCATGCTCGACGAAGACGCGGGCCTGCTGATCATTACCTCGCAGAGCCGCTGGCGCGACGCCAATCCCGACATCATCGAGTTCTCGCAGGTACTCGGCTGCGATATGGATATCGACGAGCATCGCACCGAGATTTATCGCGAGACCAAGGACGGCGAGCGCGAGAGCTACAACCCGCCGCGCTACGACCTGGATTACGACTTTAATCTGACCATCCACGTCAACACGCCGTACTTTACCGAGATCAACCTGCGCGTGAACGACTCCACCATCGATCAGCGCGGTTCCATCGAATACCGCGAGGCCAAGCGCCAGGCAACCGAGGTCCGCGACGCGCTGGTGCAGCTGCGCCAGGAGACGCGCGACAGCGTCGTGGCCGCCAAGGCCCCCAAGACCGCGGTCACCTGCCCCTTCTGCGGTGCAACCACCATTCCCGATGCCAGTGGGCGCTGCGAATACTGTGGTGGCGCCATCGGCGCATAGCCTCCGGCACGGAAAGGACCGATCATGGCCTTCGAGAGCGTCAACTATCAGTGCCCCGCGTGTGGCGGCCCCCTTCACTTTGCCAGTGCCGAGCAAAAGCTCGTCTGCGACTACTGCGATTCGCGTTTTGAAGTCGAAGAAGTCGAGGCCCTCTATCGCGAGCGCCAGGACAAGGCAGATGCCAAAGCCAATGCGGCAGCCGCGGCCCCCAAGCCTGCTGTCGACGATGCCGTGCAGGAGCTTGCCCAGAACGCCGGTTACATCTGCTCGTCGTGCGGCGCCGAGCTGGTCTCGGACGGCACCGTCGCCGTTACCACCTGCCCGTACTGCGGCAACTCCGCCGTAGCGCCCGGTCAGCTTTCGGGCGACTTCTCGCCCGATCTGGTGATTCCGTTTAAGCTCGGGCGCGACGATGTCACGGCCGCACTCAAGGAACACTACAAGGGCAAGATCCTGCTGCCCAAGAGCTTTGTCACCGGCAACCATATCGACGAAGTCCAAGGCGTCTACGTACCGTTTTGGCTTTACGGCGCCCGCGTGGACGGCGAAGTGTGCTTTGATGCGACCAACGAGACCGTGACTGAGGAATCCGATCGCACCGTCACGACCACCGACCACTACGACGCCTACCGTAAGGGCAATATCTCGTTTGAGCGCGTGCCCGTCGACGGATCGTCCAAGATGCCCGACGGCCACATGGACGCCATCGAGCCGTTTGACTACGATGCCCTGCGCCCGTTCTCGGTCGCGTATATGCCCGGCTACATCGCCAACCGCTACGACGAGGATTGCGAAACCTGTAAGGCGCGCGCCGAGCGTCGTATGGAAGAAAGTACGATCTCGGCCCTGCGCGAGACCGTCGTCGACGAATATGACGACGCCACGGTCGAAAGCAAGCAGCTCGACTACACCTGGGAAGACAGCGACTACGCCCTGTTCCCCGTCTGGATGCTCTCCACTTCGTGGAACGGCAAGAGTTACCTGTTTGCCATGAACGGCCAGACCGGTCGCATGGTCGGCGAGCTTCCCTGCTCCAAGCCCAAGCTCGCCATCGCCTCGGTGCTGTTCTTTGTGATCGGGTTTGTCCTCTCCCAGATTCTCTTTATGGGAGAGAACGCCTTCGATCCGGACTACCTCGCCTTTGATGTCGAGGGCATCCTCATCAACATCGTCGCGCCGCTGATCATCGTAATCATCGCGGACGTGTTGCTGGTAGGCCAGCTCAAGACGGCCAACGAGGCCACCCACGCCGATTGCTACTGTGGCGAGCTCGACCTGACCGAGAAGCACGACACCTTCAGCCACACCGAGACCACCGTTGTCATGAAGGACAACAAGGACGATTAGCCATTCTGACCAATACCACCCGGCCTTTGACGAGAAAGGAAGATCACCATGGGACTCTTGAGAGCTGGATTGGGAGCTGCCGGCGGCGTCATGGCCGACCAGTGGAAAGAATTTATCTATTGCGAATCGATGCCCGCTGACGTCTTTGCCTGCAAGGGCAGCAAGCGCACCGGCGGTCGCAGCTCCAACACGCGCGGCGAGGACAACGTCATCTCCAACGGCTCGGTCATCGCCGTCAACGACGGCCAGGGCATGCTCGTGGTGCAAAACGGCAAGATCATCGAGGTCGCGCTGGAGCCTGGCGAGTTTGTCTTTGACACCGGCAGCGAGCCGAGCGTCTTCAGCGGCAACCTGGGCGACTCCATCAAGGAGACGTTCGCCAATATCGGCAGCCGCTTTACCTTTGGCGGCGACGCGGGCAAAGACCAGCGCGTCTACTTTATCAACACCAAGGAGATCATCGGCAACAAGTACGGCACCGCCTCGCCCGTGCCCTTCCGCGTGGTCGATAACAACATTGGCCTGGATGTCGACATCTCCGTTCGCTGCAACGGCGAGTATTCGTACCGCATCACCAACCCGCTGCTGTTCTACACCAACGTGTGCGGCAACGTGACCGATAGCTACACGCGCGATAAGATCGACAGCCAGCTTAAGTCCGAGCTGCTCACCGCCCTGCAGCCCGCCTTTGCCAAGATCTCGGAGATGGGCATCCGCTACAGCGCCATCCCCGGCCACACCACCGAGCTCGCCCGCGCGCTCAACGAGGTCCTCTCGGCCGACTGGCGCGACCTGCGCGGCGTCGAGATCGTGAGCTTTGGCGTCAACTCCATCGCCGCCTCGCAAGAAGACGAGCAGATGATCAAGGACCTGCAGAAGGCCGCGGTCATGCGCGATCCCACCATGGCAGCCGCCAACATCGCCAGCGCCCAGAGCGATGCGATGCGCGCAGCAGCCGCCAACCCCAACGGCGCGATGGCAGGCTTCATGGGCATGGGCATGGCGGGCGGCATGGGCGGCATGAACGCCAGCCAGCTGTTCGCCGCCGGCCAGGCACAGCAGCAGGCCGCCCCACAGCCGACCCCGCC
>DXLX01000006.1 GCA_019414515.1 Collinsella sp.
CAAACGCGCCATCAGCATCTTGGAGCACCTGGATGCCGTGCGCTTTACGGTGCTCGACAAGGATGCCGGCGGCCTGAGGTCCCTGCGCTAGATTGGCTGCTCGGTTTGGTAAAATACCGCCGCACTTGGGAACGGATGGGCTCCGGTGGGCTCCGCGGTCCTCAAAACCGTTGCGAGGCGTGCAAAACGTCTTGGATGTGTTCGATTCACATACGTTCCCGCCATACGCTACCAGCGCTTTTGTGCTCGCGGTCTTGCTGCGTGCCGCAAAGGCGCTGTTTTGTTTTTGCATGGGTTTGCCGTGCCGCCCGCTTTATCGGCGACGGTATTTAGCTTCGTGCACCGGGTTTCGAGCATGCCGATGGGGGTGTTTTGCCGTATGACTACCGTAAGACGTGCCGATCTTTCTTGTGTCGTCCAAGCGGGCGGGCTGTCGTCGCGCATGGGTTGCGACAAGGCGCGCATGGCGTTTTGTGGCGAGCCCTTGATCGAGCGCGTGCTGGGTCGGCTGGCGCCAGTTGCCGGCGAGTTAGTCGTGACGACTTCGCGTCCCAGCGAGCTTGCCTACCTTGAGGAGTGCGCGTTTGGCGGCTTGGTGCCGCGTGTGGTGGCGGACCTTGAGGGGTCGGCGGGCGCCATGCGCGGCATCGCGAGTTCGCTGACTGCGGCCCGGCTGCCGCTCGTGGCGATCGTCGCCTGTGATATGCCGTTTGTCTCGCCGGAACTCATCGGCGCGCTTGCCGATCGTGTTGAGGCCGAGGCGCTCGACGTGTGCGTGCCGCGCGAGGAGCGGGGGATTGAGCCGCTTTGCGCCGTCTGGCGCCGTGATGCGTGTGCTCCGGTTGCCCAAGAGCTGCTCTCCTGCGACCGACAGCGCATTCGCTGCCTGATCAGTCGCGTTCAGGCCGGTTATATGGATGAGCCGCAGATTGTTAAGGCCGCGGGCTCGACGCTCTGCTTCGAAAACGTCAATACGCCCGAGGAGTTTGCGGCGGCCGAGTTGCTCGCCTAGACGATTGGAGTTGCCATGTCTCACGATATTTGCCCCGACACGGGAGAGCCTTGCACTTGCGATGGTTCCGAGCCCTGTACCTGCGGCTGCGGTGGCTGTGGTCATACTGCGGAAGAGGAAGCGGCCGCCGCGGCGTATCGTGATGCACACCGCGAAGGCCCGTCCGGTGATGCCCTCGACCACGAACGCAAGATCATCGTTTCGTTTGACAGCACCTTCGATGTGATGGAATGCGAGCAGCTGTGCCTGGATGCCGGTGTGCCCGGGCGCATCATGCCGCTGCCCGGCTCCATTACTGCAGGTTGCGGCCTGTGCTGGGCCATGCCGTTCTCGGGCGATGCCCTCGCCGCCTTCCGCGCCGCCACCGAGGGCCGCGTAACCCCCGCCGACTACCACCAACTCGTCCTCTAACCACCAAACCCCCACAAAGGTGCCTGTCCCCAATGTGGTGGTTTGGAACACGTGGACGAAACAGGTTTGAAACACGGGTTTTGCGCGTCAGACACTCGAAAACGCTTCTACCTGCATCGTAATCAAAACGAAACATCTGCTCGTCGGCTTATGCGAAACTTTGCTGCAACAGTGCGATATTATCCATATTCGATAAAGCTCGCGGCGCATGGGGTGCCGCGATCAACATTTTTCGTTTCCCATCATTGGAGGAAGCATGAGCTACACGCAGAAAGTTCTCGAAGAGCTCAAGGCCCGCTATCCCGAGCAGCCTGAGTTCATCCAGGCCGCGACCGAGATCCTCGGCACCATCCAGCCGGCGCTCGACGCCCACCCCGAGTACGAGGAGGCCGCCCTGCTGGAGCGCCTCGTCGAGCCCGAGCGCATCGTTATGTTCCGTGTCCCCTGGGTCGACGACCAGGGCAAGGTCCAGGTCAACCGCGGCTACCGCGTCGAGTTCAACTCTGCCATTGGACCCTACAAGGGCGGCCTGCGCTTTAACCCGACGGTCACCCTGGGCATGCTCAAGTTCCTGGGCCTGGAGCAGATCCTCAAGAACAGCCTGACCACCCTTCCCATGGGCGGCGGCAAGGGCGGCTCCGACTTTGACCCCAAGGGCAAGTCCAACAACGAGATCATGCACTTCTGCCAGTCTTTCATGACCGAGCTCTATCGCCACATCGGCCCCAACACCGACGTTCCCGCCGGCGATCTGGGCGTTGGCGGCCGCGAGGTTGCCTACCTGTTCGGTCAGTACAAGCGCCTGACCAACGAGTGGACCGGCGTCCTCACCGGCAAGGGCCTCTCCTTTGGCGGTTCGCTCGCCCGTACCGAGGCTACCGGCTACGGCCTGGTCTACTTTGTGGACGAGTACCTCAAGAGCCGCGGCGACTCCTTCGAGGGCAAGAACGTCGTCGTTCACGGCTCCGGTAACGTCGCTATCTACGCGGTCCAGAAGGTCGCCCAGCTCGGCGGCAAGGTGCTCGCCTGCTCCGATACTCACGGCTGGGTCGAGGATCCCGACGGCATTGACTACACCGTGCTCGAGCATGTCTACAACAAGAAGCGTTCCGGCCACGACAAGGGCGTTACGCTCGCCATGTACGTTGACGAGAAGCCCAATGCCACGTGGCACGAGGGCGACGGCCGCGGCGTGTGGCAGCTGCCCTGCGACATCGCGCTGCCCTGCGCTCGCGAGAACACGCTGCTGCTCGAGGACGCCCAGGCGCTCGTCGCCAACGGCTGCAAGGTGGTCGGCGAGGGCGCGAACATGCCCACGACCATCGAGGCTACGACCTACTTCCAGGAGAACGGCGTCGCCTTTATGCCCGGTAAGGCTGCCAACGCTGGCGGCGTGCTCGTGTCCGGCCTGGAGATGAGCCAGAACGCCGAGCACCTGTCTTGGACCTTCGAGGAGGTCGACGGCAAGCTCGAGCAGCTCATGCGCGGCATGTTCCACAACGTGGACGACACCGCCAAGGAGTACGGCGAGGAGGGCAACTTTGTCATGGGCGCCAATATCGCCGGCTTCCTGAAGGTCGCCGACGCCATGCTCGCCCAGGGCGTCTGCTAAATCTTCGCTCGATATAGCATGTGATGAGGCTCCCAGCCATTCCGGCTGGGAGCCTTTTCTATCCCGGAGGACTCCTCATAACTTGCGGGATATACGGACTGTTTTGCGTTCCAGAACGACTAATCAGTCCGTATATCACCGCAAGTTATGGATGGGTGGGTGGATTTTGTCCTAAAACGGTGTGCGGCCCCTCGTTTGGTACACTTAAACGTACTGGACAAGTGAAGAGATGGGGGAGAACGTGCTCAAGTTCGGTACCTACGTCCGTGTTGGAAACGCGGCCGAAGCCTATGAGCTCTTACAGAAGAACCGCAACAACAAGATTGTGAGCGGTGGCATTTGGATGCGCCTGGGTTCGCGTCGCGTGGCGACGGCGATTGACCTTTCGGCCTGCGGACTCGATCAGATTGAGGAGACCGAGACCGAGTTTCGCATCGGTGCCATGTGTACCCTGCGCCAGCTCGAGCGCCATGCCGGGCTCAACGCGCTTGTCAACCATGTCTTTGAGTTCGCCGTCCACGATATCGTGGGCGTGCAGCTGCGCAACACCGCCACGGTGGGCGGCAGCATTTACGGTCGCTTTGGTTTTTCGGACGTGCTCTCGGCATTTTTGGCGCTCGATTCGTATGTTGAGCTGACGGGTGCCGGCCGCGTGCCGCTCGCCGAGTTCGTGGACATGGGCTATGTGCGCGACGTGATCGAGCACGTCGTGGTCGTTAAGCACGATTACCGTGCGAGCTATGAAGCCGTGCGCAAGGCCGCGACTGACTTCCCCTCCTTAAACGTCACCGCCGCCTGGTGGGACAACAGCTGGCATGTCACCGTGGGCGCCCGCCCGCTGCGCGCGACCCTGCTGCAGGGCGAGGCATGTGGCCTGGTGAACGAGCAGCCTTCAGAGGACGAGCTGCGCGCCCTGGCCGCGTCCGTACGCGCGCTGAGCTATGGCACCAACCTGTGGGGCTCGGCCGACTACCGCCGCCGCATCTCGGCCCCGCTGGCGATTCAGGCCGTGCGTCGCGCCGCCGGCATCGAGCTTTCGGCCGCGCTTGCGCACGAGCTCGAGGGCGTGCAGATTCCTAAGTTTGCCACGGATGAGTATTCCTGCCGCCGCGTGCCCGGCGTCGATTCTAGCGAGGTGCGCTAATGGCTGCCAAACTCATCGATCTTTCCTTTACGCTCAACGGCCGCAAGGTCAAGGTTCAGATTGCCCCCGACACCATGCTCTTTGCGCTGCTGCGCGAGCAGGGCTGCGCGTCGGTGCGCTGTGCCTGCGAGACCACCAACTGCGGTCTGTGCACGGTGTGGCTCGATGGCGACCCGGTTCTGAGCTGCTCGGTTCCCGCCGCGCGCGTCGAGGGCCGCTCCATCACCACGCTCGAGGGCCTCAAGGCCGAGTCCGAGGCGCTTGCCCGTGCGATGGCTGCCGAAGGCGCCGAGCAGTGCGGTTTTTGTGCCCCCGGCCTTATCATGAACGTGCTGGCGCTTGCCCGCGCCGCCAAGGAGGACCCGAGCCTCGTCGCCACGCGTGAGGAGCTCTCACGTCAGCTTGCCGGTAACCTTTGCCGCTGCAGCGGCTACGAGAGCCAGCTGCGCGCTATCGTGCGCTTCCTCAACGAGTCCGGCGTGCAGGTTGGCTTTGAGATGCCCGAGCTGCCCGTCAACGACACGAGCTCTGACGGCGTCTCCTACAAGCAGATCACCCACAAGCAGCCCAAGAAGGACTCGAAGGCCCTGCTCGAGGGTCGTCCGGTCTACACCGGCGATATGGTGCCCGCCGGCGCCCTGATCGTCAAGCTCAAGCGCAGCCCCTATGCCCGCGCCAAGATCCGCTCCATCGACACGTCTCGCGCCCTTAAGGTGCCGGGCGTCGTGGGCGTCTACACCTACGAGGACGTGCCCAAGCGCCGCTTTACCATCGCCGGCCAGAGCTATCCGCAGCCGAGTCCCTACGACCGCCTGATTCTCGAGAACCTCGTCCGTTACCAAAACGAGGAAGTGGCGATCGTCGCCGCCGAGACCGAGGAGGCTGCCGACAAGGCGCTCAAACTCATTAAGGTCGACTATGAGGTGCTCGAGCCGCTGCTCGACTTTACCCAGGCACTCGATAACGACATCGTTGTCCACCCCGAGGGCGACGTGACCTTTATGTTCCCGCAGGGCGGCGACGTTGCTCGTAACCTGGTGTGCAGCGGTACCAGCGATTTTGGCGACTTGGACGAGGCCTTCGCCCAGAGCGACATCGTCTTTGAGCGCACCTACACCAGCCAGGCCACGCAGACTGCGCCCATGGAGACCTTCCGCGCCTTCGCGACGACCGACGCGTTCGGGCGCATCTCGGTGACCACCTCGACGCAGGTGCCCTTCCACGTGCGTCGCATGGTCGCGCAGTCGCTCGACATTCCGCAGTCGCAGGTGCAGGTCATTAAGCCGCGCATCGGCGGCGGCTTTGGCTCCAAGCAGACGGGCTGCTGCGAGATCTTCGTGGCGTTCGTGACCCAGCAGACTGGCCGTCCGAGCTACTGCTGCTACACCCGCGAGGAGACCATCACCGCGGGCAATTCGCGCCACCAGATGCAGATGACCGTTAAGCTGGGCGCCATGAACGACGGCACCATCACGGCCATCGATCTGCATACGTTGTCCAACGCCGGTGCGTATGGCGAGCACGCTACCACGACGATTGGCCTGTCGGGCCACAAGAGCCTGCCCATCTACAACCACGTAAAGGCGAGCCGCTTTAGCTGGGACGCCGTCTACACCAACACCAACCGCGGCGGCGCGTATCGCGGCTACGGTGCCACCCAAGGCCAGTTTGCCGTGGAGAGCGCCGTCAACGAGCTCGCCGACATGCTGCACATGGACCCCGCCGACCTGCGCCTTAAGAACATTGTGCGCGAGGGCGAGACCATGCCGCAGTACTACAACGAGAAGCTCAACGCCTGTGCGCTCGACCGCTGCCTGCTGCGCGCGATGGACATGATCGGTTGGCGCGACAAGCCGCTAGCCGTGGACCTGGGCGACTGCGTGCGCGCCCTGGGCTGCGCGCTCACCATGCAGGGCTCAGGCATTTCCAACGTGGACATCGCCGGCATCGACATGCGCCTGGAAGAGGACGGCTTCATTACCATCGGCACCGGAGCCACCGATAACGGCATGGGCGTCGACACGATCCTGGCGCAGATTGCCGCCGAGGAACTGGGCGTGGAGAGTTCGATGATCGTGGTGCGCGGCGTGGACACTGATGTGTCGCCGTTCGACGCCGGCTCGTACGCGAGCTCGGGTACGTACGTGACGGGCCTTGCCGCCAAGAACGCCGCGACCGAGCTGCGTGAGAAGATTTGCTCCAAAGCCGCCCAGATGTGGGACGTGGACGCCGCCGATGTGGTCTTCGATGGTCAGTACGTGCGTCTGTCCGACGAGCGTGCCGCGCGCGAGCAGAACCGCTACCTCACGCTGCGCGACTTTGCCAACCTGTGCGTCAAGAACATCGCGGGCGGCGACGCGCTGACCTCGCATGCCTCTGCCTGCCTGCCCGTTTCGCCCCCGCCGTTTATGGCCGGCATTGCCGAGGTCGAGGTCGACAAGGCCACCGGCAAGGTGACTGTTGTGGACTACGCGGCGGCTGTGGACTGCGGCACCGTGATCAACGAGGCGCTTGCGCGCGTCCAGGCCGAGGGCGGCATTGCCCAGGGTATCGGCCACGCGCTCTACGAGATTGTCGAGCACGATGACCGCGGCCGTCTGCGCACCGGCAACTTTATGAGCTACAAGCTACCCACGCGCCTGGATATCGGCAGCATACGCGTGGCCTTTGAGCCGAGCTACGAGCCGACGGGTCCGTTTGGTGCCAAGTCGATCGGCGAGGTCGTCATCAACACGCCGCTCGCCGCCGTGGCCTCGGCCGTGGCACACGCCACCGGCCACCAGGTGCGCTCACTGCCGATCACGCCCGAGAAGGCCCTGCTGGGGGAGTAGCGGGTCTGCGAACAAGTCGTAATTTGCGGGGCGGGGCAACTCGCCCCGCCTTTTGCACTCGTGGTGAGGTCGTGAGCTTGTAAAAGGTGTGCGTGCGCTTGTCGCTCGTATCTGCTATCATTCCTAATCTGTGCGCTCATGCGGGCGTGGCGGAATTGGTAGACGCGCCAGATTTAGGTTCTGGTGGGATTCCCGTGAAGGTTCGAGTCCTTTCGCCCGCACCATCGCACCTGCGTCGGCCTTGGCCGTCGCGACACTTTGTTGCATAAAGGTACCAGCACCTCAGATAAGCTGGGCAGTATGAGGAGGAACGTGTTGAACATCACCGCTTCTGACGTCAAGGACGCCAAGCTCACCGCTACGGTCACCATCCCGGCCGCCGACGTCGACGCCGCGATCAAGAAGGCTTACAAGGACACCGCCAAGAAGTACCGCTTCCCGGGCTTCCGTGCCGGTAAGGCTCCCCGTCCGGTCATCGACTCCGCACTTGGCGCCGAGGCTACCCTCGCTCAGGCCACCAACGACCTGATCGCCGCCAACGAGCCCGCCGTCCTCAACGAGCTGGACATCGTCCCCACCAAGAACGGTGACTACAAGGAGCTCGACCTCGCCAAGGATCACGAGGACTACACCTACACCGTCGAGTTCTCCCTGCGTCCCGCTGCCGAGCTCTCCTCCTTCGACGCTGTCGAGATCGAGATGCCCCCTGCGGAGGTCACCGAGTCCGAGATCAACAACCAGGTTGAGATGCTCCTCAACTACCGTGCCACCTTCGAGGACGTCGAGGGTCGTGCCGTCGAGGCCGAGGACTACGTCACCGTCGACCTCAAGGCCGTCGAGAACGCCGACAACTTTGCCGCCGAGGGCCGCATGCTCATCGCCGGTAGCGACAGCAACCCCAAGGAGTTCAACGAGGCCCTGATCGGTGCCAACGTTGAAGACGTCAAGACCGTCACCTGGACCGACGAGGTCGAGGAGGGCGAGGAGGCCGAGACCCACACCGTCGAGGTCACCGTCAAGGGCATCAAGGTCCGCAACACCCCCGAGCTCACCGACGAGCTCGTCAAGTCCGACTTTGGCTTTGACAGCATCGACGCTATGCGCGACGCCATCAAGATCGAGATCGAGCAGGACAAGGCTTCCCGCCTGCCGGCCGAGAAGGAGAACCGTTGCGTCTCCGCTCTCGCCGAGCGTCTGCAGCTCGACGAGATGGACGCCGACTACGAGCAGTCCGTCTTTGAGGAGCTCGGCCAGAACTTCCTGTCCAACCTCGCTGCTCGTGGCATGACGCTGGACACCTGGCTGCCCGCTTCCGGTCTGACCATGGAGCAGTTCATCGGCGACCTGCACAAGCAGGCCAACGACGTTGCCCGTGAGTCCCTGGCTCTGGACGCCCTCGCCCGCGAGCTCAAGATCGAGGTCACCGAGGATGACATCAACGCTGAGTTCGAGAAGGCCGGCGCCAAGGACGTCGAGGCTTCCAAGGCCGAGTTCATCGCCGATGGCCGCATGCCTGCCGTCCGTGAGTCCATCCGTCGTTCCAAGGCCGTCGACCACCTGGTCGAGAACGCCAAGGTGACCGAGGTCGACGAGACCGCCAAGGACGCCGAGTAATTCTCGCCACCTTGCCCGCGAGCGCATGGGTGCGCTCGCGATGGGGTAAAGTTATATACCGGTTATCCGGTTGCTTCGTACGGTGCCAGCCAATGCATAGCATGCGGGCACCGTACGTTTATCTAGAACCAATTTGGTCCGCAAGAGAGAAATGGAGATGCGTATGATCGCCAAGTTCGATTCCGCCCTCGTGCCATACGTTATCGAGCAGACGCCGCGCGGCGAGCGCAGCTACGATATCTATTCGCGCCTGCTCAACGACCGCATCATCTTCTTGGGCGAGGAGATCAACTCCGTCAGCGCCAACCTGGTCGTTGCCCAGCTGCTGCATCTTGAGAGCCAGGATGCCGAGAAGGATATCTCGCTCTACATCAATTCGCCCGGTGGCGAGGTTTACTCCGGCCTGGCGATTCTTGACACTATGAACTTCATCAAGCCGCAGGTCTCCACCATTTGCGTCGGTATGGCTGCATCCATGGCCGCTGTGCTGCTTTCGGCCGGCGCCAAGGGCAAGCGCTTCTGCCTGCCGCACTCCAAGGTCATGATTCACCAGCCCAGCGGCGGTGCCCAGGGTCAGCAGACCGAGATCGAGATCGTGGCCGAGGAGATCAAGAAGACCCGTCGCGAGCTCAACCAGATCCTGTCCGATGCCTCGGGCCAGCCCATCGAGAAGGTCCAAGCCGACACCGAGCGCGACAATTATCTGACTGCTGCCGAGGCCCTCGACTACGGCCTGGTCGACCGTATCGTCACCTCGCGCGATCTCGCCGCGAAGGACGCCTAGGATGGCAGGTAACATGCAGGACAACTTTGACGAGAACGGCAACCCCATCCGCTGCTCCTTCTGCGGAAAAGAGCAGGGGCAGGTACGCCGTCTCGTAAAGGGCCCGACCAACATCTTTATCTGCGACGAGTGCGTCGCCGCTTGCTCTGAGATCTTGGAGGAGTCGCTGGCTTCGGATTTTATGGACGCTGCCCGCAACGGCAAGCTGCCGGGCTTCCTCAACGACCACGGCCAGGCTGCATCCCAGCCCGCCGTGGACCCCGAGGCCGAGGGCTTTGAGCTCGAGGACGACCGTCAGGTCATCACGCACGTGCCGACGCCGCACGAGATCTATGACGAGCTTTCGGCCTATGTTATGGGCCAGGAGGACGCCAAGCGCGCCATGTCGGTGGCCGTGTACAACCACTATCGCCGCGTGATCGAGGGCGGTGCCGCGGTGTCCGCCTTTGACGAGGCATCGGGTATGGGCGGACAGTTTGACGACGATATGGACGAGGTGGAGCTTGCCAAGTCCAATATTCTGCTGCTCGGCCCCACCGGTACCGGTAAGACGCTGCTGGCCCAGACGCTCGCGCGCATTCTCGAGGTGCCGTTTGCCATCGCCGACGCTACCGCGCTCACCGAGGCTGGTTATGTGGGCGAGGACGTGGAGAACATCCTGCTCAAGCTCATCAACGCCGCCGATGGCGACATTGAGCGCGCTCAGGTGGGCATTATCTACGTGGACGAGATTGACAAGATCGCCCGTAAGGCCGAGAACCTCTCCATCACCCGCGATGTTTCGGGCGAGGGCGTTCAGCAAGCGCTGCTTAAGATCCTTGAGGGCACGGTGGCCAGCGTTCCGCCCACCGGCGGCCGCAAGCATCCCCAGCAGGAGCTGCTGCAGATCGACACGACCAACATCCTGTTCATCTGTGGCGGTGCCTTTGTGGGTCTGGACAAGATCATCGCCGATCGCGTGGGTAACAAGGGCGTGGGCTTCAACTCCGAGATTGCCGGACCCACCTCGGTCGACGAGAACGACCTGCTGCGTCAGGTGCTCCCGCAGGACCTCAACGCCTTTGGCATGATCCCCGAGTTCGTGGGACGTACGCCCGTCGTCACCCAGACGCAGGCGCTCGACGAGGACGACCTGGTGTCGATCCTGACCGAGCCCAAGAACGCCGTGGTGCGTCAGTACCGCAAGATGTTCCAGCTCGAGGACGTCGAGCTTGAGTTTGAGGACACGGCCCTGCACGAGATCGCCCGCATGGCGCTTGCTCGCAAGACCGGCGCCCGCGGCCTGCGCTCCATTTGCGAGGACGTGCTGCAGCAGACGATGTTCGACCTGCCCAGCGAGGAGGGCGTCGCCAAGGTCATCGTAACCGAAGCCTCCGTAAAGGGCGAAGAGCAACCCCAGCGCATCTATGGGTAAATAGCGCCCGTTTAGGTCCCGCGGCAACCACTGCGGGACCTGCCATTTAGGGACAGGTTTATTTTGGTCGGTTTTATATTGGCAAACGTTATTCTGCCTGATAAAACCTGCCAAAATAAACCTGTCCCTTTTTGGTAGGTATGCCTGTGCTATTCTGTGAGATTGTTTAGCTAGTACCTTCAGACTGAAGTAATCGATACCTAAGGGGAGGAATGTAGGCCCGATTTTCGTAGATTCCGCACGAGCCGAAGACCACTTAATGTGGTCTTCGAGCGAGCCCAGGACTTGACCGAGCGAAAAACGGGCCTACATTCCTCCCCGGCGGGACAGGGAGAGATATATGGAAGAGATGCCCAAGAATTATGATCCGTCGACCAACGAGCCGGCGATCCTGCAGAAGTGGCTCGACGGCGGCTACTACAAGCGCCGCGAGGGCGTGGGCGACTGCACCGTCACCATTCCGCCTCCCAACGTGACCGGCAAGCTCCACATGGGTCACGCCACCGACGACTCCATCCAGGACGCCATCATCCGTATGGCCCGCATGCGCGGCAAGTCCACGCGCTGGGTGCTCGGCACCGACCACGCCGGTATCGCCACGCAGACCAAGGTCGACAAGAAGCTCAAGAGCGAGGGCATCAGTCGTCTGGAGATCGGTCGCGACAAGTTTGTCGACGCCTGCTGGGATTGGACCCACGAGTACGGCGGCATCATCGTCGAGCAGATCAAGCGCATGGGCTGCTCCGTCGACTTCGATAACGAGCGCTTTACCATGGACGAGGACTACGCCCAGGCCGTGCGCAAGGTGTTCTGCGACTGGTACCACGACGGCCTGATCTACCGTGGCAAGCGCATCGTCAACTGGTGCCCCAACTGCACCACCGCCATCTCGGACGACGAGGCCGAGTATAAGGACGAGAAGGGCCACCTGTGGCACCTGCGCTACCCGCTGACCGAGCCGGTCAACGGCCAGGACTACATCGTCGTCGCTACCACGCGCCCCGAGACCATGCTCGGCGACACGGGCGTCGCCGTCTCCCCGAAGGACCCCGAGAAGGCCGCCTTTGTGGGTAAGACCGTCAAGCTCCCCATCGTCGACCGCGAGATCCGCATCTTTGAGGATTGGCACGTCGATGCCAACTTTGGCTCCGGCTTCGTCAAGGTCACCCCGGCCCACGACCCCAACGACTACGCTATGGGTCAGGCCCACGATCTGCCGCAGATCAATATCTTCGATGAGCACGCAGTGGTCGTCGAGGGCTACGGCGAGTTCACCGGCATGAACCGCGACGAGTGCCGCGAGGCCGTCATTAAGTGGTTCGAGGAGCACGGCCTGCTCGATCACGTCGAGGACCTCGATCACTCCGTCATGCACTGCTACCGTTGCGACTCCGCCCTGGAGCCGTGGCTGTCCGAGCAGTGGTTCGTCGCCGTCGACAAGCTCAAGGGGCCGGCGCTCGACGCCGTCAACTCTGGCAAGGTCACCTTCCACCCCGCGCGCTGGACGCAGACCTACACCACCTGGATGGAGAACCTCAAGGACTGGTGCATTAGCCGCCAGCTGTGGTGGGGCCACCGTATCCCCGTGTTCTACTGCGAGGACTGCGGCTGGGAGGACGCTCTGACCGAGGATACCGACGTGTGCCCCAAGTGCGGCGGCCATCACGTGCACCAGGACGAGAACGTGCTGGACACCTGGTTCAGCTCGCAGCTGTGGACCTTTGCCACGCAGGGCTGGCCGCAAAAGCCGGAGCTGCTCGAGGGCCATCACCCCACGACGGCACTCGTCACCGCACGCGACATCATCGCGCTGTGGGTTGCTCGCATGGTTATGAGCTCGCTGTACTTCTTGGACGAGGTGCCGTTTAAGGACGTCGTCATCTACCCGACGATCTTGGCCAAGGACGGCAGCCGCATGTCCAAGTCCAAGGGCAACGGCGTTGACCCCATGGACCTCATTGGCATGTACGGCGCCGATGCCATGCGCTACAACCTGCTGACGCTGTGCACCAACAACCAGGATGTCAAGTTTGACGCGAACATCGACAAGAAGACTAAGCAGCTCATCGACAGCCCGCGCACCGAGCAGGCCAAGTCGTTTGTGACCAAGATCTGGAACGCCAGCCGCTTCCTGCTCATGAACATGGAGGGCTACACGCCCGGCGAGCCCGTCGTGGAGACGCCGGCTGACGCCTGGATGTTCAGCCGTCTGGCCAAGGCCGTGAAGATGGTTACCGAGGGTATCGAGAACTACACCTTTGGCGATATGGCTCGCGGCGTGCAGCAGTTCTTCTGGAACGAGGTCTGCGACTGGTACGTCGAGGTCACCAAGGCCCGCCTGAAGGGCGAGGGCCGTCTGCAGGCCCAGCGCAACCTGATCTTTGTGCTCGACACCTCCATTCGCCTGATGCACCCGCTTATGCCGTTTGTCACCGAGGAGATTTGGGACAACATGCCGGCGAGCGTGCTCGACCTGGACGCCGAGGGCAACGTTGACCGCGCCGAGGCGCTCATGATCGCCAAGTGGCCCGAGCCCGCCGACTACGCCAAGTACGTCGACGAGGACGCCGAGCGCGCGTTTGAGCTGTGCCGTACCGTCGTTTCCGCCGCCCGCGCCACGCGTTCGCGTTATCGCTTGAGCCCCAAGGCCGAGCTCGACGTTGTCGTGCGCGCCGGTGCCGAGGATATTGAGAAGCTCGAGAGCCTGCGCTCGACCATCGAGCCGCTGGCGAACACCGCTTCGCTGGTCATGGGTATCGACGTCGAGAAGCCGGCCGCGAGCATTGCCGTGGTCGATAGCGGCGTCGAGGTCTTTGTGGTGCTCGAGGGCAAGGTTGATCTTTCGGCCGAGAAGGCGCGCCTGGAGAAGGAGATTGCCGCGGCCCAGAAGGAGCTCGCCGGCTGCGAGAAGACGCTGGCCAACGAGGGCTTTGTGGCCAAGGCCGCGCCCGCGGTGGTCCAGAAGAAGAGGGACCGTGCAGCTGAGCTCAAGGAGATCCTGGCAGCGCTGACTGCTCAGGTTGCTGACTTCTCGTAGGTCTAACTTGGGGGCGCGTCCCGATGCTTTGCTCGCTACTGCGGACACCTATTCCGCCGTTCTAACGAACGGCGGCTGACTCGACGCTGCAAACGCCTCTGATGGCCAATCTGCCGTTCAACTTCGGGCGCATGGGCATAAGCCCTATGCGCCCTTGTTTCACGGCACCTTGGCTCATCAGAGGCGTTTTCGCTGACTATCCTCAACCTATACTGTTTTATTTTTCTATGAATGGCGGTTCTAAAAATGCCTAAGCGTTCTGGCTTGTATACCGTTCCTTTTGAGTTTGATTTGCTTTCGTTTGATGAGGCTGTGGGGCTTGCTGCCGACACGGGGCGGATTTCCGGGGATGCTGGTCCTTTGCTCGAGACGGTTGTCGATATGCTCGATGAGCTCGGGCGTCCGGATGAGTATTTCGATTGCATTCAGGTTGCCGGTACTAATGGCAAGACTTCGACCACGCGTTTTTCGGCTGCCATCCTTCGTGGTGAGGGGTTAAAGACCGCACTGTATACGTCGCCGCAGCTGGTGCGTTATCCCGAGCGCATGGAGGTTGACGGGCGCGTTGTGAGCGATGAGGCGTTTGCCCGTGGCGTTTCTGCCGCTGTTGAGGCGGGACATCGAGTGAATGCCCGTCGTGTGGCGGCGGGGGAGCGCGCCTATTCCATCACGCCGTTTGACTTGCTGACGGCTGCCGCGCTTGTCGTGTTTGCCGAGGCTGCGGTGGATGTTGCCGTGCTCGAGGTTGGTATGGGCGGACGTTGGGACGCCACGAGTGCGACCGACCCCGTTGCCGTTGCCATTACGGGCATCGGGCTCGATCACACGCGCATTTTGGGCGATACGCTCGAAGCCATTGCGGCTGAGAAGGCTGCGGTTATCAAACCCGGGCGCTTGGTTGTTTTGGGCGAGGGCACGCACGAGGCGAGCGTTCAGCGCGTGATGGATGCCCGCTGCCGCGCGTGCGGTGTGGTGCCACTCGTGGTGAGCCACGCCACGACTAAGGTGCCGGCGCATGTGGGCGACACGGTTGAGTTTAGCTGCACCACGCCGCGTGCGATCTATGCGACGAGCATGGTTAAGCCGGCGTATCAGCCGCAGAATGCAGCGTGCGCGATTATGCTATGCGAGGGGTATCTGGGCCGCGAGCTCGATCACGATGCGTTGGATGCATCGCTTATGGGCTGCCCCACGCCGGGTCGTTTTGACGTGCTGGGGACCAATCCACTCAAGCTGATCGATGCCTGCCATAACCCTCAGAGCTGCGAGAACTTTGTGAGCGCACTGGACGAGATCGATCCGTGCGTGGAAAATCGTCCCACGTTGCTGTGTGCCGCGCTGGCCGACAAGGACGTGGCGGGCATCGTCGACGTTTTGGTTCCGGCGTTCCCCCGCGTGGCCGTGACCCAGACCGATTCCGATCGCGCCCTGCCGGCAGAGGAACTCGCTGCCCTGGTGGACGCCGATAAGCTCGCGAGCGTGTATCCCAGCGTGTCCGAGGCCCTCGCAGCCTTCGATGCCGCGGGCGAGGCTTTCGTTGCCGCCGGCACCATCACCCTGGCCGGCGAAGTAGCAGGCCTGCTCCGCTAACCCCGCCAACGGGGCAGCCAATTTGGGCTGCTAGTCACGAAATGGGGCTATCTACTACGTTTGAGCGGTTGCCCTCGACCACACCGAGAATTGCGAAATGAAAACCGCAGGTAGATGGCTTACCAGTTTTGCGAAAACACGGGCATGGTCGACCCATGCGGGCTAAACGTAGTAGATAGGCCGTTTTTGTGGCGGCATTCATGTAATGCGGCAAAGGGACGGCCCCTTTGCCGCATTGTCTAGTCTAAGCGGACCGGATCGTGGGGGTAGGCGTTGAGGATCTCGACGCCGGACTCGGTAACTAGGGCCAGGTCCTCGATGCGGACGCCGGTGTGGCCGGGGAGGTAGATGCCCGGCTCGATGGAGAAAGTCATGCCAGGCTCGACAACCTGCTCGTTGACGAACGAGACGTCGCCCGGCTCGTGGTCCTGCAGACCGATCGAGTGTCCCAGACGGTGCGTAAAGTACTGCCCATAGCCTGCATCCTCAATCACGTCGCGTGCGGCACGGTCCAAGTCGCACATACGCACGCCCGGCGCGATGAGCGCCTCGGCGGCCTCGTTGGCGCGGCGCACGATGTCGTAGATGCGTGCCGTCTCCTCGTCCGGCTCGCCCCAAAAGAACGTGCGCGTCATGTCCGAGCAGTAGTTGCAGCGGCGTCCGCCAATGTCGAACAGCACCACGTCGCCGCGCTTGAGTACGGTGTCGTCGGGCTCGTGGTGCGGGTCGCCGGCGTTGGCGCCAAAGCTCACGATGGGCGGAAAGCTGAAGCCCTCGCAGCCGTGCTTGCGATACAAGCCGGGCATCTGGTCGGCGATTTCGCGCTCCGTCACGCCTTCGTGGACGAGCTTGATGGCGTCGGCCATCACAGCGTCGTTAGCAGCTGAGGACACGCGCATGAGCTCCTGCTCGGCGGCATCCTTATGGGTGCGCGCGGCGGTGACGGCAAAGTCGCCCAGGAAAAACTCGCTCGCAGCATGGCGCTCCATGAGCGGCATCAAAAAGCCGGAACGCATTACGGTGTCGATGCCGAGCGGTTTGGTCGGATCGACCTCGCGAGCGATGGCGTCGGCCACGACGTCGGTATCGGTGTGGTAGGCAACGCGGGCATTGTCATACTCGGGCAGCTGATGCAGCGCGTTGACCAAGATTACGGGCTCGCTACCGCGCGCGAGCAGCACGCCGCAAAAACGCTCGAACATATCTGCATAAAAGCCGGTCAGGTAATAGATCGACCACGGGTCGTTTACGAGCAGCTGTGCGCCGGGGTGCTGGGCCTCGAGCGCATCGAGCACGCGCGCCACACGCTGGTCATCGACATGTGCCATGAAACATCCTTTCGCTAGGTTGCCACCATGGTTTCCCAAGCGCCCCCTCATAAGTTGCGGTGAAATACGGACTGTTTAGCGGCCTGAAGCCATAAAACAGTCCGTATTTCACCGCAACTGCGGAGGAGGACCGGGTGGATGGCGGGGTAGCTAAAAGAGCCTCGTCCCAAATTAGCTACTCGATGTCCATGCTGGCGATTAGGTTGATGTTGGTGTCTAGGAGGTTCTCCAGCACGACGTCGCCCATGCGGATGGGGGCTTCGACGACCACGCCGCGTAGGAGGTCCATGGCTTGGGCATGGAGTGCCAGCGGGATGGCTTCGGATGTGCGCACGGGGAGCAGGGCTTCGTCGCTGCCGGAGACGGCCACGGTCGTCGTGAGCACGCGCATGGGGCAGGTGAGCTCCTGATGTGCGAACGTATCGCCGCGCGGGCAGCTGTTGCCGGTTACGGAGCGCACTTCCACCACGGCGCCATTGGCGTCGCGCTCCACCTTTACGGTCAGAAGGCATTCGGATGGGCAGGTCGTGCAGTTGAACTGCAATGTTTCGGTCACATTCGTGCTCATGGCCTTACGCCTCCTCAACGGGGTCGACGGACAGAATAAGCTTGCTGGCACCCAGGTTGAGCGCTTGTTTGATGACCTTTGCCGGCAGCGGGAAGCTTTCCATAACGCTTGGCTTAAACGCGCGGACCTTGCCTGCAAGCAGTTCCTCGTCGTCTGCCAGAATACGCACGCGGGCGGCGTCGACCGGTCGGCGCACACGGAAGTTGAGTTTGGTGAGCGCCACAGCCGTAACGCGTCCCGGCAGCGCGTAGCCCGCAATGCCGGCGGGGGAGACCGTGAGCTGACAATTCACGCCCGTCTCGACATCCGCGCTGCCACCCAGTGCGTACGCCGCCGCGGCTGCACCGGCACGCTCGGACTCGGTCGTCACGTTGTCGGCCAGGTCGTGCACGTGCAGTACGTTGCCACAGGCAAAGATGCCCGGCACGCCCGTTTGCAGGCTCTGATCAACCACGGCGCCGCGCGTGCGTAGGTCAAGCTCCACGCCTGCGGCAACCGAAAGCTCGTTTTCGGGAATCAGACCCACCGAAAGCAGCAGCGTGTCGCACGGAACAACGCGCTCGGTTCCCGGAATGGGCGCCAGGCTCTCGTCGACCTGACTCACCTCGACGGCCTCCACGCGATCGTGTCCGATCACGCGCGTGACGGTGGTGGACAGGTGCAGCGGAATGCCAAAGTCGTCCAGGCAGTTCTTGACGTTGCGGCGCAGACCGTTGGCGTACGGCATGAGCTCGTACACGCCCTCGACAGAAATCCCCTCGAGCGTGCAGCGGCGCGCCATGATCAGCCCGATGTCGCCTGAGCCCAAAATGATGGCGCGCGAGCCGGGCTTGAGGTTTTCGATATTGATGTATCGCTGCGCCAGGCCCGCCGTAAACACGCCGGCGGGACGGCTGCCGGGGATCTTGATCTCGCTGCGCGTGCGCTCGCGGCACCCCATGGCAAGGACGACCGCGCGTCCGGTGAGCTGCAGCATGCCGGTACGGCTCATGATTGTGACGGTATGACCCGCACCGGCTTCTGCGTTCGAGGCATCCGCGCCCAGCGCGTCATCGCCCTCCTCCGAATCGATCCCCAGCACCATGCTGTCCAAGAACAGCGCGATGTCGGTCGCGCGAACCTGGTCGATAAAGCGCTGCGCGTACTCGGGACCTGTGAGCTCCTGTTTAAAGTGCGACAGGCCAAAGCCGGGGTGGATGCACTGTCGGAGGATTCCTCCTAGATGCTGCTCGCGCTCCACGATGGCCACGTGTGCGCCTGCCTTATGCGCGGCCAGCGCGGCCGCCATGCCGGCAGGTCCGCCGCCGATAACGACCACGTCGAAGGCCTGCGTCGGCACGGCGTCCGCGGTGCCGTCGGTCGCGCTCGCTGCATTTACTTCAAAGCTCTCCACCCTAGCGCACCCCCTTCAAAGGTCCCTCGACCAGCCAGGAGCCGGCGTCCTCCAGTAATACCTCGCTGGGGTCGCAGTCCAGCTCTCGGGCAAGAATCGCCACCACACGGCTCTGGCAAAAGCCGCTTTGGCACCGACCCATGCCGGCGCGGCAGCGGCGCTTGACGCCCTCGACCGAAACCGCGCCCGGGCGGCGTCGGATCGCGGCCACGATCTCGGCCTCGGGCACCGTCTCGCAGCGGCAGACAATCTGCCCCCACGCGGGATCGGACTCAATGAGCTCTTTCTTGCGCGCGAGCGGTGCACGGTCAAAATCGTCCGGCGCGCGGCAAATCGGGTCCCAATCGTTCCGTTCATGCAGGGCAACGCCCGCCTCGCGCATCACGTGCTCCATGCGCTCGGCAATGGCCGGCGCGCTTGCCACACCCGGTGACTGAATACCAGCCGCCTGGAACAGCCCCGGCACCACGGCCGACTGTCCAATAAAGAAGTCGTTCGTTCCCTGAATGACCGGACGCCCGCCGGCAAATGCGCGCACCACGCGGCGCGTGTCCAGATCGGGCACCAGCTTGCGCGCGCCGGTCAGCAGCGCGTTCACATCGCTTGCATAGGTCTGCGTGTCACCCGGCTCGCGCACGGCAGCCGTGGCGGTTATCACTGTGTTGCCGTGCACGGTGCCCGTGACAATAACGCCCTTCGAAATCGGCGTCGGCACCGGGTAGAGCGGCATGAGCGTGCACGGTTCCTTGTCCAGCACCACGATGTTGCCCTGACGCCAGACCATCTGGAACTCCTCGGCGCCCACCATATGCGAGATGTCCGCGGCACCGTTGCCCGCGGCGTTGATCAGATAGCGGCAGCGCACGTCTCCGGCGGGCGTCGCCAGCGTAAAGCGCGCAGCCCCGTCGGTAGCCTCGCTGCCAGCAACCTCAATCGCTTCCACCGGTGCGGAGCGCATAAACGTCACCCCGTTGGCGACGGCGTTCTCCAGCGCGGCAATGGCGACCTCAAACGGATCCACAAAGCCAGTGGAGGGACACCACAGCGCGCACGTCGCCTCGGCACTGGCCCGCGGCTCTAATTCGTGGATGCGGTTGGGTCCGACGATTGACAGCTCGGGCACGCCGTTGGCATGGCCGTTGCACCGCAGCTTCTCCAGCTGCGCGCGGTCCTCGTCGTTAAAGCCCAGCACCATCGACCCGGTGCGGCGGAACAGAAAGCCCAGCTCCTGCGCCCACGTACCGTACAGCTCGCAACCACGAGCGTTGACCTGGGCCTTAACCGTGCGCGGTGTCGGATCGTAGCCGGCGTGCACCAGGCCGCCGTTGGCCTTCGATGCGCCCAGCGCGATATCGTTTGCTGCCTCGACCACGCAAGTAGACAGGTCATAGCGCGCGAGCTGCCGCGCGATGGCG
Source organism: Collinsella sp. (assembly GCA_019414515.1). Classification (GTDB taxonomy): domain Bacteria; phylum Actinomycetota; class Coriobacteriia; order Coriobacteriales; family Coriobacteriaceae; genus Collinsella. Next base: position 20,154 of record DXLX01000006.1, read on the forward strand.
CATCCGGTGATGCCAGCGCCGACAATCGCGATATCAAACGTTTCTGCCACGGTGCCTCCCAGACAAGTTGACAGGCTGTCAATAAGACTATCCTACGGTCTGCACGCCCCCAGCGCGGCGGCAATGCGGCGAACAGCCCCGCAACACCCGCCAACGGCAGGCGAGGGGAGACTCGGTAACGTCGATAACCTCGTTTGCCGCCCCTGGTGTCAGAGTTTTGTCTCGTTCTGTAACAGTAAGCAGAAGGGTTGGGTCCCAGATGTTACAGATCGAGACGTTTGCCAGGCGGGCCCTCTGTTTGTCTCGATCTGTAACAGTAAGAGGGGAAAATCGGTCCTATGTGTTACAGATTGAGATTTAAAGTCAGGGAGAGATTTTCTGTCTCGATCTGTAACATCTAGGGACCGTTTTGGGGTCTAGATGTTACAGATTGAGATGAACCTATCAGTCGGTTTCGAATGTCTCAATCTGTAACAGTTAGACCTGTTTTTGCCGGGTAACTGTTACAGATTGAGACATTCGGTTCGGACGGTTTTCTACGTCTTGATCAGTAACAGCTAGCTGATGATTTGGGTTCCAGATGTTACAGATCGAGACGTTAGTCTGGCGGGTCATCCGTTTGTCTCGATCTGTAACATCTAGACCCGGATTCCGCCTCTACCTGTTACAGATTGAGATGTTTGTGTCCGCGCCGGCCCCGTCCCTAGCCGTGGTCCCATATAAACAAACCCCGTGGTAAACTTGACCGGACTGTTAATATCCCGAAAGGTGCCCGTAATGTCCAAGTACATCTCTGAGCTCATGTCGCCGCAGCTTATGGGCGTCGTCTATGCCTTCGTTGGCTTTATCATCGCCCTGTATGTGCTGTCGGTCGTCTATGTGTTCATCGACGCTCGCCGCCGCGGCGCCAGCGCCTACGTGGCATGGGGCATCATCGCCCTCATCCCGTTTGTGGGCCTCATCGCCTACCTGGTCCTTCGCCCGCACTCCTACGCTGCCGACCGCGAGGAGCAGGAGCTGGACATGGCCCTGCGCGAGCGCCAGCTTGCCCAGTACGGCACCTGCCCGCAGTGCGGCGCGCCTATCGAGAAGGACTTTGTCGTGTGCCCCGTGTGCGATACCCAGGTTCGTAACGTGTGCCCCAGCTGCCATCGCCCGCTCGATGCGCACTGGAAGGTCTGCCCCTACTGCCGAACTCGCATCCAGTAACGCATCCATCGCCGGGCCGGCCGCAAGCCACGGGCACCGCGCGCCATGCGAAAGGCAGACGCGCGCCCCACGCCCCGCGCCCACACGATGAAGCATGCGTAGAAAATCGCCCGCCGTGCCATTAAGGTGCGGCGGGCGCTTGTATACCAAGGCAACCTGCCTATAATGATGCAAGTTAAAACGCCGAGCGCATCGCACGCACTTGCATCAGGCATCCGAGAGGAGAAAACATACCCATGAAGGCACTCTACAATGACGGTTCGGTGGCCGAGCTCCCGCAGGACGAGGTCACGCACGTCATCCGCCACTCCGCCGCGCACATCATGGCGCAGGCCATCAAGCGCCTGTACCCCGAGGCCGACTTTGCCTACGGTCCTGCGACCGACAACGGCTTCTACTACGACGTTGATCTGCCCGAGGGCGTCAAGATCAGCGAGGACGACTTCCCCGCGATCGAGGCCGAGATGAAAAAGATCGTCAAGGAGAACCTCAAGTTCACCGTGTACGAGAAGCCCCGCGCCGAGGCCATCGCCCTTATGGAGGAGCGCGGCGAGAAGTACAAGGTCGAGCATATCGGCGACCTGGACGACGACGCCCGCATCACCTTCTACCAGCAGGGCGACTACATCGATATGTGCGTCGGCCCCCACATCTGCTACACCAAGGCGCTGAAGGCCTTTAAGCTCACCGGCGTCTCGGGCGCCTACTGGAAGGGCGACAAGGACAACAAGATGCTCACCCGCATCAACGGCGTCGCCTTTGCCACCAAGGAAGAGCTCGACGAGCACATGCATATGCTGGAGGAGGCCAAGAAGCGCGACCACCGCAAGATCGGCCGCGAGATGGACCTCTTTATGATGCGCGACGAGGCCCCCGGCTTCCCGTTCTTCCTGCCCAACGGCATGATTCTTAAGAACACGCTGCTGGACTACTGGCGCGAGATTCACCACAAGGCCGGCTACGTGGAGATCTCCACGCCGCTCATCATGAACAAGCAGTTGTGGAAGACCTCGGGCCACTGGGACCACTACAAGGACAACATGTACTCCACCGTTATCGACGACGAAGAGTACTGCATTAAGCCCATGAACTGCCCGGGCGGCGTGCTGGTGTACGCCTCCAAGCCGCACTCCTATCGCGAGCTGCCCATTCGCGCCGGCGAGATTGGCCTGGTTCACCGCCACGAGCTGCGCGGCGCCCTGCACGGCCTGTTCCGCGTGCGCTGCTTTAACCAGGACGACGCCCACCTGTTTGTGCGTCCCGACCAGCTGACCGACGAGATCGTTGGCGTGGTCAACCTGATCGACTCCGTGTACCAGAAGTTTGGCTTTAAGTACCACGTTGAGCTTTCCACCCGCCCCGAGGACTCCATGGGTTCGGACGAGGACTGGGCGCGCGCCGAGGAGGGCCTGCGCACTGCTCTGGAGCAGCTGCACATGGACTACGAGGTCAACGAGGGCGACGGCGCCTTCTACGGCCCCAAGATCGACTTCCATCTGGAGGACTCGCTCGGCCGTACCTGGCAGTGCGGTACCGTCCAGCTCGACTTCCAGATGCCGCTCAACTTTGACCTGGAGTACGTTGACGCCGACGGCACCAAGAAGCGCCCCATCATGCTGCACCGCGTGTGCTTTGGCTCCATCGAGCGCTTCATCGGTATTCTGATTGAGCACTTTGCGGGCAAGTTCCCCACTTGGCTGGCTCCCGTGCAGGTCAAGGCGCTTCCCGTCTCGGAGAAGAGTCGCGACTACGCCCACGAGGTATGCGCCAAGCTGGAGGAGGCCGGCATTCGCGTGGTCTGCGACGACCGCGACGAGAAGATCGGCTACAAGATCCGTGAGGCCCGCAGCATCGACCGCGTGCCCTACATGCTCATCCTGGGCGAGAAGGAGGTCGAGGCCGGCAACATCTCCGTCCGCGATCGCTCCAACGAGACCGTTCAGATGAGCGTCGACGAGTTTGTTGCGAAGGTGCTCGAGGAGATCAAGACTCGCGCCTAAGGCAAACTGCACAACAATTAACAAAGGCGACCGTCCACAAAGGGCGGTCGCCTTTTTTCTTACCAAAATGAGAAAAGCCGCTGGTTGAACGGCTTTTTTTGTTGCACAAAAAGGTACAGGTTTTTATAGAGGGGTATGGAGATGTACCTACTAGCTGTACATTTTGCGTAATCTGGGCAAACGCTGATTAAATGCTCGTATAATGGCCTATGTCGAAAGATACAAAAACCTGTACTTTTGCGACTGTGCCTAGCTGCGAGCGAGAAGTATGTTCTAAACGCCCCCGCATTTGCGTGCATCGCAAAGCCAAAAGAGGGGGGCGAGAACATGGAACAGACGGCACGGCGCCAAGAGCAGCTGCCGGGCGCATTTAACGGCGCCACCAACAATAGCCAGCACGGCCGTGTTCGCTGGTATCTGGTCCACACCCCCAATGGAAAAGAGCGCGAGACCTGCGAAAAGGTCCGTTGCATTATCCCGCACAACCTTATGCAGGATGCTTTTGTGATGCAAAAGGAGTTCTGGTTTAAGCGGAACGGCGCATGGTCGCTCCAAACCAAACCCATGTACAAGGAATATTTCTTCGTCGCCACGCACGATGCCGCTGCGCTCGATAGGGCTTTGGCTCAGCTGAGCTTTGGCTGCCGCATCGCCGGCAGTAGGGAGCGGGCGTACATGCCCATGCCGGACGATGCGCAGGACTGGTACCGCAGTGTGCTGGACAACGACGGCATGGTGCGCAACAGCGTTGCGCGCATAGAAGATGGCGTGTTGCACATAGAGCAGGGTCCCTTGGTGGGGCAAGAGGCCCGTGTGCACAAGATCGACCGTCATAAGCGCTGGTGCCTGGTAGACGTGGGCGAAGGTAACTCCGCATTTAGGGAGCTGCTACCGCTCGACGTTCCCAGCAAAACGTAAGGGAGACGTTGCACCAGCTATTCGTTCGCATTTTTGAATTTACCGATTGAGGGATCCCTGGGGAACGGGATGTATTTTTGACTGTGGCTGCTAAAGAAGTAACAAAGAGCTGTGCGCCTGCGGGGGCGGCACTGATTGCCCAGGCCATGGACCGGCGCGAGGGCGCCGGCCGTTACAAGGCCATGCAATCCATCATGGACTGGGACCGCTCGCGCTTGGCATATAGGGCAGTGAAGCGCGCATTCGACATCGTGTTCAGCGGTGCCGTGCTCCTCGTCATCGCTGTGCCCAGCCTGGTGCTGGCCGCGGCCATCCGACTGGAGAGCGAGGGCAGCCCCTTCTATAGTCAGATCCGCGTTGGCCGCACCCGTCCCGACGGTAGTTTGACTACCTTCCGCATGTGGAAGTTCCGCTCCATGTACAAGGACGCCGACGAGCGCCTCGCCGAGCTCAGGGAGCAGAACGAGATCGCCGGCGCCATGTTCAAGATGAAGAATGACCCGCGTGTCACCAAGATTGGAAAGTTCATCCGCAAGCACTCCATCGACGAGTTCCCGCAGTTCCTGAACGTGTTCATGGGTCAGATGTCCGTCGTCGGCCCGCGCCCGCCGCTGCCCAACGAGGTCGCGGAGTATACCGAGTACGACCTGCAGCGCTTGGCTGTGAAGCCGGGCATTACCGGCTGGTGGCAGGTGACTGACCGCAACGATACCGACTTCGACGGCATGGTCCGCCGCGACCTCGAGTACATAGCCAAGCGCGGAATTATCACTGACCTCAAGATCGTCTTCCTCACGGTTCTGGAGGTCTTCAGCGGGAGCGATGCGTACTAATGCAGCATGTTTTCATCATCGGATCCAAGGGGATTCCGGCAAACTACGGCGGCTACGAGACATTCGTGGAGAAGCTGACCGAGAATCAGGTATCCCACGACATCAAGTACCACGTGGCATGCGCCGTGGACTCCGCCGAGCAAGTCGGCGAGTTCGAGCACAACGGGGCGCACTGCTTCAACGTGCTGCGTAGGCCCGTCGGCGCCGCGAGGGCTATTTTCTACGACATCGACGCCCTCAAGTGGTGCATCGCCTATATCGAGGAGAACCGGGTCGAGCACCCCATCGTCTACGTGCTGGCCTGTCGCATCGGGCCATTCTTCGGCAGGTACGTGAACAGGATCCACGCCCTTGGCGGCAAGGTCCTCGTGAACCCCGACGGGCACGAGTGGAAGCGCGCCAAGTGGAGCGCGCCCGTCCGAAAGTACTGGAAGCTCTCGGAGCGCGGGATGGTCAAGCACGCCGACCTGATGGTGTGCGATTCCAAGAACATCGAGAAGTACATTCGCGGGGAGTATACCGACTTGGATCCCGAGACGACCTTCATCGCCTACGGAGCCGACATCAAGCGCTCAGCGCTCGCGGACGACGACCCCAAGTTCACGGGATGGCTCTCCGAGAAGGGCCTCGAGCCCTTCGGCTACTACCTGGTTGTGGGACGCTTCGTGCCCGAGAACAACTACGAGACCATGATCCGGGAGTTCATGGCTTCCGACTCCAAGCGCGACTTTGCGCTCGTGACGGGAGTGGACGACTCCTTCCTCGCAGAACTCGAGCGGAAAACGCACTTCAAGTCCGATCCACGCATCAAGTTCGTGGGGACTGTCTATGATCAGGAACTCTTGAAGAAGATTCGTGAGCAGGCTTACGGCTACTTCCACGGTCACGAGGTCGGTGGTACCAATCCGAGCCTCTTGGAGGCGCTGGCATCCACGCGCCTCAACCTTCTTCTCGATGTCGGCTTCAACCGTGAGGTCGCCGAGGATTCTGCCCTGTATTGGGACAAGAAGTCTGGGGACTTGGCTGAACTTATCAACCGTGCTGACGCGATGGACATGAAGTCGATCGAGGAGTTCGATGCAGCCTCGACTTCCGTTATTCGCGTCCGGTATTCGTGGCGGTTTATTACCGACAGCTACGAAGACCTTTTCCTTGGAAAGGAATAGTGCATTGAAGGGCATCATTCTCGCCGGTGGATCCGGCACACGCCTGTACCCGCTCACGCTCGTGACCTCCAAGCAGCTGCTGCCGGTCTACGACAAGCCCATGATCTACTACCCGCTGTCCACCCTCATGCTGGCGGGCATCAGGGACATCCTGGTCATCTCCACGCCGAC
>DXLX01000007.1 GCA_019414515.1 Collinsella sp.
GCTCGGAGATGTGTATAAGAGACAGGTACGTGGGCGTGAGCAACGCCTTTGCGCTGCATACGGCTACGCAGATCAATGCCGAGCTGCTGGGGCTGGGCGGCGAGACCGGTGCGATCGAGTGCGGCAAGGCTGCCGATATCCTGGTGACGCGCGAGAACCCGCTCGATGACCTGTGTGCTCTGCGCGAGCCGATACACGTGATGTGTCGTGGCGATTTGGTGCGCAAACTCAAGGTGAAGCGTATTCCCGAGGTGGACGCCGAGCTCGACACGATTATGGCCATGCCAGCCGAGGCGCTTGCCGAGGAGCTTGCCCGCGACGGCGTGGCGTAGGTGTGACGGGGGCGGGCCCTTTGTCGCATTCAAAAAAGCCGAGGTCCCAGTGCGAGGCCTCGGCTTTTATTTTGTCCTGCGGTATGGCGGCTACGAGCGCGTCTCCATCTTGGCGTGGCACTTGGGGCAGGTGACGCGGATCTTGCCTTTGCCCTTGGGGACGGAGAGCATCTGGCCGCAGTTGGGGCACTTGAGGTATGCCGTGGTCTTGCGACCCTTCCACATCTTCTTGGCCGTGCGCTTGGCACGCTCAAAGTCTTCCTTACTGGTGCCGGCCGCGCGTGAGGTGCTGGCCGCTGCAGCGCTGCCACCCAAGCTGGCGACAAACTTGCCCAAGCCGGGGACCTTAGCCGAGCCGGCGACAAAGGCCTCGTTCTCCTTGCGACGTGCGTCGATGTTTTTGGACAGGCCGCGCAGTACGCCGATCACGATGACGGTGATGGCGATCCAACTGAGCCACTGGACGCGGGCCATCGATCCGATCATCGCGATGACGATGCCCGCAAAACCCATCACGATGGTGAGCTCGTCGGCGCCATTGCGGCCCTTCATAAAGTCATTCATGCAAATTGCCTTTCGTTCGATATGCCGCACGCCTTTATACCCGATTTAGAGCAAGGGGGACAGGTTAATCTGCACCAATGTGGTGCAAACATACCCGTCCTCGGAACATCAAGACGGTGCAAAGTGGTCTGTCCCCAATGCGCCGATTACTTAGAGAGCTTGTCGACGACGCGTTCGATCTCGGCGAGCTTCGCGGCTTTGAGGTCTTCGTCGCCCGATTCGATTGCCGAAGTCACGCAGCCCTCGATATGCGCCTTGAGCACGTCGGCGTTAATGCGCGCGAGGAGTGCCTGTGTGGCCATGAGCTGCGTGGAAATATCGACGCAGTAGCGGTCCTCCTCGACCATCCGCAGGATGCCGTCGATCTGGCCGCGCGCCGTCTTGAGCATACGGTTCACCGATTTGTGGTCTGCCATCATGGCGGGTCCTCGCTTCTGGTCGATGGGGTCGAATGCTTCTGGTAGCTGCTAGGCTGCGGTCACGGACAGGGCGTGGAACTTCTCGCCGGCGCTCTCGACGGCGGCAGCGAGCTGCTCGGCGGCCACGGTGTCGGCGCACTCCACCTGTACCGTCTGAGTCTCGTGATCGGCATCGGCGTCGGTCACGCCGGCAACGTTGAGCAGTGCCGTCTCGACAGTAGCGTCGCAGTGGCCACACATAAGGCCGGAAGTCTTAATTGTGTAACGCATGGGTATTCCTCTCTGTTATGTCGGCTTTCCCAGGCACCCGACCTTGACCTTCAAGCCGTCGCTCGCGTACCAAAGTACGCGTCGCTCCTCTTTCAGGTCAATCTCGGGCACCTGGAAAACCCGTTCAAAATGGACGTAATGGTGAGCCTATTTTGCCACTTTAGGCTTAAATGATTTCAGGAGCAGAGCATTGGACACGACGCACACGCTCGACAGGCTCATGGCTGCGGCGCCAAACATCGGCGAGAGCTGCCAGCCGGTGAGGGGGAAGAACACGCCCGCAGCGAGCGGAATGCCGATGCCGTTGTAGAACAGCGCCCAGAACAGGTCCTGCTTGATGTTGCGGATCGTGGCGCGCGAAAGCTCGATGGCGCGGGCGACGTCCATGAGGTCGCTGCGCATGAGTACCACATCTGCCCCTTCCTTGGCGATGTCGGCGCCGGTGCCGATAGCAAGGCCCACGTCGGCGCGCGCCAGGGCAGGGGAGTCGTTGATGCCGTCGCCCACCATGGCGACCTTGCCGCCCGCATCCTGCAGTTCGCGCACGTGGCGTTCCTTGTCGGCGGGAAGCACGTCGGCAATGACCTGCTTGCTGCTCAGTCCTACGCGGCGGGCGATTGCTTCGGCAGTGACGCGGTTGTCGCCGGTGAGCATGTGCACGTCGACGCCGAGCGAACGCAGCGCAGCGATGGCCTCAGCGCTCGTCTCCTTGACCTCGTCAGCCACGGCAATGGTGCCGACAAGCTCGCCGTTCTTGGCAAAGAACAACGGTGTCTTGCCCTCGGCGGCGAATCGCTCGACAAGTCCTGAGGGCACGGTGATACCCAGCTCGCTCATCAGGCGAACGTTACCGGCAGCGATGGCGTTTTGTCCCTCGCGCGCCGTAACGCCTCGTCCAGGCACGGCGGCAAAGTCCTCGACCATGCGCGCCACGATTCCGCGCGCCTCGCACTCGGTCATAATCGCCTCGGCCAGCGGATGCTCGCTCGAGCGCTCCAGCGCGGCAGCGAGCTTCAGTAACGCCTTTTCACTCATGGCGGGCGAGCCATCGGCGCGCGTGGCTACCACGATATCGGTCACGGCAGGTTTGCCGCGGGTGACCGTACCCGTCTTATCGAGCACCACGGTACCCACGCCGCGCAGGTTCTCCAGCGCCTCGGCGCTCTTAAACAGAATGCCCATCTCGGCGCCCTTGCCGGTGCCTACCATAATGGCGACGGGCGTGGCTAGGCCGAGCGCGCAGGGACAACTGATCACGAGCACGGCCACGGCGGAGGTGAGTGCCTCGTTTATGCTGCCGGTCAGTGCCATCCACACCGCAAAGGTCACGGCCGAGATCACGAACACCACGGGCACGAACACGCCGGCGACCTTGTCGGCCATGCGGGCGATGGGCGCCTTGGTGGCGTTGGCGTCCTCGACGAGCTGGATGATCTTGGCGAGTGATGTCTCGGCACCAACCCGCGTGGCGCGGAAGGTAAACGAGCCGGTGCGGTTGACGGTGGCGGCGTTGACGGTGTCGCCGGCGGTCTTTTCCACGGGGATTGACTCGCCGGTGAGCGCACTCTCGTCCACGGCCGAGCTACCCTCGAGCACCACGCCGTCGACGGGGATTGACTCGCCGGGGTGCACGCGCAGGACCTGGCCGGGAAGGATGCTATCGACGTCGACGGTGGTTTCGCTGCCGTCGTCGGCAACGACGGTCGCGGTTTTAGGCGCCAGATCGATGAGCGCCTCGATGGCGCCGCCGGTTTTGGACTTACTGCGCGTCTCGAGGTATTTGCCCACGGTGACGAGCGACAGGATCGTGCCCGCGCTCTCAAAATACAGATTGTCCATGCCTGTCATCATGGCCTCGTGCACCTGCCCCGTGGCCAGCTGGTCGGCCATGATGAACATGGCATAGAGCGACCAGGCGATGGAGGCGGTGGCGCCCACGGCAATAAGGGCATCCATGGTGGGCGCGCCGTGCGCGAGCGATTTAAACCCGTTGATAAAGTACGCGTCGTTGACGTAGACGATGGGGATGAGCAGGACAAGCTCGGTGAGGGCGAGCGTCATGCTGTGGATATGGTCGGTGAAAATGCCGGGCAGCGGCCAGCCGAGCATGTGTCCCATGCCTATGTAGAACAGTGGGATGAGGAAGACGATCGAGACGATGAGGCGGGTGTGCATGGCAGAGGCGGCGGCCTCCAACTTTTTGGTGGGCGACTCCATATGGGCGGCGCCAGACCTGGCTTGCGCGCTGCCGTTTGAGCCGGCGGCACCGGTGCCCGTGCTGACGGGTGAGGCCGAGTAGCCCGCGCGGTCGACGGCGGTGCAGATATCGTTGGGGGAGACCTGCGCGGGGTCGTAGTCGACCATCATGGAACCGGCGAGTAGGTTGACCGCGACGCTTTGGACGCCGTCGAGCTTGCTCACGGCACGGTCCACGTGCGCCTGGCAGGCGGCGCATGTCATGCCGCCTACGTCGAACTTATCTTGAGCCATGGCCTCTCCTTTCTGTGGTTCGGTGTTGGAATTGTTAACCTCTCGATACTATACACCCATACCCCCTGGGGGTGTATGGCAAAAGTTGAAATGTATGACATTCCGATACGGGGGTCGACTGCCAAGTTAGCGCACCATCCTCGCCCTTCGTCTCAATCTGTAACATCTAGTTCCGTTTTTGCCGAGTTACTGTTACAGATTGAGACAAACAATTCGGCGGTTGCTTAACATCTCGATCTGTAACATCTGGCAGGGAAAATGACCTCTATCTGTTACAGATCGAGATGTTGTTTTGCGAGGTTTTGGTTTGTCTCGATTCGTAACGTGTAGACCTGGTTTTGCCTCGTAACTGTTACAGATTGAGACAATTGGCCCAGACCCGCCCCGTCCGCCCCGTCATCTGTGGTTTACGTGGGGGCATACGGAGTGCAGGTATACTAACCCGCGGCGAATCTGCTCCATCGCTTAGAGCTGCTGCGTCTGGACGGCGCGTGATATGGCTGCCAAAGCGATCGCCAGCGTGCTGAGCAACGTCCTCTCTGTGCGCACCCGTTTTTGTATGTACTAGCGCACTACCAAGCACGCCCGCGCGGCCGCATGCCGTGCCCCTTGCGCGTGCAGATAAGGAACAACAACATATGCGTAATTCTGTATCCGACGTCACCGACGCCGAGATCCTGGACGAGACCCGCGAGGCCATGGCCCAGGCTGCCTTCGATGCGGCCGACGAGGCCAGCGCCGCCGAGACCGTCGAGTTCGCTACCGAGAACCTGCCCGCCTTTGATGAGCTGGGTCTTTCGGACGAGATACTTCGTGCCATCGAGAACCTGGGTTACACGGCGCCGACGCCCGTGCAGGCCGGCTCGATCCCCGTGGTGCTCGAGGGCCGCGACCTGCTTGCCGCCGCTCAGACCGGCACCGGCAAGACGGCCGCCTTTTTGCTGCCGACCATGAACAATCTGGAGCACATCGCTCCTCCCAAACCTGTGCGCGAGCGCGGCGGCCGTAACCGTCGTCGCGGTGCTAAAAAGCCCGAGGGCAACGGCCGCGGCCCCGTGATGCTCGTCATCACCCCTACGCGCGAGCTCGCCCAGCAAATCGACGAGGTCGCGAGCAAGATCGCCGACGTCACCGGCCATGTTGCCGTGACCGTTGTGGGCGGCGTGAGCTACAAGCCGCAGACCGCTGCCCTCAAGTACGGCTGCGACATCCTGGTCGCAACGCCGGGCCGTCTGGTCGATCTGATCGAGCAGGGTGCCTGCCACCTGGACGAGGTCAAGGTGCTGGTGCTCGACGAAGCCGACCGCATGCTCGACATGGGCTTTTTGCCCGCCGTTCGCCGTATTGTGCGCGAGACGCCGGCCGAGCGCCAGACGCTGCTGTTCTCGGCGACCCTCGACGAGGAGGCCGTGGGCGAGATCACCGACCTAGTGAGCGACCCGGCCCGCGTGGAGATCGCGCCCGCCACGTCGACCGCCGACACCGTCGACCAGTTTGTGTTCCCGGTGTCCATCGAGGCCAAGAACAACCTGCTGCCCGAGTTCCTAAGAAGGAAGGCCCGGAGCGCACCATCGTCTTTATGCGCACCAAGCACCGTGCCGACAGCTGCTGCCGTCGTCTGGAGCGCAAGGGCATCAAGGCTGCCGCGATTCATGGCAACCGCAGCCAGGCCCAGCGCGAGCGCGCGCTTTCGGCCTTCCGTGACGGTACCGTCGACGTGCTGGTGGCAACCGACGTGCTCGCCCGCGGCATCGACATCAGCGACGTGCGCTACGTCGTGAACTTTGACGTGCCGGCCGAGCCGACCGACTACATCCACCGTATTGGCCGTACGGGCCGCGCCGGCGAGCTGGGCTGGGCCATCACGTTTGTGACCGAGCAGGACGTGGATGAGTTCTACGAGATCGAGAAGCTCATGGACAAGACTGCCGACATCTACGAGGCCGGCGACTTGCACGTGGGCCCCAATCCGCCCGCGGTTGACCCCGAGCGCGACCCTGCGGCCTTTAAGGTGAAGAAGACCAAGCGCGGTAAGTCCAAGAGCAAGAAGAAGCTTGAGGAGGCGCGTCGCGACGGCAAGCGCAACGGCGACGATTACGGCGATGTGGCCGGTCGTTCCAACCGCGGTCGCGATGAGCGTCGCGGCGACAGCGAGCGCCCGAGCCGTCCCAAGCGCGGCGGCAAGACCCGCGTGCGCGAGGGTGTTCAGGCTCGCGTGGACGAGGCCGTGGAGAGCGTGGCCCGCGAGGTGGCTGCCGAGGAGCGCGGCGGTGCCGGTGACGTCGAGCCGGCCCCGCGCGGCAACCGTGCCGAGCGCCGTGCCAAGCAGTTCCAGGGCGAGGCACATCGCCGTCGCCGCGAGGACGAGGACCGCGGCGGTCGTCGCCGTGTTGAGCGCGAGGAAGAGGGCCGTGGCTCGCGCGGCGGCAAGCGCGGCGCGGGCGACCGCCGTCGTTCCGGTCGTGATGACGAGCGCGGTGGCCGCGGCGGCGAGTCCCGTGGCGGCAAGCGCTTTGAAGAGCGCGGCGGCCGCGGCGGTGAGCGTCGCGAGGATGCTCGCGGCAATGGCGGCCGCAGTGGCGCCGGCCGTTCTGGCGAGTCGCGCGATCGTCGCGACCCGCGTGCCAGTCGAGATCGTCGCGATGATTGGCGCAACTACGACGATACCCGCGAAGAGCGTCGCGGCGGCCACCGTGGCGGTCGTGGCGGCAACCAGGCCGGCTCCCGTGGTGGCCGTGCCGGCGGTCGCGATAACCGTGGCAGCTATGGCAACAGCCGTGGCGGCAAGCGCGGCGGCAGCTCCCGTCGCCCCGGTGACGGCGGCGGCAAGCGCAAGTAACATACGCGTCGCGTGCTAGAGCGAGGCGAACCAAGGGCCCCGAGCAACTTCGCTCGGGGCCCTTTTTGGTGCAAGGGGGGACGGGTTCATATGCACCAACATCTTGAAGTTGCGGTGGAGTACGGACTGTTTTGGCCTTTTGAGCGGCTTTTCAGTCCCTATTTCACCGCAACTCATGATTGGTGCAAAGTAACCTGTCCCCAAGGCACCAAACAAGGAGTGTCCCCAAGTGTCGCCTAAATACCGTTTATCGAAGAAAAAAACCGTTCATCGGTCATAATGGTTGTTCCGGCTTTGGGCTTGTCTACAATAACTCCCGTAAAAGAAATGCGGAAGGTTACCGAGTCCCTCGGACGTGGGCCTAACCAAAGTCTTTGAACGGGTGTGTCTCTATGGATGCATTCGCTTGATT
>DXLX01000008.1 GCA_019414515.1 Collinsella sp.
GGGAGGCGCCGCGCGCTCGGGCGGCGCGCCAGGGAGATAGTGGACGAGATAGTCGAGAGGCGCGGTCTCAAGAAGGAGTAATATCGGGACTTGCAGCGACGGACCTCAGGACGCTCTTACACCACGTCTGCGCGCGCCACCATTTCGACTTGCCATCTGGCCTTATTAGTCCAAAATTGCTGCTACCAAATCTGTAACAGTACTCATATTTGATGTTTTTTGACCAGCAGGTCTCCCTGCCTTAGCAAATCTAAGGCAAAACGGGTTCCAGACCGCTGAATCATGCCGCATAGGGCACGTCCGCAGTCCGGAACCCGGTCCAAATTGAGTTATTGCGCCGCGCTAGCCCAAAACACCCGACAGTATCTCGATCAGACTGTCCACGTCGGCTTCCTCGCAGACGAGCGGCGGCAAGAAACGCAGCGTATGGGCACCCGTAGCGTTAATCACGGCACCGGCAGCCAGCGCGCGGGCAACAATATCATGCGCGTCGCCCGCGGCATCATCCAAATCGCAGCCGAGCATCAGGCCACGGCCACGCACCTCTACCACATGCGGAAGCTTAGCCAGCGCCTGCTCCATATAGGCGCCCACCTTGGCGGCATGCTCAGCGTAGTCGCCGTGCACAAGCGCGGAAAGCGTCGCGGCGCACGCCGCGACGGCCAAGCAGCTACCGCCAAAGGTCGAGCCGTGGTCGCCCGGCTTAAACACGTCGGCAATCTCCTTCTTCGCCACGACGGCACCCATGGGCACGCCATCAGCAATGCCCTTGGCAAGGCTCATAATGTCAGGCTCCACGCCATAAGTCTGGAACGCAAACGGCTTACCCGTGCGGAAGATACCGCACTGGACCTCGTCGGCGATAAGCACGGCGCCCACTTCGTGTGCCAGGTCGCGCGCTGCCGCCATAAACTCCTCGGTCATAGGGTGCACGCCACTCTCACCTTGGATCAGCTCGAGCATCACGGCGCAAATTTCACTGCCCAGCTGCTTAAAGATCGCACGCAGTTCATCGACATCGTTGGGCGTGCAGGCCACAAAGCCACCCGGCAGCGGGCGAAAGCTGTCCTGCAGCCAATCCTGCATGGTGGCGGCAATGGTCTCGAGCGTACGGCCGTGGAACCCGCCGCGCATGCACACGATGGTGTTGCCGCCATTACCGGCACGCTTGGCGTACAGGCGCGCGAGCTTCATCGAGCCCTCGTTGGCCTCGGCGCCAGAGTTGGCAAAGAAGGTCTCCCAAACCTGCTCATCCGCAGCCGGGGCACCAAGAGCAGCTGCCGTGGTCTCATCGCCGGCGACAATGGCATCGGCAAGCACGCGCGCACCATCTACGTCGTCGTTAGCAAGCTTGGACAGCAGCGCCGCGACCTGTCCGCGCTGCTCGATGTAAAAGTAATTGGAGACATGCATGAGCTTTTTGGTCTGTGCCTCGAGCGCCGAGAGCACAGCCGGGTTGCCATGACCTAGGCTGCACACGCCGATGCCGGCAAGAAAGTCGAGGTACTCACGGCCATCGTCGCCGGTGAGCTTCATGCCGTGACCCTCGACAAACTCGACCGGAGAGCGGCCAAAGGTATGCATAACGTAATGGGATTCAAGCGATTGCTGAGCTGCAAGTGACATGGGATGCCTTTCGTTGGGCGCCAGACGGCGCGGGGCTATGGGTGCAGAAATGGGGCGGCTGCGGGTCAGCTAGACCGTCTGAAGCTTCTCGACCTCGTCAAGGTTCTCGGTCAGACGCGCAGCAAACGTCGAAAGCGGATGCGGATGCGTATCGAACTCGTAAGCCGTCTCGGTGGAATGGATCACGGTGCCGACGCCGGCATCGGTCAGCAGCTCCAGGAGCAGCGAATGCGGCGTAGTACCGTTAATGATGTGGGCACGAAATACGCCGCCGGTAAGCGCATCGACGGCCGCGCGCAGCTTGGGAATCATACCCTTATCGACCTCGCCGCCGTAGAGCATTTCGTTAACCTCGTCGAGCGTTAGGTTGGAGATAAGCGAGTCCTTGTCGCTAAAGTCCTTGTACAGGCCATCGACATCGGTCAAAAAGATCGCCTTATGCGCGTGGAGCGCCGCGGCAACGGCACCGGCGGCGGTGTCGGCGTTGATGTTGAAGAAACCGCCGTCCTCCCCCGCCGCGACGGTAGCGATGACGGGGATGTACTCGCTATCGAGTAAGCGCTCGATATAGTCGGTGTTGACGTGCGTCACTTTGCCCACACGACCGAGCTCGGGGTCGAGCGGCTCGGCGATGAGCGTGCCGGCATCGCTGCCCGACACGCCCACGGCCAGGTTACCGTGGTGGTTGATGGCAGCAACCAACTCCTGGTTGACCTTGCCGCCCAGTACCTCGCGCACGATATCCATAGTCGCCGGCGTGGTCACGCGCTGGCCGTTCTTAAACTCGACGGGAATATCGTAATGGCTCAGCGCCTCGTTGATAGCCTTGCCGCCGCCATGCACGATGACGGGGCGCATACCGATGATCTTGAGCAAAACGATGTCGCTCATCACGTCGCGGCGCAGCTGCTCATCAACCATGGCGGCTCCGCCATATTTGATAACAACCGTCTTGCCGGTCAGGTTCTTAATCCACGGCAGCGCTTCGAACAGCAGCTGCGCGGTTGCTTCGTTGGATTCGCTCGAACGACAATCGCGTGCGAATTTCATAATCTGCCTCGTCTTTCGTATCGTTATCGCGCCGTGCTCCGCTGTCCGCAATCGCGGCAAGATGCGCAGCGTGCCCGGAATCTAGGAACGGTAGTCGCCGTTGATGGAGATGTACTCATGCGTGAGGTCGCAGGTCCACACGGTCGTTGCCGCGTCGCCTGCGCCCAGGTCGGCCGAGATCACGATCTCGGGCGCCTCGAAACGTCGTAGAGCCTCGTCCTCATCAAAGGGAACAGTCAGACCGTCGCGACAGACAGGCATGCCCATCATGTCGATGGAAACGTCTTCCTGATTAAACTTCACGCCGCACTTGCCAAGCGCCATGGCAACGCGGCCCCAGTTGCAGTCGTGGCCGGCGATGCAGGTCTTAACGAGCGGCGAGTTGGCAACGGCACGAGCGGCGATATCGGCCTCCTCGTCGTTCACGGCGCCGGTAACGTTGACCGTAACAAGCTTGGATGCGCCCTCGCCATCGGCGGCGATATTGCGCGCCAGGCTCTCGCACACCTCGTGCACGGCAAATGCCAACTCGTCGAAGGCATCGGAGCCCCCGACGATAGGCTCGGCATCTGCGGCAGCGGCGCCGGAGGCAAGCATGATGCAGGTGTCGTTGGTCGAGGTGTCGGAATCGACCGTTACCTTGTTAAAGGTCTGCTTGACGGTCGAGAGCAGCAGGGCATGAAGTGCCGCAGGCTCGACGGGGGCATCGGTGGTGATAACTGCGATCATGGTGGCCATGTTGGGCATAATCATGCCCGAGCCCTTGCACATTCCGCCTACCGAATAGACGTTGCCCGCATGGCCCGCAGCCTCACTGACGTAGGACACGGCGTACTCCTTGGAGTGCGTGTCGGTCGTCATGATGGCGCGAGCGGCATCGGCGCCACCATGGGCGGAAAGTGCCTCGTAGGCAGCAGGAATGGCGGTCTCAAACGTGTCGATCGGCAGAATCTGGCCAATCACACCCGTGGAGGCAACCAGAATCTGCTGGGGCTCGCAGCCGATGACCTGCGATGCGATGCTGCACGTCTCGCGCGCACATGCAAGGCCGGTCTCACCCGTGACGGCGTTGGCATTGCCGGAGTTGACCGAAACGCCGGCGATGATACCGTAACCCTTGTCGGCACCGCCCAGGTTGGCGCGGCTCACCTGCACGGGCGCCGCGCAAAAGCGATTGGTGGTAAACACTCCAGCGCCGGGACAGGGTTTATCGGGCACGACGAGCGCGTAATCCAGACGCTCGGGGTTCTTCCGAAATCCCGCATGGATGCCTGCGGCCTTAAAGCCGGCCGCTGCCGTAACGCCACCCTCGACGGCGCGAATCTTGATATCAAACAGCTCGGTATTCATCGTCTTTATGACTCCTTATGTCAAACAAAAAACGGACATCGGTTGGTGCGCCATGCCAGTCGTGATCATGAGACCAGCTTAAGAGTGGCGCCCCACTCGATGCCCGACTACCAAATCGTTAACAATCGAATGTGCTACACCGGGCACGCCACTGTGGGCAAGCCTCGTCGCTCGTCAAAGCCAAAGACGATATTGGCGCACTGGACCGCTTGGCCCGCAGCGCCCTTGCACAGATTGTCGATGGCGCCCGTCGCCACCAGCACGCCCGCGCGCTTGTTGAACGCAAGGCCAATCTGGGCGGCGTTGGTGCCGACGACCGAAGCCGTCTTGGGCTGCTGGCCGGCATCGAGCACGCGCACAAAGGTGCGTCCAGCGTAAAACTGCTTGTAATAGTCGACGACATCCTCAAGAGCCAGGGAGTCGATGGCCTGCGGCGTGAGCGGCAGCGTCACCGTGGAGAGCAGGCCGCGCTTGAGCGGTGCCAGATGCGGGGTGAAGACGACGCGATCGGTCAGGCCAAGGATTTGCTCAATCTCGGGCGTGTGGCGATGCTTGCCCACGCCGTAGGCCTCCAAATTCTCGTCGGCGCTGCAAAAATGCGTACGAGCGTTGCAGGACTTGCCGGCACCCGTCACACCGCTGATGGCATCGACAATCACGGGACCGTTCTCGGCCACCCAGCCCGCACGCACGGCAGGAGCGGCAGCAAGGCTCGTTGCGGTGGGATAGCAGCCGGCGCAGGCAACCAGCACGGGTTTGCCGTCGGCATGATCGGATGCAGCGGTCTCCAAATCCTGGGAGAACAGCTCGGGCAGACCGAAGGCGCGGGTCTTGAGCAACTCGGGGCTCGTGTGCTTGGCGGCATACCAGGCCTCAAAGGTGGCCGGATCGCTCAGGCGATAGTCGGCCGAGAGGTCAATGCAGGAGACTCCCGCGGCAAGCAGGGCGGGCACCTGAGCCATGGCCGCGGTATGCGGCACGGCCAAGAAGACGGCGTCGCAGGATTTAAGCTCGGGGGCGTCATGCGTGGTGAAAACCAGATCGCTCACGCCAGCAAAGCTCGGATACACCGCGGACAACGGCTGGCCGGCATCGGCGTTGGACGTAATGGCGACAAGTTCAAACTCGGGATGACCGAGCACGAGGCGAATGAGCTCGGCTCCGGCATATCCAGCCGCGCCGACGATTCCAACCTTCAAAGACATATCAGACTCCTTGTCTGCGATTTATGCACCGATGCGCATTTCGCAGCGGTCGTTATGAAGTGGGTTGAAACTTTAGCACCAAAAGATGCATTAACACGTAAATGGTTTACATATTCATGCATTGAAACATT
Organism: Collinsella sp.; assembly: GCA_019414515.1. GTDB lineage: Bacteria > Actinomycetota > Coriobacteriia > Coriobacteriales > Coriobacteriaceae > Collinsella. The sequence goes on from DXLX01000008.1 coordinate 5,363, forward strand.
CCCGACACATTCGCTTGAAGGAATTGACAAATGGAGCGGGCCCCGTATTGACCGGCACTCCTAACGGCGCCGGGCAATACGGGGCCCGCCCATGCGAAAACCAAGTTGTTAGGATGAGCCAGCTGGCTAGAGCTCGACCGGCACCCATTCGTCGTGATTGCAGATAAAAGCCTCGGGATCCTCGACGCTAAAGAAGACGAGCGTGGGGTCGTTAGGCCCCTCATAGTGCTCGCCCAAGCGCTCTAGATGCTTCCACCCGGCTTCGCGCATTTCGTCTAAGGCCCGGTCATCCAAGCCGGCACGCCCGCGCAAGATGAGCCAGCCATGGCCCGGCCACCAACTCGTGGCCTCAAAGCGCTGATTTTGTAGCAGCTCTTGCCACACGTCTTTGGTGCGCGCTGTTACAAACCACAGCTTGCCATCCTGGATCTGCGCAAACGAAAACGGACGCACATGAGGCTGTCCGTCAACGCTCGTCGCCAAATACCATGCCGGCACCGACGTCAGATACTCCAACACCGTATTCAATCCGTCCATGTGTCCTCCTGTCGCCTGACCAGTCTTTTTGGAATGGGTAATCAATTTGGGAAATTAGAGCCCCAGGCGCTCCTCGCTGCCGTCGATATCACAGAAGCGCGCGGCGATGTTGCGGACCGAAAAGAAAGCAAGGCGGCCGTCGTTGGCACTATCGTGTTGCTCGCCAATGCCCACCATGTGCTTAAAGCCCGCTTGGCGCACCTTGTCGCTCACAACTGCATCATCCTCGAGCGCGGCCTCGCCAGTTAACACGATCCAACATTCCCCCGGCTTCCAGCCCGAGAGCTCAAACTTGGGATTCGCACTCAGCTCCGCCCACACATCCTTGTCGCGCGACGTGCAAAACCACAACTTACCGTCATCGACCATGGCAAACGAAAACGGCCTCACGCGAGGCTGATGCCCGTCGCTTGCATCGGTCGTGGCCAGATACCACGCCGGAATGCGCCTGAGATACGAACAGGCGCGCTCAAGCTGAGCCGTGCGGTCGTTGTCGGTCATAGGGACCCCTTTCTTGCGCTCGAATCGCGCCTAAACAAGTTGAAGGTTGATGACGATGACGCAGATGAGCAGCAACGCCGTCACCACCGCCGCCAACGCATCGCCGCGGCCAAACGTAAGCGCATGCAGGCGCGTGCGGCCCTGCTCGCCATGATAGCAGCGTGCATCCATGGCAGCAGACAGCGTCTCGGCATGGCGGAACACGCCGGTGAACAGCGGGATCGCCACACTGCCGAGCATGCGTACGCCACCGAGCGGACCGCCCGTCACGCGCGCTCCGCGACTTGCCTGCGCATCGGCCGTCTGCTTCATCTCGGTGGCGAACTGCGGCATAAAGCGTAGCGCGATACCCATGATCATGCCGAGCTCGTGCGCAGGAAGTCCTACACGCGCAAACGGCGCGAGCAGTCGCTCAAAGCCCGCGGTGAGGTCGAGCGTGGGGGTGGTGAGCGTAATGGCACTCATGCCGGCCATCATCAGGGTCAGGCGGCACGCCATAAAGGCGGCAGAACGCAGCGAGCCCTCGCTTATCTGCAGAAAGCCGAGCTGCCACAGGATGCGCCCACTCTGATCGGTAAACAAGTTGAGCACCGCGACCACGACGACGATCGCCAGCAGCGGCGCCATCGACGACAGAACGCGACGAACCGGCACCCGAGACACGGCATAGGTCAGCACAACGAAAATTGCGACCGGGGCCAGCCCGCGGAAGCCACTGACCGTGAGCGTCGTAATCAGAAACACAAAGCCCAAGAGCAACTTGGTTCGCGGGTCCAGGCGGTGGATTGCACTATCGCCGGGATAGTAACTGCCAAACGAAAACGCCTCCATCAGCAGCCCTCCTCTCGCGCGACCGTCTTGGATTTAGCAATGTCCGCGACGTTAGAAGGACCGCCCGAGCGACCGATTAGCAGGTCCACCAACTCGTCTGCCAGCGACTCAACCGTATAGAGCCCGCCGCGACGCAGCGGCACGCCCGCCTCCGTAAGCGCCAGCGCCATACGCTGGGCGGCGGGAACGCCCAAGCCGATCGACTTGAGCTCATCGGCATGCGCAAACACCTGCGCGGGGGTTCCCTCGGCAAACACCGCACCTTCGTTCATTACGACGATACGGTCGCAGCAATTGGCCAGGTCATCCATGCTGTGCGAAACCATGACAACGGTCAGGCCCTCGTCATGAAGACGGCCAATGAGCTCCAGGAAATCCCTGCGGGCCGCCGGATCGAGACCTGCCATGGGCTCATCGAGTACCAACACCTCGGGCTCCATAGCGAGCACGCCGGCAAACGCCACACGCCGTTGCTGACCGCCCGAAAGCTCAAAGGGACTCTTGTCGCCGACCGTGGAAAGGTCGAGGCCCACGCGCGAGAGCGATGACTCGACACGACGGTCGACTTCATCTTGCGGCAAGCCAAGGTTGTGCGGACCAAACGCCACGTCCTGCGCCACGGTTTCGGCAAACAGCTGACGCTCAGGATATTGAAACACCACGCCGACCTTGGCCTTAACCGCGGCGGCGTCTTTCTTGTTTGACAGATCGAGCCCCAGCGCGCGAACGGATCCCTCCTGGGGGCGAATCAAACCGTTGAGATGCTGGACCAGCGTCGACTTACCCGAACCAGTATGACCTGCCAAGCCCAGGAACTCGCCGCGACGCACCGTCAGCGATACATCGCGCAGTGCCCACGGACTGCTGGGGTCGTTTCCCCAGAGAGCCTGTTTGCTCGATTTGCCCGCAGTGGCCGAGCGCTTATGCCAGCGGCGGCGCTCGCGCGGACTGAGCGAATAACTGTACGAAACATGGGATAGCTCTATGACGGGCTCCGACGCGTTGCCCTCGTTGTCTACCGGAACAGTGCCGTCAGCGATTTCCAACTGGGATGCGGAAGACTGCCCCGCGGTGCCTGCCCCACTCCGCTCGGCATAAGCCTGCGCAATCTCGGCGACCATATCCGCCTCACGCACCTGCGCGCAAACGGACACGCCCTTCGCACGAAGTGCCCTACCTAGACAGCACGACGCCGGCATATCCAAGTTGAGCTGCGCAAGTTCGTCCGCCCGCGTCAAGATTTCCTCGGGCGTACCGAGCATGGCAACGCGCCCCGCCCGAAACACCGCGACACGATCGGCCTCGGCGGCCTCTTCCATAAAGTGCGTAATCATCACGATAGTCATGCCGCGATCGTGGAGCGCATGACAGGCCTTCATAAGGCCCTTGCGTCCGCGCGGATCGAGCATCGAGGACGCCTCGTCCAAAATGAGCACGCGCGGTTCCATGGCGAGCACGCCGGCAAGCGCCACGCGCTGCTTTTGTCCGCCCGAAAGCGCGTGGGTCTCATGGCGCTCAAAGCCCACCAGGCCCACGCCCTTCAGCGCCTCGCGTACGCGCTGCGCAATTTGCGCCGATGGCACGCCAAGGTTTTCGGGACCGAACGCAACGTCATCTTCGACAAGCGTTGCCACCAGCTGGTCGTCGGGATTCTGGAATACCATGCCCGCGGTCGAACGAATGTCGTAAACCAGCTCGGGGTCGGACGCATCCATGCCGTTGATGCGTACCGTGCCCGCATCGGGTTGCAACAACGCATTCAGATGCTTGGCAAACGTCGACTTGCCCGACCCATTGCCACCGAGGATGCAGAAAAACTCCCCGTCCTCGATGCTCAGATCGACACCATCGAGTGCCGACACGGCACCGTCATAGCTAAAGGAAACGCCCCGACACTCAATCATGCGCGCCCTTTGACCTGGTCCTTTTTAGGCGTGATGAGGTTGGAAACTGCTTTATACACCACCAGCGTCAACACCGAGTTAAGCACGGTCTTGATAAGGTTGAACGGCAGTACGGCAGGAATCATGAGCGGGGCGATCACATCGACCGAGCCATACCAGAACCAAACGCCAATAGTAAGGTTTGCGACCATAGACAGCGCCGTAGCGGCAATGACGCCGAGCACCAGGCCAATCACGGCACCCTTATAGGTGTGCATCTTCTGATAGACGATAGCCGCGGGCAGAATGTAGCCCAGCGTGGCAACCAGATTCATAAGCGCGCCGACCCAGTCACCCGTAGTGAGTGCATGGATAACGATCGCCATGGCGGCAACAGCAGTACCGGCACCGGGACCATACGCAAACCCGCACACCATCGCCGGCACCAGCGACGGGTCATACGTCAAAAACGGCGCCGAGGGAAGGATGGGTAGCTGCACATACATAAACAGGGCGCCCAAGGCGCACATCAGCGCCATGGTAACGAGCTGTTTGGTGCTCCACCTATTCGTGTTCTCAAAATGGATATGCTGCGACTGTTCAGACATAAGATCACCTGCCTCTTTCATCCGGACTCTAACCGTTGGTACTGGGATCTCACCAGTTCAGCCGGCATGCGAACCAACACACGCTCGGGTCGCGGACTCATCGGCTCAGTCGCAGGCACCTCGCCTGCTCCACGGCGCCCCTTTGGCACCGCCCGATTTACCGCCAGTGGGGAATTCCACCCCGCCCTGAAACAGCAATTGCAAGTGTAGCACGAGCAGGTTCTCGCGCAAGTATGCCAAGGGTAATTTGTGGCGGAGATCAGTTGCCAAAGCAACCACGTCCCCCACCCATCCCAAAGCAACGCGCCTTTCGCGCAAAGCGCGAAACAGCGAAGGGGACACGTATCCCTATCGACCACATCCTTCTCCGCCCGCCGGCCTCAAGGCCGTAAACGCAGGGGATCCGGGGGCGGGACGGGGACTTCTCTCCGGAATATTCCGCAGGACGCAAAGAGGCTCCGCAGCGCGAAGCGCGATGCGGAGCCTCTTTGCATGTCCGAGGACGTTCCGGAGAGAAGTCCCCGTCCCGCCCCCGGATTCCCGGTGGGAGTTCTAGACCTTGTCGGCCTTAGTACATACCGCCGCCCTGCTGACCAGCGGTAGCAGCAGCGATTGCGTCCTCAAGCTGAGTGTTCTTGGGCACATCGGAGACGGTGGCCTCGGTGATGAGGATCAGGCTGGCGACAGAAGCAGCGTTCTGCAGGGTGACGCGGCTGACCTTGACGGGGTCGAGGACGCCCATCTCGATCATGTCGCCCCACTCGCCGTTGGCAGAGTTGAGACCCTGGCCGGCGGGCAGCTCGGCGACCTTGTCGACCACGACAGCGCCCTCAAAGCCAGCGTTCTTGGCGATGGTGGCGACCGGAGCGGTCAGAGCCTTCTTGACGATGTCGACGCCGATCTTCTCCTCGGGGTCATCGATCTCGACGGCATCGAGCGCAGGAGCAGCGTCCATGAAGGCGACGCCGCCGCCAGCGACAATGCCCTCCTCGACAGCAGCGCGGGTGGCCTGCAGGGCGTCCTCGACGCGATGTTTGATCTCCTTGAGCTCGGACTCGGTAGCAGCGCCGACCTTGATGACGGCAACGCCACCGGAGAGCTTGGCCAGGCGCTCCTGGAGCTTCTCACGGTCGAAGTCAGAGGTGGTGTTCTCCATCTCGCCCTTAATCTGAGCGATACGGGCGTCGATGGCCTCCTTGGAGCCAGCGCCGCCGACGACGACGGTGTTGTCCTTAGAGATGGTGACGGACTTAGCGGTACCGAGCATATCGGCGGTGATGTCAGCGACCTTCACGCCCAACTCGTCCAGGGCAGCCTGGCCACCGGTGAGGACGGCGATGTCCTCGAGAATGCGCTTGCGGCGATCGCCGTAGCCCGGGGCCTTGACGGCGCAGACGTTGAGGGCGCCACGGATCTTGTTGAGGACCAGGGTAGGCAGAGCTTCGCCGTCGATGTCCTCAGCGATGATGAGCAGGCCACGGCCAGCGCGCTGGACAGCCTCGAGAACGGGCATGATGTCCTGAACGCTGGAGATCTTCTGGTCGGTGATGAGGATGTACGGATCCTTCATCACGGCCTCCATGCGGTCGTTATCCGTGACGAAGTAAGCGGAGACATAGCCCTTGTCGAACTGCATGCCCTCGACGGTGTCGATGGTGATGTCGAACGTCTGGGAATCCTCGACGGTGATGACGCCGTCCTTGCCCACGACCTCCATGGCCTCGGCGATCTTCTCGCCGACCTCGGGGTCACCGGCAGAGATGGTGCCGACGGAAGCAATCTGCTCCTTGGTCTCGACCGGCTTAGCCTGCTTCTTCATCTCGGCGACGGCGGCGTTGACGGCCTTGTCGATGCCGCGACGGATGGCCAGCGGGTTGGCGCCAGCGGCGACGTTGCGCAGACCGTCGTTGACGATGGCCTGAGCGAGCAGGGTTGCGGTGGTGGTGCCGTCACCCACGGTGTCGTTGGTCTTGGTGGCAACCTCCTTCACCAGCTGAGCGCCCATGTTCTCGATGTTGTCCTCGAGCTCGATCTCCTTGGCGACGGAAACGCCGTCGTTGGTGATGGTCGGGGCACCGAACGTGCGCTGCAGCGCAACGTAGCGACCCTTGGGGCCCATGGTGACGGTAACGGCGTCGGCCAGAGTGTTGACGCCCTTGGCAAGCTTAGCGCGGGCATCGGTGTTGAACGTAATGTTCTTTGCCATGGTAGGTAATCCTCCAAAAGAAATGTGACTCGCGTCGCCGCTTCCGAGTCCTGTGCGGCGGGCGCGTTCAAAGACGAATCAGAGATTCTGACGAAACTAGGCCTCGACGACGGCGTAGATGTCGTCGGCGCGCATCAGCAGATACTTCTCGCCGTCGACCTTGACCTCGTTGCCACCGAACTTACCGTAGATGACAACGTCACCGACCTTGACGTCCATGGGGATGCGCTCACCCTTGTCGTTGACCTTGCCGGCGCCAACGGCAACGATGGTGCCACGCTGCGGCTTCTCCTGAGCGTTGCTGGCGATATACAGACCAGAAGCGGTCTTCTGCTCGGCCTCGTCGGGCTTGACCAGAACACGATCTGCAAGCGGCTTCAAAGACGACATGCTTGTCTCCTCCTTTTTGGGCCGCGCGGTTATACCACGCGAATTAACCCTTTTTGTTTGCGTACGCGTTGAATGGTACCCACGAATGGCGGGTTATACAACACGGAGTCAAAAAATCTTATTTTTTGGCACTTAGATTTTCTGAATGCCGGGGGATAACTTAGCGATGGCTCCCGGGGCGGACCGGAGGGCATGAAGTTTGCTGCTCTACAGTCCTGCGCAAGACGGAAAGCACATTAAGTGCTTTCCTTTGCGTGCGGAACTCGCGACAAACTTCATGCCCTCCGGTCCGCCCCGGGAGCCAGGTTAACTAATTCGGGCCCGGCATTCAGAAAAGTCAGTTCAGCAAAATGGCGATGCGGACAGGAATGCGGGAATGGTTTTCGCTGCGCGCACGGGTCCCCTGGGGAGCACCGTGCATTTTTGGGAGTATTCAGCAAGCTAGGACGGCTGCATACGCGCCGGACATACCTTATTGGTCCCAAGAACGCCTTCAGCGGGCGGTTTTGGTCGGTGGGCAGACCCCGTTGGGACAAATGGGCGTACTTCGCGCCGTACCGGAGCCCAAAATGACGTCAATCTCCGCAACGTTACTCAGCCGCAGCGGCACCGGCAGAGCTCGCGGTGCTGAATACTCCGTTTTTTGCACGGCACGGGCGGGGGTGCATCAGGATCAGGAAGGACATCCCAGCCTTTTAATGCAATCTGTAATGGGAAGTATGCAAAACACCAAGAGATAGCATTGCTGGTGTCCAAATTGAGCGCGGGGCAGCAGCACCTCCGCCCCGCACCCAAATCCAACAGAGCAGGGACGCTCATGGCGGATCCCCACCAAAACGCAAACGCGGATCGAGTGCTATCCCAAAATAGGCTGCCCGAGCCGCGCTTAACGGTACGGCATGAATACTTAGCGCTCGTAAATCAAGTTACCTGCCAGGTAGGTGGCCTGAACCTTGGTGGCTTGGAGTTCTTGGGGGTCGATGGTGAGCGGGTTTTGGTCCAGGACTACCAGGTCGGCATACTTGTCGGGCTCCAAGCTGCCGAGGTTTTGCTCGTCGCCCGCTGCATAGGCGCTGCCCAGGGTGTAGTTGCGCAGGGCTGTTGCTGCATCGATGCGCTCGCTCGGTAACCAGCCGCCCTCGGGCCAGTGGCTTTTGGGATCCTGGCGCGTGATAGCCGTGTAGAGCACGTTCATGCTTGTAACAGCTGTGATGGGGCTATCGGTGCCGAAGGCTTGGCGGATGCCGCGCTGCTTATAGGTCGCAAACGGCCACATGATGCGGCTGCGTTCCAGGCCCAGATCGCGCTCGGGGCCGCCCGGGTCGAGTGTAATGTGACAGGGCTGACTCGAGGCAACGACGTTAAGCTTGCGTAGACGATCGATATCCTCGGGCAAGAGGTTCTCCAGATGCTCGAGCGTGTTATGACCGTGCTGGGGCAGGCCGTACAGTTCGGCGGCCTCCTCAAAGATATCGAGCGCGGCATGGATGGCACCGTCGCCGATGACGTGGATGCGCACGGTGTGACCGCGCTCTGCGGCAGCGAGGACCAGCTTGCGCATACGCTCGGCAGGAACCGTCAGACGGCCCTGGTCGCCCGGGAAACGCGGATTGGTATAGGGCTCGGTGAGATACGCCGTGTGTTCGCTCGACACGCCATCGAAGAACTGCTTAAAGCCCGGTGCCGAGAGCAGCGCGTTGTTCGCGTAGCGGGCCTGCAGCTCTTCCAAGCGCGACTGGTCATCCAGCAGCGTGGGGAACAGATGGGCTCGGATGCCCAGCTTGCCGGCTGCCTGCAGTTTGTCGTAGACGTCGTCGCGGATAAAATCGCAGCCCGGCATGGGCATGAGCGACATATCGCAGATCGAGGTGATGCCCTGCTCGGCCATACGCCTCATTTGATCGGCGTAAGCGCTTGCGATGCGATCCTCCCCCAGCCACTCAAGGCAGCGCGGTAGCAGCTGCATGGCAGCCGCCTCGTGAGCAATGCCCGTGAGTTCGCCGTTTGCATCCTTGTCGTAACTGCCGCCCGCTGGCGGCTCGCTCATATGACCCAATCCGCTGTCAAGAGCCACAATGGCCCCGCCGACCGCTTGCAATCGGTCGGCGGGGCCTGCCGTTAACCCGTCCCGGTCCGCCCCCGGCATGTCATCGACGCCTTCGGCTCAGTCTCATATCCGCGGATACCGTTCTGTCGGCCCGCACTCCATTCCTTCGGCGGGGTTCCCCAAGTCTGTCGAGGCGCATGCGGAGGGCTCCGCGCGCACAGCGAAATAGGGGGTATCCCCGAAGGCCGCCCGGCTCGCCGGGACGGGGGCTATGTCTATTCCGCGCCCTCCCGGCACATCATGCCGAGGGCCCAGAGCCACCTCACGAGCTCGGCCGCGGTGGCCGCGTTGGCCTTCGCCGCGGGCATGCCGCGGGCGAGCATCTCCTCGCGCCGCCGCAGGAGCCGCTCGGACCCCTTCCTCCCGTGCATCCTTATCTCGAGGGGCACGCCCGTGTCCCTTGGCATGAGCTTCGGCTGGTGCCGTGCCGCGGCGTAGCACCATGAACCCTCAACGGCCAGCTTCCTCACGAGCGCGTTGCCCGCACCGCTGATGCCTCCGAGCCGCACGGAGTCGCCACTCGACCTCTGACTCGGCGCGAGGCCGAAATAGGCCGTGACCTGCCTTCCGGAACGGAACCTCGTGAAGTCGCCGACCTCGGCCGAGAAGGCTGCGGCCAGCGCGAAGGCGCAGCCCTTGATCGACTGGAGGGCGGCCACCTCCGCGGCGATCGGGCTGGCATCCACGGCGGCCCTGTACTCGGAGAGCAGGTCCGCCCGGGCCTCCGCCGCGGCCTCGACCTCGTTCCTCAGGGCGGCGAGCGTCCGAACCCCGCCATCGTCCTCCGGCCTGACCTTGTCGAGCCACCTCAGGAAGTCGTAGGTCCAGTACTTCCTCGGGTTGCCGGCGGGCGTGGTGCCGCCGTAGACGAACCCCCGCTTTGCGAGGAAGGCGAGCAGCCGCTGCTTGGCGGTCGCCAGGCGCGCGGTCGCCCCGTCGTAGGCGCCGGCGAGGTCCCTGATGCCTTCGACCTCGGGGGAGGGGACCCATACGGGGGAGATGTCGTGGGCGAGTATCGCCTTGGCCATCCTGGCGGCGTCGTTCCTGTCGTTCTTGGAGGCCGAGTCGGCGGCCGACCTGGGGATCTTCGAGACCGCGGCGACGACGCACTCGACGCCGAGCCCGGCGAGCTCCCTTTGCGGGGCGAAGCCGAGGTAGCCGCTCTCGTAGGCCGCGAGCGACGGCCCGGGGAACCCATCCATCCACCCGGCGATCTCGCCCCAGGGGTTGCCGGGGAACCTCCTCGTCACGGCCTCGCCGGTGTCCGCGTCGAGGGCGCAGACGGTGGTCGACCTCAGGTGGACGTCCATCCCGAACGCGGTAGAATACTTTGGCATGGGAGCCTCCCAACCTCGTTGCGGCGCGGCTGCGCCTATGGCACTTCAACATCATTGTCGCAGCCCCGACCCGCGGCCACGAGCGGGGGCTCCTATCTTTTTAGTGCCCTCGGATTGGGTCATAGTGTCTGGCTTATGCTCAACCTGCGGCGCTGCCATCGTTGGTGCTGAGCGACTTGTTCCACGCCTCAAATTAGCCATCCTGGGTCCCCGGTGGTTGCGGTGGGCGTGTTTGGTTGGTGCCTGTTGATGGTTTGGGTATCGGGGAGGGCGGGCTCCGTTATAATCGCCTAGAACATTAAATGGAAACGGGACGGGAGCCATATATGCGCCAGGGTTTCGACAACGCGAAGTATATCGAGCTGCAGGCTGCTCACATTAAGGAGCGCATCTCACAGTTTGGTGGCAAGCTCTATTTGGAGTTTGGCGGCAAGCTGTTCGATGACTATCATGCGAGCCGCGTGCTGCCGGGTTTTGAACCGGACAGCAAGTTCCGCATGCTCAAGAGCATCGCCGACGATGTCGAGGTTATCATCGCGATCAACGCGAACCACATCGAGAAAAACAAGGCTCGTGGTGACCTTGGCATTACCTATGACGAGGATGTGCTGCGCCTGGTTGACCTGTTCCGCGGCAACGGCTTTGCCGTCGCGGCTGTGGTCATCACCCAGTACGCCGGCCAGCCTGCTGCCGATGTGTTCCGCAACCGCTTGAACGCGCTCGGTATTCCCGCCAAGCTGCACTATCCCATCGAGGGGTATCCGCACGATGTCGATCTGATCGTGTCCGACGATGGCTACGGCAAGAACGAGTTTGTCGAGACCACGCGTCCGCTCGTTGTCGTGACGGCACCCGGCCCCGGCTCGGGCAAGCTCGCTACTTGCCTCTCGCAGCTGTATCACGAGCATAAGCACGGTACCGCCGCCGGCTATGCCAAGTTCGAGACCTTCCCGGTCTGGAATCTTCCTCTGACGCATCCGGTCAATATTGCCTACGAGGCCGCCACGGCTGACCTCGACGACGCCAATATCATCGATTCGTTCCACCTTGAGGCCTACAACAAGACCACGGTCAACTACAACCGCGACGTCGAGGCCTTCCCGGTAGTCCGTGCCCTGATGGAAAAGATCCTGGGCAAGAGCCCCTACCAGAGCCCTACGGACATGGGCGTCAATATGGTCGGCTTTGCCATCACCGATGACGATGCCTGCCGCGACGCTTCCAAGATGGAGATTGTCCGCCGCTACTTTACCGCGGTCGAAAATGTGCGCCGTACCGGCGTGGGCGATGAGCAAGTCGACCGTCTCAAGATTATTATGAAGAAAGCCGGCATCGATAAGAACTACTCACCGGCGCGCTCGGCGGCCCTCACCAGGGAGCAACTGACGGGTGGTCCCGTGGGTGCCATGGTCATGCCCGATGGCTCCGTGGTGACCGGTAAGACCTCCACGCGCCTGGGCGCCGCAAGTTCGCTCATTATGAACGCCCTCAAGCACGTCTCGGGCGTCGACCTTGAGCTCGAGGTTATCAGCGATGAGGCGATCGAGCCCATCAGCAAGCTCAAGACGCATTTCCTGGGCAGCAAAAACCCGCGCCTCCACACCGACGAGACGCTTATGGCGCTGTCGATCACCTCGGCCACGAGTGAGACGGCCGCTCGCGTCCTTTCGGGCCTGGAGCAGCTGCGCGGTTGCGATGCCTTCTTTAGCGTGATTATCTCGCCGACGGACGAGACGGTACTGCGCAAACTGGGTATCAACGTGTGCTGCGAGCCCAAGTTTGAGCGCCGCGGTTTCTTCCATCGCTAAGTTTGAAGCACCGCGGTAATTGCATTGCATTTTGGCCGTATCGGGTTAGCGCCCGGTACGGCTTTTTGATCAATAAAGCGCCTATTTCGGCGAAAAATAGCTGTTTACCTGCCTAGAAACAATTTGAGCGGTATACAATAACCGTAACTGTTTCATCCTTAGCGGGATGCCGCATGATGGATATTACCTGCCATCGTGAGGTGTGTCGGTCGCGCACGGCGCGTTAGATGCTCGTGCTCGGTTTGAGGAGGCTGCTATGGCGGGCAAGGGTCGTGCGAGTGTCAACGATATGAAGCGTGTCGAGGTGCTGGTGTTGATGGAGATCGACCAGCAAACCGAAGACAATGGCGGGCCGTATGGTTTCTCGCGCAAAACGCTTGCCGAGCGCGTGGGGGTTTCGCCGTATCGTGTCCGCGCCGCAATCGATCGCTTGGATTCCGAAGGCATGATTGATGTCGTCTCGCGTTATAGCGACGACGGCGGTCAGCTTGCAAATGGCATTTGCCTCACCGAACGTGGCGAGTGGTATCTTGAGGGCGTCCGTACCGGCATGCTCGTTCAAGAAATGCTTGAGGACGAGGTTTCTGATCGATAGCAGCATGTAACCCTTGCCACAGCGACGCCGCCTGGGAAACCGGGCGGCGTTTTGTTTCAAGATTGAGAAATGCAATCGCACGCGAGAAAAATTGCGAACGGTCCGCGGCGCGAGTATTACAATGAAGACCCGTAAGATGTGGATAAACAACTTCTACGGGAAGCGCAGGTAACTCAATATGACCAAGCATGTGTTCGTAACCGGTGGCGTGGTTTCGTCCCTGGGCAAGGGTATCACCGCGGCCTCGCTGGGCCGTCTGCTCAAGTCGCGTGGCTACAAAGTAACGATGCAGAAGGCCGACCCGTATCTGAACGTCGACCCCGGTACCATGAGCCCCTTCCAGCATGGTGAGGTCTTCGTTACCGAGGATGGTTACGAGTCCGACCTGGACCTGGGTCATTACGAGCGCTTTATTGATGAGAACCTGACCCGCGATTCCAACTTTACGACCGGCGCCATCTATAAGAGCTTGATCGCCCGCGAGCGTCGCGGCGACTTTTTGGGCGGTACCGTGCAGGTGATTCCTCACGTCACCAATGCCATTAAGGACAAGTTCCGCCGCATCGAGGAGCAGACCGGCTCCGATGTAGTCATCACCGAGCTGGGCGGCACGATCGGCGACATCGAGTCGCAGCCGTTTGTCGAGGCCATCCGCCAGTACCGCAAGGAGGCCGGCCCCGAGAACGTCTGCTACATCCACGTGTCGCTCGTTCCCTATATCGCCGCCGCCCACGAGGTCAAGACCAAGCCCACGCAGCATTCCGTCAAGGAGCTCCGCAGCTTTGGCATCCAGCCCGATATCATCGTGCTGCGCTCCGACCACCATATCGATGACGCTATCCGCGGAAAGATCGCAAGCTTCTGCGACGTCGACACCGATTGCGTCTTTACCAACGAGGACTGCGCGAGCATTTACGATGTTCCGCAGCTGCTTGCCGAGCAGGACTTTGACCTGCGCATTTGCGAACGCCTGGGTCTGGATCCGCGTGAGCGCGACATGAGCGAGTGGAACGAGTTCCTGCGCAAACAGAATCACGCCAACCATCACGCCGACAAGGTGAAGATCGCCGTCGTGGGTAAGTACACGCAGCTGCCCGATGCGTACCTGTCGGTTATCGAGGCCCTGCACCATGCGGGCGTCTTCTACGATCGCCATGTGGACGTCCAGCTGGTCGACGGCGAGAGCCTCGACGAGCAGAATGTCTCCGAGGTTTTGGGCGACGCCTCGGGCATCCTGGTCCCCGGCGGCTTTGGCAAGCGCGCCCTGGAGGGCAAGATCCTCGCGGCCGAGTTTGCCCGTGAGCACAAGATTCCGTATCTGGGCATTTGCCTGGGTATGCAGGTGGCCGTGTGCGAGTTCGCCCGCAACGTCGTCGGCCTTGCCGGCGCCAGCTCCTCCGAGTTCGATCCGGACGGCCCGTTTAGCGTCATCGATCTGATGAGCTCGCAGGAGGACGTGACCGAGAAGGGCGGCACCATGCGCCTGGGCGCCTATCCGTGCAAGCTCGCCGCCGATACCCTTGCTCGCGAGGCATATGGCGAGGAGCTCGTCTACGAGCGTCACCGTCACCGCTTTGAGTTCAACAACGCCTTCCGTGACCAGCTCGAGGACGCCGGTTTGGTTATCTCGGGTCTGTCACCCGACGAGCGCCTGGTCGAGATGGTCGAGCTGCCGCGCGACGTGCATCCGTGGTATGTGGCAACCCAGGCTCATCCCGAGTTCAAGAGCCGCCCGACCAACCCGCAGCCGCTGTTCCGCGAGTTCGTGCGCGCTTCGATCGGCCAGCACGAGGGTGTCGACCGTCTGCAGGTGACGCCCATGAACCTCGCTACGGACTAAGGGTGCCGGCGAATAAGGAACATACCGAAGCTACTCCCTCGTCGCTCGCCGTGGCGGCGGGGGAGTATCTCGATTACCTCGCGGTCGAGCGGGGTTTGGCGCGCAACACGATTGCGGCCTATCGTCGTGACCTGACGACGTACTGCGCCTATCTGGAGCGGGCGGGTATTGTGTCTTTTGAAGAGGTGACCCGTCAGGTCGTGGAGGGCTTTGTTGCCGACCGTCGCGATGGGGGCTATTCCGATGCCTCGGTGGAGCGTGCGCTTGCGGCCGTGAAGGGCCTGCATGCCTTTTTGGTGCGCGATGGGGCTGTAGCCCAAAATCCAACGGCGGCGTTGCGCCTGCCTAAAAAGGCTGAGCGTTTGCCGGAGTATCTATCGGTGGAGGATGTCTCGGCTCTGCTCGATCAAGACTTCCCCGAGGGCGAGATGGGCTTGCGCGACCATGCCATCTTGGAAGTGCTCTACGGATGCGGTTTGCGTGTGAGCGAGTTGGTGGGGCTCGATGTGGGCGATATCCATATTGACGATGGCTTTGTACTCGTTCGCGGTAAGGGCTCAAAGGAACGCCTGTCCCCGCTGGTGGGAAGCGCGGCGCGAGCTCTGATGCTCTATGTAACTGAGGGACGTTCTCGCTTGGCGGCCCATGCCCGCGGAACCGAGACCTCGGCGGTCTTTTTAAATAAGAACGGACGTCGCCTGTCGCGCCAGGCCGTGCATGCGATATGTGAGCGCTACGGGCGCCAGGTGGGGCTGGTGGGACTCCATCCCCACACGCTGCGTCACTCCTTTGCTACCCATATGCTTGCGGGCGGCGCAGACCTCCGTGTGCTACAGGAGATCTTGGGACATGCCGATATATCGACCACGCAGGTCTACACGCATGTCGATCGTACGCAACTGACCGAGGTCTATCTGGCGGCGCACCCGCTGGCGCATCGTTAACTCATCGCTGACCTGCAAATTTATAGGTATTTGGGGACGGGCCCCAGATTGCCACGGCGTGCTTTTGCGCGCGCATGGGCAATCTGGGGCCCGTCCCATTTTTCGCCACTTGGCGTCGCGGTGGTGGGCCGCACGTGCCTTGGGTGGGGGAGTTTGGGGGCGATGTGAACGGCATGTAAAGGGACGTAAAAATCGCCTCAAGGTCAACTTGAAGGTTGAGGTTGAACGGCGGGGTGCCACAGGTGGCATCCCGCCGTTGCTGTAAACACAACATATTGTGTTTTCGAACATATGCTCGGGGGTGTTTTGCAACATATAGGGGGTGGAGTGG
>DXLX01000009.1 GCA_019414515.1 Collinsella sp.
GGCCTGGACGACGACTTCCGCGTCATCGTGTCCCCCTGGATCCTGTCCGTGCTGACCACCGACCGCCTCTCGCGCAACTACGAGCTGGTCACCAAGCACAACCTCAAGTACCGCCGCTACTACCACCAGTTCGACTACTAATTCCATTTGGGGGAAACTGTAATGAGGCAATACATCTTCGCCAGCCACGCGCATTTTGCGACCGGCATTAAAGAGAGCACCGAGCTGCTCTCGGGCGCGCGCGATAACGTTCACGATCTATCGATGTTTGTCGACGGTCGCACCGACGTCGCCGAGGAGGCCGCAAAGCTGCTGGCGACCATCGACCCTGCCGATGACGTGATCGTGTGCACCGACCTGTTTGGCGGTAGCGTCAACAACGAGTTCACCAAGATCGTTCAGACGCGTCCCAACACCTACCTTGTCGCCAACATGAACCTGCCGCTGCTGATCCAGCTACTGTTCTCGGACCAGGAGGCTCCCGCCGATCAGGTTATCCGCGAGATAATCGCGGCTGACGACACGCGCGTCAAGTTTGTCAACGATCTGCTGACCGATGCGGATGACGAGGAAGAGTTCTAGTCTCCGCCTGCTATTAATGGGGCCGGGTTTCCGGCATGAGACCTTTGGGGGTCAATCATGATTCAACTGCTTCGCGTCGACCATCGTCTGCTTCATGGCCAGGTGGCCGTCTCTTGGGTCCAGGGCCTGGGCTCCGACTGCATCTTCTGCGTCGGCGACAAGGTTGCCAACGATCCCGTTTGGAAGACCACGCTCAAGATGGGCAAGCCGGCCAACGCCAAGCTCGTCATCAAGGACATGGAACACGCCATCGAGGCAATTAACTCTGGTGTCACTGATAAGTACAAGATGATCATCTGCGTCGCCAGCATCGCCGAGGCCAAGCAGCTTGCCGACGGCTGCCCGCAGATTACCTCGATCAACCTGGGCAACACCAAGTCCAAGGACGAACAGCGTCCCGACGCCCGCCAGGTTTCGCGTCAGGTCTTTGTGACCGCCGCCGAGGAAGAGGAAATCCGCGAGCTCGTCGGTCGTGGTGTCGAGGTCGAGATTCGCGCTCTGGCCGATGACCCCAAGGTCGACGCTATGAGTGTCCTGTAACTTGGGACCACGGGGCGGCGCGCATGGTGCTGCCCTATCCGTGGAGTAGCGGATAAACGCTTTACCCGGTAGTCCACCTACCGTTCACCGGAAGTACCTGCCCGTTGAGCGATTGGTATTAAATAGTTTCTGCATGACTATATAATTGGTATGAAATCATTTGTACCGGTTTAGGTGTTAACAGCACGCCGGTACAAGCTGGATCTGCCTAGGCGATTGTCGGCATGGAAAAGGGCGCGCTGACAAGTCGGGAATCGCCGACCGGATCCAAGAGGGATCAAAAGGAGGAACAATGCTTGTTCAAGCGATCCTCATCGGACTTATCGCTGCTTTCGGTAAGCTCGATTATCAGCTCGGTACGCTCTATGCGTTCCGCCCGATCGTTCTGTGCCCGCTCGTCGGCATAGTCCTCGGGGACCTGCAGTCCGGCCTCGCCATCGGCGCGAGCCTCGAGCTGCTCTTCATGGGTTCTATTGCCATCGGCGCTTACGTGCCACCTGATGAGACGATTGGCGGCGTGCTCGCCTGCGCCTTCGCTATTCAGCTGGGCCAGAGCACTGAGGCCGCTATCGCGCTCGCGATGCCCATCGCCACCCTGTGCCTGGCCATCAAGAACGTCATCAACGCCGGTATGCCCCTTCTGGTCGACCGCGCCGACGTCTTTGCCAGCAAGGGTAACCTCAAGGGTATCTACGCTATGCACTGGGTTATCGGTCTTGTGATTGTCGCCCTGGCCTTCTTCCTGTGCTCCGTCTCCTTCTATCTTGGCGCTGACGCCGTTCAGGGTCTGCTCGACTTCATCCCGACGTTTGTCCTTGATGGCTTTGGCGTCGCAGCCAACATCCTGCCTGCCATGGGCTTCGCAATGCTCGGTCGTCTGGTGCTTACCAAGCAGCTCGTGCCGTTCTACTTCCTGGGCTTCCTGATGTGCTCCTATGCCAACGTGCCCGTCCTCGGTGTCGCTCTGATCGCAATCATCATCGGCATCAACAAGTTCGACCTGCTGGGCCTTGGTGGCGCCCAGCCCCAGCTTTCTGTGGAAGGGGATGAGGACGATGACTTCTAATTCCGAGAACCAGATTACTCGCTCCGACCTCATTAAGAGCTCTCTGAGTACCGGCGCTCTGGGCATGGAGTTCTCCTGGACCTACTACAAGCAGATGAACATTGCCTTCTGCCTGATGGTCGCCAACATGCTCAAGAAGATCTATGCCGGCCGTCCCGACGATTACGCCGAGGCCCTGCACCGTCACAGCGCATTCTTCAACATCACCCCGCAGCTCGCTCCCTTCGTGGGCGGCATCGCGATGGCCATGGAAGAGAAGGTCGCTCGCGGCGAGGTTGAGCCCGAGAGCGTCAACGACATCAAGGCCGCCCTCATGGGCCCGCTTTCCGGTCTGGGTGACTCCTTCTTCCTGTCCACCCTGCGCGTTGTTGCCGCTGCCGTGGGCATCAGCCTGTGCCAGGCCGGCAACGCCTTTGGCCCCATCGCCTTCCTGCTCATCTATAACATCCCGGCGTTCCTGATTCGTATCTTTGGCGCTATCAAGGGTTATGAACTGGGCATTGGCTTCCTCAACGAGGCTCAGAAGACCGGTCTGATGCAAAAGATCATGGCCTGCGTCGGCATCGTCGGCGTCATGGTGGTCGGCGCCATGAGCAAGGACATGTTCTGGGCTTCGCTGCCCGTCGCCATCGGTCAGGGCGACTCCGCCCAGACCCTCCAGGACATCCTGGACGGCATCATGCCCGGCATGCTCGGCATGGCCGCCTTCTGGATTTACTACTGGCTGCTCTCCAAGAAGATCAACCCGATGGTCCTGATTCTCTGCACCATGGTCATCGGCATCATCGGTGCCTTCTTTGGCGTGCTTGCCTAATATGTTTAAATCGCGCTTCCATCGCGTCTAACGGTTGCGTCGATCTTTGGGGGCTTGTCGCATGTGCGGCAGCCCCCTGTTTTTTAAAAGCCCGTACGAAAGGGGAGGACTATGGCCGTACCCGAGCTTTCGCTCATGAACATCAACCATCGTTACTACAGCATCGAGACGTTCTTTAAGGCTGCAGGCGAGGCGGGTTATCGCAATATCGAGCTGTGGACTGGCTCGATGCACCTGTATGTGGATTGCCACGAGCACGATTCGGTGGATAAGATTCGCGATCTTGCCGCCCAGTACGGCATCAAGATCGTGTGCGTGTGCCCCGAGCAGAACAACCCCAAGCCGTGGAATGTCGCGGTGCGTGGTGAGGCGGGCCAAAAGCGCATACTCTCGTACTTTAAGAATGTCATTGACGTTGCCGTTGAGCTGGGTGCGCCGCAGATTCTGGTGACGAGTGGTTGGGCCTATCTGGACGAGCCGGCTGAGGACGCCTGGGCCCGCAGCGTTGCCATGCTGCGTTCGGTATGCGACTATGCCGATACGCGCGGCATTCGCGTTGCGCTCGAGGCGCTACAGCCGTCGGAGTCCGTGCTGGTCAACACCGCGCAGGACGTCGCGCGCATCCTCGAGGCGGTCGATCGTCCCAACCTGAAGGCTTGTATCGACTTTGGCGCCATGGAAGTTGCCGGCGACACAATCGACGGCTACTTTGAGGTCTTGGGCGACAAGATCGTCCACACCCACTTTGTGGATGTCGGCGGCGGCACGACGCATCTTGCCTGGGGCGACGGCGAGCGCGATATGCGTGCCGACCTCGAGGCGCTCATGCGCCACGGCTATACGGGCTATGCCTCGGCCGAGACGTGTGACGGCCGCTACTATCAGGATCCGTCTAAGGCGACAACTCAGGTTATCGATATGTATCGTCGTGTGATAGCAGAGATGGAAGCCGAATAACCGAACTGCGCGGTTGCGCCGGAAACACTAGGGCGGGTTTGGCGCAACGTAGTTTTAGGTGGCGAGTTGCGGAGTGTTCGTTGCAGTGCTGCTCGAATTAGACAACTAATGGCGTTGTAATACCACTCGGGCGAGGAAACCGACCGTTCGCCGTAAATCTCCGTGAGTTTAGATTGGTATTAAATAATGAGCAATCGTATGGCTATAATTGGTATCAGCAAGAAGCGCGATGTATAGAATCGCGCACATGTGATGGGAGGACACACATGAAGGAGACCGAGAAGATCGAGATCATGCACTTCGACCAGGAGGGCTACCTCGAGGACGGCAGGAACGTCTACGAGGCGGGCAAGAAGATGACCGCGCTGGCCGACCGCGTGCACGAGGAGGGCTACGACGCAGTCTTCCTGATG